>JBBSFE010000011.1:0-84839 GCA_038239005.1 Polyangiales bacterium
AACGCGAATACGAAGTCGGCAAGGAGGTTTCAAGCGATGCCCTTCGCGCGGTCAGACTCGAAAGAAAGAAGTTTCGTGGCGACTGGAACTACGCGGTCCGATCCGGAAAGCGGGACCGATAATTTCGATCGGGCTCCTAATCGCACAGCGATTGGCACTGGCCTTGGTATGACGTCGTGGGTGCAGTCTTGAAACAAAGTGCATCGCAGCCGGGTCGCGAATCGAGGACGGCGTGCCACACGCGATCCTCGCTGTTCGCTCGCTCTGCAGGGTGCGTACGAAGTCGTGCGGTGGCACATCGTGGCAAGGCAAGCGAATCAATTGACGGGAACGACTACGTCGTTGATCGGAACGATGCTCGCGCCTGCGGGATAGGCGTACGAAACGTATTTGCTCCACGAGCCCGTCTCTTCCGAGCCCCACGCCCACACGGTGACGCCGAAGGGAGACGTGCTCGACATCGTGTGGAGGCCGTTGTCGCAGCTGCCTTGCGGGTCGAAGTTGTGGCGCACGAGATCGATCCGCGTGAATTGGTATTTCGACGAGCCAATCGATTGCCAACTTCCGAGCTTGCCAGCGCAGTCGAGTGTGACGTCGTCGCTCGATTCGCGAATTACGACGAGGTTCGTCTCGGGATACGTGGGGTCAGTAAAGAACGTGTAGTTTGCAAGGTATTCCTTGGGCGGGATCACGTTCACGAACTCAGGGTCGCCGCGGCCGAGATCGCCTCCGGAGAATGGGCTGTCGGCGCTCGTCATGTGCGCTGACATGTAGAAGGGATGGCTCGCGTCTTGTGACGTGACGACGAACGGGCCCGGCGACCAGAGCGTCGCGAGCTGGCCGCGCGCGAGCGCTGTCGGTGCGCCGTCGATGTGTGGTTCGAACGTGAGCGTCGTGCCGTCGACCACGCCGACGAATCGCCAAGGCACGATCTCCTCGATGTTGTTTCGATTGCGATATCGAACGCCAACGTACTCGCTGCCGAGCGCGCGAATCGCGGGGAGCTGCTGATGACCGACGTCGCATGCGTTGTCGCTCGTGCCGATGTTCATGCACGTTGCGCCGGCAAACACGGCGATGGGTTTCGTTGCCTGGATCATGCTGCCGGTGAGATCGTCGTGCTGCGTGATTTGGAGCTCTTGCCCGGCCGAGAGTGTGTACGTGATGGGAACGTGCGTCATCGTGCCTTTCACGTCGAGGCCGGGGATGATGGCGTTCGTCGGGTCGATCGTGATCGCCGTGTCGTCTTGGGTTGCGACGAACGACAGCGTTGCGTTGGCGTACGGAACGAGCACGTCCGGATCGAATGGAGCCGTCGCGACGAAGTTGTCCTCGAACGTCGATGGGGGCAAAAGGAGCGTTGCCGCCGTGACCGCGCTTGGCCCACCGCCGTAAGGGAAAATCGCGTACGCCGCGACGGGTGCGGTTGCCGTGATGTGGAACGCGTGACCCAAGCCCGTGCCGTGAATTGCGGCATCTTCGACGGTGACGGCGGGCGTGATGCCGGAAGGACACGATGTAAGCGTCGCTCCGCTGCGCGCGAGAAAGAGGATCGCGACTTGGCCCGGTTGGAGCTGCCCGTTCGTCAGTGGTGCGTACGTGATCGATTGACCTGCGCCCGATGGAACGCGCGCGAAGAGCGCGGGGTCGAATGTCGTGCCGCCGCGGTCGACGCCGACGGTAACGGGGCTCGTCCACGTGTTGGCAACGAACGCCGCAAAGCACGCGCCGATGCCGTCGGCGATCACGTCCGGGTCGATCGCGTAGTACTCGCAACCGACGGTGCTCATGTGAGCCTGCGCAGCGAGGCACGCTTCGGAGCAGCCGGTGCCGTCACATCCTTGGTTCTCGTCGCAGACTTGAACGACCTTGCCGTTGCAGTCGAGCACTTCATGCAAATCGGCCGAGCAGTGTGTGCCGCAAGTGCTGGCGTCACCGGCGTCGTGATGGACGCCGGCGTCGTTGTCGGGCGCGAGGAGACCCGTGCGCGCGCCGCACGCCAACACCATCCCGAGAGCAACGATCGCGTCCCGGCGCATCCGTCATAGTCGCACGACTTCGCCCCGAGGCCACTCACCGCAAGCCCCCAGCCATATTCAGGCGCGAGGTCCGTGGAGTCAGCTGCGAAGGTGACGTCGCTCACCACCTCGTGCTGGGCTACATGATTATTTGAGGCGCCAAACGCAGATGCGGTTGTCGTTGCCGCCCGTGACCAGGCGTTTGCCGTCGAACGAGAAGCGAAGGCAGCTCATGCCTTTCACGTGACCGGTGATGGGCTCGATGATCTTGCCGCTTGCGACGTCGAACAATGCGGCAGCGCGTGCGCCTGCGGCGGCGACGTATTTGCCGTCGGGCGAGATCGACATCGTCATGATCGTGCTGCCGAAGCCGCTCAGCGTCTTGAAGCGTTGTCCGTTCTTCGACCAGATGATGATGCTCTTGTCCCGGCCGCCGCTGATGAAGAAGCGCCCGTCGTCGGAGCGTTCGACGACCTCGACCCAACCTTTGCCGGGCGACGCGGATATTTCTTTGTCGTTGTCGATATCGAAGAAGTGAACGACGCCGTCCGTGCCGGCGTGCACGGCGAGCTTTCCGTCGGGCGAGATCGCGGCGCCGAGCACGAAGCTTTTCGCGGCGCGAAATCCGGCGAGGCGTTTTCCGGTGTCGAGATCCCACGCTTGCAAGAAATCGTTTCGCGCAGCGGTGAGGGCGCGCTTGCCATCCAGGCTGAGCGAGATGCGCGTGACGATGCCCTCTTCGGTTTTCGCCGTGTGCTGCACCTTGCCGGTCTTTGCGTTCCAGACGTCGAAGACGCAATCGCCTCCCGCGGCGACGACGCGTTTGCCGTCAGCGGAAGAGCGCGCAGCATGCACGATGCAACCGAGCGGCTCGCGGTACGTCCGCACTTCGCGTCCGCGGAGGTCGACCAACCACACACCGGCGAACCCACCGAGCAGCACGTGCTTGTTATCGGGCGCGAGCTCGACGCTGTGCACGTGTCTGCGTATCGGGATGTCGTGCTCGAGCTCCATCGCTTCCAAGCGTAGCAAAGTACAGGTATTAACCGTGGATGCGCGCGCTCGTTGTCGTGGTGGCGCTTGCTGCGGTGTTTCTGGTCATTCCGAGCGAAGCACGCGCCGATCGGGAGCCTGTTTTCCCGATTGACGTCGCCGTCACGACCGACGAAAACGGCGCCGTCGTGGACCGCGCCTGGCTCGATCGCGAGGTCGCCGTGGCCGAGCGAATCTTCGGCGCACTGGGCGTTCACCTGCGAATCAACCACGTCCGGTCGCTCGGCACGGAGCTCGCGCGCATCGAAGATCCGCGCATGCGCGACAAGTTCGCGCCGCTCGTGACCGCGCACGAAGTGCAAGTGTTCGTCGTGCGCTCCCTCCGCGACGACGCCGAAGTCGGCCTCTACCGCCGCGGCGTCACGTGGGATTCGCGCACATCACCGAGCCACCGCTACGTCATCATCGCGGCCGACGCGAGCGCCTCGACACTCGCCCACGAATTCGGCCACTACTTCGGCATCCAGCCACACTCGACGGTGCGCAACAACTTGATGAGCTACGACCGAGATGAAGCGCTCGTATTCTTGGACGCCGCACAGAAGGCGCTCGTGAAGTCGACGGCCAATACGCTCCGCATGAGTGGTGGTCTCACCGTCCTCGACTGGCTCGTACCGTAAGGAGCGCTCACGGGTACGAGGTGGCGCGGGCCAGGCCAGTGGCATGGCCGGGCCAGATCAGGAGCTGCGAACCTGGCTGAAAATAGGCAGATCGTGATGGCACGCGCGTCGCAATGGGCGATGACATGCTCGCTGTCGCGCTCAGTGCAAGTTTGCTTGGTCTCAATGCGTCGCTCGTGCGCGTCGAGGTGCAGGCTACGCGTGGCATTCCTTCGTTCGAGCTCGTCGGGCTTGCGGAGGCGGCGGTGCGCGAGAGTCGGGTGCGCGTCAAGAGTGCGCTCGCGCAAGTTGGCGTCGATCTTTCCGAGTATCGCGTCATCGTCAATCTCGCGCCGGCCGACGAGCGGAAATATGGGAGCGGGTTCGACCTCGCGATAGCCGCGGCGACGATGGCCGCGCTCGGCGTTGTGCCTGCGCAATCGCTCGAAGGGGTTTTGTTTCTCGGTGAGCTCGCGCTCGGCGGCGGCGTGTACGGCGTGCGTGGCGTCTTGCCGAAGCTCATGGGGCTGCGGCGCCATGTGCGTGCTGCCATCGTGCCGACGCCGAACGAAGGCGAAGCGGCGCTCATCACCGGGCTCGACGTACGCGTTGCAGCCTCGCTCGCCGAAGTTCGCGATGGGCTGCGCGGCGCCGCGATGCCGCGCGCCAAGGAAGATGCGGCCACTGTCGACTCGGAGCCGATCGACGATCTCGCCGACGTGCGCGGTCAACCCGCGGCGCGCCGCGCTCTCGAGATTTGCGCGGCGGGCGGCCACAATTTGCTGTTCATCGGTCCGCCCGGGTCCGGCAAGACGATGCTCGCGCGCCGCATGCCGAGCATTCTTCCGCCGCTTGGCGCCGGTGAATCGCTCGAGGTCACTGCCGTGCACAGCATCGCCGGCGTGCTCGGCCGCGTGCGCGGGCTCGTTCGTGCGCGCCCGTTTCGCGCGCCGCACCACACCACCAGCGAACCCGGTCTGATTGGCGGCGGCGACATTCCGCGGCCCGGTGAAGTGAGCCTCGCGCACCATGGCGTGCTCTTTCTCGACGAGCTTCCCGAGTTTCGTCGGGGCGCGCTCGAGTCGCTGCGCCAACCACTCGAAGACGGCACCGTCACGATCTCTCGCGCGCACGGCCGCGCAACGTTTCCTGCGAGGCCGCTCCTCATCGGCGCGATGAATCCGTGTCCGTGCGGGTTTCACGGTGATCCGTCGGGTCGATGCGACTGCGCCGTCGAGCGCGTGCGCACGTATCGCAGCCGGCTGAGTGGACCGCTTCTCGATCGCATCGACGTCCACGTGCGCCTTCCGCCGGTGTCGGTCACGGCGCTTCGCGCGCAAGTCCGCGGCGAGCCGAGCACGCTCGTGCGCGAGCGCGTTCATCGCGCGCGCATTCGGCAGCTCGAACGCATGCGCGAGCTGGATCTCCGTTCGTCGCTCAACGCGTATCTCGGCCCGCGCGACGTCGAGCGCACGGTTCGGCTTGGTGCAAGCGCCGAGCGCCTCCTCGCGATGGCAGCCGATCGTCTCGGCCTTTCGGCGCGAGCGCACGCAAAAGTTCAGCGGGTCGCGCGAACCATCGCAGACCTTGCCGCCGCGACCGACGTCGGTGCTGACCACGTCGCCGAGGCGATCGCATTGCGCGTCCTCGACCGCAAAACGGAGTTGTGCGGCGAAGTCGCCGCATGAAAACAGGAGAAAAGAACATGCTCGAACAAATTGCAGAGAAGATGCGCGTGCTGAAAAGTGTGATCGGCAGCGTGGAGAAACAATTCGGAAAGGGCGCCGTCATGACGCTCGGCGACGGCTCGGACACGGAGCCCGTCGCCACGATTCCGACCGGCTCGATCGCGCTCGATCTCGCGACCGGTGTCGGCGGATATCCGCGCGGCCGCGTGGTCGAAATCTACGGCCCGGAGTCGAGCGGCAAGACGACGCTCGCGCTCCACGCGATTGCCGAAGCGCAAAAAGGCGGCGGCGTGTGCGCTTTCATCGACGCCGAGCACGCGCTCGACGTTCAATACGCGCGCGGCATCGGCGTCGACACCGAGCGGCTGCTCGTGTCGCAGCCCGACACCGGCGAGCAGGCGCTCGAGATCACCGAGATGCTCGTGCGCTCGGGCGCGATTGATCTCGTCGTCATCGACTCGGTTGCGGCGCTCACGCCGAAGGCCGAAATCGAGGGCGAAATGGGTGATGCGCACATGGGCCTGCAAGCGCGGCTCATGAGCCAAGCGCTCCGCAAGCTTACGGCCATCACGCACCGCACGGGCACGGTGATCGTGTTCATCAACCAACTCCGCCAGAAAATCGGCGTCACGTTCGGCAGCCCCGAGACGACCACCGGCGGCAACGCGCTGAAGTTCTATGCATCGATGCGCCTCGACGTGCGCCGCATCGGCCAAGTGAAAATCGGCGACGAGATCGTCGGCGGCCGCACGCGCGTCAAGGTTGCGAAGAACAAAATGGCGCCTCCGTTTTGCGAAGCAGAGTTCGAGATCCGCTACGGCACGGGCGTCGACACTCTAGGCGAGCTTCTCGATCTCGGCGTCAGTCGCGGGCTCGTCGACAAGAGCGGCAACCACCACGCGTTCGCGGGGACGGCGCTCGGCAACGGGCGCGAGCGCTCGCGCGACACGCTCTCGTCGAACCTCGAGATGCAGCACCAGCTGCGCACCGCCATCCTCTCGGCCGGCCCGGTCAAACCCGGCCGCCGTGTCGACGCGGAAGCGTGACGCACGCCTGGCCAAGGGACGTCTCTCCACAGCGAGGGACGTCCCTTGTCGCCGGCAAAGCTCCATGGTCAGGTGAAAAAGATGGCTCCGAAGACTGCTGCATTGGCGGAAGTGATCGCCAACCACAACGTGCTGCTCGAGGAGATGCGCTCGCAGTTCAAAGTCGTCGTCGAGCTCGCAATCACGACGCGCGATAAAGTGACGGAGCTCAGCTCGAAGTTCGACACACTCGATGCGCGTGTAGCCCGCATCGAGCTTCGCCTCGACGCGCTCGAATTCGCCGTCCGAAAGAACTCCGAGGACATCGCGAAGAACTCCGAGGACATCCGGAAGAACTCCGAGGACATCCGGAAGAACTCCGAGGACATCCGGAAGAACTCCGAGGACATCCGGAAGAACTCCGAAGACATCGAGGCCATGCGCGTCGAGCTTCGGCAGCTCCGCGCTGATTTCGATCGTCGTGAAGAGCGCATGCGGATCGATGCGCTCGAAAAGCGAGTCGACAAGCTCGAGTCAATCGCTCGCGAGGACGCCTAGCTCGACGAGCTTTGGCACGCGCGTCTCGCGGAAGCGTTCGGCTTCGGCGCCGACGATCGTCTCGAGATCGTGCTTGTCCGTCACGGTGCGGTCGCCGAGCGTCAAATGCGTGAGGTCTACACAGAAAGCGCGCGTCCATTCAGCGCGTTTCACGACGTCGGCCTCGAGGGCGAGATAGAGGCCGGCGGCTTCGGTCATCGAGAGCTCTACGCCGTTGCCCATCGCGGGGGCTGCAAGCACGACGGGCACTTCCGTTGTGAACCCGCGCTGGATGATCCAGTGGTTGTATGCCGATGGAACGCTGAGCTTGCCGATGCGCATGGGCGTTTTCGTTGGCGCTTCGAGCGGTGAGATGCGCTCGCCGAGCAGGAGATGCAGCATCGCATCGCGGACGCGCGCGGGCGCGAACGACGTGCGCGCGGCGAGCGAGGTCACGGTGTCGGCGCCTTCGCCGAGAGCGGGGATGAGCGCGTCGAAGACTTCGCCTTTGTAGCGGAGCGTGTGGTTCGGCAGCGGCACTTCGCGGGCCATCGGACCTTCGTCGCCGAGCGCGCCGAAGGGCGTCGTCTCGAGGTATTCGCGCGTGATGGCGTCGGAGCGGCCTGCGCGGCCCTTGACGAACACGTCGCAGCGGAAAAACGTGTTGACTGCGAAGTCTTTCAAACCTTCGAATGCGGAGCGGTCTGTCACGCCGCGAAAGATCGGCTCGAGCGACGCTGGAATCGTGAGATCGCGATAGTTGAGATGCAGCGGCAGCTGGCCAACGAAGTACGCATCGTGCGCGGCCATTTCGGCTGCGACTTGCGCGAAGTACATCGGCACCCAGTGGGCGTGAAGGTGCTCGTGCACCACGTAGTGGAGGCTGTGGCGCTTCATGGTCTCGAGCATCGCGGTGGCCGCGGGATTGCTCTCGAAGTAGTGAGCGCCCGCTTCACGGAGTGCGTCGGCGAATTCGAGACCTGCGCGTGCGCGATCGAGGCTGTTGCCCGTAGCCACCGCTGCGCGCGCGAGAATCAATTGTCGGAGCGGCTCGACCGGCGCCCAACCGGGGAGCGCGTTGTAGCTGACGTACGCGAGGCCGCCTGGCTTGAGCTTCCGACGGATGAAGTCGAGCACCGCAGCCCGCTTTTTTGGGCCGATCCAGCTGAGGACGCCGTGCGCGACGATGTAGTCGAAATCGGGAAGCTCATCTCGAGCGAGCTCTTCGAAGTCGCGCTCGAGAAATCTCGCTCTCTCCGTCTGCGCGCCGAGCGCGAGTGTGGTCGCAGCTGCGATGTGCGCCGCGTTCAAATCGACGCCGACGAAACGCGCGCGCGGGAAAGCGGCCGCCAGCGCGACGGTCGTGTCGCCGTGCGCGCACCCAAGCTCGCAGTAGTCGAACTCACCTGTCGCGGGCGGCGCGAACCCGTTCAGCGCCGCGCACGCGCGAAGCCGCGACGGACTCAGGTTCTTTTCGAAGCCGCGCACGTACGCGACGTCCGTCACATATTCCTCTGCGCGGCTCACGGCTCCCACGACTAGCATGGGCGAATCCCAGGACGACCGCCAAGGCGTCGTTAGTCGCGTTTGCGGCGCGTGAGGAGCGTACCCAGGAGGCGTGTGACGACGTGAGCACCGAAAATGCGGGTGTAGACCGTCGCCCCGAGGCCGGCCGCGACGAGGACGACGAGGAACGGCGCGTGCGTGATGAGCGCGAGCCACGCGCTCGGCGACACGAGTGCGCCGAACCGCAATTTGCCCGGCACGGTGTCGGTCTGAAACACGGCACACACGATGCCCACCGGCGTGAGGACGAGCGTGAGAAACGCGAGCACGTGGTTGAGCGTTTCAGCGCGGCGCGCGGCGAGCTGCGTGTCGATCTCCACGACCTCGTCGCGAACTTCGGCGAGCAAGTCGTCGATCATGAGCGCGTCGCGCGAGCGTTTGTAGAATTCGTCGTGGCGCTCTTCGCTGCTCACGTGACGAAAGTTGTATGTTGCAATGAATTTCAAGAGGCGCATTCGCATCTCGGCGAAGTTGCTTCCATCGATGCCGTTCGACATGTCGGCGCATTCGGTGGCGAGCGTGAGCAAGCAGAGGCGCTGATGCTCGACGAGCAGCCATTTGTAGAGATACCGATCGCGGATCATGTGGGGCGCGTCCGCGAGAAATTGGGAGTCCTCCTTCGTCGCCACGACCCACGCAAAACCAAAGCTCGAAAAGAGACACGTCTCGCGGCTCGACACGCGCCACACGCCGGGCTCATCGCCGTCTTGAGGCTCGACGGCTTGTTTGCTGCGATGCACGAGGCGCACGCGATGGCGATCTGCGGCAGCGAGCGGTTCATCGGCGAGGACCACGCTGATCACGAGCGGCGCCGTCGTCCGTGGCGTGCCGCGCGGCGCTTCGGGACGCAACGTGGGCACGAGCTTCGCGAGGAAGTGTCGCAGCGGCACGGGCTCGTCGGAGGAGAGCTTCTTCGCCTCGAGCCACTTCTTCATTTGCGGCGGCACGCCCGCGACGCGCGAACAGCCTGAGCGCACGATGGCGTAGGCGGTGTCCTGCAGCTCGGCGAGCGTGAGTGAATCGGTCTTGGGTGCCACGCCGATCACGACGAACGCGTAGCCCGTGTCGAGCGCATAGAGGCGCGGAGCATCCGTGATGACGACCTCGAGCGTGTGCTCGCCGTCGGTCAGCTTCCATGGCTCGCGTGCGCCGAAACACGAGCGCAAATCGTCGTTGGCGTCGTATTGGCGGAGGAGCTCGCCCCGCCGAACGTACTCGTCGAGGTGCGGAAGAAGAGCTGCCCCTTTGATGGGCCGAACCTTCCAATCCACGCTCTCACGAGGCTCTTCCGTGAGCTCGTAGCCGTAGACTAGAAAGAGCGTCGATTTTCGACCGATGACCATGGCAAAGGCAGGATATCGTTTTGGCGCATGCAGCGCCGAGATGCGCGGAGCTTCCTCGAAGAGGTTCTGCTCAAGGTACCCGACCTGACCGAAGAAGCGCGTGAAGCTCTCCTGGAGCTCGCGAACGAGAAACCAGGCACCAAGCGCGCCTCGAAGCTCGCGGCTGCCATCGCGCAGAACAAGGGGCCCAGCGATGCGTGAGCGCCTCACGAAAATCACGATGCAGGCGTTTCGTGGCGTCCGCGACGTCTACGACATCGATCTCGCGCAAAGCCAATCGCTCCTCATGTACGGCGATAACGGCACGGGCAAGAGCTCGCTCGCCGACGCGATCGAGTGGTTTTTCACGGGCGAGATCGAGCTGCTCGCCAAAGAAGGGCGCGATCACGCCGTGCGCCACCTCGGCGCGCCAAAAGAGCAAGCGACACTCGTCGCCATCGCGACGAACGGCGAGCTCGGCGGATCGTGCACGCTCAAATCGCCGAACAAGCTCGCGATCGAAGCGGCATCGCGCGAGACGTTTCTCCTGCGCGGGCGCACCATCGCCGACTTCGTCGACAAATCCAAAGGCGAGAAGTGGAGCGCGCTCCAGCGCCTTCTCGGGCTCGGCTCGATCGACGAGCTCCGAACCGATTTGCAAAAAGCCCGCAGTGAGCTCAAACGCTCCCGCGACGAAGCGACCAGCAAGACCGAGCAAACTGCCGCCGCGCTTCGCGCGCAAAAAGTCGAGCCCGAGGATGTCGAAAAGACTCTCGGCACGCTCGCACAAGCGTGCGGCTTCGAATCCCAAGCCACCATCGACGACTACTTTCGTCTCGATTTGAAAACGCTAATGGGCGGTAGCACGCCGGTCGCGTCGCCACGCGCCACGAACGCTGCGCTCAAAACCGAAATCGACACCGTGAAGATCAACGTCGACGTTGCGGCCTTTCGCAAATGGAACGACACGGTCGGAGGCGGGGCGCAGGGCACATCCGAGATCGATCTCGTCACCTCGGCCGTTCGTTGGGTCAAAGACCACGGCGACGCGAAGGCGTGCCCGCTCTGCGACAAGAAAATCGGCGCCGACGCATTGCGAGACAAATTGCTCGAAACACTTTCGGCGCTCCAGGAAAAAGCCACCAAGCTCCTGTCGGCCGAGCAGTCCGCCAAAAACGCCGAGAGCGCGCTCGGCTCGCTCCACGCCGATCGATCACGTTGGCGCGCGAAGATGCGCGAGATCGGCGTCGAGGTCTCGGCACCGCCCGACGCCGTCGCCGTGAAGTCTGCCATCGTCGAACGACGCGCTGTCGATCTCGCCGCCGTCGAGGCTTGCATCGCGGCGCTCAAGAAGTGGGATGCAGCCGCGCTCGCGGCGCTCGAGAACCAATCGTTCGATGCCGAGCCGCCCTCGGCACGCAACCAAGCCGCGGTGTTCGGGCAGTTGCTCGTCGCCGCGAAGCAATGGTCCGACGCATCCGCCGCCGAGCTCCTCGCCGAGAGCGCGTTCGAGCGCGCTGACGCCATCTTCGAAGCGTGCCAGGGCGAGCAAAAAAAATACGTCCAAGAGGTGCTCGAGCAAATCTCCGCCGAGGTCGCGCGGCTCTTCGAACGCCTCCACCCGACGAAGAACATCGGCGGCGTCGCGGTCGAAACCTGGGGCGACAAAGGCATCGAGCTCGCCGTCGATTTCTACGGCCAGCGCCAGCGCCCGCTCCACGGCGTGCTGAGCGAGTCGTACATGAACTCGGTTGCGATCGTGCTCTTCCTCGCGATGGCGCGCACCTTCAACGAGCATCTCGAATTTCTCGTCCTCGACGACGTCGTCAACAGCTTCGACGTCACGCACCGCGGTCGCCTCGGCGAGCTGTTGATCGAGGAGTTCAAAGATTGGCAGCTCGTCGTCCTCACACACGACCGATATTTCTTCGAGCAGATTCGCCGCAAGGTGAAGGGCTGGGCTACGTTCCAAGTGCTTGGCTGGTCGTACGAGCGCGGGCCGAGCCTTCGCGAGCATCGCGGCGCCACCGACGTCGACGCCGCACTCGAGCTTCTCGAAGCGGGCGCCTCCGGTGATGCCGCCCGTCGTGGTCGTCGCGGGCTCGAGCACGTGCTGAAAGAGCTTTGCGAAGGCCTCGAAGTGCCCCTTCCGTATCGCCGCGGCAACGACAACGAATTCCGCGAAATCGGTCAGCTCCTTTCGGGCCTTCGCAGGCTCCTCAAAGACGACAGCCGCGGCAAAGCATTTCTCGCGCAAATCGACGGGGATTTGCGCTCGCTCGAAGCCGATGCGCAATCGGTGCTCAACGCCGAAGCGCACGCGAGCGATCAAGGCGCATCGACGATGGAGATTCGCACCACGCTCGAACGCGTTCGCGCATTCGACGAGCTATGGAACTGCGCGAAGTGCGGCTCGCGGTGCTGGAAGGAAAGCGGCGTGCGGTGCCGTTGCGGCGCGACGCCATTCCCGCCGATGAAGACGCCATGAAGCATGTCCACAAACATCACATCGCCATCATGTCGATCGCAACATGACAAAGAATCACCGCCGCGAGCGATTGGCGCCACGCGGCAACGATGCCGAACACGAGCCCGTAGGCTCCGATGATCGCCGCGCCGCGGGCGCCCTGGTTGGCGTGTGCGACGGCGAAGAGGCACGCTTGAAGAATCACGCCGAGGCTCGCGCGGCCGGTGAAAGCGCCCAGCTGTTTTTGGAGGTACCCGCGATACACGAGCTCCTCGGAAACGCCGACGCTCACCGCCACGAGCACCCAAATCGTTCGCTCCGCAACCGTGTGTGGCGCCATCGCACGCGACGCCCCCGCATGCAGCGCCGCGTAGGAGAAACGCACGAAAAGCGACAAGCCCGAGGCGATGAGGACGTCCATCCACGTCCACGGCTTGCCCAGCAACAATCCGAAAGCACTTCGGGCGCGACCAACACGACACACGTACGCAGAAAGGCCACAACTCACGATGATGGTTGGCAGATACGCAGTCGCAATTGGCGAATCGAGAGCGGGCGTCGCTTTTTCTCGCGCCAGCAACGTTCCCGTCACGGCGACCGCAAGAATCAGCGTCACGAGCGCTGCGGTGTGCCAGAGCGGGGCGATGGCAGGATCTTTGCGTAGGGCTGGAGACATGATCGACGCAATCAATTCGGGCGCGCCCGTCCTCGCCGCGGGATGGTCACTGCTCTACATGCTTTTCGGCGGCGGCATTGGCGGCGCAATCATTATTTTCATTTTGCTCAAAGCGATCGGAAAATAGCGCAAGCTCGCACAACGATGCGAAAGACGATGATCGCAGCTGTGCTGGCGCACGCCAGTATTGCGGCTGCGGCTGATCCGGTCACCAATCCGGCGCCACCACCACCCGCAATTGTCGTGGAGGCGCCACCGCGCGAACGCTTGCTCGAGTGGAAGCCGGAGTGGTCGCGCGCGAATGCCGCCGACTACGTCGTCACGGGAATCGGTCTCGCGACGGCGCTTACGTTCGCGATTATTCCGCCGCTCTCGTCGCACGCGGTGGGTGGTGTCCTGTTCGACGACGCTGCTCGCAGCGCACTCCGCCTTTCCACGTATGGTGCGCGTCGCGCCGCATCCGATGCGAGCGACGTGCTCCTCTCGCTCGTGATCTCATATCCGATTTTGTTCGACGCGTTCGCGCTTGGCTACGGCTATTGGCGCAGCGCCGATGTCGCTTACCAAATCGCGGTCATCGACGCCGAGGCGCTCGCGATCGCCACCGGCATTCAGGGCGTCGCGAATTTCGCGCTGAGTCGCGAGCGACCCTACGGCCAAGACTGCGGCGGTGAAATCCCGTCGACACTTGGCGAATGCAATGGTCCGAGCCGCTATCGCAGCTTCTTCAGCGGGCACTCCACCATCGCATTCACGAGCGCAGGCCTCACGTGCCAGCATCACCTTCACCTGCATCTATTCGGCGGCGGCGCCGACGCTGCTGCGTGCGTGACGTCGCTCGTTGCGGCCACGGCCATTGCAGTGCTGCGCGTGATGGCCGATGTTCACTATGCCACCGACGTCATCACGGGCTCGCTCGTCGGAACCGCTGTCGGCTTCACCGTTCCCGCGATCCACTACGCAAGGCACGGGCAGAAGCGCACGTCGGATCTCGAGTGGCACATCTCGCCGTCGATCGGCGGCGTCGGGATCGCGGGCACATGGTGAGCGTTCGCACTAAAATCGTCGCACTGCTCGCGTGCGTCGCGACCATGACGCTCGCCGATCACGCGCGCGCGCAAAACGCCAACGCCGTCGATGCGTGGTCGCACGGTCGCTTTCGGCCTTTCGTCGCAGCGACGCTCGATTTCGGGTTTCTCTACATGCGGCCGCGCGTGGCGTTCGGCTGGGGTCGCCCGCACTCCACGTGGTTCGGCGTGGAGATGAACCCCGTCTTTTCCACGCTGTCGGTCGGTGGCTACGGAGGCCTTCGCGCAGCGTTTCCATTTTTCGACGTGCGCGTCGGCGTGCGCGGGTCTCGCTCGTTCGATCACGGCTATCTGCCGAATCAAGACGGCTACTCACTCCTCGACTTCAACGTCGCGACCGGCAACGCAACGTACATCGCCTACGAGACCGAGCTTCGCAGCGTCTTCCGCGTCGGCCCCGGCGACGTCGGGCTCCTCGCAAGCGTGACGCAAATCACCGGCACTCCGGAAGGCTCCTCGGTCTTCGACGACACGCTACACGTCGTCGCGCGACCTCCCGCGGTCTGGCGCGCGCGTGCGGGCTATTCGTTTTTCATCGCGAGCCAGATCGGTCGCTTCTCGATCACGCCGGTCGTCGACGTTCTCGGAAACCCTTCGCGCGACGCCGTGATGCTCCGCGTTGGTTTGCTTGCGACGTACTTGATCAACAAAAATCTCGAGGTGCGCGGCTCGTTCGTTCCCGTCATTCTGAGCCCAGACAGCATCGGTCTCATCGGCGGCGACTTCGGCGAGCTAGGTCTGCGCTACCGCTGGGCAACCGGCGACTAGCGAGGAGGGGCCGGCGAGATCCAAAAATACGCGTCGATGCCCGCGCCCGGTGCAACACGCGACGGCACGCCCTTCAGCGTCGTGTCGATGACGAAGAATTTGTCGAGGATGCCGACCTTGATGAGATTGACGAAGAGCTTGTGCGTGTACACGAGCTCGAGGTCGAGCGCGCCACTTCCACCAACGTCGATGGCGAACCCGCGGATTTTGTCGGCGCCGCCACCTTGGTCGCAGACGTTCTTGATGATGCCTGCGATCTTGTCGCGATCGGCGTCGGTGCTGACGAGCTGCGAATCCCCGCCGTCGAGATAGACCTCGACGCCGCTCATCGCGAGCCGGTGCATCGCGTATCCAACGGAGCGCTGGATGGCTGCGTCGGCGGCGACGCACTTCTCGCTGGCATCGTGCGCAACGAGATTCGTGAGCGCCTTTGGCTCGAGCACGATGACGACGCGATGCGACTTGCGTGATTCGATCGACGTGGCGACGGACTCGATGAGCTCGGCGCGATAACGCTTTTCGTCGATGACGCTGCAGTCCTTGTTGGAAAGGCCGGAAACGACGACCACCACGATGCCCGTGCCTGCGTCGTCGATCCACTTGGCGACCTCCGTGCGTGCAGGCTCGGGTCGGTCCATCCAGAGCGCCACGGGCTGGACAGTGCTTGGCGCCACGTAAAACGCGGCGTAGCGAAAGAGGTTGTGGACGTCGGGCTTGATCTGGAGCTGATCGCCGCCCTCCGGACGCTGCGCCGGATGGCACGCAGCGAGCAACGCACCAAGCACGACCAGAGAGCGGAGGTTTCCCACGGCTGCGACCGTTGCACGTCGCATACCAAGGAATGTGGCGAATTGGCTCACGTCGGTCGGATGTTCTCCGGGACGATCCACGTGCTTTCGGTCGCGCCATCCCAAACGACTTCGTAGTGGGTTCCGTTGAACGAGCGCACGGTTGCCGGAAACGCTCGGCCGTCTTGCCAGGTCGCCATCACGCGTGCACCTGCGGAGAACGTCGTTGTGGAGAAGGCTGGTGGTGCCGGTGCCGCAGGCGCGTTCATCTTTGCCATGGCCGCCGCACGATTCGCCGCGGCCCCAGCGTTTGTTGCGCGGATGTATGCGTCGCGGTCCTCTTCGCTGAAGTTGACGTTCACCATTCCGATTTGCAACTGCACGCCGAGCTCTGCGCCGGCAGCACCCGCGATCGCCGCAAGGTCGGGAGACGCCGTCGCGGCCATGATGCTTTTACCGCTCTGCGTCGCCTGCTGCACCATCATCAGGACGTGCTTCAAGATCACCGGGCGCGCAGCCGCGACGAACTGATCGTTCGCTTCGAAAGGAACCGTCGCGGAGCCCAAGCATCGTGGGTTCACGGTGAGCTTCGTTTGTGAATCGAAAATAGCTCCGAGGGGACCGCCGAATTGGAACTCGCTCATCGAACGGTGAATATCACGAGGCGGTGCGCGCGCGTCGTCGATGAGAGTGCCGTATTAAGCCAAATGGAAAGGCATCGGAAAACGAGCCAAACCGGCACCCTAAACAGGCGCGGTCTTGTCCTGCTTCGTGCAAGCGCCGGCTTCCCAAACGACTTCTTTGCGACCACGATGCGGGTTCGACTCCCGTCTGCGGCACCGAGACGAGTATCATCGGGCGGATGCGGGTTGTTCGCGCGTTCGCATGTGTGATTTGCGTTGTCGTCGCTTGCGGCGGGGATGATTCGTCGACGACCGATGGGGGCAAGGACTCGAGCGGGGGAGATTCGCCCGTTACGCTCGACTCCGGCGGTGACGCATCGACTTCGCCGCCCATCGGGTGCGCCGCGCTTTCGACGCTGCCTGTGCGTACAGCGAAATACTTCGTCGATTTTTCTGCGGGCACTGACACCGCCGATGGAAAATCTCAAACCACTGCGTGGAAGCATGCGCCCGGCGACGGCAACGCAACGGGCACGGCGAAGAGCACCACGCTCGCCTCCGGCGACGTGGTTCTCTTGAAAGGCGGCGTCGAATACGACGGCACCATCACCATCACCACGAGCGGCACGCAAGCATCGCCGATCGTTCTCGAAGGCGGCGCGCAACAAGGATGGGGAACGGGTAAAGCCATCATCGACGGCCAATCGACGCGCTCGCTCGGAGTCGCGGTCAATGCGGCGTCTTACGTGATCGTCGAAGGGTTCGAGGTGCAGAACTTCGACAAGTCGCAAGGCTCGACGGGCATCAGCGTCGATGGCGGCAGCAACGACACGATCGTCGGCAATCAGCTGCACGACATCTATTGGGCGAAAAATCCGGGCGGCACGAGCTGGGAGCAGCAACGCGGCACGGGCATCTCGATCAACAACTCACCGGGCTCGAACGTCTACGCGAACTTCATTCGTGATTGCGGGAACGCGGGCATCTCGCTGAGCGCAGACGGCGCCGACGTTTCCGGCGGCACGACGGCATGCAACGAAGTCACGAACATGAACTGGGGAATCGTGGCCGCGCTCGGCGATAGCAAACCCGGCACACACCTCGCCAACCTGACGATCTCACACAACTACATCCACGACTTCGACCAGTACTACGTCTGCAACGCCTGGCACCGCGACGGCATCTTCGTCTTCTCGCGGCCGGACGACCAAACGCTCACGATCGACAATCTCGAAATCGCCGACAACTACTTCGAGGACAACACTTCGGCGCTCGGCTCGACGGCGTGGATCTATCTCGAGTTCGTCTGCAGGAACTTCAACGTCCACCACAACATCCTCAACAAATCGCGCTCGTTCTACGCCATTCGCGTTCTCGGCGACACGTTCCAGGTTCAGGGCAACCACGTCTTCGCGAACAACGTGATCGCCAACTCCAACGGGCAGGGCAGCGCGGGGATTCACATCCAGCAATCGAGCGGCGCCAAGATCACGAACAACATTTTCTACGACGACGACGTCGGCTACATGATCGCCACCGACTCCATGACCGGCGCGACGGGCGACTACAACCTCTTCTTCCGAACCGATCCTGGAAAGAACGTCGCCATCCTCGACGCCGGCCCCGCCGCGAGCCCCAACACCGGCGGCGCGAAGTCACTCGATCTCGGAGGCATGCAAGGGCAGGGCTTCGAGATGCACGGCGCGTACGGCGACCCGCTTTGGTCGATGCCGTTCGCAAGCATCGATGGCGTTCCGAGTGGCTTCAAACCGAGCAGCGGCTCACCCGCGATCGATCACGGCACGCTCCTCTCGTACACCGTGGACTACGGTGGAGGGGCGATCCCGAAAGGCGCCGGTCCCGACATCGGCGCTTACGAACAGTGATCCGCCGCGCTGAAGCGAGCGACTACGCCACCGTCGTTCGCGTGCTCGGCGCGGCGTTCGCCGACGATGCAGTTGCAAACTACATGCTTCGAAAGGCGTGGATTCCCCGGACATTTGGCACGTTTTTCAAGCACACGGTGCTTCCGCATCGCGAGGCGTGGATCGCAGACGACGACGGCGTCGCGCTTTGGACTCCGCCCGGAAAGTGGGACACGGGCGGCCTTCGTTTGGTCGCGATGGGGCCCACGCTGCTCGCAGCGGTGGCGGGGCGGATGATGCGAAGTGCGCGCGGCGCCGGGCGCGTTCAAGACAAGCATCCAACCGCGCCGCACTATTATCTCTTCGCGATCGGCGTCGACCCCGCGAAGCAAGGCCGCGGCATAGGCTCGAAGCTCTTGCGGCACGTCCTCGATCGCTGCGACGCAGAGAAAACTGCCGCGTACCTCGAGGCCTCGAGCGAATCCAACATGCGCCTCTACGCGCGCAACGGTTTCGAGGTCACCGAAGAATTCAAGATGGCGCCCGACGCGCCACCGGTGTGGCTCATGTGGCGCGACCCACACTGATATCGCCCTCGGCTCAATTCGAGCACAAGGTCGCGGGTCAGGCGATTAGCTCGGCAACATGACCTCGTCGACAAACGGCGGCCGATCTTCTGGCCAGTGGCGGTCCTCGAGCCACGCAAAGTGCCCGAGGTTTTCGTACCAATCGAAGCGATGTAGCTCGCTCTGCGCTCCGTCGCGGAAGAACCACCGGAGTCGCTGGTCCGACGCAAGCCGCGCTTCGAGCGTCTGCTCCGAGTCGAGCTCGATGTTGCCGAGCGCGGCATCGATCGCCATCGTCACACGCCCATTGCCGACGCACTCGCCGTACGCCGCATCGAGAATCTTCTCGCCGCGCGACGTGAGCGAGACGAACTTTGTTCGTCCGTGGCGCCACGTCATGACCCACTCAAGCTGCTCGAGCACGCAAAGCATCTCGCAAACCGTAGCCCGGGCCAGCCCGGTTGCCTGCCAAAGCTCCTTCTGCGTCGCCCCCTCCCCAATGGCCGAAAGCATCTCGTACCGAGCTGGCGTCACCCCAAACGCCTTCAAAACCCGCCGCCCCATCCGATTGAGCGTCAAATGCACCCGCTTTGCCGAAAAAATCACCACATTCACGTGCCACCTCCCGACCCAGCCAAAGCACCCCCCATGCCACCCCCAGATTCCCCTTCCAGAAGGGCTTCCCGTTCGGATCCGAACCGGAGAGGCGAAAAAAGGGGTGGCCCGGGCCACGGTGGGCCAGGCCGGTGGCCGGCGCGTCAGGCCACGGGTGGGGGTGGGACGCTATAGACGCTCGCGCGTTCGGGCTCGGGGGCTTTCGATGACTCGCCTGTCGAGTCGAGCGAGAACTTGAACATGATCGGGCCGATCATTTCGTTGAGCGCGACCGTGGCGATGGCAAGGGCGCGAAAGCCGCTTCCGAATCTAGGATTCGCGTTCGCGATTGTGCCAGCGATACCGAGCGCAACGCCCGCTTGCGAGACGAGCCCGGACCAACCAAGCCGACGCAATGCCGGAGGATCTTTTGCGAGCCACGTGCTGATGCGATTCGCCGTGATGGTGAGCGTGGCGCGGCCGAGGAACAAGATGAGTGCAGCGGGCCACAATTTCCGCAAGAGCGGAATATCGAGCTCGGCGCCGGCGATGGCGAAGAAGAGCACGTAGACGACGCTGCCCGTGTCCTCGACGACGTGAATCAGCTTCTCGCCTTGCTTCGAAAGGTTTTGTACGAGAAAGCCGGCCACCAAGAACGTGAGGAGCGGCTCGAACTGCAGATACTTGATGACCTCGGTAAAGCCGAAGCCCAGCGCGATGAGCACGACGAGGAAGTTCTTCTGCACGAACTTCAGGTACGCGACGATGAGGAGACCAAGTGACGTGCCGAGCGAGACGCTGCCGATGATTTCTTGGCCAAGGTGGCTGAGCGCGGTGATCGAGAACGTGGCGCCAGGCTCGAGCAGCGGCTTTGTGAGCGTAATGACCGTGGCCGCGAGGATGATCACGACGACGTCCGAAAGCATGACGAACGCGAGCGTGAAGGTCGCGATCGGGCCTTGTGCGCGCGTTTGCGAGAGAATGCCGAGCGCAGCCGACGGGCTTCGCGTGATGGCGACGACGCCTTCGAGAAGCGCGATGCCGATGAGCATCGAGAGGCCACCCGAGCGCGCGAACGGAATGAGCGGGGACGCCGCAATGAACACGAGCGACATCGCGCAGAGCACGAAGAAGCATTGCATCACGGTCGCCCACGCAAGCGAGCGCACGCTCTTCTTCAGCATGTCGAGGCGGAGCTCGGCACCGCCGGAGAGTGCGATGAGCGAGAGCGCGAGCCCGTTGACCGAGTGCAATGACTCGACCGACTCGTGGCTGACGAGGTGAAGCACGTATGGCCCGCCGACGATGCCGACGGTCAGATACGCCGTGAGGTGGGGGATCTTCAGCGGCTCGAGGAGCTCGCTCGCAAGCGTGCCGCCCGTGAGGAAGAGGCCGAGCGCCGCGATGTTTGCGACCGTGCCCGCATGAGGCGATGTGCGCATCGCCACCCACAAAAGCGCAAAGACCGCCGCAAGCGCGACGAGCTGGACCGCTCGTGTGCCAAGACCTTTGGGTTGCCCGTGCGCGGCGGAGCTCAAGTCGGCTCCGTTTCGTGTTTGGGCTCGGCGTCGGCGGCCGCGGCTTCGCGCGCCTCGGGGCTGTGGAGCTCACCCGCGCGGCGGAGTGCGACGCGGAGTGCGGGTGGGCCGATGAGCTCGCCGGCGACGCAAAGCGCAGCGGAGACCGCGAGCACCGTGGAGCCGACGGCGCCTGGGAACGTGATAACGCACACGAGGCCGATGCACATCGTGAGCGTTCCCGAAGAGAGCGTTGCGAGGCCGAGGACGTTGCCCGTGCTGGCGGCGTCGCGGTCGAAGGCGGTGAACACCCGCGCGACGAGCACCTTCACGACAACGCGCGCACCGAACACGAGGCCGAAAACCGCGACGGTATGACCGATGTTCTGCGGCTCGATGCGGACGCCGCACACGATGAGGAGCGGCAAGAGAGCGCCGCGCTCGGTAGGCGCGAGCATCGCGCGAATCTCGTGACGGTGATGCGACGCGAGCACGAGGACGATGCCCATCACGAACAGCACGACGACGTAGGCGAGGCCGAGCATCGCGGAAACGCCGATGCCGAGCATCGAGATGCCGAGCACCGTGCCCCAGCTTTCGCGAAGACGAAACTCGCGTCCGAGGAGAAGCGCGCACATGTATCCGAGGAGCGCGCCCATGCCGACGGTGATGCCCGAAACCGCGGGTGCGCCGAGCGCCGCGAGCTTCGACTTTCCGGCGATCGCGAAGATGGCGACGAGGAGGCCGATCGGAACGAGATCATCGGCGCCTGCGACGTCTTCGAGCCATTCCGTGACGGGGCCGGTTGCGCCGTAGCGCTCGCGCACCCAGCGCATCACGAGGCGCGTCGTTTCGCATGACACGGCGGCAAGCGCGAGCGCGAGCACGAGCCGGTCTTTCGCGAGCTCCGGCGCAACGTGTGCGACCCCGAAGTAGACGGCAGCGAACACCGCGCCGGCCGCAACCAGGGCACTCGCGAGCGCCAGCAAAATGCGTGCAAAATGCACATAACCGCGCGAGGTCATGGCGTAGTGCGCGCCGGTCGAGAGCATCAGCCATGCGAGCGCGACCGCGATCACGGGCTCGACGGTCGACACGAGCGAACTCGGGACGACACCGAGAGCGCGCGGCCCGAGCACGATGCCAAGCACGACCCACTCGACGCTCGACGGCAAGCCGACACCGCTCACGGAACGCTCGCCACCGACGAGGAAGCTCCCCAAATAGGCGACGAGCAAAAGCCCCATCAAGAGGAGAAGAGAGTTCACAGCGTCACGACCCTCGGGAGCGGCCGAATTCGATGCCGGCGTCGTGGAGGGCGCGCGTGATCGCGGTGGCGGGGTCTTCTTCGTCGAGCGCGCGCTTGGCGACGATTTCGTAGCGTGCGCCGTCGGCGTCGATGGCGAGGAGGCGAACGCGCGGCTCGCCGTGTTTGCTCGCGCCCGACGTTGCCATCACCTTGCGGACTCTGTCTTGTGGGGCGTGTGCGTCGACGACGACTTCGAACGTCGCGAGTGGGAACGCGCCGAGAACGCGCAGAGGTTTCACCAGCGTGAGGAGGTG
The DNA here is from genome assembly GCA_038239005.1 of Polyangiales bacterium. Classification (GTDB taxonomy): domain Bacteria; phylum Myxococcota_A; class Polyangia; order Polyangiales; family Polyangiaceae; genus DASXHD01. Next base: position 22,324 of record JBBSFE010000011.1, read on the forward strand.
GGGGATGCGAAGCTCGGCGCCTTCGCCGTCGAGCACGCGGACCTCGAGCAGGCTCAGGCCGATGATGCGGCCTTGGCGCCCGTCGAACGAGATGAAGTCGCCGACGCGCAATCGCCGCCAAAAGACGGTCGAAAAGCCAATCGTCATCGACGAGAAAAGCGGAACGAGCGCAAGCGTGAGCGCCGCAAGCACGGCGAGCCCGGCACGCGCCGCAGAGCCTTGCTCCGTGCCCGTGACGAGCGGTGCGCCGAGGACAAGCGCGCCAACGACGACGCCGAGGCGCGATACCGTGCTGATTGCGGGCGCGAGATCGGGTGGCAACCATGCGAGCTGCGTCTCGCCGACTTCAACCGAGCGGAAGAAGAGGCGAATGAAACGCACGACGAGGAAGACGACGACGCCCGCGACGATTGCGACGACGAACAGCGGAAGCGAAATCGCGATGCGTCCGACGAGCGCGCCCAGCGGCGTGAGGATCGTCGTCGTGATCTTGCCGCCGACGTCTTTCGTGATCTCGAAGCGCGACAGCACGAAGACGAGCCAGATGTAGAGCACCGTGAGCTGAAGCCCACGCTCGAGCAGCGATATGCCTATGCGTATGAGCCCCTGAAATGCCGCGGGCCGCATGACCTCGACATTGCCGAGGCGGAGCGCGGGCAGGCGCTGCGGGTGTGCCGTGATCCACTCGCGGCTGCGCGTCGAGACGGCGCCCATCCAACGTAGGAACAAGAACGCGATGAGCGCGCTCAAGACGACGAGAGACCACGAAAATACGCGCGTTGCGATGTCGCGGCGTGTGCGCTCGGCCTTGAGACCGGCGCGAATGTTTTCGCTGATGGTCGTCGCGTGCGTGCTCAATGACGTGTCGCCTGCGGCGTCTGCGTCGTCTTGCGTGAGCTCGACGATGGGGCGGTTGCCGACGAGGACCACGGCAAGACCGGGCTTCGATTCGTCGACGCGAGCGTCGTCTGCCTCGGTCTCCTCGAAGACCCGCTCGAGAGCGGCCGTCGCGCGGCGCGCACGCTCTTCCGGTTTGATACCGGATCGCGCGACGCGGATCGCGAAGATGCGTTTGTCGTGAAGGCGAACCGGCGAGCCTTCGACGACTTCACGTGGCGTCTCGGTGGCTTTGTCAGCCGAGACCGGCGCAGCGCTGGCGCTCATGACCGGTTCGACTTGTGCGACGGGCGCCTCGGCTTCGGGCTCCTCCGCGTCGACGGTCGCATCGAGGCTCGCGTCGAGGGCGTCGACCCCCGCGTCGCGCACGAGCACGATCGCCCCAGCGTTCGGGGCGAAAACCACAATCAGAACCAACGCACAAAGCGCGGCCAGCCAGCGCATCAGCCAGACTCTACACGATTCCGGTTGGACTACGTTTTCGACGTAATGCGCCGAGCGCCCAGGTCGCGTCGCCGGCGCGAAGCTCGCGCATCGCGACGAGCGCGATCACATAAACGAGCGCGAGACCCATCCCCACGCCAGGCGCGAGCCATCTCGAGACGGCGGGGATTCGCGAACCCACGGCGACGGCAATCGCCAGAGCGACGATCACGCGAACACACGACGTGACCGGAACGAACGCGCCCGCAACGCGCACGACGACGACGCCGCACACGACGAGCGCAACTGCAAGAGCGCCGGCCATGCACCACGCGGTGCTGGCGAGCTGGTCGGAGCCGACCGCGCGCGCGGGAACGACGATGGCGCATGCGCCCGCGGCTGCAGCGGTTGCCGTTGCGGTGATGATTGCGGATACGCGCTCACGTCCGAGGCTCGACAAAACCGTGCACCCGATGCCGAGCATCGCGAACCCGCCCTGACCGATCGCGAGAACACGCAAGGTCGATGCGCCGCGCGCGGCCGTGTCGGGATCGTACGCGAAACGAATGGCGGTCTCCGGCATGCCGGCGATCACCGCGACCATGAAACCGGCTGCGATCGCGCCGAGCCGCGCGCCGCGTGCAACGTAGTCGCGCACGGCATCTTCGCTGTGCTCGGCGCGTGCGCGTGCGAGCATGGGAAAGAGGATTTGCGTGAGGCTGAGAAGCATCTGGTATGGCAAAAACGCGAAGAGCTGGCACGCGCGATATGTAGCAACCCATTCGTCGGCGGCTTTGTCGGCAACATCGCCCGCGAGCCCCGTGACGTGGGCACCTTCGGACAAGAAGCGCCCGAGCAGAATGATGTCGATTTGCATCAGCGCGTTGGTGAAAAACTGCGCGGCTGCGAGCGGTACGAGCACCGCGAGATACGCCGTGCCTGCGAGCACCGAACCCGCCGCGCCCGTTGCGCCTTTGCGCGCTGCGCGCACCATCCCGGTCGCGATGAGCGCGATGGTGAGCGCCGCGACCGAAAACCCGACGGTCGACCCGAGCACGCCAGAAGCGCCGCGCGTGAGAAACAGCCAACCCACACCGAGCAACCCCGCAGTGCGTAGCGTTGCGAAGATCACGTCGAGCATGGCTTGCTTGACGAAGAGCCCGCGCCCGTTCAGCACGCCCACGAGCGGCGCGTAGAGCCCGTAAAACAAAACGACCGCGCTCATCGCGAGAAGCGGCGCGGTGATGTGGGGAGCGTGCTCGAACCGCGCTACGAGCGGAGCCGCCGCTGCGAACAGAACGGCCGCTGCAATCGCGATGGGCACGTGTACGCGCATGGCCGCGCGTTGCGCTTCATCCTCGCGCCCCGGCGCGCCCGCAACCGCGCGACTCGCCGATTGCGTCGACCCCGCAACGACGACGTTGTTCACGATGTTGGCGGGCGCCAAAACGAGCGCAAGCGCGCCATACGCGGGCCGCCCGATGAATCGCGGCAACAGCGATTGCTGCACGAACCCGGACAAAATGAAAAACACCTTCGCGCCAAGCACGGCGATCCCGCCGATGCCCGCCCGTGCCGCGATCTTGTCGCCGCCGCTCACGGCACTCACCCCTCGAGGGTACTACGCGGCGTGGCTGAGAACGATCGCCGTCTTGATGCCCATCGCGATGCCGCCGATCACGAGCGCCCATCCAAGCACATGCACCAAGCGCGTCATCGTGCTCTCGCGGAAGCGGTCGCGGAAGTGGCGCACGAGCGAGACGAACACCCAGAACCATCCGAGGATGCCGCCGAGCACGCCGATCGCGAACGGAACTGCATCGAGCGCACGCGAAGGAACGAGCGAGTTCGCATGCAGCGTGGTGATCACCGTCGCCCACGAGACGATGAGCGTCGGGTTGAATGCGGTCAGCGAAAACCCGAGCAGTATCTTGTGCGGATTCGATTTGCCCGCACGTTGCTCCGATGCGCGCGTAACGCGTTTGCGAACGAGATAGATGCCAACGCCGAGGAGCGCAATCGCAGAGAAGACATGCGACACCGAAACGACGAGAGGAAACCGCTGCGTGAGCGCCGCGACTCCGACGAACGCGAGCGCCGCCGATATGCTCTCCGCCGCGGCCGACCCGCCAGCGATCATGAATGCGTCGCGCCACTTGCCTTCGAGCGCATTTCGCAGAACGAGCACGGCAACCGGGCCCGCTACGGGTATCGACGCGATGAACCCCGCGATGATTCCGACGAAGAAGGCGAGAATCATGGCCGAGCCACGTGCAATGTCCTTGCCGCTCGTCTTTTCCGTCCGTACGCCGTCATGCGCGTGGCATTCGCGCGTGCGCGCCGCACATCAGGGGCATTTTCCAGCGCACTTGGTGTCTTCGCAGTCCTGAACGACGATGGCGTCGTTCACGGAGCTCGGGTACTTCTTGTTGCACGCTTTCGCGCACGCGAAGCCGGTGCTTTCGCCGCTGTCTGCGCTGGTGGCGTCGAGGGTGCCGCCATCCTTCGAGCCGGTGCTGGCGTCGGGGTAACAAAGCCGCAAGCACGCAACGAGCGAAAGACAGTCAGGGCTGGCGCCACACGCGTTCTCGGCGGCGCAACAATTCGCTTGCTCGCATGCCGCGCACGTCGGGTTCGATGGAGGGGAGGTGAGGTTGCACGGCGGCGCTGAGTCCACTTGCGCGTCACCGAGCGGCGCGCCGTCGTTGTTTGCGCCGTCGGATGTCGTTTGCCCGTCTTGCCCCGCGTCGCTTCCGCTCGGTGTCGTTTCGCATGCCGCAGCCAAACCGATCACGCCGAACGCGGTGAGCAGCCTCGCAGCGCGAAACTGCCACTTCATTGGCTGTCCGCGCAATCGAACTGCTGGCGCCATGCCGAGAGCGTGGGCGCCTGCGATTTGTCGGACGACGGGTTGAGCGTGATGTTCACGCGCAGCCACGCAAGTGACGGATTCGGTGCGAGCGCGACGCTGACGTCCGTTCCGACGTATGTGGTGATCGGCGCGCCCGAGGCGGTGCCGAGGCTCACGGTCGGCGTTGCCGTCGGTAGGCCCGCTTGCGTGTTGGCGGTTTGCGCCGAGAACGCGATGCTCGAGTCGAGCGGAGTCACCGTCTGCCAATCGAAGAAGCGCCACACGACGCTCTTTCCGATCGGACACACGCCTTGGTAATCGCGTGTGAACGTTTGGCTGAAGAACGCGGGCGGCGGCGGCGGGATCACCGTGAGGCACGCCCCGAGATCGAAGAGGAGGAACTCGGCGGCTTTCTCCTGCGCCGTGAGCCCACCCGCCGGGCATTCAGACGGGAACGATGCCGAGTTGAACCCGGAGGCAAGGTGCATGTCGGTGTACATGACACGCCCGTATTGCGGCGATCCGCCGACGGGTGTGTCGAACGTGAAGTCAGCAGGGCCCGAGAAGAGGCCCGTGCTGTACGACACGCCGTTGTCCGAGGTGTCGCGCCCGGTGTAGTTCACGAAGAGCTGAGAAGCCGGCGAGTTGATCGAGTAGGTGTCGTAACGCACCGGGTTGATGAGGAAGTAATCCGGGGTCGTGAACGCACCAACGTTTTGCATCCACGTGGAGAAGTCGGCGCCCTTCACGAAGCCGGTGTTGATCTGGCCTTCGAAGCTGGGCGCGTCGTAACCGTATTCGGACCAGTACGGCACCCAGTTGGCGACGCCGGGGAATGGATTGGTGAGCCCGCCGCCCTCCATCCACTGACGCGCCCAGTGCGACGCGAACATGCGTCCGCCGTTCGATGTGTACGTCTGGATGTTGTTGAGGAAGTTGTTGTAGTTGCCTGCCCAGCGTCCGCCACCACCGCTCGTCGCCCAGTACTCGTCGCCGCAGTCGCACGGCAGCATGATCAGATCTTCTTTGAGCATCTGCGGATAGTTGTCGAGCAGCGTTTGCGGCTGCGGGTTCGTGCCACCGAGGAGCGGAACGCCATCGGCTTGATAGTAGTCGACCTTGCCGCCCGCTCCGGGGTTCTGGAATTCGCTCGTCGAGATGCCGATGCGCTCGAGCAAACACTCCATCGGATCGCACGCGCCCGCAACAATCGCGATTTGCGGCAGGTCGGCTTTGCCGCCGTTACCGTCGGTTTGGTTTTGCGGAAGTCGCGACTGCGCTGCGGGAACCGCGGTCGTGGCGCACGCATTGACCGTGGCGAGCATCACCATGCGGCGCCACTTTCCGACTTGGACGACGAGCGGAATGTTCGCGCCCGAAGGCACGCCCGTGAGCGTGAATTTACCGTCTGGGCCAGTAAAGAAATACGAGACCGACGGCGGGAGATTGCCACCACCACCACACACGTCGGGCTGAGCGCCAGAGGGAATCGTCGGAAGCGGCAGCGACGCGGGGATGTAAACATATGCATGATACACGGGGTTCAAACCGGCCGGGTCGTACACGGTGCCGGTCAGCGTCGTCGTCGTGCCGCCATCGCACGGAGCGACGAGGCATTCGTATCCAGTGCATCCACCCGCATCGGGAACGAGTGTCACGCCGCCTGCGTCGGTGGTCGTGAGACCGTCGCCGGCGTCGAGGCCGTTGCCGTCGTCGACGTAGTCGTTGCAACCGGGATCGCACGGGTCGTTGGCGCAGCTGCCTGGGCTCGTTTGCAAGCCCATGGTGCCGAGGCTGATCGAGCCGACGCTCTTGTTGTAGATGGCGTCGCCGATGCACGCGCCCCACGTGCCGCTCGTGCACGTCATCTTGCCTTCGGAGCACGTGACGTACGTGCCCGATTGACGCACGACCTCACCACACGCTGCTTGGGCGCCTGGAGTCGTGCATGCGCAGCCCACGTGCGGCGTGCCGCAGTTGAGCCCGGCTCCGTCGTGGCCGAGACCGCCATCGGGGTCTTGGAGGAAGGGAGGCGGCGCCGAGCAGGCGACAGCCACACAGGCGATCGTGCTCGCGACCCAAGAAAACAAACCGAGTCGATTCATGGTGACTCCCCAAACTTAAATGTAACTCGAAAGCTCAACGAGCGAAAGCAAGCACCGGCATCGCTTCCACCGGTAAATCCGGGCCCGCGATGAGCGTGCAATCTGCCTGCACCAAGAAGGTGTGCGCGACAAACGCGTACCGATCGCCCAGCAAAAGGCGCCCATCCGCGGTAAACAGCAGGCCGCGCAGCGTGAAGTCCGGTGTAGGTGCGAGTGCTTGCTTGAGGTTCGTGCCGTCCGTGCGAAACGTTGCGAGCGACGTCACGTTGAGCGTCGATGCGTCGGCGATGATCGCTGCGCCACACGAGCCGCTGATTGCGACTTCGTCCGCCGAGCCGCCGAGGGTGGGCTCGTCGAGAACGAGCGTGCTCGTTCGAGTGACCGTGTCGAAGACCTCGATGCCCGCATCCGGCTCCGTGGCCGACGAAAAGTTTCCAGGACTCGCGAGCCACAGCTTGTTGTCTGCTTCGACCATCAGCCCGAATGGGTTTCGTCCCTTCAGCGTCACGGTGCTCGTCACCGTGCGCGTCGCCACGTCGATGACCGCAATCTGCGATGGCTGAATCGATTTCGGATACGGGTTGAGTCGCTCGAGCGCAACGAACGCCGTTCCACCGATGATGCGAATCGAGGTCGCGTCCGGGTTGCCATCCGAGTCGTCGCCGCCCAAGTCGATCGTGCTCCTCGAGCCATCCGGCGCGATGATCGAAATCGAGAGTCCGACGCCCAATCGCGCAATCCACAGGGAGCCGTCCGGCGCGACCGCGACGTCCTGCGGGTTCGTCCGTGGCTCCGACGGATTGCGCGTTGCAAACTGCGACTGCGGCGAAGAGTGAGCGCACGCATCGAGCTCGAAGATCGTATCGAGGCCGCGCGCGACGAAAAAGTGTCGCCCCGCTGACGTTGCGAGCGCTGGATCGCTGCCAAGCTCGCTCCCGAAGTGAAGCATCGCAGGCGACCCATCGAGCGGAAGCACACCCACGCCGCTCGCCGAGTAGTCCGACGATTGCGTCACGATCAGCACCCCAGACGGACACGTCTGCGCGGGCGGCGACGTGCCGCACGACGCGAGAAGCATCGCGGCAGACAGCGGAAATCGCATCGGGCGCGGACATTAGCATGGTGATCATTGAAGCTTGGTCGGGTCGAGGACTTGCCCGTTGGGCTTGAGACCTTGAGCGGCCCAGCGCGCGCGCTCGTCGGGAAGATTCGGCGAGGGCATCGGCGTGACGTCGCGAAGCTCGAGGCGCGTCATGCCGACCGTGCCGAGCACGGGATGCACGACGATGACGAGCTCGCGATCTGGATTGATGGGAACGCGCACGTGATCGAACGTGGTGACGTCTTGGTGTGAAAAGTCGCCCTCGATCATTTTGCCGTCGCGGACGCGCGTGCGGATGTACTGCTTGACGCCCTCGAGCGGCACTTGCCCGCTCGCGTAGACGATGTCGTTGAAGGGTTTGTCGACGCGCACGCCACGCGGCAAGACGAGCCCGAACGCTTTCTCCGAGCCCTCGAGGAGCTCGTTCGGTGCGAGATGATCGACAGGCGCCTTCACCACCTCGCTCGCGACCGGCGCGGGCGGGATGATCGTGATCGCGTCGTTCTTGCACGCGATCACGAGGGCGAGGAGAAGCAGCTTCTTCATTCGACGACTGCTGCCCATGAATCGACCACGGCCGATGTCGTCGGTGCGGGGAGCGAAACTTGGAAGGTGGAGTTCGCCGCGCCGTTGCCGCTGACGTTCTTGCCGCCGACTTGCGCGAAGAGCGAAAAGCTTCCCGGCGTGACGTAGTTCGCGATCGTGTGCGACCCGCCGGTGTATTGGTCGACTACGCTCGACGACGTATCGGCGCACGCGGGCGTCACGTTGACGGAGACGCCGGGAATGATCTTGCCGACGAGCGTCGGGTCGTAAGCCGAGGGCACGATGAAATCGGGCGGGATCGGCGGCGGGCTCGAAGGCGGCTGCAAACGCGGCATGCCGCCTTGCGAAAGATCAGCTGCGTTCTTCGGGAGCTCGAAGTCGCGCCCCCACATCTTCGCGGTGCCGCCTTGGCACACCGCAGCCGACGTGCCTGCAGCGAACGTCGACCAGTACATGACGCTGTCGAAGATCGTCATCGGCCCCGAGACGCGCTCGCCGAGCGCGTAGGGCACGTACCAGTTCACGTTTGCGCGAAGGAGGTTCGACGCGATGTCGGCCTTTTCGGTGATCGAGTAGACGAAGTTCTTTCCGCTCGCGGTGAAGCTCTCTTGATCGCCGGTCGCGAGACCGACGACGACTGCGCCGAGCCGGTCGGTTGCGACGACGAGCGGCACCTGAACGGGTTGCCCATCCGAAAACGCGTTCGCGGTTGCGTCGACGTCTTGGTTGTACGGATCGAAGAAGAGGAGACCCGTCCACGCTTGCGGATTGGTGTCCGTGAGATCGAAGCGCCAGATCGTTCCGTCGGCGTCGCCGATGAACACCTTCTGTGCGATCGAGCCGGGAGTGTCCGGATAAACGACGGGCGTGCCGGTCATCGGCGAATCGAGCATCGTCTGCGCCGCGCCCGCGCGGCTCGACCCGACGAGCGCAGCCGGCAAGTCTGCGGTGCGGCCAAACACGCGGAGCACTTCGCCTGTGTCGAGGCGAACGATCGTGACGGAGCGACCGACGACCGGCGTGCCGGCTGCTGCCCAACACTGCACGTTGTTGCGGCGCTGGAAGCCCGACACTGGTGCTGCATCGTTGCCTGCTGCAGCACCGCGTGCGCATTGTCCGCCCGTCGGACCGCTTTCGGCGCCGCCAGGAAGAATCGCGACTCCGATTTCATGTGCGCCCGAGCCATCGAGGTCCGCGAAGATCGTGGTGATGGCGGGGGTCGCGGAGTGTTGGCCGAAGAGCGCCGTCTGCGGGAGGCCCAAGTACTTCGGCATGTCGGTGAGCTGCCAGAGAAACTGCGGACCTTTGGTGAGGTCCGTGTTCGGCGCCGGGTCGGTCACGTCGAGCGCGTAGTAGCCGCGCCCGCCCGAGCCGAATCCCGCGACGAGACCCGTGTGCCAGTTCGTACCGGCGAGAAGGCTTCCGACCGCCTTGTTGCGATCGAAGACGACGTCCTTCACCGCGGCGGCGCCGTCGAGAAGGAGCGGGTTGGCGCTCGGGTACGACGAACGAAGCCCGAAGAGAACGCTCGGCGGCATGAACGCCCAGAGCTCGCCTTGCGTGCGGTGCGCTGCGTCGACGTTCGAGTCGAACGCGTGGAGCCAACCATCGACGGTGGCGACGTAGAGCACGGTCTTGCGGTTCGCGTTCGTCGTTGCGAACGTTTGGTACGACTCATCGGAGAGGTTCGCGCTGGGCGCCCCAATGACCGTGGGCGTCGAGTGATAGATTGCGCCAAGCGCAAATCCCGTGCGCGCTTGGAACGGCTGGAACGTCGCATCAGGCATCGGATCGGTGCTCGGCTGCGCCATCGTGAAGTTGAGGAGAAGATCGCGGCACGCTGCGGTCGAGAGCCACTCGGTGCCGAGCGTGTTCGCGCACGTCGTTGCACCGACGTTGAGCGCAGCAGGAGGGAGCGCGAGTAAATTGGTCGGTGACGTGCCAACGAGCGTGCCGCCTTGTGTGCCGAGGAGATCATCACGGTGAACGCCGGGGAGCGCGTTGTTCGTGATGCTCGGACGAATCGTGGCCGTCGACGGATACGTCACACCGACTTGCGTCGGGAGCACGGTGCGGAACTGTCGATTCGACTGCGAGCCGGACAAGTTGAGGTTGGCTGCAAAGTCGTCGGCTTGCGTCGGGTCGATCACGGGCGGCGGCACGGTGTAAGAGCCACCACCGAACGTGCACTGGAAGCGCTCGCGCTGGATGTTGCCGACCCAGGGCTTGCCGGGGAGCGGCGCGAACGACGAAAGGAAGAGCGAAGAGTTCGTCTTCTGCGCGCTCTGGTTGCTGCTCGACGACACTGTCGGTGAGTACGCAGGCACCGTGCGCGTCGTGACGTTCTGCGCGATGGACGCGATGATCGCACCGAGCGCTTTGTTGAGGTCGCCTGCGGTGTCTGCGAAGTATGCGCTGCCGGTTCCGCCCGAGGCTGCAATCTTCTCGAGCTCGCAACACGGTGCGAAGCTGGCGTCGACGCATGTGCCGTTGTTGCATTGCGTGCCGCCCGTGCAGTCGGCGTCGAGCTTGCACGCGCCAGAGCCGACGCACTTTGGATCGCTCGGTGTGAGCGTCGAGCACTTGGTGCTGCCGACTGTGCTCACCGCGAAGCCGATGACGAACGTCTTGACCGAGTGTTTGCCGCCGCCGCCCGTGTAGAGCTCGGCTGCGATGTCCTCGGGAAGCTTGTACGGGCACTTGCCGGGCTTCAGTGGATCGGACGATGCGAGGTTGCATGCGGGGCGCAAATCCATGTTCGGCGCGCCGTCGGTGATGTGGATGATGTACTCGTCGCGGCAGTTGCCTTGGACGTATGCGTCGGTGATTTGCGGCCCGGCGGTGTCGCTCCAGAAATAATATTCGGCGTCGGCGAACATGCCGGCGGTCGGCGTCGCGCCGTAGGGGCGCATCGCGTTGATCGCGAGCTGCACTTGATCGTTTTGCGCCTCGACTTGTGCCACCGTCGCGGTGGGCGTCGGGAACATCATGAAGCGCCCTTCCCACGGGGGTGCTCCGGGGTTGCGCGCGCCGAGCTCGAAGATGCTCGTCGTCGAGCAATCGGCGGGGTTACCCGATGAAGGGGTGCCGCCGCCGTTCCAACCGTTGAAATAGCTCCATTGCCCGTCGAAGGGCGTCGCGGGAGTGTTGGTGACTTGGAGCCCGGGAATCGTGACGCCGAGACCGGCCGCGGGATCGTTGTCATACGTCATCATGCCGAAGCGAACCATGTCGCGCGCGGAGTCGAGAATGCCGTCTTGGAATTGCGTGAACTGGCATGCGCTTGCCGAGCCGTTCAACAAACGATTCACGATCGCATTCGCGGGAAAATCCGAAGCGAGCCCGCCCATGCCTTTTGCGGGGCTGCCGACGCCGCCCGACGGATCACCAGGGAGCACGCCGGGCGCAACGACGCACGCCGACGTCATGTCGGTGCCGACGACGGGGCGGTGAAACGGAAGCAAATAGTTCGCGTCGTACGGCTGCTGCCCGTTGATTTGATATTCGGTGGTGAGATAGCTGCCGCTCACACGCGGCATCGACACGCAGTTGTAGACAGGCGACATCGAACCGGTGAGCGACTGCATCGCGATGCCCCAGCGATTGGGGAGCGTGCCCGAGAGGCCGAGCGCGGCGTTGGCGAGCGTGACGCTGTTGCCGCTGTACGCGTACGCGCACGTGGCGCCTTCCGATTCGGGAGTGTTGCCGTCGAGCATGTTCTCCATCGAGCCCGACGTATCGAGAAGGATGAGCACGTTCGGTAGCGGCGGGTTGACGTCGATCTGCGCGCGCACCGTTGGCGCATAGGCGATGGCAGCCAACGCGCCGAGCACGAACGAAGCTCTTAGGGACCTCATGGACAACATCCTCATTACTTGCACCCGTTACGCATCGGACCCGCAGTGATGCGTGCCCGCGACATTTCTAGCCCCTGCGATCCGTAATAAGCCGTCGGCGTGAGCGTGACGCCTTGCGTGGCGAGCATCGCTTGATCCGGTTGCGTGATACCGACGGCGACCAGCGTGAAGCTCTGAAAGCAAAGCCCGAGTCGCGTATCGATTCCCCACATCGGTGCGCCCGTCGCGGGCTCGGTGATCTCGACGTAGAAATCGCCGGTGAGCGCGTACGGCCCGAGGCTTCCGGCTTTCGCGGGTTGCGCCGGAGAAATCGGTTGAACCGACGTACCCCAAGCCGCACCGAGCTCACCGGAGCCCATGCGCCGACACGCCTTCGACAAGTTCGATGCGAGCGGGTCGACGCTCGAGAGTGACGAGCATTGCGTGTCCATCGTCGCCGTCTGTTGCATGAGACCGAGATAGAGCTGCCCCGTCGTGCCGGACATCGCGTTGACGCCCGTGAGCGTTCCGTACTCACTCAAGTAGTGCGATTGCGCGCTCTGACGGATGTAGCCGCTCGTCTTCACCTCGGTCGATGCCGATTGAAGCGCGTAGAGCCCGAGCGATGCGAGCACCGCGAGCGTCATGGCGACGATGAAGATGACCGCGCCACCTTGCGTGCGACGCCTTCGTGAATTTCGTTTGGAGCGCTGGAGGAGGCTCGCGGAGAGCGTGTTCATCAGTAGAAAAACTTTGCGAGGTTGGGGGTGGCGACTTCACTCGTGATCGATCGAATGCGCGCCCAGCCGAGCTGACCAGGCGTGCACGAAGCGAGGACGCAGTAGCGCGTGGGGTAAGCGCCTTGCTGCGCGTTGGCGGCGGGCACCGAGTACGTCTCGTTGCGATCGGCGATCGATGACCGCGTGGAGAGACGGAAGTGAACGGACCGAATGCGCTGCGGCGATGCGGTGACGGACGTCGTGACGTCGTCGGCGACGTCTTTGTTGCGAACGTCGGAGAAGCCGTAGACCGTGAGATCGCGCGGCGTGGCGATGAGCGGGTTCAGGTCTGCGCTGAATGCAAAGCGCAAATCGACGGCGTACTCGGCGACGAGCTCGGGCGCTTGCGTGAGGTTGCCCGCGACGTCGACGTAGGTTCGGAAGAGCTCGTACTTGTCGCCCGCGGGCGCCACGAGCTGCGCGTAGGGTCCGTCGCCGGGTTTCGTCGTATCGATCTTGCGCACTTCCCAGCGAACGGTTTGTACCGGGTTGATGCGCAATCGCCCGACGCCGAGGCCGGTCGCTCCGCCGTTCGTTTTCGTGTCCTTTGCCGTGAGGAGCGGCATCACCGTGGTGTCGAGATCGACGAACGCGGTTGCTGCGAGGCCGGAGCCCGTCACGCCCGCAGCGGCGCCGAGGCACGTCGGCAAATATTGGTAGTGGCCGGTGTCGTCGGTCACGCGAACCAAAAACGCCGAGCCGAGCACCGGCTGAAACGATGCTTCGAGCGCGCCGTTCGGATCGGACTGCCCAAGGATGCGCCACATCGCGGGCGAATCCGTCTCGAGCCAGATACGCGTGCCGCCGCACACCGAGCGACCGCTCTCGGGAAAGCGCACGACGTATTCGTCCGTGGTGGTGAAGTTTCCGGAGAGCTCCGCGGTGTCGGGCGTCATCCCCGCGGCAACGCTCAGCGGCGCGTTGGTGACGCCGCCTTGGTAATAAAGGTGGATGCCCGCGAGGCGATAGAGTCCGTTGTACGTTCCGGTCTTCGGCATCGACGGAAGGTTCGGTGCGTGCGCGATGTACGAATCTTTCTGAACGTTGCCGCTCGCCATGAAACCGGCGCGCGAGAGATCGCTACGAAGGCGTTCGACGGCAGTGCGCAGCGACATCTCCGACGAGGCCGTGCGTGCCTCTTCGTGGAAGATGTTCGTCGCTTGCGTCGCGAGCCCGACGACCGCGAGCGACACGAAGAGCCCCGCGATGAGCGAGACCATCAGCTCGATGAGCGTGAAGCCACGCGAGTGACGCCGCGTGCGCGTCATGGCTGCACGTTCTGCCGAACGGCGGTGACGGCGTAGACGAAGTGGTATTTCTGCGTGTCTTCGTCGAGCGTTGCGGAGGGCGCCGAATTGCAAAAATCGGCATCGGGAGCGACGGTGAGATTGCGGGGCCAAAATACGCGCACTTCGGCGCGAATGAGCGTTTGATCCGTCGTGAGCGGCGTGAGTCGCAAGTGCGTGCAGTAGCGAAGGCCCGGATCGGTCAGCGTCGTTGTGTCGCGGCCGAGGATGTCGAAGCCTGCGCTCTCGATGTCGTTCTGCCCGCCGGCGGCAACGAGGCGTTTCTTCGGAACGAACCACTGCCCCGTGATGTTTTCATTCACGAGGACCGCGCTCGGCAAATTCGAAGGCGGCACGACCGCGACGACCGAGGGCGTCCACAATGTGGCGTCGCGCTCGAGGCGTTCGAGCCACTGGTGTGCGATCGAGCTTGCGACATCGAGCTCGCGTGCGTCGGCGTTGCCTTGCACGGCGGCGCGCTGCATCGCCATCACGCCGATCGAGCCGATGAGAAGGAGCGTGAGCGCCATCATGACTTCGACCGCGGTAAAGCCGCGCGAGCTATTTCGATGACCATCGGCGCCCGAGCGCCGGAGCAGGTGGATAGTAAGGTTCATGGGAGAGGAGGTGTGAGCGAAGAGACGATGCGAGCGTTGCCGCTCGAAGGAATGAGCACGCGCCGCGTGATGCCGACGGTCGCGGTGGTGCTGATGACGGTCTGCCCGGCGAAGAGACGCGCGACGTCGACGGCGATCGTTCCGATGAACGGAGCTGCGGGTGTGAACGTTGGTGGCGAGCTCGAGCTACCGGTCCAGTAGTAGGTGTGACCGAGCGGCGTGAAGCAGAGGGCGACCATGTTGCCCGACAAGCTCGCGACGCCTGCGTTGTCGAACGTGACGACGCGCGTGACGATGTTTGCGTTGGTCTCGTAGCCGCCGTTGAGGTTGACGCCGTCGATGTGTGTGTTGCTCGGAAGGTTGAGGCCCCAGCCCGCTGCGGGAAGCGTGCACGACGAACGCGGCAAGCGCGCGGTGATGTCGTTGGCGCCGCCGGGGTTCGGGCTGACGCCTTCGTAGAGTTGGAAGTTGCCGCGTGCGAGTCCGGGGGTGGTGGAGTCGAACGTGACGACTTGAGCGGCCCCGCGGCCCATCGCGCGCGTACGTGCGTTGTGGACGAGCCCGAGGACTTGCCCGGCGTCGTCGTAGGCACGGCGTTCGAGCTGCGCGTCGCTCATCTGGGGAAACGCCATCATCGCGAGGATGCCGATGATGCAGACGACGACCGCGAGCTCGATCAACGTGAAGCCACGTTGCCCACTCCGACTCTTATGGATGCGTTTATCGAAAACCATCACAGGTGACCAACGACCTACGAAGAGCAAGCCACGTACCTAGCTGCGATCCGCTCGGCCCCAGCATAATCCCCATGTTTTTGAAGACGGCCGCCACCTCGGTAGCGTAAGCGTTGCGACGCTATGAAATGAATGCGTAGCGCGCCGGGAGTAGGTGTTTGTAGTATCGCCCGATGCGCTGGCTGCTGCTGTTGCTCGTGGTGTGCGGATGCAAAGACGAGCCGCGCTCTCAGGGCACGCCGCCGCCACCTCCACCAAGCGCGAGCGCGACGACCGCAGCATGCGTGGGCGGGGGCGGGCAAGTCGCTGACGCCACGAGCAAACCATTTTTCCCGCGCACGGCGAGTGACTACTGCCTCGACCCACACGGCGACGAAAAGACGTATGGCGATCACGGCAAGCTCGGCATCGACGAGCTCTGCACGACCGCTCTCGACGGCGGCTGCGAGGAGTACAAAAAATTCGGCGTCACGCGGAGTGTGATCGTGCACTACGTCGCGAACGCCGGCGCAGGATCGGTCGAAGTGTTTCTCTCGCGCTTCGGAGGTGACGGCGCCTACGCAATCTACACGACGCGCCTGACGGGCGAGATCGATCCAACGGACGAGCACGCACCTCGACCACTCGCCGTGAGCGGCCTCGGTGCGCTCGGCAATGGCAAAGCGTACGCCACGCGGGGTCCATTTTTTCTCGAGCTCACGTACTCGAACGATCAAGAGACGCCGGACCAATTCAAGAAGAGCGCCGAAACGATTCTGTCCGCGCTCGCGAAACGAATTTCGGAAACGCTTCCGACCGAGCCCGACGTGCCCGCATCGTCGAAGCTTCTCCCCGACGCCGAGCGCATCCCGAACGGCGTGATGTATTTCCAGAAGGACGTGCTTGGGATCGCCGGCGGCGGCGCCGGCGCGATCGGTTACTACCGCGGTGCGCGTCGCTATCGCGTCGTTGCCGCGTCACGCGACACGGCCGACCAGGCGAAAGATTTGATTCACTCGCTCCGCACGAAACCGGGCGCGCTGCCTCTTGCGAGTCTCGGCGATGAAGCGGCGCACGTCGTGCTCCAGGCAACGCCGGATCGGCCTAAAATCGAGTGGATCGTCGCACGCAAGGGGACGAACGTCGTTGGCGTGGGGGACGAAGAGTTCGCGCCGCAGGACCATCTCAGCACCGATGAGAAGACCGCAAAGGTGCGCAGCATTCTCAAGTGAAGAGCGTGGGCGTGAGCGTTGGCGTTGGCGTTGGCGTGGGCGTGCGCGTGGGCGTGAGCGTGAGCGTGAGCGGAGAGCCATAGGGGGCTGCCAGGTGGGGCTCGCTCGGCATTGTTATTTTGCCACCGTGCTCGGACGTATCAACGACGCCTTCGGCGCCGCCAGGAGGCGGTGGCTTCGCCATCGTTGACACGTCCTCCGCGCGGCGGCGCGGGGTGGGTGCGATCGATTGGCGATTGCGAAGGAGTCGATGATGTTGAGAATTTATTCTGTGGCTTTGGAATGCTGTCGGGATGTTGCTCGGATTGCTCGTGAGATTGAGAAGCACGATCGGAATCTTGCAGATCAAGTTCGGAGAGCGGGTACCAGCATGCCGTTGAACATTGCCGAAGGGAGCGGCGCGTTCGGGGGGAACCGAAAGCAGCGGTATCACTCCGCGATGTCGAGCGCGTATGAGGTCAACGCTTGTTACGAAGTCGCTGAAGCCATGCAGTACATTCGGCCGCTCTCGGAGGAAGTTCGAGAGCGGCCGAAGATTGTCTACCGCACGTTGATCAACGTGCTCGGCCTCAGACGAGGTTGATGAGCATCGTGGGCGTGGGCGTCAGCGTGGGCGTGAGCGTCAGCGTGGGCGTGGGTGGTCAAACGCGGGAGGCGGGATCGACGAGCGACACTGGAGCGAGCTCGTCCTCACCAAACGGGATGCGTGGCTCGCCTTCGCCTGGGACTGCGCGGCGCTCGAAGCACTCGGAGGGGAAGCGCGTCGTGCGGCGCAGCTCGTCGGTGTCGGCGATGAATTGTGCGGTGACCGGATCGTGGTAGCCGCTGACCATCGGAAGGTGCGGGAGCGTTCGCTTGTGGTGACGCACGACGCGCGCGGTCAGTAGATCGCGAACGTATTTTCCGACGAGCGATGCGAGACACACGACGAGGTGACGCGCGTCGGCGTCGCGCACGAACGCGAGACGGCCCAAACCCGGCAGCGAGTACTCGCTCTTCGCGCGGCCTTCGCACACGATCGCGTGGAGGCGACCCGAGAGCGGGCCAAATGCGTCGGGGTACGTGTTGTAGCCGCCGACCTTCCCGCAGATGGCGACGAGATCGCCCGCCGCGAGCGTGCGCGCTTCGAGCACGAGCCGCTCCATCGCGTTGAGGTCGACACGAAAGCGCGTCGTGCCTGCATTCGCGGCGCTGTTCAACCGACGCGTGCACACGAGCGCGACGCGCACCGACGCGATGCGGAGACCGCGCTTCTCGAGGCGCGTCAAATCCGAACGCACTTGCCCGACGAGCTCGTCGCCCGCTTCGAACGTTTCGCCTTCGCACCCAAAACATTGATCGGCGTGCCCGCCTTCTTTCGGACACGGATCACGAAGCCACTTTTCTGGGTCGAGCGAAAGTGCGAGCACGAGATCCGATGGCGTCGTGACCGGTGCCTTCACCGCGGCGCCGAGCACACGCGCCCACGCCTCGCCGAGGGCGCGTTCCTTGTAAGATACAAGTTTCTTCGAGTCGTTGATGCGGGTGGCAAAGGCGCGACCCGGGCGTCCGAGCGCGACCTTCGCCGCTTTTTCGTCCGCCGCCTCGACGGTAACGGCCGTCACGACAAGCGGGCCGAGCCGCGGCCCGAGACCATTTTCGTCCACTCCAACGACGAGCACGTGCCACGCCTAACATAATTCGCGGTTTGCGAAAGCGTCAGCGTCTCGAGCGAGAGCTCAAGCTGACGGTTGACGGCGCTGCGGCGGATGCTTACCGTCGTGCGCCGAAAAAGTGGCACACAGAGAAGACGATCCATGAACAAGACGCAGCTCAAGAAGTTCAAGTCGCTCCTCCTCGAAAAGCGCGACGAGATCGTGAAGAAAGCAAAGCAGACGCTCGAAGAGGACATGACTCTCGACGCGAATGACTTGCCAGATGAAATGGATCTCGCATCGAGCGAGTATCTCCAATCGTTCACGTTCCGACTTCGCGGTCGCGAGAAGAGCTTCCTCGACAAGATCACCAAAGCGCTCGCAAAAATCGACGACGGCACATTCGGCGTCTGCGAAGAGTGCGGCGAGGAGATCTCCGTCAAACGGCTCGAGGCTCGCCCCGAGACGACTCTCTGCATCAAGTGCAAAGAGGATCAAGAACGAATGGAGAAAGACTTCGGCTGAGCTTCGAAGCTCCCGAAGAAATCAGTGATGGCGCGCGAGCACGTCGCGCAAGTAGTGACCCGTGTACGATGTGGCGTGCTCGGCAACTTGCTCGGGCGTGCCGCACACGACGAGCTCGCCGCCGCCAGTGCCGCCTTCGGGACCCATGTCGATGACCCAATCGGCGCACGCAACGACGTCGAGGTTGTGCTCGATCACGAGCACGGTGTTGCCTTGGTCACGCAAGCTGAGGAGCGCAGTGAGCAGCGCTTCGATGTCGGTGAAGTGGAGACCCGTCGTGGGCTCGTCGAGGACGTAGAGCGTTTGGCCCGTGGCTTTTCGTGCGAGCTCGCGCGCGAGCTTCACGCGTTGCGCTTCGCCGCCCGAGAGCGTCGTCGCGGGTTGGCCGAGCGTCAGGTAACCGAGGCCGACGCGACGTAGCGCATCGAGGCGCTCGCGAACGCGCGGGATCGCTTCGAACGCGGTCTGCGCTTGCTCGACGGTGAGATCGAGCGCATCGGCGACCGACATCCCGCGATACAAGATTTCGAGCGTTTCGCGATTGTATCGGCGACCTCCGCACGTGTCGCAGAGAACGAAGATGTCCGGAAGGAAATGCATCTCGACGCGCAGCACGCCGTCGCCTTGGCAGGCTTCGCAGCGGCCGCCTTTGACGTTGAACGAGAAGCGGCCGGGTTTGTATCCGCGCGCCCGTGCTTCGGGGAGCGTCGCGTAGAGCTCGCGCAACAGCGAGAAGACGCCCGTGTACGTCGCGGCGTTCGAGCGAGGCGTGCGACCGATGGGTGCTTGGTCGATGGAGACGACCTTGTCGACGTGGTCGAGGCCTTTGACGGCGTCGCACTCGCCGACAGGAGAAGTTGCAGAATACAACCGTGAGCGCGCGGCCGGCAAAAGCGTGTCGACGACGAGGCTCGACTTTCCGCTTCCCGAAACACCGGTGACGCACACGAGCAACCCGAGTGGGACCTGCACGGTGACGTTCTTCAAGTTGTGCGCGCGCGCGCCCTCGACGACGATTTGCGTCTTGGGTTTTTTCTTGCGCTGCTTGGGGATCGGGAGCTGGCGCTTGCCCGAGAGAAATGGGCCCGTCACCGAGTTGGGGTCCTCCATGATTTCCGCGGGCGTCCCGGCAGCGACGACGCGTCCGCCGTGAACGCCGGCGCCGGGGCCCATGTCGATGACGTGATCGGCGGCGAGAATGGCTTCGCGATCGTGCTCGACGACGATGACGCTGTTGCCGAGATCTCGCAGGTGCAGTTGCGCTTCGATGAGGCGTGCGTTGTCGCGCGCGTGGAGCCCGACCGATGGCTCGTCGAGGACGTAGAGAACGCCCACGAGCGCTGCGCCGATTTGCGTGGCGAGCCGGATGCGTTGGCCTTCGCCGCTCGAGAGCGTTTGCGCGCTGCGATCGAGCGTGAGGTAATCGAGGCCGACGTCGATCAAAAAACCGAGACGCGCAGCGACCGCGCGCAACAGTGGCTCGGCGATGGCGAGCTCTTTGGCGCTGAACCGATCGGGGCCGAGTGTGTCGACGAACGCGCGCAAATCGGCGAGCGGCATCGCACCGAGCTGCGCGATGTCGTTTTGGCCAAGCTTCACGGCGAGCGCTTCGGGGCGGAGGCGCCGGCCTTTGCACGCGCTGCACTTTCGCGTGACGCAAAAGCGACCGAGCTCGTCGTCGGCGACGGCGCCTTCGCTGGCGTCCGGGTCGTCGTCGTCGGGCTCTTCGTCGCGCATGCCTTCGCCTTCGAGGCGTGCTTCGAGACGAGGGACGATGCCGACGTATGCGTTTTTTTTCTTTTTGCCGGTCGAGCCGATGAGGATCGCGTTGCGCTGCGCCTCGGGGATGTCGATCCATGGCACGTCGGGATCGACTTGCAATGCCGTGACCGCGCGCGAAAGCTCGGCCGAGAGAGCAACCGACGCCCGACGACCCCACGCGAGCACGACACCTTCACGCAGAGTGCGCTGCGGGTCGCCGATGACGCGCTCTCGGTCGACCACAGTGCGTGCGCCGAGCCCATCGCATGCGGGGCACGCGCCGTGCGGGCCGTTGAACGAGAACATGCGCGGCTCGATCGGCGGAAGCGAAATGCCGCAATCAACGCACGCGAAACGCTCCGAGAGCCAGATCGGATCGGGCGCATCTTCTTGTTGAACGAGGAGCCGACCTTCACCGAGCTTCAGCGCGAGCTCGACGCTGTCGGTGACGCGGCCCTTGATTCCGTCTTTGAGGACGATGCGATCGACGACGACGTCGAGGTCGTGTGGCTTTTGCCGGTCGAGCTCGATTTCGTCGCCGAGGTCCACGATGATGTCGTCGATTCTCGCGCGCACGAAGCCTTCACGGCGCAATCGATCAAGCTCGAGCTTGAGCTCGCCTTTGCGCGCGCGGCACACCGGCGCAAGAAGAAGGATGCGTGCCGTATCTCCAATGCCGATGATGCGATCGACGATTTGCTGAACCGTTTGCGCTTCGATGCGCTTGCCGCAATTGGGGCAGTGGGGAACGCCAGCGCGCGCGTAGAGAACGCGCAGGTAGTCGGCGATTTCGGTGACGGTGCCGACCGTGGAGCGCGGCGACTTCGACAGCGGACGCTGCTCGATGGCGATCGCCGGTGAGAGGCCATCGATGCGCTCGACATCGGGTTTCGGAAGCTGCTCGAGGAACTGCCGCGCATACGCCGAGAGCGACTCGACGTAGCGGCGCTGGCCCTCCGCGTAGATGGTGTCGAACGCGAGCGATGATTTTCCCGAGCCGCTCGGACCCGTCAGAACGACGAGCTTTCCGCGCGGGAGCTCGATGGTGACGTCCTTCAGGTTGTGCTGGCGCGCACTGACGACCGTGATCCGATCCGCTTTGGCAGTCGGAAACTTTGACGGAGTGCGGCCCATGGCAAGTCGGCCAGCTTAACTCAGCGCCGACAGCAAATCATGCTCGAGGTCATTCGGCGATTCGAGACCGACGCTCAGCCGCAAGAGACCGGTCGTGATTCCTGCCCGCTCGCGCGCATCAGCCGGCATGCTCGCGTGCGTCGTGGTTGCAGGGTGAGTGATGAGCGAACGCGCATCGCCCAAGCTCACAGCATGCGTGACGACTCGAACGCGCTCGAGAACGGAGCGTGCATCGCCGCGGACTTCGAACGAAAGCAGCGATCCAAAAGCGTGGAGGCTCTTTGTCTCGCGCGCGGGCAAGAGCGACGGGTGATGCACCTTCGCGACGCCCGCGTGCGACGCGAGAGCGCGCGCGAGGCGTGCAGCCGTGGAGCATGCGCGCCGCTGGCGGAGTGCGAAGGTAATCATTCCTCGTGCCACGAGGTAAGCCGTGAGCGGCGACATCACGCCGCCGAAGCCTTTCACGACGGTGTCGAACGCGCTGGCAACGCGCTCCTTCGAGCCTGCGATCACGCCACCGATGGCGTCGCCGTGGCCGCCGAGCGCTTTCGTCATCGAGTGAACGACGAGGTCGACGCCAAGCGCGAGCGGCGTTTGGCAGAACGGAGTCGCGAACGTGTTGTCTGCGATCGTGGTCGCGTTCGACGCACGCGCCGCAGCCACGATGCCCGCGACATCGGCAACGGCGAGCGTCGGGTTGCTGGGCGATTCAATGTAGAATACACGCGTCTTTGGCGTGGCAGCAGCGGCGTAGGCTTCGGGCGTGGCGGCGTCGACGAATGTCGTGTCGATGCCAAGCTTGGGGAGGCGCTCACGGAGAAGTCGAGCGCTCTCGCCATACATGGAGCGCGGCGCAATCACGTGCGAGCCGGATTCGCACACGGAGAGGAGCGCACCAGACACTGCGGCCATTCCGCTCGCGGTTGCGCATGCGGCTTCGGCGCCTTCGAGCGCAGCGAGCTTCGCTTCGAGCGCCTCGACCGTCGGATTTCCCCACCGGCCGTAAATGTATGCGTCGTTTTCACCGCGAAACGCGGCCGAGGCGTGCGCGGCGTCGTCGAAGGAAAATGCGCTCGCGAGAACGATGGGCGTCGCGAGCGCGCGGATTTCGTTCTCGGCTTCGCCCGCGTGAACGCACAAAGAGGCGAGCGCGTCGCATCGCGCGTCGAGCCGAGCTTCGTACGCGTCGTCCATCGCCGAGCACGGTATCTCGTTTCTGCGAGCGCGGCGCGCCGTGTGGTACCCTTTGCACCCGAATGCTGCGGATCGAGTGCGAGTCGTGTCACGCGCCGTACCAAGTCGATGAGCGCCGCGTCCCGCCGCACGGGTTGAAGATGCGGTGCCCGAAATGTGGGCACACATTTTCCGTCGCCAGCCCCAACGCACCCGCCGATGTGGGGCCCGCACCGAAGACGCTTCTCAAAGGCGGCAAGATGACAATGGTCGGTCTCGGCGCCGGCGCTGACGAGCCTGGGCTTCCCGCAGCAAAGGCCGGGTTGCCGAAAGCGCCGCCCGTTCCACCGAAGGCCGCACCGCCACGCGCCGCACCTCCCGTCGCTGCGCCGCCGGCGCCGTCGCCTCCATCGCCGCAACCACCGATGGTCGAAATCGATCTGCCGGCGGCTCGTCCGGCGCCGCCGAAGAACGTTCCACCGCGGCCCTTGCCGCCGCGCCCGCCGCCGATTGCCGCAAAGCCTCCGGCTCCTGCGCCGCTTCCGAATTTCGGGGCGGATCTTCCTGCGGTGCGCACGCCCGAACGAGAAAAATATCCATCGCTACCTGCTGCGCTCGGAAGCGTCGACGACTACCCCGCACCGCGTCCGAAGCCCGCGCCTGCTCCGCCCGCGCCTGCTCCGCCCGCCGCAACGCTCAACACATCGAGCGGGTTTGGCGAGATCGATCTTCCCGCCGTCGCTGGCGATCTTCCCGCCATTCGAGCCACGCCACCGAAGGCGAGAGCTCAGCCCGCCGAGGTCTCGTTCGAGCTCGATCCTCCACAAGTGAAGCCGCTTCCGAAGCGCGACGATCTCGAGCTCGATCTCGGACCACCTGCGGCCGATCTTCCCGCGCCGCTCGTCGGCCTTCCTTCGCTCGCGGCGTCACTGCCGTCGCGCAAACCGGAGCCGGCGTTCGGTGAAATCGATTTGCCCTCGCTCGACACGCGCGAGCAATTGCCGATCGTCGCGTCGGCGCTCCCCGCGGTCGCGAACGTCATGCCTGTCGTTGGTCAGCAGCTTCCTTCGACCGTCGATGACAGTCGGCTCTTGCCAGGATCGAGCGGTGCCCCACCGTCGCTCGATTTCGGCGAGGTCGATCTCGGTCCGCTTTCGGCGCCTCCGCCGAAGCCTCCCGCTCTCCGCGAGGCTCCCGCTCTCCGCGAGGCTTCCGCCCTTCGTGAGCCTCCGCCGCAAAACGCGTTTGCAGAGCTCGATCTCGGCGCAGCCGATTTGCGGAGCGTGCCGCCATCGCAGCCTGCGGCTCCTCCGCCGCCGCAACTGCAGCCGTCGTCGCTCGCGCCGATGGCGCCGCCGCCGTTTTCGACCCCGCCGAAAACCGGAAACGCGCTCGCGTATGGTGAGCTCGATCTCGGAGGCCCGGCGGAGGCGGCTAGCCCGATGCAAGCGGAGTCTCAGGCTCCCGCTCTGCTCTCATCGTCCGATGAGCTCTCGCTTCCTCAAGCGTCCGTGCCACCGGCAGGCGCGAGCGGCGGAAACCTAGGCTCGACGGAAGTTTCGCTTCCGATTCAGACGACATCGAATCGGCGCGATCGCGATGCCATGCCGGCGGCGCCATCGCGTGCGCCGCGCGTATTGTTCGTGCTGCTCCTCTTCGCGCTCGCCGGCGGAGGTGCGCTGCATCTCACGAAGCACGGCGCGTTCGGCTACCTCACGCTCGGCGACATGCTTCACGAGAAGGACTACAAAGCCTTCACCGACTCGCAATCTGGTGCGGCGCGGACCCGCGCGACGAAAGACACGTATCCGGAGACGCAGGCGTCGGTCGACGACTTGCTCGCCGCACACTGGAAGATGCCCCGCGCCTCGGGGCTCAGCGCTTACGCCGTGTTTGCGGCGCTCGCCTACGAGACGCGTTTCGGTCCGGACGTTGATCGCGACGCGAAAGCCAAGATGCTCCTGTCGGAGCTCATGACGCGCAGTGAAGTTCCATACTTGAACGTTGCGCTCGCAGCACAGGCGGCAGTCGCGAACGATTTCGCGAAAGCGCGCGGCGACCTCGAATCTGCGAGCAAACGTGATGCAGGCGATCCGATTCAACGCGACATCGCGCTCTTGCGCGGCGAAGTCGAGCTGCGCGCACGCGACGCGAAAGCGGCAAAGACGGCGTTCGACACGGCGCTCAAGCTCGGCGCAACGGCGCAAGCGCACTATGGCCTCGCGCGCGCCGCCAACATCGCCCACGACTGGCCCACGGTTGGGAGCGAGTGCAACGCCACGCTCGCGGCGTCGCCACATCACCCGGGCGCGCTCGTGCTCCGCGCGATGCAGCGATACATGGAGAAGGGCAACGACACCGACGCGCTCGCGGACCTCACCGAGGTCATCGAGGGGCCAGCAAAACCGTTTTCTGCGAGCACCGAGGTCGCCCAAGCGCTTGCCAACCGGGGGCGAATTTTCATGGCGAGCGGCCGCGCCGGCGATGCGCGCACCGCGTTCGATGCGTCGCTCAAGCTCGACAACCGAAACGTCGATGCGCTCATCGGCCAGGGAACCGTCTTCTACCAAGAGAGCCGTTTCACAGAGGCGCTCACGCGGTTCGATACTGCGCTCCAATCACGACCCGACGACGAAGTCGGCATCGCTTACGACGCGCTCGCGAAGATCAAGCTCGAACGATTGAAGGAAGCCAAAGATCAGCTCGTCGCGGCGCGCACCAAGTTCCCGCGCTCGATGCGCATCACCTTCGCGCTCGCACAAGCCGAGAGCGCTCTCGGCAACATCGGCGATGCCGAAAAAGATTTGCGACAAGCGATCGACTTCACGCAAGCGAAGGACGCCACGGCGGTCGAGCCGTACATCGGGCTCGCGACGCTTCTGGTCGCGCACAACCGTGACAAGGACGCGCAAACCGTCATCGAAGACGCAAAAACGAAGCTCCCCGATGAAGCGCCCGTGGCGGTTGCGTTTGGCGAGTACGACGCCGCGCAAGGCAAATACGAAAACGCGGTGGCGCACTTCCGTCACGCGCTCGAGCTCGCACCGACGAGCCTCTCGACGCACTTCAAGCTCGGCGTCACGTATCGCCATATGCGAAAAACCGATCTCGCGTCGACGGAGTTCGATCAAGTTCTCGCGATCGACAAGGACTATCCCGGTCTCGCGCTCGAGCGCGGCCTCTTGTTCGAGGAGTCGGGCGAGATCGATCGCGCGCTCGAACAATTCAAGAACGCGCTCGCGCGTGCACCCGACGACGCAGACTTGCAGCTTCGCGTCGGCGCTGCATACGTCGCGAGCAACCGCGGTGACGACGCGCTACCGATGCTCCGCAAGGTGCTCGACAAGCGACCGACGAGCGCGGAAGCGAATCACTACCTCGGTCGCGCGCTCTTCTTGAAGGACGGCTCCACGAACGAAGCGATGCGTTACTTGAAACGCGCCGTCGAGCTCGACCCAAACCGGCCCGAGTATCACCTCTACGTTGCGCGCGCCGCGAACGAATCGAGCCCCGCACAGCTCGGGCTCGCACAAGACGAGATCGACAAAGCGCTCGCGCTCGATCAGCTTCTCGCCGACGCCTACTGGCAGCGCGGTGTGCTCGAACGAAAACGCCTCGCCGTCGAAGACGCGCTCAAGGATTTACGTCACGCGCTCGAGCTTCGGCCCGCCCGCATCGAGGCGTACGCCACGATCGCGGAATGCTACGAGGACAAAAACGATCCCGGCGCGGCGATCGCGAACTGGCAGAAAGCGATCGCGGGCAACGCACGCATACCGTACTGGCACTACCGCTACGGCAAGCTGCTGCTCGAGCACGGGAACGCGAACGAAGCGGCCACGCACCTCTCGGCCGCAGTCGACGACGCGCTCAAACAAGACGCTCGTCCGCCATGGCTCGCGCCCGCCGAATTCTCAGGCGCCGAAGCGCTCAACCGCAGCGGCAAACGCGCGGACTCGATCACGATGTATCGCCGCTTCCTAGAAATCGCCCCGATGAACGACCCCGACCGCCGCGACGCGATCAAAGCCCTCACGAGCCTCGGCGAAACCTACCGCCCCGGCGGCCACTAAGCCGCGGGTCACCGAGGCCTAAGAGACAGCCTTGGGCGCCTTCGCGGCTGTCTTAGGTCGCGGAAAGTCGCGACAAAGGAGGCACGGGCTTGACGTGGTCGCGGAGCCTGGTAAAGATAGCCCAATCAAGATGCGGCAGACGGCATTCGAATTTCGCACTTGGGGCGGCAAGCGCGAGGGGGCGGGCCGGAAGCCCGTGCGGAAGGGGCGCGGCGCGGTCGCGCATCGCGCGCGACCCGTGCATCGCGCGGCGCACCCGGTGCATGTCACGTTGCGTGCACGTGGTGGGCTACCGCCGTTTCGTGAGAGCGCCATCTTGCGGGAGGTGCGTAAGGCGGTGGCGGGCGCGAATCGGTCGCCCGCAGTGGGGGAGGGGTTTCGCGTGGTGCAGTTCTCGCTGCAGAACGATCACGTGCATCTCATCGTCGAGGCTCACGACGCGGACGTCCTCTCGCGAGGCACGCGTGGGCTCATCGTGCGGCTCGCGCGTGCGGTGAATCGCGCACTCGGTGTCCGCGGGCAAGTGTGGGACGATCGCTACGACGCCCGCGCGCTCAAGACGCCGCGCGAGGTGCGCAACGCCATCGTTTACGTGCTGATGAATGCTCGCAAACACGGCCAACGCCTGCTCGCCGGTGTCGACCGTTTCTCGTCGGCTCCGTGGTTCGACGGATTCGCCGCACGCATCACGCACACGGACACCCCACGCCCGGTCGCTACATCGCGCACGTGGCTAGGAGGCACCGGTTGGCGTCGCCGCGGCCTCGTCCGCCTGCACGAACGGCCCAAGACCTAGAACGCACTTCCTCAGCCGCCGTAGCTCGCGTGGCTTCGGTCGGCGGAAGTCGTACGATGTCTGCGTGTGGCGCCTGCGCAAAGCGACCCGCCTTTTGTTTCTGGTGATCACCCTCGCGTGCGGTCACCCAGCTTCCATACCCGCTCCCAGCGAAGGACAACCGAGACACGTTGCCGGATATTTCTGGAGCGGCTCGCGCACGGAGACGAATGGCGTGCGGAGCAGCACTTCAACGACCACATGCGCGCCGTGCTGCCACCGCACGAGCTGAAGCTGCTATGGTCCGACATCACAAAGGCGCACGGCACATTCCAGGGCGTCGTCGAAGTTCGCACCGAGTCGTTGAGCGATGGGGCTGCTTGCATCGCGTTGATTCGCTTCGCGAGCGGCATCGAAGCCTTTCT
Source organism: Polyangiales bacterium (assembly GCA_038239005.1). Classification (GTDB taxonomy): domain Bacteria; phylum Myxococcota_A; class Polyangia; order Polyangiales; family Polyangiaceae; genus DASXHD01. Next base: position 50,211 of record JBBSFE010000011.1, read on the forward strand.
CGTCAGCTTCACCGGCGACGGTCGAATTCGCGGCTTCTTCACGAATGCAGCTGCCCTGGTCGGGCGACGATTCGTCGAACACCTCGCTCACGGCGAATTCGAAGTCGCGAGCCATCCATTCGACAGCGCGATGCGCTCCGCAGCATCTCCCAACCAGCTCGCCGACCTTTGGAAGGCGACGCAAGGACAGCTCGGAGACTTTCAGGCGATCGAACGCGTCAGCGTAAAGGGCGAGCGAGGTGCCTTGGATGCGTTCGTCGTCGGTCGTTTTGCGCATGAAACGAGAACGCTCGAAGTGGTCGTCAATCACCAGGCGCAGATCGTCGGCTTCTTCGTCCTTCCTGCGCAAACGGCGTGGACGTCGCCTTCGTATTCGGATCCGGCGAAGTACACAGAACGCGCGATTCATGTCGGCTCTTCGCCTCCGCTCCCCGGCCATCTGACACTACCGAACGGCGCGGGACCGTTTCCCCTCGTGATTTTGGTGCACGGCTCTGGACCCGGCGACGAGGACGAGAGCGGCGGGGATAGCAACAAGCCCTTCAAGGACCTCGCGCAAGGGCTCGCAACGCGTGGCGTGGCCTTGCTTCGTTACGACAAGCGGACTCATGTACCTCCGCTCCCCCCTCCACCGATAACGGTTCGTGAGGAGTACTTCGCCAGCGTCGCCGACGCGCTGTCGCTCGCGCGTGGGCTCGCGTCGATTGACAAGAGCCGCATCGTGCTCGCCGGTCACAGCATGGGCGGCTACCTCGCGCCGTGGCTCGCTCGCAACAATCCGGGGCTTGCTGGGATCGCGATGTTGGCGGCGCCAGCTCGTCCGATGCTGACGTTGGCCGTCGAGCAGACTGAACAACTGGCAAAGCTACACCCCGACAGGAAGGACCTCGTCGCACAGCTCGCTCAGGAGCGGCGCGATCAGGAGCGGGCTAGCGCAAGTGACCTAAAGACCGACGAGCCGATTTTCAACGCCACCGGCGCGTACTGGCTGTTGTTGCGGGACTATTCACCGGTCGCTACGGCCGCCAGCGTGCCGATCTCGATGTTCGTGGCGCAGGGCGGGCACGACTACAACGTGTCATCCACGGCCGATTACTCGCTCTGGCACGACGGTCTCGAAAAACACCCGAACGTAGTCTTCAAGCTTTACCCGGACCTCAACCATCTTTTCATTTCGTGGGGCGGCACCCCGTCCGTCGAGGACAACAAGCATCACGGTCACGTCGCCCAGATTCTCGTCGACGACCTCGCTGCGTGGGTAAACGTAACGGTGGCGCGATAAGCAACCGTCGGCCGTTTAGGCCCGATTTTATGGCGCCGCTGTGTGGGATGCATCGAGTGCGCTGGACATCGCGTCGAACTGCGCAACGTCGAGAGTTTCGCCGCGGGCGTCGAGGGAGATGTGCGCGGCTAGGGCGGCGCTCGCGAGCACGTCCGCCGGAGCGAGCTCACGCCACGCGTTGCGGAGGGTTTTGCGGCGTTGCGCGAAGGCCGCGCGGACGAGAGCGCGGAAGGTTTCGGTTTCTTCGTAGTGGATCGCGCGAGGCGTCAGCGTGATGACGGTGCTCGTGACATCGGGCGGCGGGAAGAACGAGCCGGGCGACACGTTGAGCTCTCGGCGCACGTCGAACGCTGCGCGCACGAACACCGTGAGCGCGCCGTACGTTTTGGTGGATGGTGACGCCACCATGCGATCGGCGACCTCGCGCTGAACCATCACGACGACGCGCGTCACGTGACCGCGGAGCGTCGTTGCGCGTTCAATGAGCGGGCCGGTGAGCTGGTACGGGAGATTTCCAGCGAGGATGAAGCGATCGATCGCGGCGTAGTCGAACGTCTTGGCGTCGGCTTCGACCACTTCGACGTTGCTCGGTAAATCTCGGAGGAGCGGAACGAGATCGCGGTCGCGTTCGATTGCAATCACGCGACGCGCGCGCACTGCGAGCTCGGCGGTGAGCGCGCCAGTGCCAGCGCCGATTTCGATGACCGTGGCATCGCTCTCGCCATCGGGAACGGCGACCTCGGCGATGCGACGAACGACATCGGGCGCCACGAGGAAATTTTGGCCGAACGATTTTTTTGGAGAGAGACCGGCGGTGCGCAACATCGCGCGCGCGTCGAGCCTCGAGATCAATGTCATCGAACGCCGCCGCTTGCGGGCGGAGCGGAGCTCGGCGGCGGGGCTTCGTCGTTTGGCTCTGCGAGGAGGCTCGCGGAGAGCGGGCGGCCTTGTGTCGGCGCTGGGAGCGCTTCGCCTTGTTCGCCGTACGAGCGGCGCAGCGCGACGGGTTTCGCTCCAAGGCGCTTCAACGTGCGCCGTCCACGCTGCTCGAGCACCTCCGCGCGCCCGCGAACGGCCGCGTAAACGGCATCGGTCACCGAGCTCGCACCCTCACCGTCGGGAAGCGCCAAATCAATCGCGGGCTGCAGCCAGCGCACTTCGATGTGCCGTCCCCGAAGCTTTCGAACCGATTGCGCGAGCACGGTTCCTTCTTCCGGCGCTGGCGCCCACGCGTAGACGACGCTAGGTCGCAATTTTTCGCGCAGTACTTTGTCGAACGCGTGAGCCATCGCGATCGCCGACTTCTCGCGCTCACCCTCGGTACGCGGCGGACACTCCACACCAAAGCTCGCGAGGTAATGCCGAAGGGTTCGCTCGCGTGCGCTCCCCGCGAAGGGCAATCGCGGCGCGAATGGCGCGCGCGTTCGCAAGACCTCGGCGCGTGCCGCCAGCATGTCGAGACTGCCGCGCGGGATGTCGGCGAGGCCGCGTGGGTCGAGCGGTCGTGCGTGCTCGGCCACGCGCGCTGCCACTTCGCTTTCGTCGAGATCGGATCGATCGGCGTCGACCATGCTCGCAGCACTCGCGAGGGCGGCCGCAATCTTGGACGCATGTGAGGGCCCCGTCGATGGCGGCAACCAACTTCGCAAACGCGACGCGGTCACGATGAGCCCGACGCGATCGCCTTTCGTGAGATGGCGCACGGCGAGCGACGCGACCTCTTCCACGGCGTGGTCGAGCGGCGCGTGCCCGAGCTCGCCTGCCCAAAGCTCTACCGACGCATCGAGCGCGAGCCAGACGATGTCGCGTTGATCGCGCTCCATCTCGCGGACGACGAGCTTGCCGCGGCGCGCGCTCGCCTTCCACGCGATGCGTTTGAATGCGTCGCCGGGAACGTGCTCGCGAAGCTCTTTGAGCGAATCGCCTTCACCGGTGAGGTTCGTGGGCCGCCCGGCTTCGACGCCGCGCCGCGCGCGTCCTCCAACGGGCGAGTCGAGCATCATCTTCATCGCGACGGGCAACACTTCGACGCCGAACGGATTCGCGAACATGAGCGGCACTTCGTAGAGCCCTTCGCCGCCGAGCTCGGTGCCGCGCACCTCGAGCGCCATCCCGTGCACGCCCCATCGTCCGACGCGTTTCGCGCGCAGTGTGACTTTGACGAACGCGCGACTCTCGGGAGGAAGGTCGACGATCTTCGGCGTGAGCTCGGCTTCGATCATGCTCGACGAAAGCACGCGCAACGCGACGCCGCGCACGTCGTCGATGCCACGATTGCGGAGCTCGGCTTCGAGCTCGACCACGCCGCCGCGCCGCGTGCGCGCGACGCGTTTGGGTGTATTCCACACCATTTCGAAACCCGCCGTGCGAAGGCGCGTCACTGCACCGAGCGCAAGCGCGCGACCCGCGGCGACCGCGATGAGCATCGCACCGCCGAATGCGACAACCGCCGGCGCACCGCCGCGCGACAAGAAACCGGGAAAGCCCATCAGCAAACCAATCGCGATGATCACCGCGCCCGTCCCCGCGACGTGAAACGTGGGGCGCGTGGGATGCAGTCGCATGGCTCGACACGCAGAATGCCCTGATGTCGCGCTCGGAAACAACGTTCGACTGACCGCAGCCCGCGTTTCAGGGCCTTTTAGAGGCGATCGTGCGAGCTCGGCGATACGCCTTTCGCATGCAATCGATCAGCTCGATCAAGCTCGCTCTCGTTTCGGCGGCGTTCGTCATCGCGTGCGGCTCGCACCCGTTCACGGGCGGCAACGACGACGCAGGTTCGCAGAGCGACTCGCCGGTGTTCTCGCCTGATGGCGGCTTTCAAGACGTCGCGACGCCGCCCGAGAAGATCAACTGCTCGGCGGATCTCCACGACGTCCTCGACGACCAAGGCAACGTCGTCAAAACGTGCCCGGCCGATCAAGGTTGCGGACCGAACGGCACGTGCGTGCCCGCGTGCGACAGCGCAAAGGACAACAAGAGCACGATCGGCTGCGAGTACTACAGCGTCGATCCCGATCTCGTGAAGCCCGCACAAGGCGCGTGCTTCGCGGCATACATCGCGAACACGTGGACCGCGCCCGTCACGATCACGGTCGACCGCAAAGGAAACTCGCTCGACGTCACGCAGTTCGCGCGCCTCCCGAGCGGTACCGGAAAAAACATCACGTACGCGCCGCTCACCGGCGGTCAGCTCCAGCCCGGCGAGGTCGCGATTCTCTTTCTCGCGCACATCACGCCCAGCGACAGCACGAACTTCGACATTCCGTGCCCCGATGGCATCACGCCTGCGGTCGTGGAAGACGCTGCGGTTCACGGAACCGGCTTCGGTAGCGCGTTTCACATTGGCACGAGCGCGCCAACGGTCGCCTACGACATTCTTCCGTACGGCGGTGGCAACGCCGCAGCGACGAGCGCGACGCTCCTTCTTCCGACGTCGGTTTGGGACACCAACTACGTTGCGGTGAACGCGTTTTTTCCGACTGCCTACAAAGGTCTCGCTGCGCAGCTCGATCCGAGTGCGGCGCCGTCGATGGACATCGTCGCGCAAGAAGACAACACGCATGTCACGATCAAACCGAGCTCGAACATCGAGCAAGGCACGGGCGTTCCGTGGTCGGCGCAGGGCTCGCCCGTCACGTTCACGCTCTCGAAGGGCCAAGTGCTCCAGTTCACGCAACCCATCGAGCTCTCGGGCAGCCCGATTCAATCGGACAAGCCCATCGGCGTGTGGGGCGCAGCGAGCCAGCTCACGGTCGAAACCTCGACGTGCTGCGCTGACTCAGCGCACCAACAAATTCCGCCGGTGAGCGCTCTCGGCAACGAGTACGCCGCCGTGAAATATCGCGATCGCTACGTGGGCACGCCCGAGTCGATGGCGTTCCGCATCATCGGCCTAGTCGACGGAACGACGCTCACGTACTCGCCATCCAATCCCTCCGGGGCACCCACCACGGTGAATCTCGGCGACGTCATCGAGCTCTACGCCGACGACAATTTCATCGTGCGCAGCCAAGACGACGCGCATCCATTCTATTTGTCCGCGCACATGACCGGCTGCACCACGTACGCGCCGGGCGGCATGCAAACGAGCGATTGCCGCGGCGACTCAGAATACGTAAACGTCATCCCCGGAAAACAATTCCTCAGCGCGTACACGTTCTTCACGGACCCGACGTATCCCGAGGTCAACCTCGTCGTCACGCGCACGGCCGGCAAGAACGGATTTGCAGACGTCACGCTCGATTGCTTCGGCACACTCACCGGCTGGCAACCCGTCGGCGACGGCGCGTACGAATACGTGCGTGTGGATCTCTCGAAGGGAAACTTCATCGGCGTCGGCAAATGCAACAACGGCCGCCACCAAATGAGCTCCACCGCGCCCTTCGGCGTCACCGTGTGGGGCTGGGGCTCGGCCGCCACAGGTGGCGCATACGGATCACCCACTTTTCCCGGCTTCTACACGCAGGCCGTGAGCTACGCGTATCCCGTCGGCATGAGCGTTCGCTCCATCAACAACGTGGTGGTCCCGCCGAAATGATCTAAACGGCGCGGACGCCGCGGCGGTAGCCGACTTTGGCGAGGGCTTCGTCGACCACGTGTTGGCGGACGCGTGCGTCTTGGTCGGCGTCTGCCGAGAGAACGAGGCGGTGGCCGAGAACGCTCGGCGCGATAGCGCGCACGTCGTCGGGGGCGACGAACGGGCGCCCACCGAGGAGCGCATAACCCTTGGCCGCTTGAAGAAGCGCAAGCGACGCGCGCGGTGAAGCGCCGAGCGCGACGCGCGGATGATTGCGCGTGAAGGCGGCGAGCGCGACGGCGTAGTCGAGCAGATCGTCTTCGACGTGGATGCGCGCTGCGACCGATTGAATCTGTTGGACGTCTTGTGCGGTGAGCACGGCGCGCGACGTCGGTGGTTCGTTGCCGAACGTCTTCAACATTTGCGCTTCTTCGCGTGCCGTCGGGTAGCCCATGGGAACGCGCACGAGAAAGCGGTCGATTTGCGCCTCGGGCAGGGGATACGTGCCTTCGAGATCGATCGGGTTTTGCGTCGCGAGAACGAGGAACGGATTCGGTAGCTCGTACCGATCGCCTTCGATCGTGACTTGCCGCTCTTGCATGGCTTCGAGCAACGCCGATTGAGTCTTTGCGGGCGCGCGATTGATTTCGTCTGCGAGCACGACGTTCGCGAACACGGGGCCGGGACGAAGCGTGAACGTTCCCTCGCGTGGCGACAGCACGTACGTGCCGGTGATGTCCGCGGGCATCAAATCCGGGGTGAACTGAATGCGTCGCGCAGTGCAGCCGAGCCCGACCGCAAAGGCTTTCACGAGGGTGGTTTTTGCGACGCCCGGCACGCCTTCGAGCAAAACGTGACCCTTCGCGAGAAGGGCAACGAGCATCAGATCGAGCGAGCGCGTCGAACCGATGTAGATGCGCGACACCTCACGGCGTAGCTCGTCCACGCGCTCTTTGGCGGCTTGGACCTCGTTGTTCGCTACGGCCTGCACGAGCCCTCGGACTCTATCATGCCGCGTTCTGACGCGCGCGAACCTCGTCCCGGATGGCCTGCGCCTCCGCCGAGCACCGAAGAACGTCGGCGTCGCGAACGCGTTTCATGGCCTCGGCGCGCCGCGAAAGCACGAGCGTTTCGACCTGGCCCATGTATGCGAGAAGCGCACGCAGCGTTCGCGCCGATTCCACCGAAAGGAGCCCTGCCGATCGCGCGCGTTGCGAGAGCTCGTCCGGTGCGGGGGCGCGATCGAGCTCGAGCGCGGCGCAGAGCTCTTCCTCGAGCGCCGTCTTGATTTCGAGAACCGCGAGAGCGCGCGTCGTTCCCTTGGCGGCGATGACTGCCGCGTGACCAGCGACACCGCCTTGCGCCGCGAGTGGGATCTTCTTCACGTAACGCGGCGTCGATGCGCGGTGCACTCGCGTTGCGCGCGTCCACACCCAAAGACCGAGAGCGAGCGTCATCACGCCTGCGAGGACGTATGCGATGGCCGGCGGAAGCCCATCGCGCTTGAGCGATTTGAGCGCGTCCGAAATTACGTGCAGCTTGCCGAGGGCCGAATCGCTCGCTTCTCCATACGTGCCGACTTGCTCGAACGCGCCGCTCACGATGTGAATCTTGCCGTGGCCCGCGACGTCGCCGACGCCGGTGTACGCGTAGTGAAGGACGTTGCGCGAGAACGTTTGGTTGCCCGGAAAACGCAGCATCGCGTTGATGGGCACCGAAGCATCGCCAACGACGAGCAAGTGCCCTTTCTCGACCGCGCCCGCGAGGCCCACGTAAACTTTGGACCCGTCGTCGCCGCGTACATAAAGGAGGGGCGACAAATCTTTGTGCTGCACGCCGCTCGCGTGGTTCAAAACGACGCGCGTCACGCCGTGTGAAGCCTGGTGCTCGGCCGGCTCTGCGATGGCGAGCGTCGGGTTGTGACGCAGCTCGAGTGCGGGGTGCTCCGGTAGCGGTACACGCTGAATCTGGAAATGCGTCAGAAGGTCATCGCCAGTGCCGAAGTCGTCGAAGAGGACGACGCGACCGCCTTCGCGCAAAAACCGCGACAGCGACTCGAGGTCGAGCGTGTTCTCCGGATGCAGCAAAATCACCGCATCTTGTGGTGAGAGCGCGCTGTAATCGAGCGATCCCGAGACGACGACGTTGCCCGGCCCGGCCTCGTCCTTGGCGAGCTGCACGAAATCGGTGAGGCCATCCCAGTCGTTGCTGGTGCCTTCGTAGGCCGCGCGCGCTGCGGGCACGACGCACAGCGCCATGACGCACACCAGTAAGAAGTGTAGGTGCCTAGACATCTTATACCGAGTTTGAAGTTGGCCGTTCTCTTGACCACACGGACGACGTTGCTACGTTAGCTACAAACAGGCGACCCATGCTTCCTCCCTTCATCATCGAGCAGATTCGTAAGCGCGAGACGGAAGAACGCACGCGTCAGATCCAGCCACATCTCGAGCTGCCGATGGAGCCGATGATGCCGCAGGTCATCCCGCCCCGCGACGAAGAGAAGCGCGGCGTCATCATCGTTGACCTGCAATCCAATAATTTCTGAGTCCTCGGAAAAACCGTCGATTTGAGGATGCTTTGGAGTACGGTGCGCGGCGGATGCGCTTGCGCAATCTCTCTTTCCTTGCGGCCACTTTCGTAGCTGTAAGCACATACGTCGCCTGTTACCCAGCTGCCGGCGAGGGTGTCGATCCGCCCGCGTTCGGATTTTACTTTCCCGTTGGCCTGACGGTATCGAAGGGCGGCAACGTCCTCTACGCGGTCAACTCCGACTTCGACTTGCAATGGAACGGCGGCACGATCCAATCGCTCGACCTGCATCTGATTCGTCGCCACACGGCGATGGCGATCCAAGATCCAACCAACCCCAATCTTCCGCTCGCGCGACCGCCCGATCCGAATGCTTCGTGCCCTGGCGGGCCGCCCGTAATTTCGACGCTCAACGACGCCGGCGTCGCGACGGGTTGGGCGTGCGCTCCGCCGACGATCGCCTCCTTTTACATGCGCGACTCCGTCGCGATTGGCGCGTTCGCGAGCGACATCCAGCTTTCGATGAGCATGCCGTCGCAGGGCGGTCCGAATTTCTCGCGCGTGCTCGTCCCCGTGCGCGGCGATGCATCGCTCACGTGGGCCGACATCATCGACGACGATCCCGCCGTCGCGCCCGACCCCGCGGCGACCGCCGATACGTACGCGCCGTTCAGGCTCGATTGCGGCACGCGCGACGCGCATCGTCGCTGCGACAAAACCCATCACGCGGGCAACGATCCCGGGCAACCCGGCGACTCGCGCCTCATCACCATGCCCGGCGAGCCTTTCGGCATGGCGCAATCGGACGACGGCGCTTCGATCGTCATCACGCATCAGAGCGCCGCGAACACGTCGCTCTTCGCGACGTTCACACCCGACGCGCCCTATCTCGCCGAGCCGCCGAAGCTGATGCCCTCGATTCAATTCGTTCTCGGCGGTGTGCCCACGGGCGGCATCGGCGTCGCGGCGATCCCGCACGATCCCGACGCTTTTGCCGAATGCATCCCGGACAGGAATTCGGACGCATGCAAAGCGGTTCTGCCGCGGCCCGCGTTCCTCGAGACGAGCCGCGCCGCCCCCCAGGTCGCGCTTCTTCGCTACTACAGCGACATCGGCATCCAAAACTCGAACCCGTTCCGACCCTTCTTGCAAAACGAAGCCGACTACACGCTGAACATCAACGCCGGCGCGACCGACTTCGCGCGCGGCATCGCGATGGATCCATCGCCGCGCATTCGCTGCAAGGCCGCGCTCGACACGACCGCTCCCGATTACCCAGTGCAGCTCGAAGCGTGTGCGCAGCTTCCGGCGCGCGTGTTCGTCGCGAGCCGTGGCCCGTCGTCGCTGCTCGTGGGGCAAGTGGGCGAGCCCATCACGCAGAGTGGGAGCTACGCCCCCGACCTCGCATTCTTCACGAAGTCGGTTCCGCTCGCGCCCACGGCCGGTCCGTCGTCCGTGCACATTGCGCCGATCATCAACAGGGCGGGAAACTACGCGCTCCGCGTGTTCGTCGTCTGCTTCGATGCGAGCCAGATCGTCGTCTACGATCCAGACAACGAAAGCATCGATGCCATCATCCCCGTCGGCCTCGGGCCCTTCTCGCTCGCGTTCGATCCGTTCGACTTCAACGGTGCCGCACGCGGCGATGCGGTGGCGATCGATCCGCGCGACGCCGATCTCGGCCTCAAGAAATTCCGTTTCGCATACGTCGGCAGCTTCTCGCAGTCGTATTTGCAAGTCATCGACCTCGACAACAGCACAGCGGACAAGAGCACGGTCTTCACCGTCGTCTATACCGTCGGCGTTCCCACCTCGCCGAAGGGAAGCTGATGCGAAAGTGGCTCGCGGAGAGGGCGAAGCTCGCGTGGATTTCGGGCGGGCTCGTGGCCACGCTCGCGCTCGCGTCGGCGCTCGTAGCGTCCGGGTCGAGCTGCGGGCAAACGCCCACCAACGTTGCTGTGCGCACGTTCGAAGGTGCGGGCCGCATGGACATCTTGTGCCTGCAAGTGCTCGGCGAAGGCGATGCGGGCGCGGGCCCGATCCCGGCGGTGGCGGTATCGCTCGATCACTGCGCGCCCGTCGCGACCGGCGTCGACCCAACGACGCTCACGTTCCACACGATTGCCGTCGTCACGCAGACGCTCCGTGGCGAGCTCGCCGTGGTCGATCTCACGCTTGGCCGGGTCATCGACACGAGTCGCGCGCTTCCCGGCATCAACTTCTTGCCCGTCGGAAAAAATCCGACGGACGTCGCCGTCACGCCGGATGCGCAGATGGTCTTCGTCACCGCCGCCGAGACGAACAAGCCGGCGATTTACGGCATTCCGGCGACGCACCTCCTCGGTGACTCCGAGATTCTCGACGAGCCTTCGCAAGCGGCCGAGCAAGTTTCTCTCCCCACGTGGCCGGCGTGTGCGCTTCCGCAAGCGCCGGGTCGCATGGTGATCGTGCCGACCGGTGGCGTGCCTGGAGATGCAGGCGGCGGAGCGACACAAGGTTACGAAATCGTCGTCGTGATGCCGGGCAACGGCGTCGATGAGCAGGCGGAAGTCGGTTTGATCGACACCGCAGCATTCACGGACGGAACAATTGCGCCGGGGTCGCTCACGAAGTGCCCGTTGAAATCGGTCATCCAACTCGCAGAAAACAAATCCGCGTTGCCCGCCGCGTGGACGCCCGGTCCGAACTGGCCGAATGGCGTTCCTTACGCGACCGATGGCGGCGCCGGTGATGGCGGCATCGATCTTTTTTCATCGAGGGGCTCGGGGCCCGTGCAACCGTCCGGCAACTACAACTTGCCGCTCTGGTCGTGTCCCGGGCTCGCGCACGTCGGCGCTGTCGATGGCGGCGCCCCCGATGCGTCACCCGTGACGACAACGCCCGGCAAGATCGTTCACGGCGGAGGAATCGCAACGGATGGTCGCTTCGTGTGGGTTTCCGATGTCGCGATGCCGTTCATTCACGTCATCGATACGCAAACGCCCGGCACGCTCACCGAGATCGCGCCGCTCCTCGCGACGAGCATCATCCAACCTTCGCGCGTCGTAACGACGAGCGAGCTCGCAGTGAGCCCCGTCACGCGCGACTACAAGCGCTTCCTCTATGCCATCGACCCCAACGGCCTTGGCAGCATCATGATCTACGACGTGACCGATCCGGTGAACGGACCACGCACGCCACTGACGCGTCCGAACGGCGAGCTCGACCCGCTTCAAGCGCCTGATCGCATTTTGCTTTCGTCGCCCGTCGCGACGATTGCGTTTGCGCGCCACGACTTCCCAGTGCCCAGCCAGAGCCAAGGCGGCGTTGCGCAGACGGGCCTCTTGTGCAACCCGAATCCGAACGCCGGTGACCTTACGCTCGGCGCGCCGACGGATCCAGGCGCGTACTACCGAGAAAACGGGACGATCTCCGTGCCGCTCGGACCGAAGCGTCTTCGTGGCGTGTTCGCATTTGCAACGATGACGAACGGCCAAGTCGTCGCCATCGACGTCGACGATTGGGACGCGCCATGCCGCCGACCGATTTACTTGAACGGTGCACCACCCGGCGCGCTTGCCCTCGCGCAACAGGTCGCAGGCTCCGGCGATCTCGACCCTTACAAAGCGCCCACCGCCGGCCCGGACAGCGGCATCTCGGTCGATGGCGGCGTGAATCAGTGGGTCACGAACGAAGGGTTCTGGCCCGTGATTCAGCCCAATCGCGTGCGCTCCGTGAACTTGCTCGAAGACGATCCGACAGGGGGCCTCCACGCTCCTGCGCTCACAACCACGCCCATCCTGCTCGTGAACAGCGCCCCCGTTTCGCTCACAGACAGGCCCTATCCGGTTCTCACCGGCGCGCTCCCCGAGTTCGCGTCGTCGGTGGTCTCGAGCCCACAAAACGTTCCCAACGTGTTTATGGCGCACGACATCCCCGATGTTCACGTCGACCAAACGTGGAACATCGTTTACGAGGGCGTGCTCCCAGGGCTCGACGGCATCGTTGCCAACGTCGGCACTGACGACGGCTACTCGACGATGTCGTTCTCGAGCGCGACCGCTTTCTTTTGCGGTCACGGCATCGAAGACCATCGCCTCGGCCTCCAGCGCTTCGCGGCAATGCAAGTCGACGACGCCGTGATGACGAAACCCACCGACACCACTACGTACATCCCAATCCTGTTCGACCAGCGCGTCGGCGATTACGTGCAGATTACAGACGACATCACGGGCGGGCAGGAAGCCGGAGTCGTCCCCGACTTCCTCGATGATCCGATATGGCTCGTTCACAACGACTGCTGGAACGACATGGCGACGACCAAAGGAGAGTCGCTCGCGCCGGACAACGACGACAACGTCGGCATGCTTCGCCAGCAAGTCTGCATCGACAAGTTCGGAATCTACGGCGCAGACCAAAACGTGCAGCGCGATTTCCCCATTCTCGAGGCGACCGAGAGCAAGCTCGTGCTCGGCCGCTACGGCTACACGGACACCACCAATCGTCCGACCAACGGGCGACTCATCGTTCCGCGCGACACTTCCCCGCAGGCCGACTTCAAGCTTGCGCAGTGCTGCTTCCACAATCAGGCGCATTTCCGCGTTCGCACGGGCGCAGAGTGGGTCGCTCTCGGCGCGAACAACCTTTATCTGCATCACGTGGTCGCAGACGCATCGGGCGCATGCGTCGATTCGTGCGACTCGCGTCTCGTGCTGATGAACTCGCGCACGCCCGAGCTCTCGGTGTTCTCCACGCTGCCCACGGCGGCCAACCCGACGCGCAACAGCCCGTTCGCGATGCGCAACCCGGCGTTCTCGTTTTTCCTGGCGGCGCCGGTCGCCAAAGGTGACGACGCCAAGTCCGCGTTCTCGATTTCGATTCGCGACGACACTTACCAATTCTCGACGCGTGGCAGCTACGGCGCGCAAGGCATCAGCCTCACGACACTCTCGACGTCGGTGTCGCCGCGTTCGTCGATGTTCGTCGGCCCGCTCGGCGCAATCGCCGTGGTCGATGCGTCGGCTGAAGGGCTCTTCATCATCGACCTCAACACGCTCGCGATCGCCGACGGCAGCCCGTTCTTCTGACCGATGGCGGGGAAGACGACGCAAGACGCGCGGCTCGAGAGCGCGACGCCGGTCATGCGTCAGTTCCTCGAAGCGAAAGCGGAGCACGCGGATGCGCTGCTCTTTTTTCGGATGGGAGATTTCTACGAGCTCTTCTACGAGGACGCAGGCATCGCCGCGCGCGCACTCGACCTGACGCTCACCGCGCGAAACAAAGACAAGGAGAACGCGATCCCGATGGCGGGCGTGCCGTATCACGCGGCGGGCTCGTACATTCAGCGGCTGCTCGACCAAGGGTTCAAAGTCGCCATCTGCGAGCAAATGGCGGATCCGGCCAAAACCAAGGGGATCGTGCCACGCAAAGTGGTGCGCGTGGTCACGCCCGGGATCGCATTCGACGACGGCGGGCTCGACGCGAAGAAAAATCACTGGCTCGTTGCCGTGTCGGTCGAAGGCGCCGGCGCCGATGCACGTTTCGGGATCGCAGCGCTCGACATGTCGACGGGAGAGCTCATCGCATGCGAGGCTGCGGACGCAGCGACCGCGGGCGCAGAGCTCGTGAAGCTCGACCCCGCCGAAGTTCTCGCCGCAGCGGGGAGCGAAGTCGCCGCTGACATCTTGCGTGCGGCGCGGCCACGTGCGGTCGTGCGTGAGGACACGTATTCGGTCGCAGGCGGCGATGCGTGGCTCACGAAGTTTCTCGGCGACGAGCCAAAGCATGCGAGCGCGCTCGTGCGGCGTGCGGCGGCGCGCGTTATCGCGGAGGCGCGTGAGTGCGAAGCGGGGAAGGATCCACCGATTCGACGTCTTGCGGTCTACGAGCTTGGCGACACCATGATGCTCGACGACGCAACGCAGGCGCACCTCGAGCTCGTCCGAACCACGACGGGCGAATCGCGCGGCTCGCTCCTCGCGGAAATCGACGAGACAAGCACGGCTCCGGGCGCGCGCCTCTTGCGTCGGCGATTGCTCGCACCCAAGACGGACGTCGCCGAGATTCGCCGTCGGCTCGATGGCGTCGAGCTCTTCGTCACGCAACCCGGGCTACGGCGCGAGATTCGCGACGCGCTCGCACGCGCACGCGATCTCGAGCGGCTCGTGATCAAGGTCGTGCTCGGTCGCGTTTTCCCGCGGGATTTGGCCGCCATGCGCGAAACGCTCGCGCTTTTGCCCGCGCTCGCACGAGCGCTCGAACGCTTTCCAGATTTGTCGGGTCGCGACGCATTCGGCGTTCGCGATGGCGAGTCATGGATCGAGACGTGCGCCGAATCCCGTGCGCTGCTCGATGCGCGCATCGCCGACGAGCCACCGCTTCGCGTGTCGGATGGCGGCGCGCTGCGACAAGGCTTCGATACCGATCTCGACGAGTGGCGCAAGGTTTCGCAAAACGGTCAGCAGATGATCGTCGACCTCGAGGCGCGCCTGCGCGAGGAGACGCAGATCGCGAGCCTCAAGGTTCGCTATACGCGCGTCTTCGGATTTTACATCGAAGTGACGCGCTCGCACACGAGCAAGGCTCCGAGCGTGTGGCGTCGCAAGCAAACCGTCGCGACGGGCGAGCGCTACACGAACGACGAGCTCGAAGCACTCGCCGATAAAATAGCGCACGCGGAAGAGCGATGCGCCGAGCGCGAAGCCGAGCTGTGGAACGACACCATCGCGGTTCTCGAGAAGGATGCCCTTCGCATCCAGCGCGCCGCGCTTCGGCTCGCCGAGATCGACGTCGCATGCGCTCTGGCCGAGCACGCGCATCGATGCGACTACGCTCGGCCCGACGTCGACGCATCGCTCTCGCTCTCCATCGAAGACGGTCGCCACGCGGTGGTCGAGCACCTCGCAGCCGATGGCCGCTTCGTTCCCAACGACGTTGCCCTCGATGCAGAGAAGATACGTCTCTGGATGATCACCGGACCCAACATGGCCGGGAAATCCACGCTCATGCGCCAGGTCGCGCTCATCTGCATTTTGGCTCAAATGGGCTCGTTCGTGCCGGCGCGGCGCGCGCGCATCGGCGTGGTTGATCGCATCCTCACGCGCGTCGGCGCGAGCGACAACGTCTCGCGCGGCGAGAGCACGTTCATGGTCGAAATGAAGGAGACCGCCAACGTTCTCCGCCGCGCGACGAAGCGCTCGCTCGTCTTGCTCGACGAAATCGGTCGCGGCACGAGCACCTACGACGGCCTCGCGATCGCATGGGCGGTCGGCGAGCATCTTCACGACGTCACCGCGTGCCGCGCCCTCTTCGCGACGCACTACCACGAGCTCACCGAGCTCGCGTCCTCGCGCGCAGGCTGCGAAAACTGGAGCGTGTCCGCGCGCGAGCACGCGGGCGACGTCATCTTCTTGCACAAGCTCCAGCACGGTCCTGCGTCGCAAAGCTATGGCGTCGCGTGTGCGCGGCTTGCAGGTTTGCCCGAGCCCGTCCTTGCTCGCGCGCGAGCGCTCCTCGACGAGCTCGAGCGTGGTCGTCACGAGCACGCGCGCACGCAGCTCAGTCTCTTCGAGGGCGCAGCGGCGCCGCCGCCCGAGCATCCAGCGATCGCAACGCTCCGCGAGCTCGACGTGAATCGCCTCACGCCACTCGAAGCCCTTCAGCTCATCGCCACGCTCAAAGACCACCTCTAGGTCGCGCGGTGCGTTCGTACGTGATGGTCGCGCTCGCAGCGTGCATGTGGGGCACGTGGCGCTTCATTTTGCTCGCGGCCGAGAAGCTCGCACCCGGCCTCGATGCGCGTGTCGAAGGCGCCGTCGTGATGCTCGTCATCACGCTCTTTGGGTTTGCGCTGTTTCCGCTGGATCCGAAATTCGAGCGCACGCCGCGCACCAGGCTCGACTGGCTCGGAGTTGCGTGGCTGGGCATCGCCGATGCGCTCAACGTCTTGCTGCTCTTCGCGGCGTACGGAAAAACGACGGTCGCCATCGCCGTCACGACCCACTACCTCGCGCCGATCATCGTCGCGGTGGTCGCGCCGCTCGTGCTTCGCGAACGCGCGAAGGGAACGTGGATCGCCGCGGCGGGCGGCGTCGTCGGACTCGCGCTGCTGCTGCGCCCATGGAGCTCGGCGCTCGGCAGGAGCGACGTGATCGGTGCGCTCGCCGGCGCTGGCAGCGCGGTGTTTTACGCGTCGAACGTTCTCGTCAACAAACGGCTCGTCGGGAAATTCTCGCCCATCGAGCTCATGGCGTACCACGGGGTCGTCGCGACGCCCTTTCTCTTCCTTCTCACGCCGCTTCACATGCTGGCTGCGCTCGACGTTCCCGCAACACTCGTGCTCATCGCTGGCGGAGTAGGTCCCGGCGCAATGGGTGGAATCCTCTTCATCTGGGCGCTACGCCGCATTCGCGCAGCAGACGCCTCGACGCTCACGCTTCTCGAACCGCTCGTTGCGGTCGGCATCGCGCTCGTCGTTTATGGTGAGCGACTCGCGCCTATCTCGTGGCTCGGTGCGTCAATCGTTCTCGGATGTGCGGTGAGCCTCGCTCGCAGACAGCGCGAAGACCGCGCGTAGGTGAGTGTGTGCGCGAAAATGCTCGTCGACGTCATCCGTCGCTCGCGTAAACTTCCGTTGCGAATGCGAAGTGTCGGGCTTCTCTTCTGCACGCTGCTCTTCTCGCTCTCCGCGAGCCTTGCGTGTGGCACGAATCCAACGGGTTTCAACGGCGACGGTGGCGACATCGGCGACGCCGGTTTGCTCGACGTCAAGTCCCCATTCTTCGGCGACGCCAGCGACGCTGCTGGTGGGAAAGCATGCAGCGGTGATTTGCGCAGCGTGATCGACGGCAGCGGCAACGTCGTCGCAACGTGTCCACCCGATCAAGGTTGCTCCGGCGGCGCCTGCGTTCCTGCGTGTCAGGCCGCGGGCGCGAGCAAGGGAAGCGTCGGCTGCGACTACGTCGTCGCGACGCCATCGTTTTATTATCCGGACAAGCCTCCGTGCTTTGCGGTCTTCGTCGCGAACAATTGGCCGAAGGATGTCGTCGTCAGCGTCACGCGTAGCGGCACGTCGTACGACGTCACCAAGTTCGGTCGTATCGCTCAAAGCGGGCAACCCGTGTCATTGTGGGTCGCCGTTCCGTCGACGGGCATTCCACCCGGCGATGTCGCCGTGCTCTTCATGTCGCACGATCCGGCATCGGTGAATTTCGATCCGCTCACGTGTCCGATCGCGCCGGCGATTTCGCAGGCGAACGGCACGGCCGTTCCTGGCTCGAGCAGCGGAGCATCTGCGGTCACTGCGCGCGGCGCGGCGTTTCACATCACGACCGACATTCCCGTCACCGCGTACGACATCATTCCGTACGGTGGCGCATCGTCGTACTTGCCGAGCGCCGAGCTCCTTCTTCCAACGACGGCCTGGGGCACGAACTATCTCGGCGTCGTCCCCGCGCGCGGCACCTTTGGCTACCCGCAATGGGGTCAGATCGTTGCGATGCAAGACTCGACATCCGTCACCCTTTTTCCGAGCGTCGCGCTTCCGAGCGGCACGGGCGTGGCGGCCGCACCTGCGAGCACGTCCACCGTCTTCACGCTCTCGGCGGGTGAATACATCCAGTGGCAAGACTCGAACGAGATGAGCGGCACGGTCATCCAGTCGAACAACCCCATCGCGTTCGTCGGCGGCACCACCTACGACTGCTACAAATCGACCACGTCGGCGGGCGGCGGCTGCGACTCCGCACACCAACAAATCCCGCCCATTTCGGCGATGGGAAACGAATACGTGATCGCGCCATACACGACGCGCATGTCGTCACTCGCCGCTGAGAGCGAGAACTATCGCATCGTCGGCGCGGTCGCCGGCACGATGCTCACGTACGATCCGCCCGTCTCCGCCGCCCCAACGACGCTCACCGAAGGTCAAGTCGTCGACTTCGAAGCCAAAGGCGGCTTCGACGTGAAAGCACAAGACGCGCTTCACCCGTTCTTCGTCGCGCAAATGATGACGGGCTGCATGGTCACCGGCGGCTCGCGTCCCGGCTGCAGCGCTGCGGCGATTTCGAAGTTCGGATCGTGCTGCCTCGGCGATGAAGAGTACGTCGTCATCGTGCCGCCCGCGCAGTTCCTCCAGAAGTACGTCTTCTTCACCGACCCCACGTACCCAACGACGAACCTCGTCGTCACGCGCGAGAAGACGACGACCGGTTTCCAAGACGTCACGCTCGATTGCGTCGGCGCCGCGCTCACCGGGTGGACGCCCGTTGGCTCCGGCGGCCGCTACGAATACACCAACATCGATTTGATTCGCGCCGGCACCAAGAACGGCGGCTGCGACAACGGCCCGCACGTCGCCACGAGCGCGGGCTCGTTCGGCCTCTCGGTATGGGGTCTCGACTCATTCTCATCGTACGGATATCCGGCCGGCGGCAACGTCGCGCCCATCAACTCGGTCGTCGTACCGCCGACGCCACACTGACGAGGAACGATCATGCGAACCAAAGCCATCATCATCACGACCTTCATTCTCATTGCGTGCGGAGGCAAAGGCTCGAACTTCGGCGAAGACGGCGGTCTCGACGCCAGCGACGACGGCACGATCAACGGAGACGATGCATGCTCTTTCTGCGGGCTCGACTCCGGCAAGGGCGAAGGCGGCATTCAATACGGATGCAGCGGCGACTTGCGCAACGTCATCGACGGATCAGGAACGGTCATCACGACGTGCCCCGACGATCAAGGTTGTGCCGGCGGCGTGTGCGTTCCCGCGTGCCAAGCGGCAGGCGCGAGCAAAGGCACGGTCGGTTGCGAATACACTGTGCCGACGCCGTCGTTCTACTCGGGCATCGCGCCGCCGTGTTTCGCGATCTTCGTCGCCAATAACTGGGTGAAGGACATCAACATCACCGTGTCGCGCGGCGGCACGTCGCACAACGTGACGCAGTTCGGTCGCATCGCGCAGGCCGGAACGCAGGCGACGTCATGGGCCGCGATTCCCGGAACAGGATTGCCGCCGGGCAAGGTTGCGGTTCTCTTCATGTCGCACGATCCGTCATCGGTGAACGGAGGTTCTCCGCTGACGTGTCCGATTACGCCGGCCATCTCGCAGCAATACGGCACGGCGCTCTCGGGCTCCGGGACGACGGCATCGATCACGGGCCTCGGCACGGCGTGGAAGCTCTCCACGGATCTTCCCGTCACGATGTACGACATTCTTCCGTACGGCGGCGCGAGCTCGTATCTGCCGAGCGCGGAGCTTCTCCTTCCGGCGACATCGTGGGGCACCAACTACTTCGGCATCGTTCCGCAGCGCGGCACGAGCGCGCCGCAGTGGGGTCAGCTCGTTGCCCAACAAGACGGAACGTCGGTCACCGTCTTCCCGAACGTCGCGCTCCCGAGCGGAACCGGCGTCGCCGCTGCGCCCGCGAACAAGGCAACGACGTTCACGCTCAACGCGGGTCAATACATCCAGTGGCAAGAGTCGAACGAGATGAGCGGCACCATCATCTCGTCGAACAACCCCGTCGGCTTCTTCGGCGGCCTCGGTTACGACTGCTACTCCGACACGACATCGGTCGGTGGTGGTTGCGATTCGGCGCACCAACAGATGCCGCCGGTCAGCGCGTACGGCTCCGAATACGCCGTGCCGCCATACACGACACGCATGCCGAGCATGGCACCCGAGTCGATTCGTTATCGCTTCGTCGGCGCCGTCAACGGCACGACGCTCACGTACGATCCCGCTGTGTCGTCGGGGCCGAAGACGCTCGCTGAAGGCCAAGTGGTCGACTTCGAAACGACGCTGGCGTTCGTCGTCAAAGCGCAAGACAACAACCATCCGTTCTACATCGGCCAAGTCATGACGGGCTGCGAGGTCACCGGATATTCGGCGTGCCTCGGTGACGAGGAATACGTGAACATCCTGCCGCCCGCGCAGTTCCTCCAAAAGTACGTCTTCTTCACCGACCCGACGTACCCGAACACGAACCTCGTCTTCACGCGCGTGAAGGGCTCGAGCGGGTACCAAGACGTCACCCTCGACTGCATGACTGCGCCGCTCACCGGCTGGAAGAACATCGACTCGGCCGGCAACTATCAGATCACCAACACGTGGCTCATCAAAGGCGGCACCGCTCAGGGCTCGTGCAACAACGGGCCACACACCGCGACCAGCAACGGCGCATTCGGCGTCATGGTCTGGGGGCTCGATACGTACTCGTCGTACGCATATCCCGCCGGCGGCAACGTCGCGCCAATCAACTCCGTGATTGTTCCGCCTACCCCGCACTGAGTTACGGCCTCGGAGTTATTTCACCCCCCGCTCGTGCTCACGCCCGTGCTCGGCGCGGATCCAGTTTGCGCGAGTGAACCCTCGCCGCGCTCTGCGCGCGGGCGTTGCGCGCGAGCGTCCCCCTCATCGCGTCGCTTCGCGCCGCGGAGGTGGGATGGGACAGGACCCCATGGACCTAGTGCACGGTCGTCGAGCTGGGCTCGCTGAGCTCCTTTGTTTGGTGCCGCGCTTGGTCGCATCTCGACGGCGGCACTAGAAATGAGACTCGTTCAACCGATCGATAGCCCTTGTTTTGGCTGCTACCGATCGGTTGACGCGCTCATGGTTATGAAGTGCGTTCTGCCAACCACGCCGCGACGGTTATGAAATGCGTTCTAATGGTTGATCGCGATCCCATGATGCCGCCTGAGCCGCGTTTCTACGTTGTGCTTCGAACTGGAATTACTGCTTCGAGCCACTCACGTCCAAACAAGTGGACCCCTTCGCGTCGATGGTGCGCTCCTCTGCGGGCAAGCCGACGTCCACGACGCGGCGGTCGTCGCGTAGAGCTTCTTCGGCGACTTCGCGGTAGACGTCGAGCTTCGTTTGGTCGGCGAGGACGATGTTCACTTCGCGGAGCCGGGTGCCGCCGAGCAGGAGGTGCCACTTGAGGGACGTCATCATCGAGTTCGCGGACGTCTCGAGTGTGACGCGCGCGGCGCCGGTGCCTAGGGCGGGGAAGACGAGGGTGCGCGCGCCGAGCTCATCGGCCATGAGGAGGGCGCGTTGCATCGCGCGGCCCACGCAGGAGGCCTCGTTCCATGCGCTGACTGCATGGAGAACGTGTTTTGCCGCGAGCTTGCCGGCGGTCGTGACGACGCATTCGCCGAGGGCGCGCTGGCCGCCTTTCTGAGCTTGCTCTTCGATTTCGTCGCCGCCGCGTTTGCGCAGCGAATCGCTGACGCCGTTGCGCATCTTGAGCTGGTAGTTGGCGGAAGACACGATGCAGTCGGCTTGGGAGTCGGCGATGTCGCCTGCGGAGAAGTGGATGGTGCATTCGCCGATGCGCATCGTGTTTCGATCGACGAGCGCGAACGGCGCGTGCGCGCCCGCAAGTGTCTGCGCGAGGACGGCGAATTGACGCGAAGGCTCGAGCACGTCCGCGGTTCGCGCGTCCGCGTCTTTGGCGAGCATGCCTTGCAAGAGGTGTTGGAAGAATGCTTCCGATGGCGTGCGCGGCGCGGGCATCGTTGGTGCGCGCTGGGGATCGAGCGTTGCTTCGAAAGATTCGAACGGCGGATGCCCGTACCGCAAATCACAAGCGGTGCATGCCGCGCCCCATACGTCGGTGCGGCGCGTGACGTGGCCAGAGCGAAGTTGCTCGGGCGCCATGAACCTGAGGGTGCCGCTCGCCTCGTGCGATGGATCGACGCTGCGCACGGCGATGCCGAAATCGCCGAGACGAATGCCCGTCTCGGGTGCGCCGAAGAGGTTCGATGGCTTCATGTCGCGATGAACGACGCCCGCTTGATGCGCCGCGTGGAGCGCCTCGCACGCTTGGCCCATCACGAGCGACACGAACCAAAGCGGCAAGCCAACGCCGAGCGATGCGCGCCTGCGGCGATCGAGCTCGGCGAGGTCGATTCCGTCGACGTACTCCTGAACGAGGTACGCGACGCCTTCGTGATTGCCAGCATCGACGGCACGCACGACGCGTGGATTGATGATGCGCGCCATCAAACGCGCCTCGTTGATGACGCGATCGACCTCGACGTTGCGCGCGACGGTGCCGTCGGCCAAGACAGGACGAAGCGTCTTGATGATCACCGGAACGCCCAAAATCGAGTGTTTTGCGAGGTAGACCTCGCTCATGCCGCCTTCGCCGAGGAGGCCCCACACTTCGTAGTCACGGATTTTCGACGGGAGTGTCACGTGCCGGACGTTATACTCCAATGATGGCGCGGCGACTCATCTACGGGCTCATGTGTGTCTTCGCCTGCGGCGGCGACGACTCCAACTCGAACTTCGACGGCGGCCCCGACGACGGCGGCGGCGACAGCACCACCGTGACGTACGCGAACGTCACGGTCGACCCGCCCGATGTCTCGCTCAACGTTCCGCTCAGCGGCACCATCACGCAGGATTACAAAGCCTACGCCGACACGGGCGGGCAAACGCACGTCGACGTCACGTCCGCGTGCAAATTCGCCGTCGCCGATGCGACGCTCGGCACCGTCGCGGGCGCGACCTACTCATCCGTCGAGCGCGGCGGCGAGACGACCATCACCGCGACATGCGGCGGCGGCAAGGGCACGAGCAAGCTCCACCTCTTCTTGCAAGGTTGGGTGCTTGGCGCCGGCGCTCCGGCAAACTCCCCCGCGCTCTTTTCGGGCGCCACGCTCGGCAGCGACATTTCGAAGACGCCCGTGATCGAATACCCGCTCGACAAAACGGTCGCTCCGCTGAACATCCCTTCGATGGATACGCAGTGGCAGACTGCGTCGAACGATCTCTTTCACATGTCGTGGAAGTCGACGCACATCGCGATCGATTACTACGCCATCACCGCAGACGCGCAGTTCGCCGATGACGTCTGGGGAAACGTGGCTTCGAGCGGCTCGGGTGAAGCCATCAACGTCACGGTCGAGGGGCTCGTGCAAGCCACGCCAGCAACGAAGTACGCGAGCACGCCCGTCGTCGTGAACATGTCGCACGACATCATCGACAACACGGCCATCTATTGGTGGGCGTCGTCGCAAGGCAGCTTGATCACGCAAACGTTCGGGCAAACCGGCGCACCCACGCTCGTGAAGAACGACTGTACGTCGTGCCACTCGGTGTCGCGCTCGGGCAGCCGCATCGGTTACTCGCGCTGCGTCGGCGGCGATTGCGGGCAGCTTTATGCCGGTTTCATGAAGTACGACAAAACGGCCAACGCCTGGACGGACACCCTCGACGCCAACGGAAAAACGCTTCAAGGCTCGTACACGACGTTCGCGCCTGTCGGCTATCCGTTCGCGGACGACAAACAATCGGTGTCGCTCGTGTCGCTCGCGGCGGGCCATCTCTCGCTTTACGATCCCGACACCGGAACGGCGGTCGCGTCGAACGTCGACACCGTCTCCACGCACGGCCCCGGCGCGCCACGCGGTGCAACGATGGCCGATTGGTCGCCGGACGGCAAAACGATCGTCTACGCGTCGACGCCCTCGCCGCAATGGATCGACGTATCGAACAGCACCATCGCGACGATGAGCTACTCGTACGCAGGTAGCGTGCACACGTTCGGCGAGCCGACGATCATCATCCCCGGTCCCATCACGCTCGGGAGCGGCGTGTACAACAACTTCTTCTTCCCGAGCTTCTCACCCGACTCGAGCTACATCGTGTTCAACGCCGCGCGCGCAGGCTGGCGTAACTTCACGGTCGCCGCGTCACCGGGCGAGCGCTTGATGATCACGAATCCGACGGGCGCGTGGGCCGTCGAGCTCTCCGGCCTCAACGGCAACGGCGACCTCGACATCACGTGGCCGCACTGGGCGCCAACGAACAGCTCCGACTACTACTGGGTCGTGTTCTCGACCGAGCGCGACTACGGCCACAAGCTGACGAAATCGAACACGGCACCCGCATGCGTCGCGAACGGCGTCCAGCAGTGCAAACAAATCTGGATCAGCGCGATCAGCAAGACGACGCTCTCGGCAAAGTCCCCGCCCGACGATCCCAGCGCACCACCGGTATGGATGCCCGGCCAAGACATCGGCGCCGACAACATCAGCCCGTACTGGACGAAACCGACGTCCGACATTCCCCAATAACCCAAGCTCGAATTAGGTGTTGGGTAGGTAGTCCTCGAGCGGCGGGCACGCGCAGACGAGGTTGCGGTCGCCGAGGGCGTTGTTGATGCGGCCGACGGCGGGCCAGAATTTGCGGGCGTGCGTCCAGGGGGCGGGGAAGGCTGCGGTTTCGCGCGAGTACGGGTGCGACCACTCGGCGGCGGTGACGGCGGCGGCCGTGTGCGGCGCGTTCTTGAGAGGGTTGTCTTCCTTCGAGATGCGGCCTTCTTCGATCGCGCGGATTTCTTCGCGGATGGTGGACATCGCGGTGGCGAAACGATCGAGCTCTTCGAGGGGCTCGCTTTCGGTGGGCTCGACCATCAGCGTGCCGGCGATCGGGAAGCTCATCGTGGGCGCGTGGAAACCGAAATCCATCAAGCGCTTCGCGACGTCGTCGACCTCGATGGATGCCGTCTTCTTGAGAGCGCGCACGTCGAAGATGCATTCGTGCGCGACGCGCCCGCGTTTGCCTTTGTAGACCACCGGAAAATCTTTTTCGATTTTCTTCGCGAGATAATTCGCGCTGAGGATGGCAATCTTCGTCGCGTGCGTGAGCCCGGCGCCGCCCATCATGTGGATGTACGCCCACGAGATGAGAAGGATGCTCGCGCTGCCCCACGGCGCCGCGGAGATCGCGAGCGTCGAGGAGCCTCGTGGTGAGCGTGAGGGCTTGCACGGCAAGTACTCGGCGAGGTGTGCGCCGACGCCGATCGGACCCATGCCCGGGCCGCCGCCGCCGTGCGGGATGCAAAACGTTTTGTGAAGATTGAGATGGCAGACGTCCGCGCCGATATCGGCCGGCCGGCACAATCCGACCTGCGCGTTCATGTTGGCGCCGTCCATGTAGACTTGGCCGCCGTGCGTGTGGACGAGCTCGCAGATGCGTTTCACGTCTTCCTCGAAGACGCCATGCGTCGATGGATACGTGAGCATGAGCGCTGCGAGATCTTTCGAGTGCTCCTTCGCGCGCGCCTCGAGGTCGGCGACGTCGATGTTGCCGCCTGCGTCCGTCTTGACGACGACGACTTTCATTCCGGCCATCACTGCTGACGCTGGGTTCGTTCCGTGTGCCGATTGCGGGATGAGGCAGATGTCGCGGTGGTCTTCTTTTTTCGCGTCGAGGTACTTCCGAATCACGAGAAGCCCGGCGTACTCGCCTTGCGAGCCAGCGTTGGGCTGCAGCGAAATGGCGGGAAAACCCGTGATTTCGGAGAGCATCGACTCGAGCTCGACGAAGACGTCGTCGTACCCCTCGGCCTGATCACGCGGCGCGAACGGGTGAATCGCGTTCCAGCACGGCTCGGTGATCGGGAGCATTTCGGCGGCGGCGTTGAGCTTCATCGTGCACGATCCGAGCGGGATCATCGAATGCACGAGCGAGAGATCGCGCTCTTGGAGCATGCGGATGTATCGCATCATCTCGGTCTCCGAGTGATGCGCGCGAAACACGGGGTGCCCGAGGTACGTAGAGGTTCGCGCGAGCGACGACGGAATCGCGACGTTCGCTTCTTTGGCGAGAGCCACGACGTCGAGAGCGCGACCTTTTTCGCCGCCGAAAATTTCGAAGAGCGCGGAGACTTCGGCTTCGTCGGTGACCTCGTCGATGCTCACGCCAACCGAGGTCGGCCCAATGCGGCGCAAGTTGATGCCACGTGACGTCGCCACTTCGATGAAGCGATCGCAATCGGGATGCGATGCGTCGATTCGCACGGTGTCGAAGTAGCCCGTGTGTGCGAGCGTGCGACCGAGCTTGCCGAGGCCATGCGCGAACGTCGCGGCGAGAGCGTGGACGCGCGTCGCGATGCGGCGAATGCCTTCGGGCCCGTGATACGCGGCGTAGAGACCGGCCATGACGGCGAGGAGCGCTTGCGCCGTACAGATGTTGCTCGTCGCCTTTTCGCGGCGAATGTGTTGCTCGCGCGTTTGAAGTGCCATGCGCAGCGCGTGCTTGCCGTGGACGTCTTGCGAGACGCCGATGATGCGGCCGGGAAGCTTGCGCACGAACTCGTTTTTCGTCGCGAAATAGGCCGCATGAGGACCGCCGTAGCCGAGCGGAACGCCGAAACGCTGCGTGTTCCCAACGGCGACGTCCGCGCCGAGCTCGCCGGGCGGCGTCACGAGCGCGAGCGCCAAAATATCAGCGGCCATCACGACGAGCCCGCCGTGTGCGTGCACGCGCTCGATGAGCTTTCGCGGGTCGACGAGAGCGCCATCGGTAGCGGGGTATTGAAGCAGCACACCGAACGCCTTCGATTTCAGCGCATCGAAGTCGGCCTTGTCGACGTTGCCGACGATGACATCGATGCCGATGGCTTCACCGCGCGTTTTCACGACCTCGATCGTTTGCGGATGACACGCATCGGAGACGTAAAAAACATTCGCGCCCTCGCCGCCCTTGAACTCGTACGCGAGGTGCATCGCTTCGGCAGCGGCAGTGTCTTCATCGAGGAGCGACGCGTTGGCGACTTCGAACGCGGTGAGATCGATCACCATCGTCTGAAAATTCAAAAGCGCTTCGAGACGACCTTGCGCGATCTCGGCTTGGTACGGCGTGTACTGCGTGTACCAACCCGGGTTCTGGAGAACGTTGCGGAGAATCACGGGCGGCGTGACGCAATCGGAGTAGCCCATGCCGATGAGCGACCGCATGATGCGGTTCTTCTTTCCGAGCGTGCGCGCATACGCGAGAAGCTCGTACTCCGATTTCGCGGGCGGAAGATTCAGTGCGCGTCCGAGGCGAATGCTCTCGGGCACCGTCTCGGAGACGAGCGCATCGAGCGACGCTGCTCCAATCGCACCGAGCATGCTCTCGATGTCCTTCGAGCTCGGGCCGACGTGACGTTGAACGAACCGATCAGCATGCTCGAGCGAAACCGCCATGCGACACGATTTACCATTAAAAGTGGCCTTGCAGGCCGATCTGGGCGCCGCTCGGCAGCGGCGAAAGGCTCGGCCATATCGCGGTCGTCTTGCGCGGCCGCGTGAACGTGACGATGGGTTTGAAGGCAAATTGCGCTTGGATGATGCCGGTCAACGCAACCGCGCCGAGAGCGCCGAGGAGGATGAAATCCGCGGTGCGAATGTCCTGCGCGACGAGGGCGTATCGGTTGGCTTGGCTCTGCCGGAAATTCGTCGAACCAGGTCCTTCGAATGCCGCTTTGTATTGGTCGATGTAATAGCGGTACGGAAAAAATAGGACGCACGTCGCCGCGACCGCAGCCGCCTCGGTCGCGAGGAAGAGCCAGCCAAGCGCGTTTTGGTTGTTCTGAAACTGCCCGATACCGAACGGCAAGAGCGACGCCCACCGTGAGTTTTGCACGACGACCGTCTCTTGCGACGCGATCACCTCGAGCTCCGCGACGCGCGCCTCGAGCCGTGCCTTCTCCGCGGCCGCGCGCACCCGCGCAGCCTCGGCCGTTTGCGCTTGCTGCGACTGGAGCTGCTCGATCTCTTTCTTGAGGCGATCCTTTTCATTGATGAAGTCATAGAGAACGTCGGTTGGGTACGTGAGGACGTCGGCTTGGTATTGACCCTGCGTCTCGCGAATGACTTTTTCCCAGTGCTTGTGAGCTTCGTCCTTTTTGTTTTGTGCAAACTTCACGGCGCCAAGACAGAACTCGGCCTCCGTAATGAGCTCTTTCGTCTTCAGCGTCCCGGTCGTTGGGTCGAGCATCGCCTCGAAGCGCGCGGACGCTTCCACGTAGTCTTTCTTGACGTACGCGACGCGCCCCTTTTCGAAGTCGGATTTTTCATCGGCGAGCGCAGACGTGGCCCAAACGAGGCACACCATCGCCGCTAACAGACGCACACGCACGGCTCACACGATCGCAGCCGCACTCACTTCAATCAAGCCCTCAGTTATTGGGCACTTGGCACGCGATCCACCGCATGATTGTCGCGCGTTCGGTCGTCGTGATTGTCGCCTGCGGAGGTCCGCTCTCGGGCACGGGCGGCATCGAGCACGTTTGCATGTCGGCCTCGACAAGGTTCGCCCAGTCGGCGACGTCTTGATAATTCGTGAGCGGCCAGACGCCGGTGACGCCGTTGTGGCAGGCCTGATTGCAGGACTGATTGAGGATCGGGAGCACGTCGTTCTGGAAGCTCGGTGGCGGGCCGATGCATGTCGAAGCGTCGATTTGAACGCAGTCGCTCGCGTGCGAGCCGTCGCAGGCGATCACGAACAACGCCAAAAAAATGAGCTTCACTCTACGTCTCCTACGCCCGAATCGGTCTCCCAGTTCCAACCGACGCACGTTGCGTTCGGCAAGAGTAGTGTGAGCTTCTTTGCGAAAGCGTCCATCGCTTCGTCGAGATCGTCACCCAGATGCCTGAGATCGACCTGAGCCACGAGCTTGTGGAGCTCCACGGAAAAGAGCGACGCCGACAGCTCGAACAGGCGCTCCTCTTCGACGACGGGGCGCGAGCCCGAGCCTAGGCCGGAGCCGCGCGTCATGCGACCACCCGCCATCGGGACGGGTCGCTGAACCGGACGCGCGCCGCCGTCGTGCGACGACGGCAATTGCCTGTAGCTCATGAGGAGCAAAATATAGTCACCGGTTGCGCCCGACGCGACGCGCGTGAGGAGTGCGTCGTCGACGCCGTTTTCGCTGATGTCGTGCGCGACCGACGATGCAAGCTCGGGGTTGGCTTCGCGCATGCGCGGGCCGTAGCCGACTTCGCAGCCATGACGCCCGAGCGCGGGGGCGATCTTCGATTCGAGCGCGGCCCATGCGGTGTCGCTCATCCTGCCATCGTGAAAGACGCCGAACACCGACACACGCGCGGCGCGCGGCGCGACGAACTCGGGCGCTTGCTCGACGCGCACCGTCGTTGCGGAGGCACACGCGGCAACCGCGACCGCAAGCATGAACGCGTGCCGAATCCGCATCGTCAGAACTTTTCGACGTCCGTCTGATGCCCGGGCCGCACGTCGACTTTCTGGCGGTGCGTCGTCGGGTTGTTGCGATCGATCAACGTGACGAAACGATAGCTCGGGACGATGACGCTCACAGGCCGCCCAACGCTCACGGTGATGCCCGGATATTCCTCGATGCCGAGGTTCACGTTTGCGTCGGCGTGCGAGACGACGATCGTGGCCTGCTTGATCTTGAGCTCGACGGAAATCGCGTCGTCGCGTTTTCCGGCGGCGATCGCTTTCGTCTGGGTTTCGCAGGCGTCGTCGGCACAGCCGAAGCGGAGCACGTGATCGCGTTCGTTGAGCGTGATCTTGTCGCCTGTGCTCTTGCGCTCGCCTTCGCCGTTGTCGATGGCGACCATCACGTTCGGCGGAACGAGCGTCAGCGTGATCGTTCGCTCGACTTTGACCGTCGCGGTGGGCGCCGTCGTGGTCAGAGCGATCGCGACGGACGCGGACGCGGACGCCGGCGCGGATGCAGACGCTGACGCCAACGCCGACGCTGATGGCGTCGCCAACGCCGACGCGGTGCTCGTGTCGTTCGTCACGGGAAGCGGGTGCTGTCGATTCTTGATCACGCCCGTCAAAAAATACGCGGCGACCATCGTCACGACCGTGGCGAGCGCGAGCGGCCAAGCGCGCTGCAGCATGCGTCTTCTTGCGGCATCGCGTTGCATGCGCGCGACGATGCGTAAGAGCTGCGGATCGTTCGGCGCATACGCGAGCGCGCGGTTGTAGTCGGCGGCGGCGTCGAGCGCGCGCCCGTCTTTGCGCGCGATTTGAGCCAAATCACACAGCTTGGCGATGGTGCGCTTCGTGTGGCCCGTTTTGTACCCTTCGGGGTCGTCGAAGTACGCCTCGAGCTCGCGCGATGGCGAGTCGATGCCGACGCGCCCGAGCTCCGAAATGAGAAGCTCGCGCATGACCGTCGCCGATTCGAGACGCTCCGAAGCATCGTGTGCAAGCGAGCGATCGAGGATGACACTGAGCCGCTTGCCGATGGTTGGCTGCTCCATCTCGGCCGACGGATACTGACCCTCGAGCACACGACGGAGAACTTGCGCCGGGTTCTGTCCTTCGAACGGCAAGTGCCCGACCATCGCTTCGTAGAGCATTACGCCGACACCGAATACGTCTGCGCGTGCGTCGACTGCGCCGCCTTCGATTTGCTCGGGCGCCATGTGCGCGGGGCTGCCGAGGACTTGCCCCGTCGATGTGACGCCTTGCGCATCGAGCAGCTTCGCAATTCCAAAATCAGTGAGCTTCACGCGCACGCGATTGGGCGCGTCGGCCGAACGTGAAGGCGTGTGCTCGATAAGGACGTTCTCCGGTTTGACGTCGCGGTGAATGACGCCCTCGGCGTGCGCATGAATGAGCGCTGCAAGGACATCGATCGCGATCGCAGCGGCGACCTCCGGCGGAAGCGGCCCTTCATCTTTGACGAGCTTCCGAAGCGTCGCGCCGCGAATGAGCTCGACGACGAGAAACTTTTCGGGATCGTCCTCGGCGGAGACGTCGAACACTTCGACGATGTTTGGATGTCGGAGCTTCGCGACGGCCTGCGCCTCCACGACGAATCGGTGCGCGACTTCGGCGGACTCGCGGAGGTGTGGGTGAATCACCTTCACCGCGACTTCACGTGCGAGGCGCTTGTCCATCGCGCGGTAAACCGTCGCCATTCCGCCGTGACCGATTTCTTCGATCACGTCGTACTTGGGGATGACGGGGAGACTGCGCGTGGGCGCCGAGGCGACCATCTTTGTTTTCTCAGCTTATCAGGGAAGCCCTGGGGAGCGTCAGCTCTTGAGACCGAGCCGTTTGAGCCGGCTACGGAGCGTGCTCTCGGACAAACCGAGCGCTCGAGCCGCAGCGGATTGGTTGCCTCCATGACGGCTGAGCATTTGAGCGAGAATCGATTTTTCGAGCGAATCGAACGTCGTTCCTGCATCGGGCACGTCGAGGACGATGCTCTTCGCGCTCGGGGCGGGCGCCGGGCTCGATGCACCGGGCGCCGCGCGGGATTCCATGCGCTCGATTGTTTCGTCGCCGAGGCTCGGCGGGAGATCGAGGTCCTCGGGATCGATCTCGCGGCCCGCATGATAAATCGCGAGGCGCTCCATCAAGTTCGATAGCTCGCGCACGTTGCCCGGCCATGCGTGTCGCTCGAGCGCGCGCCAGGCGGCGTCGGTGACGCGCGGTTGGGCGCGACCCATGCGACGCGACGCGGCTTCGAGCATCGGCTGACCGATGCCACGCACGTCCTCGGGTCGATCGCGAAGCGGCGGCACCTGAATCGGCGCGACGGCGAGTCGATAATAGAGGTCGAGACGAAACTGCCCGGCCTTCGCATCGGCCAAGAGCTCACGATTGGTCGCGGCGATGATGCGGAGATCGATCCGACGCGGCTCGCTGCCGCCGACCGGCCAAATCTCGCGCGACTCGAGTGCACGGAGAAGCATCGCTTGGAGCGACTGTGGCGCTTCACCGATTTCGTCCAAGAAAAGCGTGCCGCCATCGGCGAGCTCGAAGAGACCCCGACGCGAGCCGTGCGCGCCGGTGAATGCGCCTTTCACGTGCCCGAAGAGCTCGCTCGTCATGAGCTCGGGCGGAAGCGCCGCGAGATTTTGCGCGACGAAGCGCCCTCTCTTTCGCGTGCTGCGATCGTGAATGGCTTGCGCGACGAGCTCTTTGCCGACGCCAGTCTCTCCGATCAAGAGAACGTTCGCGTCGGTCGCGGCGACGGCGATCACTTGCTCGAGCACCTTCGCCATTGCGGGCGACGTCACGAGCAAACGCGGGCGCGGCGGCACGGCGCGTGTGACCACCTCGACCTCGACGCGAAGGTCGGCGTTGGCGACTCGAAGCTCGGCGACGAGCCTGCGATTTTCGAGCTCGAGCCGGCGCTGCTTACCGGCTTTGTCGATCGTGAGCTTGAGCTGCTCGCTGTCCCATGGTTTTTGCACGTACGCGAAGACGTGGCCGAGGTTCACGGCGGCCGCGAGGTCGTCGTGATCGCTGTAGCCCGTGAGCAAGATGCGTTGCACGTCGGGGTGCGCCTCGAACGAGCGCGCGAGAAGCTCGGAGCCCTTCATGGGGTCCATGCGCATGTCGCTGACGAGCACGTCGTACGATTCGGTCGCGAGCACCGCGAGTGCTTCCGCGCCGCCGGGTACCGTGCGAACAACGAAGTCGTTGCCGAAAACCGCGGCGAACACGTCGCGCACGTCGTCTTCGTCGTCCGCGTAGAGGACCTTCAGTTTTTCGTCTGCCACCGCATTGGCAAGTTATCAGATAAAGTACGGACGATGCGTTTCGCACGTCTCGTTTGCGTCGGGCTGATTGGTTGTGGCGGCGGTGAGGCCACGGTTCATGAAATTCCTTCAACGCCTACGTGTCCCGCTGGCTACTCGTGGAACGGCGCGGCGTGCACGGCCGTCGTCGTCGACACATCGTGTCCGGGCGGCACGCAGTTCGTTGCGGGTCGGGGTTGCGTGGCGGTCGTCGTTCAACCGGCGCAGCAGCAACCGCAAGGGGCGACCGTCGCGCGAACGGTGTGGGTCGAGCGAATGATCGAGCGACTTCCGCCCGCGCTCTGCACGCCCGCGAGCTTCTTTCGCAACTGCTTCACCGGCGTTGGCGAAGCCGAGTGCGTGAGCCTTTCGCGGCGTCTCACCGATTCGTGTCTTCGCGACGCGCGCCTTCCGCCGCAGTTCGACGAAGGCATCGGCGAGCGCGAGGGCACGAAAATCGGCACGTGCGTGGGTCTCGCCTTCGACGCCGACATGCGCGCGCGAAGTCGCGCCGTCGACTCGGCCGAGTGCCGCGACGTGAATCGCTGGAAGTAACCACGCGCCCGAGCTACTTCGCGGTGCGGCGCGACATCGGGCCGAGAGAGTCGGCGAGGACGCCGCGGCGCTGAATCCACTTCAGCAGCTCTATCGCAGGAATGATCGAAGCCGAAAGGAGGAGCAGCACCATCCACTCGTAGCCGCCCATCGGGAACGTGCGGAACACCGGGCGCAGGCTCGGAACGACGATCGCGACGAGGTGAATCGCGAGGCTCACGATGCTCGCGAGGATGAGCGCCTTCGGCAAAATCGGCCGGAGCGACAAGAACGACGCCGTGCCCGAGCGGCAGTTCACGGCGTGAAAGAGCGGCGAAATCGCGAGCAGCGAAAACGCAATCGAGCGCGCGCCTGCTGCGCCTTCGGGGACGGCATCGGTCGGCCACGGCCAGAGGTAACAAGCGATCGCGCACCCGCCCATCCAAATGCCGACGACCGAAATTCCGAAATACTCGCGCGACGTCAACAATCCCGTTTTGGCTTTGCGTGGGGCTTCGCTCATCTGAGAGTTGTCGGGCGGGTCGACGCCGAGCGCGAGCGCGGGCAACCCGTTGGTGACGAGGTTGATCCACAGAATCATGAGCGGCGTCAGCGGCGTGACGCGCGGAATGAACGACGCCACGAACACGGCGACGAGAAGGCCCGCGTTCGACGACAAGAGGAAGAAGATGAACTTCTGAATGTTGCGATAGATCGCGCGGCCTTCGCGCACGGCCTCGACGATGGTCGCGAAGTTGTCGTCAGCGATGACCATGTCGGCGGCTTGGCGTGCGACGTCAGTGCCGTCTTTGCCCATCGCGACGCCGATGTGCGCTTCGCGGAGCGCGGGTGCGTCGTTGACGCCGTCACCGGTCATGGCGACGACGTGGCCGCGCGCTTTGAACGCGCGGACGATGCGGAGCTTTTGCTCGGCGGTGACGCGCGCGAAGACGCGTACCGAGTCGATCTGCGCAGCAAGGGCTTCGTCGTCGAGCTTCTCGAGCTCGCTGCCGCTGAGTGCGATCGCGCCTTCGTCCCACAAACCAAGCTCTTTGGCGATCGCCATGGCGGTCATCTTGTGATCGCCAGTGATCATCACCGCGCGCACGTGAGCGGCTGCGCACGCGGCGATGGCCTCTTTCACGCCTTCGCGCGGCGGGTCGATCATGCCGACGAGCCCAAGGAACGTGAGCTGCTCTTCGAGCTCGTCGTCCGTCGCGCTGCCGGGGGGAATGCTTGCGCGGTCGGAAAAGACGCGCCGCGCGACGCCGAGCACGCGCAAGGACTCGCTGCTCATACGCTCGGCCTCGGTCAAGATCTCGTGGCGTTTGGCTTCGTCGAGATCGTGCGTGCCGTCGTCCGTCGCGTAGTGCGAGCAGAGCTTCACGAGCACGTCGGCGCTGCCCTTGGCGTGCACGACTTTCTGTCCGTGATCGTCGAGCGCGAGCACCGTC
Organism: Polyangiales bacterium; assembly: GCA_038239005.1. GTDB lineage: Bacteria > Myxococcota_A > Polyangia > Polyangiales > Polyangiaceae > DASXHD01. Next base: position 84,823 of record JBBSFE010000011.1, read on the forward strand.
ATGCGCTTGCGATCGCT
>JBBSFE010000012.1:0-84612 GCA_038239005.1 Polyangiales bacterium
CGCGGCTCTGCGGAGCGAATAATATTTTCTGAAGGGAGAACAGCAGAAGAGAAGTGTCACCTATGTCTCTGGATAACTCGCGGTAGCCGTCACCGATGTCGTTGGAACAAAGTGTCACCTATGTCCTTGCTCGCTCAGAGAAAAAAATCCCATTTTCCGTGCCCAGGCCTGACTGACACTCCGGCTCCGGCTCCGTCTCTGTCTCTGTCTCTGTCTCTGTCTCCGTCTCCGTCTCCGTCTCCGGCTCCGGCTCCGTCTCCGGCTCCGTCTCCGTCTCCGGCTCTGTCTCTGTCTCCGCGTGCGCGTTGGCGTCGGCGTGCGCGTTGGCGTTTGCGTGCGCTTGGCGTTGCCGTTTGGCCGCCGGAAGTCGGTTCACCTTGACCGCGGCGGTATGCTGCGGGTAATCGTCGCCGGGCCATGTACATCGTTCTCTCGAAGAAGCCGCGCAAGACGAACCGCAAGCGGACCGCTCGGTATCGCGCGAAGCAGAAGGCCAAGAATCGCGGGCGTCGGGCCGCGCTTTCCGCCTGGAAGACGCCGAAGAAGCGCACCACGAAGCGCAAGCCGGCCAAGAAGAAGCGTTAGTCGTATTCTTCTCGTGTGAGCAGGTTTTGGGTTCTCGCATTGCTCGCTGCTTGCGGGGGCAGAGTGAGCGGTGCAGCAGATGCTGCGGTCGATTCCGGTGCTGTCCAAGACGCACTCGTGTTCGACGCGCAAGTTACGGACGCTCACGTTGACGCCGCGTGCGCGGCTAGTGGGCCGCCGTGCTTCGCATCGAGCCAAGCGCTCGCGGTTTGCTCGATGCAGCCGTCGCGAGCGATCCCGAGCTTGCGGTGCGCGTGATGCTTGGAAAGGCGATGGCACTTTCAAATTCCCGACCACGTATCCAGCACTGACCGGGGCTCGCGAAATCGTGAGCGCCGACCTCGACGCAGACGGCATCGCGGACTTGGCGGTCGCGGGCACACAAAACGTCGCGATCTTCGTTGGGAATGGCGACGGCACGTTTCAATTAGCCGCCACGTTTCCGTTCGATTACTTCACGTCGGGGTTGCGCGCTGCGGATCTCGACGGCGACGGTCTCGTCGACCTCGCCATCGTGGGCTGCGGACGACTTCAACAATGATGGGCACGTCGATCTCGCGATTGCGTTCACCTTCGACCAGCTGAGGCTCTTCTCTGGAAACGGCGACGGTACGCTTCTCGAAGTGGGTACGTACAGCACCGGCCAGTATCCGTCGTCGGTCGTCAGCGGTGACTTCACGAACACGTGCCGCAAGGACCTCGCGATTGGGATGTTCGGTGGCGTCGGCCTTCTCCCGCACTGCCCATAGCAACCACTTCGCCGCTAGATGATCATAGGATGGCCAGTCGATGGCACAACACGTTCGCCTCGTTCACGAGTTCAAGTTCGAGTCGGCTCACAAGCTGCCGCGTGTGCCCGAGGGCCACAAGTGTGCGCGGCTGCATGGGCACTCGTTCAAAGTCGAGATCGCCATCGCCGGCCCCGTGAATCCCGACACCGGGTGGTTCATCGATTTCAGCGAGCTCCACGACGCTTGGAAACCGCTGCACGACGTGCTCGACCACCACTACTTGAACGAAGTCCCCGGCCTCGAAAATCCAACGAGCGAAGTCCTCGCCAAATGGATTTGGGAAAAGCTCGCGCCGACCGTGCGCGGCCTCGACCAAGTGACGCTCTTCGAAACCTGCGACGCGCGCTGTGAATATCGAGGCGTTTTGGGATAGTCTCACGCGATGAGGGCGAACCGTGCTGTGGGGGGGCTGATCGTGCTTCTCGTTGCAGGACTGGCATTGAATTGCGTCGGAGACTCGACGACCGCGGGGCAAGACGCGGCGGCCGATGTCGATCTCACTGGAACCGAGAGTCATCCGTGCTTTGCGAACGGCACGTGCGATCAAGGTCTCGAATGCATTTCGCAGGTGTGCGTGAATCTCGATGGCGGGAGCGACGGTGCGACCGACTCCGCCATCAACGACGCGAGCGATGCCGGCGCGGACGTCGCGTTCGACTTCGCGTGTTCGGCGCCCTGCAGCGGGGGGAAAGTCTGCTGTGGAACCATCGATACCACCGGCAGCTTTCCAGGCTGTTCCGTCACGACCGCGTCGTCGGTTTGCGCTTTGGGTAGCGCGTGCACGAGTTCAATTCTCACGTTGTCGTGTGGTGTTAACGCAGTGCGGTTCTGCACGCAGGCAGCCGACTGTACAGAGTCGGGGGACGGATCAGCGGAGACCAGCTACGATCACTGTTGCACGTTGAACGGGTTCAAGCCCCCGTCGGATGCGGGATTTCCAACGCACGCATGCATGTCGCAAACCTTCGCGTCCGGCAGCGGCGCCACGTGTGTCACGGGGGGGGATTAGTGAGCAAAACGCTCGTCTGCCGCTGCGAGGACGTCACGCTTCACGAGCTCGAAGAAGCCATCACGCGTGGGCACGACGACATCGAATCGCTCAAGCGCTACACCGGTTTCGGAACGGGCTGGTGTCAGGGGAAATCGTGCGTTGCGCTTTGCGCGCGGCTTCTCGTCGAACGCGGCGGCAGCGCGGCGATGCCGATCACGCCGCGCCCTCCGATTCATCCGATGCGACTCGGAGACCTCGCCGGCTTGGCCGATTTGAAAACGAAGCACCACAGCGGGTAGCTCCACAGGAGAAACACGATGTGGCTCGTTGCGAGTCTCAGCGCCCAATACGCGTGCGTCGCGTGCGGGAACATACGCAGCGCCATTTCGAAGAGCCAGCCATTGAGAGCGAGTGCCACGATCTCGACGAGCGTGTAACCAATCGCCTGTTTTGCGATCGACCCACGCGTGCGAAACGCGAACCAGCGATTGCCCACGAAGTTCGCGAGCCCGCCCATCACGAGCGCGGGAACGTTTGCAACGTGTGGGCTCACGTGGAGCGCCGATACCAAAATTGCGAGGGTCGCCAGATCCACCGCTGTCGCGAATATTCCCGCCGCGCCTGCGCGGAGAGTTTGGAAGACGAACCTCACGCCTCCCAAACACTGCAACGCGCAAGCCAGCCGTAACGTCGCGATTCGACGTCTACGAGCTCACGAAGCCTGCGAAATGGACGCGCCCGCCGCGCGAACGGAGCTTCGCTTACTTACGCGGGCTCGGGCTTCTTGCTGAACATCTTCAGGAATTTTGCGATGAGGCCCGGGTTGAGATCGACCTCGCCCATCTTGTCGAGATCTTCCTTGGCCTTCGCTTTTTCGGCGGCGAGCACGGGCTCCATCTTCACGCCGATGGCGACGATCTGATCGACTTCGCCCTTGTCGAGCCAGATGCCGCCGCAGTGACCGCAGCGATCGATCTCGACCTTGTCGGCCTCGTGCTTGATGTCTTGCGTGACCATCTGCTTGTTGCAGCGCGGGCACTTGAAGCTTCCTTCGCGCACGGCGCCTGCCGTTTCGTCGCGGTCCCAAAGGGATGGGTCGGCCTTCATGCCGAACGCGCCAAACATCTCGCCCGTGTCGAAGAACTGACCGCCGCATTTCCCACAAAGGTCGAGCACCGCTTCGCCGGTGACGTTCTCCATCATGAGGGTGCCGTCGCGAGGACACTCCAGCACTTTGTTGGTCATGTGTTGTTCCGACACCTTCGAGTGCGCCATGGGCAATCCTCCGTTGAGACCTCCGAGCATCGCGCATATGCAAGCATCCATGCAACTCCATGCCGCCGCCTTCGGCGCCGCATGGACAGAACCTCTCGATTGAGGCATGCCCTCTCGGCATGTCTCAATCGGTCTTCGTCGGTAAGCTTCTCGATGGGAAAGTCGCGTTCGTTACGGGCGGGGGAAGCGGGATCGGCGCGGGAATCGCGCTGCGACTCGCCGCGCAAGGCGCACGTGTAGGTTTGCTCGGAAGGCGGCCAGAAAAGCTCGAAGAGACCGCGAAAGCGATTCGTGACGCCGGCGGCCAGGCCAGCTGCTACCCCACGGACGTCCGCGATGGCGCCGCGGTTCAGTCCGCCATCGAGGCGTGCGCCAACGCATTTGGCGGCATAGACGTTCTCGTGAATTCGGCCGCGGGAAACTTTCTGTCGCCCGCCGCGGCGCTCAGCCCGAATGGTTTTCGCGCCGTCATCGACATCGATTTGTGCGGCACCTTCAACGCATCGCGCGCCGCGTTCGAGCATCTCTGCAAAACCCGCGGCTCAATTGTGAACATCACTGCCACGCAAGCCGACGTCCCGATGCCGCTCCAATGTCACGCGGGCGCAGCCAAAGCGGGCATCACCAAGCTCACGCGCGATCTCGCCCTCGAGTGGGCCCGGTTCGGCGTCCGCGTGAACGCGATCGCGCCGGGGCCCATCGAAGACACCGAAGGCATGTCGCGTCTCGGCGGCCCCGACGTCGAGCGCATGAAGAAGCGCGTTCCCCTCGAGCGATGGGGCACCATCTTCGAAGTCTGCGAAGCGCTCACCTTCTTGGTCTCGCCCGCTGCGAGCTACGTCACTGGGACCACGCTCCTCATCGACGGCGGAACATCCCTCGTCGGCGCCGCATTCATGGAATGATTCTCGTTGGACTCAACGCGCCGCCCAAGGCGTCGAGAAGCTTCTGGTGAATCCCACCAAAGGCGCCGTTCGAAAGCACGGCAACTGCATCGCCACTGCGTGCAGACTGCACGATAATCGACACGATTTCCTCGACGTTTTTGCATGCGAATGCCTTCTCGCCGAGAGCCTTCGCGAGCGCGGTGATGTCGAGTCGTTCTTCTTCGGGGACATTCGACCGGCCGAGCGGCGCGAAGAGCACGCGGTCGGCGTCGTCGAAGGAGCGGGCGTATGCGGCTTGGTGGATGCTGCGGCACGAGGTGGCGCTGCGCGGCTCGAACACCGCGATGAGCGCGCCTGTTGGATGTTTGCGGCGGAGAGCGCGGAGGGTTTCGTCGACCGCCGTGGGGTGGTGTGCGAAGTCGTCGTAGACGTTGATGCCGCCGGGTGTGCCGAGGAGCTCTTGTCGGCGCTTCACTCCGGTGAAGCTCAGGAGCGCGGCCTTCGATGACGTAGGCGAGACGCCGAAGCCTTCCGCGCATGCGGCGATGGCGCCGAGCGCGTTGCGAACGTTGTGCTCGCCGGGGAGCGCCATCGAGAAGCGGCCACATGCGCTGCCGCCTGCAAACACGTCGAAGCCGCCGTCTCCTGCCATGGCCCCGCTCCATTCGGCGTTCGCGTCGAGGCCGTACGTGACGACGCGCGCCTTCGCGTGTTTGCGCGCGAGATCGATCGCGCGAGCTTGCCCGACGTCGACGACGACGAGGCCCTTCTCGGGAACGCGCTCGTAGAGGCCGACGAAGGCTTCGTCGTAGGCGCGCTCGGTTGGGTAGACGTCGATGTGATCGTGCTCGATGCTCGTGACGATGACGACGTCGTCCGTGCCCGAAACGTAGTCGAAGAATTTGGGCTGCTTCTTCCAGTAGACCGCATCGTATTCGTCGCCCTCGACCACGAACGGAGCGGCAGGCTGCGTGAGCGAGCGCGATTCGCGGCCCAGCGCTGCGCCGGCGCCGAAATTCTGCGGGATACCACCGATGAAATATCCGGGCTGCAAACCCGCATGCGCGAGGAGCCATGCGGCGAGGCTGCTCGTGGTCGTCTTGCCGTGCGTGCCGCACACGACGAGCGCGCGGCGTCCGCGAAGGAAGCGTTCGGCAAGCGCACCCGACATCGACGTGCGCGGAATGTTTCTTTGCTCGGCCGCCACCGCTTCGACGTTTTCTTTTCGAATGGCGTTGCCGACGACGACGAGATCCGGCGCCGGATCCAAGTGGCTCGCGTCGTAACCTTGCAAACACTCGACGCCCGCCGAACGAAGCGCGGGACCAATCGGCGGATCGAACGCGACGTCAGACCCCGTGACGCGCGCGCCGCGTGCGCGAAAGAGCGTCGCGAGCGCGCCCATGCCCGTCCCGCTCACGCCAACGAGGTGAACGTGATCGGTCTTCACTTCAAGCCGAGGCCCATCTCACGGCCGAGCGCATCGGCTTCGGCTTCCGACGCGGGCCAATCGACTCGAACGACGGCGCTGCGATGATGCGAGCCATCGGGCTCGGCGATGAACGCGCGCAGTTGGAATTTCCCCTCGGGGAATTCGTTCGCGTGCGCGGCCATCGGCGTTTTGCAATCGCCGCCGAGTGCCGTGAGCACACCACGCTCTGCCGCAACGCGCACCGCGGTGCGTGGATGATGGAGCGCGCGCAAGATGTCGATGATGTGCGTATCAGCGGAGCGCGCTTCGATGCCGAGCGCCCCTTGGCCGACTGCGGGCAGCATGATGTCTGGGTCGATCACGCTCGTGACGCGCTCGCCGAGTCCGAGCCGAATGAGCCCGGCGTGTGCGAGCACGATGGCGTCCACCTCGCCGTCGTCGACTTTGCGAAGCCGCGTGTCGACGTTGCCGCGAATCGGAACGATGCGTAAATCCGGGCGCGCCGCACGCAGCGCAATCGCGCGGCGCAAGCTGCTCGTGCCGACGGTCGCGTTTTGCGGGAGAGCCTCGAACGTCTTGTGCCGTGGCGCGACGAGCACGTCACGTGGGTCTTCCCGCGCGGGAATGCATGCAATCGAAAGCCCTTCGGGAAGTCCCGCGGGAACGTCCTTGATGGAATGCACGGCGAAGTCGGCGCTCCTGTCGAGAAGCGCCTCTTCGATCTCTTTGACGAACAGCCCCTTGCCGCCGATGTCCGCGAGCGGGCGATCCTGAATGCGATCGCCGCTCGTCGTGACTTGTTTCTCCACGAGCTCGAGGCCCGGGTGGGCAGCGCGAAGGCGCTCCACGAACGCGCGACACTGCGCGAGCGCGAGCGCCGAACGACGTGTCGCGTAGATCATCTCAGTTGCAGGTGATCTGTCCCCCGCTGAGCGCCGCGATCGTCGTGCTCGCGCAGAGCTTGACGGTCGCTGCGTCGCCGACTTTTGCGCTGCAGCACTTGTTGAAGTTGGTCTCGGTGCATTCCGAGTTCCCCTCGCAGAGGCGGAAGGTGTCGTTGCCGCAGCTCGAAGTGTTCACGTTCGATGCGCACGCCGACGGCGCCATGCATGCTGTCGATGCGCCAGAGAGCGCGCAGTTTGGGAAAGCTCCCGTCGTGACGACGGTGCCGCAGCACACGATGCCCGAATCTGCGGGTGGGTACGCTGCGTCCAGGGCGCCGCCATCGATGCAGTTCGCTGGCTCGAGGCATGTGATGCTGATCGTGACGTCGGCTGGCGCGTCCGTCGTGCCGCTGTCCTTGGCGCTATCGGCCGCGACGTCCGTCGTGCTGGTGTCGGCGGCGGCGTCGGTGCCAGTCGTCGAGTCCTTGTTGCCCGAATCCGTGCCTCCATCGGTGCTGTCATCGCCGCCGCATGCGTAAACGAGGGCGGAAGGGGCGAGGAGGAGAAGTAAGTAGGCTTTTTTCATGGTGATCACCTTATACCGAACTTGCCCAGTCGATGAAACTCGGTATTGTCCGGCCACGTGCGCCGTCTAGCCGTCGTCATCGCCGTTCTCGCGGCCCTCTTCGTCCTCTTCGGGGGCGAAGCCGTGGCGTTTGCCAAGACCGCACACAAAATCGCCGACGCCGAACGCCTCGAAGTGCCCGGTTACGCCGACGCATTTTACTACCGGCCCCGCGGACGCGGGCTCAAACCGGTGCTCGTCTATTTGCATGGTCGCGGCGGCAACCCGGCCGAGGAGTGCCGCAAGTGGGCGCACGTCGCACGGCAATTTGGCTGGGTTTTGTGCCCCTCCGGGCCCGAAGACCGCGGCGATGGCGCGCGCGGTTGGTCCAACAACGCACCTCTCGGCGGCATGGTCGCGAAGGCCTCGCTCGATGCATTGCGTGCACAATACAAGCGTCGCGTTCAGCTCCACGGCAACGTCCTCATCGGCTTCAGCGAAGGCGCATTCGTCGCCATGCAGACGGGCCTCCGCGATCCGCAAACGTGGAGCCGCTGGCTCATCCTCGCCGCCAACGACCAATACTGGTTCGGCGACGCCAAGAGCGTTCTCCAAGAAAACCACCGCCGCATTCGCCGCGTTTACCTTTTGACGGGCGAAACGGACGAGGTGGCTCCGAATACGCTTCGCGTCGCTGACATGCTGACGGACGCCAAAGTCCCTCACAAAGTGCATATCGCGCCGGGAATGGGCCACGAAGTGCCCGCCGAGCGGATGCGCACGACGTATCGCCGGCCACTTGCGTGGCTGCTCGCGCATAATCACTAGCCCACGGCTTCGCCGCGATGGCACGGTTAGGTTCGCGGCGTAGCGTGTCGTAGCATTCGGCATATGCGAGTCCTGGCTGCGCCGCGTCGCCCGACGTCCGACCTTCCTGGCGCCGAGCTGCTCGCGGAAGCACGTACGCTCGCCTCGCGATTTCCTCAGGCGCGTCTTCGTCCGGTTTCGCTCGCGCGATTGCCCGAAGCCGATGCGCGCGCAGGTGGCGCACGTGTATGGGCAGCGCTCGAATCGTTGCAAGTCACGGGCAGCTTCAAAGTGCGTGGCGCGCTCCTCGCGCTCTCTCGTCTCGAAAACCCTTCGCGCGGCGTCGTGTGCGCGAGCGCGGGCAATCACGGTGCAGGCGTCGCGTATGCCGCGAGAATTTTCGACATCGCCGCCACCGTCGTCGTGCCTCGTACTGCGCCTGAAGCGAAACGCGCCCGCATCGAGCAAATGGGCGCAAAGCTCGTCGTCGTCGACGCAGACGGTTACGACGCCGCCGAGCGCGCCGCGCGCGAGCTCGCCAAGCGCGAAAACCTTCCGTTCATTTCGCCGTACGATGATCTCGCGATCGTCGCAGGTAACGGCGCTTCCCTCGGTTACGAGATCGAAGTCGCGCTGGGGTGCGCCCCTGCCGTCGTCATCGCACCGATGGGCGGCGGTGGTCTCGTGACCGGCCTCGGATGCGCGCTCCCCAAAACGCGCGTCTACGGTGCACAGAGCGAAGCAAGCGCGGCGTTCGCACTCTCGATCGAGCGGGGATCAGCCGTGGAATCACTCGATCCCGTCGAGACCCTCGCCGACGGCCTCGAAGGCGGTATCGCCGCGACTGCATTCGAACGCGCGCTCGCAACGGTGGCCGGCGTCGTCGTCGTCAGTGAGGCGGAAATCGGCGCCGCGATGGCGGGCGCTCATCGTTCGCTCGGCGTCACCATCGAAGGCAGCGCGGCCGCGGCCGTCGCGCCACTCCTCGACGAGCTGCCGCGCGAGCTTCGCCCCACCGAGGGCGATCTCGTCGTGGTCCTCACGGGCCGAAACGTGGACCGCGCGCAACATGGTGCGGTGCTCGAAGAAAACAAACGCGCTCTGTGGTAACCGAGGCCGCGTGCGGCCACTCTTTCTCGGAATTGCGGGCGGCTCGGGCTCAGGCAAGAGCACGATCGCGCGCGCCATCTTCGGCGCAATCCCGCGCGGCGGCGGCGTGCTCATCGAGCAAGACCATTACTATCGCGTGCAGAGCGAGCTCTCCTACGAAGACCGCGAGCGGGTGAACTACGATCATCCCGACGCGCTCGAAATCGAGCTCCTCTTGGCCCATCTCGACGCGCTCGGCCGCGGCGAAGCCATCGAACGCCCCACGTACGATTTTTCGATTCACGATCGCGCGCCCGTGGGCGAGCACTTCGATTCTGCGCCGGTCATCGTCGTCGAAGGCATCCTCGTCCTCGCCGACGAACGGCTGCGCCAGCGCCTCGACGTGAAAATCTACGTCGACACCGATCCCGACATTCGTCTCATGCGCCGCATCCGGCGCGATCTCGAGCACCGCGGGCGCACCTTCATGCAGGTGCGAAAGCAATATTACGAGACGGTCCGGCCGATGCACCTCGCGTTTGTCGAGCCCTCGAAGCGTTTCGCCGACATCATCGTCCCCGAAGGCGGCGAGAACCGCGTCGCGCTCGAGCTGATTTCGAGCCTCGTCAGAGGCCGCACCTCCCGCTAGACTGAGAGAGTTGGCCAAAGACTTCACAGCCGCGAATCGGAAGGTCGGAAACCTTCTGCTCAAGCTCGGAGTCGTCGACCCGCAGCAGTTCGAAAAAGCGATGGCGACGGCCGAGACCGATCACCAGCGCATCGAAGATGTCGTCGTCGAGCTCGGGTTTGCGCCGGAGCAAACTCTATTGAAGGCGCTCGCGACGCACCATCGCACGCGCTTCATCTCGACCGAGAAGCTCTCCAAGGCCGACATCAGTCGCGCCACGCTGGAGCTCGTGCCGCGTCAGGTCGCTGAGACGTTTCAGGTGTTCCCCGTTTTGTTCGACACGGCGACGCGCGCGCTCAGCGTCATCACCGCCGACCCAGACGACGCCGAAGTCATCAAGCAAATTCAAATCTCGTCCGGCGCGAAAGAAGTCAGCGCGTTCATCGGGCGACCCGCGGGCGTTCGCGCTGCGCTCGCGAAATCATACGGCGGCGACATCCACGCGTTCGCGATGCTCGACCGCGCAGCGCACGCGCAATTCTCCGCCATGCTCGATGTCTACGAGCGCAACGTCGTTTCCGACACATCGATGACGACGGCGCTCGCGCGCGAAGCAAGCACGGGCGCCAGCCGCGAGCGCGTGATGTCCGAGCGCGACATGACGCAAGCTCAGCGTCGCGGATCCACGGGCCAAGCCGGCGCAGGCATCGGCCAAGAGGAGATGCTGGAGCTCCTCAACGTGCTCGTCAGCTTGCTCGAAAGCTCGCGCCCCGATTTGCGCGGGCACACCGCGCACACCGCGCGTCTCGTTCGGCGCATGCTCGAGCGCATCAACGTCTCGCCGTCGACCCTCGCATCCGTTCTCGCGGCGACGTACCTCCACGACATCGGCAAGATGGGCGCGTTCCACCTGACTGCGCTCAACTGCAGCGAATACGACGGCCACAAAACCGCGGCGCAGCGCGCCGTCACCACGCCCGTGCGCGTCGTCGAGTCGGTTCACTTCGCCAAAGAGACCGTCGAGACGATCGAACAAATGTACGAGCGCTACGACGGCAAAGGTTTTCCCAAAGGCACCTCCGGCAAAGACATCACGCTCGGCGCACGCGTGCTCGCCATCGCCGACACCTACGCCGACCTCACGCAGAACCCACGAAACCCGTATCGAAAATCACTCATGCCCGCGGAAGCCTGCGGCGTACTTGCAAAGTACAAGGAATCGATTTTCGACCCGCACCTCGTCGACCTCTTCAAGAACATGGTCATGGGCGAGGACATCCGCGCCAAGCTCCTCGCGAATCGCTACTACGCGCTCCTCGTCGATCCCGATCCCGAAGAGACGACCGTGCTCGAGCTCCGCATGATCGAGCAAGGCTTCGAGACGAAGACCGCCCGCGGCGCCGAGCAAGCCATCAAGCTGATGCAAGAGAGCCAAGTCGATGTCGTCATCAGCGAGATCGAGCTCCCGCAAGGTGACGGGCTCGGCCTCCTCGCCGAAGCGCGCAAACATCCTTGGGGCAAAGACGTCGCGTGGATTTTCCACACGCGCCGCCAGGGTCGCGCCGAGGCGCAGAAGGCGTTCGATCTCGGAGTCTCGGACTATGTCGCGAAGCCCGCACCGACGGACGTCTTCGTTGCGAAGATCAAATCCATCCTCGATCAACGTGCAGCGCGCACGGGCCCGCGCGGCGTTTCCGGATCGCTCAAAGAAATGGGCCTTCCCGAGCTCGTGCAGGTGCTCTTCCACAGCCGGAAGACGGGCAACCTCCGCGTCCGCTGGGGCCAGCTCGCCGGCGAAATTCATTTCTCCGACGGCAACGTGGTCAACGCGCTCTTCGAAAAAGTTCGCGGCACCGACGCCTTCTACCAAATGCTCAAGCTCCAAGACGGCGAGTTCGGCCTCGACCCGGCATTCGTCCCGCAAGCCCGCGTCATCCAAGAGTCGCCCGAAGCGCTGCTGCTCGAAGGCATGCGCCGGATGGACGAAGGCGTCTAAGCCGATCTGCGGCGCGCTCTACATTTGCCCAAGCGCGTCGTAGGCGGCGTACTTGAACATCTCGGCGAGCGTTGGGTAGTTGAAGACCATGTCGATGAGGGTGTCGATCGTGCCTTCGAGCGCGATGACGACTTGCCCGATGTGCACGAGCTCCGACGCGCGATCGCCGATGCAGTGGCAGCCGAGCAATTTGCGCGACTGCTTGTCGAAGAGGAGCTTGACGACGCCCTCGGTGTCGCCGCCGATTTTCCCGCGAGCGTTTTCGACGTAGAGCGCGCGGCCGACGACGTAGTCGAGTGATTTTTCGCGCGCCTGCTCTTCCGAAAACCCGACGCAGCTGACTTCGGGGATCGTGTAAACGCCGTACGGAAGCAGGTGCGAAACCTGCTTTTTATAGGTGAATTCGAACGCGTGGCACACGGCGACGCGCGCTTGATCCATCGACGTGGACGCGAGCGCGGGAAAACCGATGACGTCGCCGGCGGCGTAGATGGAGTCGACTTTGGTGCGGAAGTTTTCGTCGACCTGAACGTAGCCGCGCTTGTCGACGCCGACGCCGATGGCGTCGAGCCCGAGATCTTTCGTGTTGCCTTGCCGACCCGAAGCCACGAGGAGCTTGTCGCATTCGATGGTCTCGCCCGATTTGAGCGTGATCGTGACGACGTCCGTTTGCGTGACCTTCTCGATGCTCACGCCGAATCGCAGGTCGACGCCGAGCGTGCCGAGAGCGCGCTGGAGTCGCGTGCCCATTTCTGCGTCGAGGAACGGCAAGAGCTTGTCTCGCGCTTCGAGCAGCGTGACCTTCACGTGCATCGCCGCGAACATCGATGCGTACTCGCACCCGATGACGCCGCCGCCAACGACGACCATGCGCTTCGGCAATCGATCGAGCTGCAAGATCGAGTCGGAGTCGGCGATGTGATCGCCGAAGGGAATGCTGGGCGGTTGAAATGGCGTCGAGCCTGTCGCGATGAGGATGATCTCGCTCGTGAGCGTTTTCCCGCCGACCTCGACCGAGTGCGGCCCGGTGACGCGCGCCGCGCCATGAATGAGCTCCACGTTGTGGCGCTGCAAATTCTTTTTGATGCGATCGACCTCGAGGCGGGCGACCGTTTCTTTGCGCGCCATGAGCCTCGACACGGCGACGTCTTCGTTCATCGTCACGTTGAGCCCGTAAAGCTCGCGTTGCCGATAGCCCGAGAGAAACAGCGCAGTTTCGCGGAGTGTCTTCGACGGCAAGGTGCCCGTGTGCACTGCGGCGCCGCCTGGCTCGGCTTCACGCTCGATCACCGCGACGCGTTTTTTGAAATACGCCGCCTGCGCCGCGCCCTTTTCGCCGGCAGGTCCCCCGCCGATGACGAGAAGATCGTAGTCGCTCAACTACTTGCCCGCGGGCCGCACGATCTCGATGTCCCACTCGATCGTGACGTCAGCGGGTGCGGCGTACGGCGGGAAAATCAAATTCTGAAATGCGTGCTGCACGCAAACGCCGACGGGCTTGTCGGCGTAGAGCGCGGGGACACTGGCGCTGCGCACGTGACCATTGCGACCGAGAACGACGGAAGCTTTTGTCTTGCCCCACGGGCCGTTGGCTTTGCCGTTTTCGTCCGATGCGGCGCCGCAGTGTCCTTGCACTTGGCCGGCTGCGCGTCGGAGAACGAGCTCGACCGCCTCCTTGTCGTAGGGAGTTTTGTCTCCGGCGGGCGCGGTGCTCGTCCCTGCGCTCGTGTTCGCCCCGGTGCTCGTGCTTGCTCCGGTGCTCGTGCTCGCCGTCGATGCGTGACCCGGACCGGACTCGCCTTCGGGCGCGACGCAATCGCCGCCCTGCTTCACCATCCCCGCAGGGCAATCATCGCTCGATGCGTTCTTCACGGGCTTGTCGGACCCGCCGCCGCACCCGATCACAAGACACAAAATGCAAAGCGTTTTCCCCGAAAACATGGCTCTGATCTATCACTCTTCGATCTTGTAGTCCTTGATCTTGTAGAGCAGAGCCCGGTGGCTGATCTCGAGGATCTCGGCTGCGCGCGTGCGATTACCGCGTGTTTTCTGGAGCGCGCGTCGAATCAAAATTTGTTCGATCGCCGCGACGGTTTTCTTCACCGAGAGCTCGCCCGTGCGAAGTTGGACCTGAACGGGATCGAGCGCCTCGCGCACGCGCTCGGGTAAATCGGATGCGCCGATGGTGTCGGATTCCGAGAGCACCATCGCGCGCTCGATCGTGTTCTCGAGCTCGCGCACGTTACCGGGCCAGGCATATTCGAGGAGCGTCTTCATCGCTTCGGGCGTGAGGCCACGGATGTGCGTGCCGAGCCGTGCGTTGTTGCGCGTGACGAAGTGATCGATGAGCAGCGTGACGTCTTCGCGGCGCTCGCGCAGCGGGGGGATCGCGAGATGGAGCACGTTGATGCGATAGAAGAGATCTTCGCGAAATCGCCCGGCCTTCACTTCGGCGATGAGATCGCGATGCGTCGCGGTGACGATGCGCACGTCGACTTTGATGTCGCGCGAATCGCCGAGCCGTCGAATGTGCTCTTCCTGGAGAACGCGAAGGAGCTTCACTTGCAAGTTGAGTGGCAGCTCGCCGATCTCGTCGAGGAAGAGCGTGCCGTTCGAGGCTTCTTCGAAGAGGCCGCGCTTGTCGCTCGATGCGTCGGTGAATGCGCCCTTTTTGTGGCCGAATAGTTCGCTCTCGAGAAGATTCTCGGGGATCGCGCCGCAGTTGATCGCAACGAACGCCGCGCCCTTGCGCGTCGAGCGCGAATGAAGCGCGCGCGCAACGAGCTCTTTGCCGACGCCGCTCTCGCCGGTGATGAGCACGGTCGTTTTGAAGTCGGCGATCTTCGCGACGGTTCGAAACACTTCGACCATCTGCGGGCTCTTCGCGAGCATCGACTCGAACTGCGCTTGCTGCGAAATCTGTTCTTTGAGCGCGCGGTTCTCGCGACGCAGCGTCTCGCGCTCTTCCGCTTTGCGCAGCGTGAGCACGACCTCATCGGGCTTGAACGGCTTCGACACGTAGTCGTACGCGCCTGCTTGAATCGCTTCGAGCGCGAGATCGAGCGAGCCATACGCGCTCATGACGATCACGGTCGCGAGAGCGTTCTTCGCTTTGAGCGTGGCGAGCAATTCGAGGCCGCTCATCTTGGGCATGCGTACGTCGGTGAGGATGACGTCGGGCCCGAACGAGTCGACGAGCTTGAGAGCGGCCTCCCCCGAATCAGCGACCTCGACCTCGTACCCGTTCTTCTTCAGCAGCGTTCGGAGGACGAGCCGAATGTTCTCTTCGTCGTCCACGACAAGCACGCGCCGCATGCTCGCATCGTATCTAAACTTTTTGCATAGTCACGGCCGCTGAAAATAGCCTGAATTCAGTGCGTCGTGGGGCAAACGAGCATGATCTGCGTACCCGCCGGCGGGCCTTCGGGCGTGAACGCGAGCTCGTTGCACGAGCCCGTTTGTTTGATGCACCAACCGGCATTGCTCGTGTTGCAGTCGCTCTGTTCGGTGTAGGCACACACGACGGGTGCGGCCGATGACGATTGCTTCGCGAACGCCTCGATCAAGCTCGGCGCCGGTTGTGACATGCCCGGGTCGACGCAGCCTGCGGCTTGGTTCGTTTGATTCGGGTAAACGACGACAAGCGAACAACCAGGCGCGGGCGTTCCCGGCGGGAGACAGTCGCCGCTGAACGCACCGCTCATCGCAGTGACGAGCTTGTCGAGCGTCCCGCCGTAGCCGCTCGGATCGCAAATCGATCCGACGATGCTTTGCGCGCCAAGCGCTTGCGCGATGCGAAGCTCGCGAATGGTCGGGTACGCCTTACCTTTGATCTGCAGCGACGGGTTCGACGGCGAGCAGAGCGGCGGACCGTCCGGTGCCGTGGAGCCGGTGCAGTCGCACGCGCTGATGTTTTGCGCGAGCGTGCAGTCCTTCGGCGCTGCGAGATCGAACGTGCACGCGTACTCGTAGTCGATGCCTGCGGCCGAGCGCAGCGTGTTCCAATCGCCTGTCACGCCAGGGCGCGGCGACGTTGATTGGATCATGCGCGGGTCGATTCCATCGAAGACGAAGTGCTCGGGATCCTTTCCAACGATCGCGTTCCAATCGCCGCCGACGAGAGACGGTGGAAGCCCGCCGATGATCGCGAAGTAAATCATGTCAGGCGTTCGCGAGCCGAGTTTGAGGTTACAGACAGCACCGCTCGAGGTGTCCGATCCGTCGGGGAGATTCGCGGCAAAGAGCGGGTTCGTGCAGTTGCGCTGCACGCTCTTGCCGTAGTCCGCGGAGCTCGTGTGACTGCCTTCGTGATCGCGATCGGGCACGGTCGACATCGTGAGGCCGTCGACGTAACGCTGGAGCGCGAGCTGCGAATCGAATCCGTAGCGCGACCTCATGAGCTGCGACGCGTAGCGCACGTTGAGGCCGTCGGCTGACGCGATGGGCGCTGACGTCGACGCTGGCGTGTACCAACCTTTCTGCGGACACGTGGTCGCGCCGCCTGCGCACGAGTTGCAATTTGGATCGGTGCCGATGAGTTGTTGCGAGATGGGCTTGTTACTGCCGGGAAATGCGCACGACGTACAATCGGGATTGTTCGGTCCCGTCGTGGCGACGTTGTTGATGTCGACAGGGGCGTCGCACTCGCTCGTGCCGCGCGGCCCTGCGCCGGCGCCTGGTCCTCCAGGAAATGCCTGCGTGCGACTCGTCCACCCGAATCCGCCGAGCCACAAAGGATCGCTCCAAGAGTCTTCTTCGTCGGTGAGCTGCACGATGGCGACGAGCGAATCGGGTCGCAAGAAATCTTTCCGCATCTTGAGGAGCACCGCATCGACACCATCGAGC
Source organism: Polyangiales bacterium (assembly GCA_038239005.1). Taxonomy (GTDB): domain Bacteria; phylum Myxococcota_A; class Polyangia; order Polyangiales; family Polyangiaceae; genus DASXHD01. The sequence continues at coordinate 16,776 of JBBSFE010000012.1, forward strand.
TGGTTCTCTGGTGGGTTGTCGTTCGTCTGGGTGATGTCGTTCCACGGGTCGGGCTGAACGAGGAAGTGGTACCAACTCTCGAGCTGCGCCTCGAGGCCGCACCCATGTTGCTCGACGCCGGTGACGAGCGCTTGAAAGTCGCTCACGAGCTGCGTCGCTTGGGCCGTGTTCGTGTACGCCGTCACGTTCGGTAACATCGTGCCCGCGTTCTTCGGATCGCTCGACGGAAGCCACGCGAGAAATTGGCCCCCATTTCCGTCGATGGGCTTCGCGTTTGCGAGCGTTCCCTCGGACGTTCCGTTGAACGTGCGATTGAGGAGGTGGCCGTGATCGTTGACGTGTGTTGGGTCACCGGATGATTCGACGCAAACGTCCGGTGAGCCGCCACCGCCGAGCGAAGACGACACGACCGCCATGTGTAGATCGTGTACCGGCGGAAACTCCGGCTTCGTGCCGGGCATCGTCGCACAGCCTTGCCCATCACCCGGCGACACCGCGTTCGTCGACGAGTCGATGCAGCTTGGGTTCAGTAGTCGTCCAAGAAACGACGGAATCGCCGCCGCGAGGATCGATTGCTTATCAGCCATCGATGCCGAGTTGTCGATTGCGAAGAGCACGTCGAGCTTGTCGGCGGGCGAGGCCTTCAGCGGGGTGAATGTGTACGTGGGACCCGCGTCGAGCGGAGCGTTTGTCTTGCCGCCGCACGCCGCGAGCGCGACGATCGCGCACGCCCCGACCAACTTCGCCCTCATGGTTCACCCTTCAGAAGATGGCCGCGGTGCTCCACTTCCGTCGTGGCGCCTTCGCGGCGGTCACGCGCGATTTCAGTCCGTCACAGAGCACCACAGCACGAGCTGCGCATCTGGCGGCGGCGTCCACGAAGGCGTGTACGAGAGGTCGAGCGGGCATTCAACGCCCGGCTTCACGCACCAACCTGGCGTCGTCGAATCGCACGAAGCCGCTTGTGTCGTGGCGCACGCGACCGCGAGTGGCTTCTTGGTGATCGGGTCGGCGTAAATGTCGGTGATCCCCAACGGTGGTTGCGACATGCCTGGGTCGGTGCAACCCGCTGCCTGATCGGTTTGGTTCGCATAGACCGCCACGAGCACGCATCCGAGTGAGCCATCGGGAAGATGCGGAAGCTTCGTCGGCAAACACGATGGCATGAGCGATTCTTGCATCCGATTCACGAGACCATCGAGGGTCGCCGAGTAGCTCGTGTTGCACATCGACGCGACGAACGATTGTTTGCCGAGACCCTTCGCGACGCGTAGCTCGCGGATCGTCGGGTAGGCCTTGCCTTTGATCTGCGTGGTGCGGACGTTCGCGTCGCAGAGCGGAGGTCCGTCCGCCGCGGTGGTCGCGCAATCGCATCCGATCGGCGACGCCGTGCAGTCAACGGGCTGCGGGAGATCGAACGTGCATGCATATTCGAGATCGATTCCCGCGCTCGACGTGAGCGTGTTCCATTCGCGCCCGCTATCTGGGTCCGTGCCGAGGCTGTACGTGGCGCTAGGTACTTGAAGCCCCGAGCGAGGGGCCGTCGATTGCAGCATGTGCGGATCGATGCCGTCGTAGAGGTAATGGTCGGGATCTTTGCCGACGATCCGCGTCCAGTCATCGGGGCTAAGCTCGAGCTTTGTCGTGCCGTAGACGTCGTCGACGAGTGATCGCGTCACGCCACCGATGAGTGCATAATACACGCGTTCGGGCGTACGCGTGCCGAGCCGGAGGTTGCACAGCGAGCCCTGGCTCGTGTCGCTTCCGTCTGGGAGCTCCAGCGCGAAGAGAGGGTTCGTGCAGTTGCGCTGGACCGACGTGGCGTAGTTTGTGGGGCCGACGTGATCGCCCTCGTGATCGCGATCGGGCACCGTGGGAAACCTCAGCGCATCGATGTAGCGCTGAACGGCAAACTGCGAATCGAACCCGTACCTCGAGCGCATCAACTGCTGCGCATAACGAACGTTCAAACCATCGGCGGCCGCGATCGGTGGTGCGTCCGACCACGGCGTGTACCAACCCTTCATCGGACACGTCGATTGACCGCCGGCGCACGCGTTGCAATTCGGATCGCTGCCGATCAGCGCTCTCGAGACCGGCTTCGCGCTATTCGGGAACGCACACGACGTACAATCGGGGTTGTTCGGTCCGCTCGTCGCGATGTTGTTGACGTCGACAGGCGCATCGCACTCGGATGTTCCACGCGGACCCGCTTCTTTGGCGGGGCCTCCCGGAAAATACACGGCGCGATTCGTCCAACCGTAACCGCCAAGCCACAGTGGATCGCTCCACGAGTCTTCTTCGTCGGTGAGCTGGATGATGGCGACGAGCGAATCGGGACGCAGAAAGTCTTTCCGCATTTTGAGGACGGTCGCGTCGACGCCGTCGAGTTGGTTTCTCGGCGGCGTGTCGTTCGTTCGCGTAATTGCGTTCCACGGATCGGGCTGAATCAAGAACCGATACCAACTCTCGAGCTGCGCTTCGAGCCCGCACCCGGTTTGCCCGACGCCCACCACGAGCGCTTGAAAATCGGTGATGAACTGTGCACTCGCGTTCGGCGCGTAGACCGTCACGTTCGCGAACCCGGGTCTCCACGCGAGAAAGTCTCCGCCCGATCCCGTGAGCGGATTCGCATTCGCGATCGAGCCGCCGCTCAGCGTGCGATTGAGGAGATGCCCCTTTGCGTTCTCGGCGTCCGTCAGACAGACGTCCGGCGACCCACCGCCGCCAAGCGACGAGCTCACGATCGCGATGTGAATGTCCGTGACGGGCGGAAACTCGGGCCGCGAATTCGGAATCGTCGCGCACCCCTGACCATCACCGGGTACGGCGGTGGATGTCGTGTTGTCCAAACACCGCGGATTGACGAGCCGCCCGAGAAACGTCGGAATCGCATCGGCAAGCAGCGCCTGTTTGTCCGCCATCGACGGCGAGTCATCAATCGCAAAAAGCAGATCGATCTTGCCCGCTCCTTGCGGCGTCTTGACGAGCGCCCAAGGCGGCGCCCCCGTGACCACCGTGTGGTTGCACGCCGCAATCGACGCAACCGTCAGTGCAACAGCAAGCACGCGTCTCATGCGTGAGTCCTATGGCCTCGCATGGGCGGTTTCGTCGAGTGGGTCGTTCAGTAGGGGCACATCAACACCTGTTCCCCAAGTAGTTGCGCCGAACGTGAGACTTCGATGAGGTCGGCGCAGCCCGCCTGCGGATGAAGGTCACACCATGCCGGTGGTCCCCCGCTGCAGTCGGCGACGACGGAATCGGGACCACTCTCGAGCTCTTCGAGTGCGCACACGTGCGGACACGTCGCGCATGACGAGGCATCACCGAGCTCTGCCGCGTACATTCGATCAAACGCTTGCAGCACATCGGGTGGCGGCACCGACAAGCCCGGGCCGCTGCAGCTCGCATCGGAGGTCATCACGAGCAGCGTGCAAAGCGGGTTGCCATGAGCATCGTGAGGCAGCGATGCGTCCGCGCATTGCCCTCCACCACCGAAGGCAGCGCCGAGCTTGTCGATGAACGCGTCCATGGCTGGCGCGTAGCCCGAGGCGTCGGTTGGACAAATCGACGCGATGGCTCCCTGCTCTGCGAGACCTTGGGCGACGCGTAGCTCGCGAATCGTCGGATAAGCTTTGCCGCGCGTTTGCATCGTTCGGTTTTGTGGATCGCAAAGCGGCGGGCCATCGGCGGAGAGTGTCGCCGCACCGGAACAGTCGCACGCGCTCGCATTCTCGGGAGCCGTGCAGTCTCGCGGGGTGGGAAGCGCGAAAGTGCATGCATACTGCAAGTCAATCCCCACGATGGACGTGAGCGTATTCCATTCGCGCCCGCTGACAGCGTCGCTTCCAAGGCTGTACGTCGAACCGGGAGCTTCGAGGCCCGCGCGTGGTGCTATCGATTGGCGCATGTGCGGATCGATTCCATCGAGGAGGCCATGCTCGGGGTCTTGACCGACGACCTTCGTCCAGTCGACCGGTGTAGCCGCGAGAGCGTTCGGAACGCCTCCGATGAGATCGTAGAACACCATGCGCGGAATGCGTGTGCCGAACTTGCCATTGCAGAGGGCGCCCTGCGTCGTGTCGCTGCCGTCGGGCAAGTCCTCGACGAAGAGAGGATTCGTGCAATTGCGTTGCGCCGTCGATTCGTGATCTCGATCCGGCACCGTTGGGAGCGTCAGACCATCGATGTAGCGCTGGATCGGGAACTGCGAATCGAAACCGTAACGTGCGCGCGTCGTCTGCTGCGCGTAGCGAACGTTGATTCCGTCGGCAGCTGCGATCGGCGTCGTCGGGCTTGCGGGTGTGTACCAACCGACCTGGGGGCACCCCGTCGCTGCGCCCGCGCACGCGTTGCAATTCGGATCCGATCCAATGAGCTGTTTGGAAATCGGCTTGGCACTTCCCGGAAATGCGCACGACGAACAATCCGCATTTCCGGATTGATCGCATTCAGTCGTCCCGCGCGGACCCGCGCCGCCGCCGGGACCTCCCGGAAAATTCATGGTGCGATTCGTCCACCCATATCCGTTGAGCCACATCGGATCGCTCCACGAATCTTCTTCGTCCGTGAGCTGAAGAATGACGACGATGGAATCGGGTCGAAGGAAATCCTTCCGCATCTTGAGCAGCGTCGCGTCCACGTCCACCAGCGTGGCTCGTGGCGGCACGTTCGTGTTGAGCTCGATGTGATCCCAGGGGTCGGGCTGAATCAAGAAGCGGTACCAGCTCTCGAGCTGGCCTTCGAGGCCACAACCTCGCTCTTGCACGCCGGCGACGAGTGATTGAAGGTCCGCCGCGAATTGGGTCTCGGGCTCGAAGGGCGCGTCGCCGTAAATCGTCACGTTGACGTCGGCGGCCTCCTTGCCCGCATTGTTCTTGTCGCTGAGCGGAAGCCACGCGAGAAAGTTTCCGCCGTTGCCGTCCGTGGGTCTCGCATTCTTCACCGTGCCTTCCGGCGTTCCAAGCGTGCGATTCAGCAAATGGGCGTGATCGTTCTGATGCGTGGTGTCGCTCGCGTTCTCGACGCACACATCCAGGGAGCCACCACCGCCGAGCGAAGAGCTAACGATTCCAATATGGAGATCGCTGACAGCTGGATACTCGAGCGCGCTGTTCCGCACGGTCGAGCAACCTGCGCCGTCACCTGGCACAGCGACGTGCGTTGTGAGGTCGACGCAACGCGGAACGAGGAGGCGGTGAACGAAGGTCGGAATCGCTGCCGCGAGAAGATCTTGCTTGTCGGCCATCGACGAAGAGTTGTCGATGGCCAGCAGCAGATCGACCTTCAAGGGCGACGCGGGCGACAGCGTCATGGCGCGCCATGTTGGCGCTGGCGCGACGCTCGAGGTCGTACATCCAATCAGTGCGAATGCGACCAGTAACCTCCTCACGAGGATCACCGTAGCAACATCGAGACCGCGGTTTTCACGCGAGAAACACACCGAACACAGACAACCCCGTTGGCGAACGGCAACGCTATAGTCGTCGGCACCACATGCGGACGGGTCTCGATCGGGTGCTCGACGCGGCTGCGATGCGTGAGCGGGTCTTCAAGGGGCGGCTCGGTTTCTTGACGCATCCCGCGGCGGTTACCCGCGACTTCGTTCATGCGGCCACCGCGCTGCGGGCGCTCGGGCTTCGGTTCGAGATTTTTTTCGGGCCCGAGCATGGGTACGGCGGCGAAGCGCAAGACATGGCGACGGTCGGAGACGCACGCGACGGCGAGGGAACCATCGTGCGCAGTCTCTACGGCGATCAATTCGAAGATTTGATTCCCAAGGACGAAGACCTCGCGCGCATCGACACGCTCGTCATCGATATGCAGGACGTCGGCTCGCGCTACTACACCTTCGTGTGGACGGCCGTGTGCGCGATGCGCGCGTGCGCTCGTCGGGGTGTGCGCGTCGTCGTGCTCGATCGGCCGAACCCCATTGGCGGCGAGGAGTCGTCGCTCGAAGGACGCATGCAAGATGCACGTTTCCGATCGTTCGTCGGGCTCGAGCCCACGCCGATTCGTCACGCGCTCACGCTTGGGGAAATCGTCGCGTGGCGGCGTGCGGTCGAAAAGGTCGACGTCGAGCTCACGGTCGTCATGTGCGAGTGGACACGCGCGTTCGGGCAAGCGCGTTGGGTCATGCCATCGCCGAACATGCCCACGCTCGACGCCGCGCTCGTCTATCCGGGCGCTTGCCTCGTCGAAGGGACGAACCTCTCCGAAGGCCGCGGCACCACGCGACCCTTCGAAATCGTGGGCGCACCCTGGCTCGACGGCAACGCGCTCGCCCGTGATCTCGCATCAGCCAAATTGGCCGGGTTCGTTCCACGGCCCATCCACTTTTTGCCGACGTTCCAAAAGCACGCAAAGCAGCCGTGCGGCGGCGTGCAGATTCACGTGACCGATGTTCACGCTTTCCGCCCCGTCGCCACCTACGTCGCGCTCGTCGCCCTCGCACATCACCAAAACCCGGGCGAGTTTCGCTTCCGAACGGAGCGCTACGAGTTCGTCGACGACATTCCGGCCTTCGATTTGCTCCGGCGACGCCGAGGCCCGCGAGCGCATCACCCGCGGCGACGACGCCATCGACGTTGCAACCACGGTCTCTACCATTCGAAAAGGCGAACAATATTCCTGGTTCGAAGCGCGCGAGCACGTCCTCGCGTGCAGCGTGTGATGCGGTAGACTGCTCCACGATGGCGAAAGATTCCTTCGTCGATCCCGCGCTGCTCGGGAGAACGATCGCGGGGAAATTTGCCATCGAAACGTACGTAGGCGGCGGCGCGATGGGCGCGGTCTACAAAGCGAAGCAGCTCGCGCTCGACAAGACGGTCGCCATCAAAGTGATGCACCGCGAGATGGCGAAGGACGAAAAGTTCGTCATGCGCTTCAAGCGCGAAGCGAAGGCGGCGTCGAAGCTCGATCACCCGAACTCGCTCCGCATGATCGACTTCGGCGAAGAGCCCGATGGCCTTCTCTACATCGCGATGGAGTTTCTCGACGGGCAAGATCTCTTCGCCATCATCAAAGAAGGTTGGCCCCTTCCAGACGAGCGCATCGTCGGGATTTTGATCCAAGCGCTCGCGGCGCTCGCGGTCGCGCACGACCAAGGCATCGTGCATCGCGATTTGAAACCCGAGAACATCATGGTGCTCAAGGGCACCGACGACGAGGGCAGCTCGCGCGACATCGTCAAAGTTTGCGATTTTGGCATCGCGAAAATCACCGAGCGCGCCGTCGACAAGAAAGCCACCGATTCCGCACGCCTCTCCACGAAGGGGCTCGTCGTCGGCACGCCCGAGTACATGTCGCCCGAGCAAGGTCGCGGCGAAGTGCTCGATGCGCGAAGCGATCTCTATTCGATGGGCGTCATCCTCTATCAACTCCTGACACGCAAAGTTCCGTTCGACGCCGAGAGCGCCATCGGCATCGTCCTCAAGCACGTCACCGAAGAGCCGCCGCGGCCAACATCGATCTATCCCGGCGCGAATCGGCGGCTCGAGGCCGTGTGCTTGAAGGCGCTGCAGAAGCCTCGCGAGGCTCGCTACCAAAACGCTCGCGAGATGCGCACCGACCTCAAGAACGCCCTCGACGGCGCTGTCACGAGCATCGCGATGTCGGCACGCGCGCGGCTCGAAAGCGGCGATCATAATAGGCCGATGGAAAACGCGGCAACGATCCCGATTGATCTGCGCGCCATGGAGGCGCTCGCGCCCACGTCGAGCAAGGTCACGCCGATAGGAACCGAAGCGCCCGACGATCATCCCGCCGGCGTTCCGCGTCGATGGACGGGCTACGCGCTCGCCGCGCTCCTCTTCACGGCCGTCGGCGTCGGAACGTACGAGGTGGTGAAGGTCTACAAACGAAGCCAAGTCGCCGCAGCGACCGCCCAGCCAACGACGACAACGACCACGACCTCGCTTGCAACACGCTCTTACCCAGTACCAACCGACACGCCCACGACGACGAGCACGGTCGTCTCACCGACGAACACGGCCGTTACGTTTCCGCTCGCGTCAGCGCATCCGTCTGCAGCTCACTCGGGTGTTGGCATCGTGGTGCCGCCGAGCGCGTCGACCACTGCTGTGATCTCACCGCCACCATCGGCGAGCGCCGCAGCTTCGGTTGCCATCATCGTCGAGCCGTCGAAAGGTCCGTTCGTGCGCATCGGTCAGCCGAAGAACGTCACCGGCACCGTTGATGGTCGCGTGCTTCGCTCTGCTCTCGCGAGCGCGTATGTGCAGTTCAACGCTTGCTACGTGAACGGGCTCCACGCCGGCGACAAATCGCAGGCCTACACCGCCGACATGCAGGTGAAGCTTGGTGGGTCGAGCGCGGCAACGATGGGCGTTCCCGAGTTTCTCGCGAAGTCGGGCCAGTGCGTGATGAACGTCGCAACGGCGGCTCTCGCCAACCTTGCGCAAAACGGCACGGCTGACGTTCCCATCGAGTTCGTCCCTTAAAAAAACGTGCCCGAAACGCGCTGACGTCTCGGGCACGAGGGACCTGCGCGGGTGGGGGGAGGGACTTCGCGCAAGCCCACAATCTGTAATGTTCAGAATGGGGTCAGGCGATCCGAGATGCAACCCACCCCATTGTAAAATCACCTCAACGCCGCTCTCGCGTCGCGAGCGTTTGTCTCACTTACCTTCTTCGAGATCCTCGGCGAGATAGCTCAAAATCACCTCATCGAGGGACTTGTCGCTGATGATGTCTTCGCCAAAAATCGAGCTTTGCGGGCGGGCTTGGCCAAAAATCGCGGCGGGGCGAACAGCAGCAGAAGGCTGTGGCGGTTGTGCAGGCGAACCCGGTCGCGAAGATTGGCTGGGGATCGGTTGCTTGGGCTCGCTCGGCGGCTCGGCGCGCGGGTCGGCGACACGCTTGACGCGCTCCTCGCGGACCGCAGCCACACGCCCGGGGCGATCGCTCTTTTTCGGCGCAGGCCTTTCGCTCTTTCGCGACACCGGCGGACGCTCGCTCTTGGCGGGTCGGGCGCGCGATGAAGGCCGCTCGGAAGGGGGCCGCGCTTCGCGTTCCTCGACCGCGCGATATCGGCCGGTGCCTGGGTCGTTGGGGTCGCGCGCCGCGAGAACGTTCGCGGGCGGGGGCGGAAGATCCTCCGGCTTCACCGCGTGGTCGCCGAGCGTGTCGAGATCGAGCGTGAGCGACGGAGGTACGGGAGCTTCGACGCGAGCCTCCTCACGCGGAAGATCGCGCGTGGTTGCTGGTGGTGGCGCTTCTTCGGCGGCGCGTGCGGCTTTTTGCGCCGCGATGGCGGTGTCCGATTTTCGCGCGCTCGCCGCGATGGCGTCGTCGACGATGGGATCGAGATCACCATTGCGCAAGGCGCGGAACATCGCCTTGTGTTGCTCCTTCATCATCTGGCGAACAACGTCGCCGAGCTTGTCCGTGCCGAGCTCCGCGGCGTAGCTCGTCTTCACGGACTTGAGGATGCGCCCGCCATCCATGAAGAGATGGGTGATGACGTGAGGGTGCTTGATGCCAGAGTCCTCCGTCTGGATGTGGAACACCCTGTTCTTGTGCCGGACGTTATTGTTGTAGCCCAGCAGCGGGGACGGAGCCTTCGTCATGCGGCAAGACTTCCAGCGTCTGAGCGTACCACGCCGCGAAAAACCTTGAGGTAGACTCGCGACACTTTTTGGACCTCGTTTATTTCACACTCCTCGTGAGCGTTCTCGTGTTCGTACACGAGCTCGGCCACTTTGCGCTCGCGAAGATCTTCGGCGTGAAGGTCATCACGTTCTCGCTCGGGTTCGGCCCGAAGATCGTGCGATTGCACGGCAAAGAGACCGAATATTGCATCGGCATTCTGCCCTTCGGCGGCTTCGTGAACATGCTGGAGGAGTCGAAAGGCACCGCGCCGATTCCGCCCGAAGATAGGCCCCGGACGTTCGAAGCTCAGGCCCTGTGGAAGCGCGTCGCCATCGTTCTTGCCGGGCCGATGATGAACGTCATTTTTCCGGTCGCCCTCTACACATCCGTATATTGGGGCGACCGCGAGCTCTCGCCGCCGATGGTGGGCGTCGTTTTGCCGGGGCGCCCCGCAGACGGAAAGCTCGCGCCCGGCGATCGCATCCTCGCCGTCGATGGCAAAGACGTGCAGAGCTTCACCGACGTTCAGCGTTACGTCGCGAAGCGCGGCAACAAGTCCATTCGGTTCACCATCGACCGCGACGGAAAAAAAATCGACGTGCCCATCGTCGCTGCTGACGACGTCGAGAGTCGTGAGATGGATACGGTCGAGCATGTGGGTCGCATCGGAATCGAGCCGCAGTTTCCGGCTCCCGTCATCGGCGTTCCGCGCGCCGACTCACCTGCGTATCACGCTGGGCTGCGTTCGTTCGATCGCGTGACATCGGTGAACGGGCGCCGTATCGAGCGCATGGTCGATCTCGTCGATGTGCTCGAGGCCAGCCGCGGCGACACGCTCATTCTCGCGTACCTCCGGCCGCAACCCATTCCAGACGCCACGGGTGGGCTTTGCGATCTCGCGCTGCTCGAGCCACAAGTCGCGACGCTCACGCCGCTCGCGCGCGCGTCGTCGAGCAAGGAAGACGGAACGGTGCAACGCGCCGCCGACGTGCTCGCGCGAACGGGCATCGAGAGCTCGGAGATGTACGCCGTGTTCGTTCCCGACGGTTCGAGCGAAGCGCGCGCGGGATTGCGAGCCGGTGACCGCATCGCCCTTCTCGACGGCACACCCGAAACGAGCTGGCAATCGATGCTCGCGTATCTCGCGCGCACGCCGGCGCATCCACACAAGCTCGACTGGACACGCGACGGCGTCCCGATGGGCGGGAGCTTTCGCTTCGGTTTCCGCACGACGCATTGGTCACCGAACGCGCCCGAGCACATGGTGCCGAACGATTCGCATTTCTCGTATGCGGTCACGCGCGGCTTCGAGGAGACCGGGCACGTCATCAAGATCGTGAGCATCGGGATGCTCCGCATCGTGCAAGGCCGCGTGAGCCTCGCCGAATCGGTGAGCGGCCCGGTGACGCTCTACAGCATCGCAGGTGAAGCGGGCGCGCGCGGCCCAACGTATTTCGTGTCGGTGATGGCGCTCGTGTCGATCAATCTCGGGCTCATCAACCTTCTGCCGATTCCCGTGCTCGATGGCGGGCACCTCGCGTTCTTCTTGATCGAAGCGGTGCGCCGGAAATCGCTCGCGCGACGCACGCGCGAGATCGCGAGCTTGATCGGCGTGACGATGCTCGTCGTGCTCATGGCCATCGCGTTCAAGAACGATCTCCAACACCACTGGAGCCCATGACGACGGCGCGCGATCTCGCAGCGCGCGTGCTCGTGCGCGTGATGCGTGACCAATCGTTCGCGGCGGCCGCGCTCGAAACGGAGCTTTCGCGATCGCCCGGGCTCGATGCGCGTGATCGCGGGCTCGCGACGGAGCTCGTCTACGGAACGCTCCGTGTGCTTCCGTGGATCATTTCGGAGATCGATTCGCGCGCGAAGAAACCGACCGAAGGCCTTCCATGGGAAGCCCGGGCAACGCTCTGGGTCGCAGCGGAGCAGCTGTATTTCATGCGTGTTCCGGCGTTTGCCGCGGTCGACGAAGCGGTGACGGCCGTGCGCCGCGCGGCAGGTCCCAAGGTCGCGGGCTTCGCAAACGCCATGCTTCGCCGCATCGCGCGTGAGCGGCCGCCACCCGATGATCAAGATGCGCTTCGCGTGCGTGCGCTCATCGCATCGTGCCCAGCCGACATTCGCGAGGCGCTCGTGCGTGCGCTCGGCGACGAAGGCGCGCATGCATTCTTGCAAGAGACTGCGTCGCCACCCCTCGGTTTGCGTGTGCGTGAAGCGAGCGCGCGTTCTCGGGTGCTCGAGCGACTCGCCGCCGCGCATCCAAACGCACAGCTCGAAGAAGGGAAGCTATCGCCGTTGTGCATCAACGCGCGCGGCATCGGCAACAAACCGCAATCGCTCGAAGGCTACGACAGTGGCGAAATCTCGATTCAAGAGGAAGGCTCGCAAGCCGTTGCGCTTTCGGTGGAAGCGCGGCCCGGTGAACGTGTGCTCGACGCATGCGCGGGTCGCGGAAACAAAACCGCAGTGCTCGCGCTCTCCGGCGCAAGCGTCGACGCATGCGACAACGATCCGCGAAAGCTCGAACGCTTGGCGACCGATCTCGCGCGCCTTCATGTCGCCGCGAATGCGACCTTCGCCGTTGATTGGACGGTGGGCTCCGGCGATGTTCGCGGCGAATACGATGCAGTGCTCGTCGATGCGCCATGCTCCGGCATCGGAACGCTTCGCCGCCGGCCCGAGCTCGCGCTTCGAGCTCATCCACCGCTCTCGGAGCGCACGGAGCTGCAGCGCGCGATCGCGAAAGCCGCCGCGCACCACGTCGCCCGAGCTGGCCGATTCATCTATGCCGTGTGCAGCGTTGCGCGCGAAGAAGCGGAAGATGTCATCGAATCGCTCGAAGACTTCGAGGTCGTCAAATCGAGGCGCCTTTTGCCTCATGTCGATCACACAGACGGCTACTTCGTCGCTTGCCTTCGCCGCAAAGTCCTCTAAAAGACTCGACAATGGCTGTCGTCGACGTCGCACTTCCGCAGCTCGGTGAGAGTGTCACTGAGGGGACCATCAGCAAGTGGCTCGTCAAAGAGGGCGACGTCGTCGCGCAAGGCCAAGCGATCCTCAGCGTCTCGACCGACAAGGCCGACGCCGAAGTGCCCGCACCCGCCGCCGGTCGCATCACGAAGCTCCTCGCCAAAGAAGGTGACGTCGTCGCGGTGAAGACCATCGTCGCGCAAATCGAAGAAGGCGTCGCTCCACGTCCTTCGAATGCGCCTGCAAAGTCGTCCGCTGCGCCGCCGCCGCCTTCATCGCGGCCGTCGCTTTATTCGACATCACCCATGGCATCTCCATCCGTTCGCAAAGACGCACTCGAGCGCGGCGTCGATCTCGTGTCGATTCAAGGCACGGGCGATCACGGTCGCATCACCAAGGACGACGTCTCTCGCGCGCGCATCGAACCGCCCCCGGCGCCGCGCGCCGCTCAAGTCGCGACGTTGATGAACACGACGGGCTTCGTTCCGCCGATTCCCGGCGTCGGCTACGGCACGTTCAAAGTGCCCGCGTTCAAGCAGCACGAAGGCGATCAGATCATCGCGTTCACGCGTCGTCGCCGCATCACCGCCGACCACATGACGTATTCGAAGTTCGCTTCGCCGCATGTCGTCACCGTGGCCGAGGTCGATCTCCACAAATCGGCGCGCCTTCGCGAAGCCCACAAAGATCGCTACAAGAAGGAGGGCCACGCCCTCACGATGCTCGCCTTCGTCGTCGTCGCGTGTGCGCGTGCGCTCCGCGAGACGCCGCAGCTCAACGCGCGCGTCCTCGACGACTCCTACGTCCTCATCAAAGACATCAACATCGGCGTCGCGGTCGATTCACCCGACGGGCTGGTCGTTCCGGTCATTCGTCGCGCAGACGAGCTCGGTGTTCGCGGCATCGTGCGCTCCATCGACGAGCTCGCGGTGCGCGCAAAAGGCGGGAAAATTACGATCGACGATTTGAGCGGCGCAACGTTCAGCGTCTCGAACCCCGGCATGAAGGGCAACCTCTTCGGCGCCGCGATCATCAACCAGCCCAACGTCGGCATTTTGCGCATGGGCGAGATTCAAAAGCGCGTCGTCGTGGTCGAGAGCGAAGATGGCGAAGATCAGATCGTCATTCACCCGGTGATGTTCATGGCCCTCAGCTACGACCACCGCGTCGTCGATGGCGTCGCCGCAAACGCATTCCTCTGGCGCGTTACCGAGCTGCTCGAAAAAGCCGACTTCGAAGTTTGATCACGAACGCCGCCATCGCGGCGAAGAAGAGCGCGTCCCGTCCGCGTGGCTCCGACGACTCGCACCCGCAATGGCTCGATGGCACGTTGGGCTCGGAGCCAGGCAATGCGCCGCCGTCGATGCCGAGCTGCTCTTCGAGCGCGGGCCATTGCGTGAGGCACTGTGCTGCGTTCGTGGTCGCCGCGCAGTCGAGCGGTTGATGAACCGTTTCGAGACGAAGCAGCGGCGAGAACGTCGTGCCTTCGTCGAGCGTCGCGCCGAGAATGAAACCCGAGTTGGCTTCGTTGCCGCAGACGAAGAGTGTCGCGCCCGAGGTCGCGAGGCACTCGATTTGCGTCGCTGATTTTTGGGTGAACACGAGATCGCTCGCGCTGCCGGCCAAGAGCCCGTCGGTGATGCTGCCGACGTACACGCGCGAGCCGTCCTGCGAGAGAGCGAAACCGAGCATTTTCCCGCCAGACCAGTGCTCGGTGAACGTTTGCCCGCCATCGCTCGACACGAGCAAACGGCTCACGGCGACGCTCGCCGTGAGGCCGAGCGTGCGCACATAGACGCGGTCCGCGTTCGCTGGGTCGACGCCAGAGATGTACGCGCCCGTTTCGCCCGCGACGAACGGGATCGGATACTCCGAGTAGCTCATGCCGCCATCTTTCGAGACCAGCATCGCTCCGTGATTCGCTCCGAAGATTTGCCCGCTGATGTAGATGCGTGACGAATCGCTCGGCGCGATGTCGAGCGTGTCGATGACGAGCATCGGATCGATCACGCCGCTCAGCGGCTGCCACGATTTGGCGGTGTCGATCGTCTCGAGGATTTGCGAGTTGTAGAGCGGCACACCGGCGTCGTTCGTGACTTTCGAGTAGGTGCTGGTGATCGCGATGGCAGTTGCGCCATCGGGTGTGCGAGCGACGTCGCTGGTGATGATCTTCTCGGTGCCGGAAACGAACGACCACGAGCAACCATGATCGGGCGACGTCGCGAGACCCTCGATTTGGCCGGAAAGCACCCTGCCGCCATTCATCAACGCGACTGCAGGATCTTGCTGACCCGCGCACGGGATCGCCGATTCACAGAGCCAATCCCACGTCTTGCCCGCATCTTTGGAAAACAAGAAACCGAACGTGCTGCGGAGAAGCATGCTCGTCGGATCGTCGGGTGCGATCACGAGCTGGTTGGCTTCCGGCAAGCGAGAGTTCGCGTGTGCGACTGTCGCGGAGAGCGTGACGATGGCGGCAATCGCGCTGCGCTTCAAGCGCGCTTCCTCGCGACGATCGCGATTTCGTCCGGCCCTTCCGTAACGTTGACCTCGAGCGGCGCGAGCGCACGCCGCCATGCATCGGGCGCCATCGCGACGACGTCGATGCCAGCGCCCGTTTTTTCGTCTTCGAAGGTCGGGTGCGCCGTGGCCCACATGACCGAAGGCAGCTCTGCGTAAAATGATCCGCCGCCGCGAAGCACGCGGCCGATCTCGCGACCGAGATCGGCAACGGCATCATCGCTCGGCGGATGCGCGAGAGATCCAAAGAGCGCGATCACCGCGTCGAACGATGCAGCTTCGAACGGAAGCTTCTCCCAAAAATTGGCACGAATGCAGGGGATTTTGCGTGCGCGTTGGTTGCATAGCGCAAGCATCTCCTCCGATATGTCGACGCCCGTGACGCGGTGCCCGGCGTCGAGAAAGTGGTGAAGCTCGGTGCCCGTGCCTACGCCGAGATCGAGAACGTCACTGGGCTCTCCGATGAGCTCGAGCAACTTCGCCATGCGCGCTCGAAGCTCGTGACTTGGGCGGGCGAAGACGCGATCGTAGCGCGGAGCGATGGCGTCGAAGAAACGGCGCGTCGTCTCCACATCGGGCATCACGCGCCAGCAATCTGACAGAACGCGAGGTACGCCGCTTCGTGGATGCCCGCGAGGCGCACCGCGCAGTCGATGATGTGCCGTCGATCGGCGGGCGACCAGTTGCGCGTCGATTTCGTCTTGCCGCGCATGTGCGCGCGCCCCGTGAGCGCGCCGAGCAAACGCGCGAGTGGGTCGAGCTCGTTGGGCGGCACTCTCGTGAGGTCGAGCTTGTCTTCTTGTGGCGTGAGCCTTCGTACGAGCATAGGGAGCCCACGAAGCATGGTCCGCCCGAGGCCGCGAGGCACGCTCGCGAGGCACGCTCGCTCGCCGGTCTCGACGCGTTCGGCGCCCACGAGCTTGCATTTCGTGAGGTTCGCCGACGACGGATCGCGGTCCTCTTCTTTCATGTCGAAGACCCAGTTGCCATCGCGTTTGTCTTTGCCTTTGCCGCGCACGAGGATCGCGATGCGCAAACATCCGAGGCTTCCCGTGCCCGCGACGCGAAACGCCATGTCGCGGATCTCGTAGATCGTGTGATGTTTCCTCGGCACGTGCGCCGCGACGTAACGCGCAAACGCACGCTCTCCGTCTCGCACCAGCGTGGGCGAGATCGATCGATAGCGCGGGCCACGGACGAATCGCCGCTTCTTGCCGACCGGTTCGGTGCGCCCATCGAGGAGAGCGCGTCGATCGCGCTGGCTTGCGCGCACGAGGAGCGAGCGCACGCTCGCGGGCATCGGCGGAAGAGCACGCGGCTTGTCGTCGATCTCGCGCGCGTACGCTTCGACGAGCGCAGACGCGAGAGCGAGCGCCTCACGACCATTGGCGCCCATCTCGCGACCGGCGAGGATCAAGCTCGTCGTGAGGCGAATGACATCGTACCGCCACGGACCGATGGTGCAGTCGTCGAAGTCGTTGACGTCGAACACTGCGCCGGGCTCCGCGTTCTTGTGACGCTTGCCTTTGCCTGGGTCGGGCCGATACGCGCCGAAATTCTCGAGATGAAGATCGCCGATGATGACGCCTTCGCCGCCGGGCCCGTCGCGAAGAACCGGAACGCGCTCGAGCACTTCGTAAAACATGGGCGCGGCGCCGCGCAAGAACGCGAGCGGCGACGGCGACATGCGATCGATCTTGTGCCGATAGAGCGATTCGCCCGCCCAAATGCGGACACGTGAGGTGCGCTTCAAGTCGCGCGCGAGCTGATCGCGCGCGAGAACATGTGGGTCGAGGGCAAGGACACTCATCGCAACGGCCTGCAGACTACATTATCTCGGCGTCGCTTCGCTCCTTCGACAGGTGCATAACGTGCCTGCGGCACGTTATGTTGCGTCGGTGCTTCGCCTTGCCGTTCAGCGTCACCTCGAACGCGGCGCCAAACCGACGTTTGCCACGGCGATGATGTCGCGCGCGTGGGGCGAAGTGGCGCGCACCCGCATCACGAGGCCGCTGCATTCGGATGCCGAGGTCATCTGCGTCGGCGGGTCGACGCTCGGCGGCTCGGGAAAGACACCCCTCGTGATCGCGTGCGCGCGTCTCTTGATGGACAACGGCGTGAACGTCGCCGTCATCGGTCATGCGTATCGCGCGCGCCCGCCCGTCGAGCCTCGCGTCGTGACGGTCGATGACGATGTGGAGCTCGTGGGCGACGAAGCGATCGAGTGTGCGCGCGCGGGGCTTGTCGTCCTCGTCGCGCGATCACGTCAACGCGCGATCGATGCCGCACGCGCGGACGTCATCATTCTCGATGGCCCACTTCGCATCGAATCGCGAGCGCTTTCGCTGCTCGCTGTTGCGGCGGACGACCCTTGGGGAAACGGTGAATGCCCCCCGCTCGGAAATCTACGCGCGCCGAAAACCGCGCTCACAGGCGCCGCCGATCACGTCGTACCCGTGTGTGGGACATCACGCGGCGTACGGATCGGAACGCGCCTCGTCGCATACGCCGAGCTCGACCGGACAAACATCGGCCTTGCGACCGGAATCGCTCGCCCGGAGCGCGTCGTCAGGATGCTCGCGTCACACGGAATCGTGCCCGCTCGCACCAAATTCATGGCGGATCACTCGAGCTTCCGTCATCCCGATAGGGATGGCCTTTTCTGGCTAACGACCGCAAAAGATGCTGCCCGCCACGCGCAAGCAAACGCAATTGACTACCACTTCGACCTACCTACGTGGCTCGACCGCGAGCTCGGTTCACGCTTCTCATTTCGTTTCTGATATCGTTTCGGGTAGTACCGTTACGGCAGATTCGCCTCGCGGAAGGCCACATACCTTGGGGGTCGTGGCGGGGCTTCACGATGACCGATTCCGACGAGAAGACACGCGTAACAACGATCGTGCAGAAGCCCGAGGGGGATGCCCCAAAGGGTAACGACTGCCTCGTCGTGATTTACACCAAGGAGCCCACACTCCTCGGGAAGCGGTTCGTCCTCGATTCGAGTCGCATCAGCGTCGGTCGCGGCAGCGAGAACTTGATCGTGCTCGAAGGCGATTCCGTGTCACGCAAGCACTGCCACTTCGAGCAACGCAACACGATCTGGTGGGCCGTCGACGACAACTCCACCAACGGCACCTACGTGAACGACGATCAGATCGTGCGCGAGCAACCGCTCTCGAACGGCGACCGCATCAAAGTGGGCCCGACTATTTTCAAGTACCTCTCCGGTTTCGACGTGGAAGCGCAGTACCACGAAGAAATTTATCGGATGACCATCATCGACGGCCTCACGCAGGCGCACGTGAAGCGCTTCTTGCTCGAGGCGCTCGAAAAAGAAATCATCCGCGCGCGTCGCCATCAACGCGAGCTCTCGTTCTTGATGTTCGACATCGACCACTTCAAAAAAATCAACGACTACCACGGCCACCTCGCCGGCGACTTCGTGCTGAAGGAGCTCGCGCGCATCGTGCAAGGCCGCATTCGCCGCGACGAAGTGTTCGCGCGCTACGGCGGTGAAGAGTTCGCCATCGTGCTCCCCGAAACGAACCTCGAAGGCGCTCGCGCCCTCGCCGATGGGCTCCGAGACAAAGTGGAGACATCGCGCTTCGTCTTCCAGAACGAGAGCATCAAGGTCACCGTGTCGGTCGGCGTGGCGATGCTTGCCGATACCGATCGCACGAGCATGGAGCTCATCAAGCGCGCGGACGAAAAGCTTTACGAAGCGAAACGCGGCGGCCGCAACAAAGTCGTGGCTTGAGCGCTCAAGCGCTTCCCGAGATTAACGTCGCGCCGCCAGGTCCGCGATCACGTGAGCTCTCCGCGCGTCTCGCTCGCGTCGAGTCGCCCAATGTAGCGGCGCGCAAAGACACGCGTGCGCTCGAGTCGATCGTGTACGAGCGTGGCGAAGGCGTGAACGTGTTCGACGCCGACGGCAATCGCTACGTCGACATGACCGCGGGGTTCGGCGCGATCTTGCTCGGGCACGGCGACGAAGCGGTGGAGCACGCCGTCGCCCTGCAGACGCGCACGCTCTCGCTCGCGCTCGGTGACGTCTACGCGTCGGAGGCGAAAGTTCTGCTCGTGGAGAAGCTCGCGTCGCTCTATCCCGAGAAAGGCGCGCGCGTGCTCCTTGGGTCGAGTGGCGCTGACGCAGTGACGGCCGCGCTCAAAACCGCGGTGCTCGCCACGGGGCGCTCGGGCGTGCTCGCGTTCACGGGCGCGTACCACGGGCTCTCGTATGCGCCGCTCGCTGCGTGCGGCCTTCACGCATCGTTTCGCGAGCCGTTCGCGGTGCAACTCGGTCGCCACGTAACGTTCGCGCCGTTTCCTGCGACCGATGCCGAAGAAAATGAGTGCATCATACACATGCAAAACGCGCTGATTTCAGGGCAAATTGGCGCAGTTTTGATCGAGCCCATCCTCGGGCGCGGTGGGTGCGTCGTGCCTCCACCGCTTTTTTTGCGACGCGTGCGCGATCTCTGCGATCGCGCGGGTGCGCTCCTCATCGTCGACGAAATTTGGACGGGTCTCGGGCGCAGCGGCTCGATGCTGATGTCCGTGAGCCAAGGCGTCCTCGCGGACCTCGTGTGTCTCGGCAAAGGACTCGGCGGCGGCATTCCGATCTCCGCATGCATCGGCTCCGCGAAAGTGATGGCGCCTTGGGCCGAGCACGGCGGCGCAACGCTTCACACCGCGACGCATTTCGGAAATCCCATCGCATGTCGTGCTGCACTCGCAGCGCTCGCACGCATCGAGGGCGATGGTTTGGCAGATCGCGCGCGCAAGCTCGGCGACGATTTCCTCGAGCTCCTCCGCGAGCGCATCGGCAAACACGAATCCGTGCGCGAGGTGCGCGGCCGTGGCCTCATGATCGGCATCGAGCTCGCAAATCAACCACGCGCTCTTGCCGTGATGCGCGCCCTCCTCGAACGCGGCTGGCTCGTGCTCACGGGTGGTCGCGCAGGCGAGGTCATCACGCTCACACCGCCACTGACGATCGAGATGCGCGTCCTTCGCGCATTCACGGGCGCACTCGCCGACGTCGTTTCTTGATCGGTTCATGAATGGCTCCGGTGGTACGAAACATGATACGGAGGTCGGCATGACGAGTGGAAAAGCATCGTTCGTGGTGGGCGTTTCTCTCGCGGCGCTCTTGTCGCTGAACGCCACGGCGTGCCTGAAGGGCTACCTCAACGCCGCGAAGACGGCGGAAGCGCGCAACAACATCGGCTACATTTCACGTCAAGCCGTCGCCGCGTACGATCGCGAATCGATGAGCACGATCCTCGTGCAAGGCGCAGCGAGCGAGGCGAAGAATTCGCTCTGCAAGTCGGCGACGAAGAAGGTGCCGTCGAGCGCATCGGACATCAAGGGCAAGAAATACATGTCGAGCCCTTCCGACTGGACTTCCGATCCGAGCGACACCGGCTTCACGTGTCTCAAGTACACGTCGGAGGTCCCCCAATACTACATGTACAACTACACCATGACCGGCAAGGGCTCCGCCGAGGGCGACTCGTACTCGGTCACCGCCGAAGGCGACTTGAACGGTGACGGCGTGCTCTCGAAATTCGAGGTCACCGGCAAAGTCGTCGGTCACGCTGTCGTGGCGTCGCCCGCGATCAAAGAGACGAACCCGACCGAGTAAGCGATTCGAGGATTCGGCTTGCAACCATACGGGCAACCCATGGGTTACGCGCAGTACGCGCCGCCGCCGCCGCGCGTCGACGGTAACCGCCTGACGATTGCGAAAAACGCGCCGCCACAACTTCCGTGGATGTGCGTGAAGTGCGGACGCCCACACCACCCGCAAGCGCCGCTCACTTGGCGCACGATCGATTTTCGCTGGTTTCCAGCCTGGACGAACGTGTTCATCCTCGTCGGCCTTCTGCCCGCGCTCGTCATTCAGATGATCCTCACCAAGCACGCGCGCATCACATTGCCTTGCTGCGCATCGTGCGATTCGCGCTGGGGGATGACGCGTCTCTTTTCGGCGTTGAGCTTCCTCGTTCCCGTTCTGCTTTGCGTTGGAGGCCTCGCCATCGGCGTGAATGCGCCCGCCTCGGATCGCGGGTCGTGGATTTTGGGCTCGCTCGTCGGGCTCATCCTGTCGATCATCGTCGTGCCGCTGACGACGCGCGCGGTCTTCATCGCGCCGCGCACGGTCCGCACCGATTTCATCGACGACTACGTCATTCGACTTCATGGAATTTCGCCGGCGTTCTTGGCGATGTTCCGGGCGCCGCCGCCCGGCATCGGCGTAGGCCCGCGTTGATGCGGCCGCTGACGAACATCATCGCTTCACTCGTGCTCGTTGCGAGCTGCAAGAGTCACGACGCAGCCGTCGACGCCGGAGCAATCGAGACGGGCCCGCCGCTGCGACGCGTTCGCCGGTAGCATGTGGGTCTACGATCGCGGCGTTCCGAATCGCGCCACATCCACTTCGACAACGCCACGAAGGAGGTTGCCACGGTCCGGTTGCCGAGCAGCGACACGCTCCGCATCGCGCCGGGCGGGCATAAGCGTCGAGCCGATGGGCCCGTACGCGCTCGTCGATGGCAAGGTGTACATCTACGACAGCGATGCGGTCGCGCGCTTCGAGCTGACGGAGCAAGGCTACTCGTCGATCGGCATCGGTGGCATCCGTGGTCCGGTCAGGCAGATCGCGGGCACGTTTCTGTTTTCGATCGTGCAAGCACATCCGCGCCGACGCCGGCGAGAGCGCGAGCGTTTGCGCCATCGCCGCCGACGAATGGACGCTCCAGGTAAACGGCGAAGGCGATCCGCCCTCGGCAACCACATTCATCGACAACGCCTACGCCGATGCCATCGAGCTTCGCGTCGACCACGTCTCGCTTGGGCAAGTGAAGCCGGCGAGCGTGTCGCGCATTCATCTCTCACCGAAGGCGCACGTGCTCGCGGCGTACTCTTCTTCGGGAACGCTTCGCGAAGAGACGACGCAAACGCTCGCCGAATGGAAACGCTACGTTTGGGCGCCCGAGAAACGCCGTAGCTACATCGTCGAAAAGCGCGACTATGGAGCCTCGTTCGGGAACCCACTCTTGCCTGAGACGAACCACCGCATCGACAAGGCGGGCTTCTTCGAGACGGACGCGGATTTCATCTTCGAGCCGTTTCCGGAGAGCATCGAAGCCTCCGCGTATACCGTCGGCGCGACGAGAAAACGCCTCGTCCGTGTCGGGTGTGCGCGAGCCCTGACTCGGTTCTGGCAGTCGGCACCGGGAAGCGGTGGCGGTGATACGATTCGAGACGTGGAGAGCGATCTGCTCCGGGTTTTTGCAGCGCTGGAGGCATCTGGCGCGAAATATCTCGTCGTGGGCGGTGTCGCGGTCGTGCTGCACGGTCATCTACGCGTCACGGCGGACGTCGACCTTGTCGTCAAGCTCGAACCCGCCAATGCGCGTGCTGCGATGCAAGCGCTCGCGGGTCTAGGTTTTCGGCCACGGGCGCCCGTGGCCATCGAAGACTTCGCCGATGCGACGATGCGGAAATCGTGGATCGCAGAAAAGGGCCTCACGGTCTTTTCGCTCTGGAACGCAGCGATGCGCGGAACAGAGGTTGACGTGTTCGTCGCCGAGCCTTTCGATTTCGACGCCACGTACGCACGCGCCATCCATGCGACGATCGACGGCGTCCGCGTTTCGGTCGTCGCGCTCGATGATTTGATCGCGTTGAAGCGAGCCGCCGGGCGTGTCAAAGACGAAGAGGACATTCGCGCTCTCTTGGCTTTGAAAAATGCAAAAGACTGACCCGATGACCCACGCCGAACGCTTGCACTGGCTCGAGCAGGCGAAAGGGTTTGCTGCCGCTGCGCTCGGCGCCGCGAATCCATCGATCGAGCGCGTGGCGCGGTGCGCGCGCGGGCGTTTCCCCGACGCGCGCATCGACACGCGACGGTACGTCAACGGGTGGTGGATGGACGTCGTGACGGGCGATCACGTCGTCGTCATCGAATTTCGCGCGGGCGTCGGCTTTGGTGTCTCGGTGCTCGCGGGTACCGCGACGGACCACTTCAGCGGTCACGAGCACACGTTCGCGACGGTCGACGCGCTCGAAGCGCACCTCGCCGCGATGTGATCGGGCGCGTCAACGAGGGAGGGCTCTTCTCGCCACGATGTCGTTCGCAGCTTCGACCACACCCAGTGCGCGGGGTACATCCGCGATGCGGCCTTCGTAGTGGCCGAAGGGATCGATCAGCGCGACGCGCATGTGTGCGTTGATGGCGCCTTCGATGTCGGTCGCGAGTGTGTCGCCGAGGTGGAGGGCGCGCTCGAGTGTCGTGCTGGTGCGCTCGCAGGCGATTTGGAAGATGCGCGCGTCCGGTTTGGCGACGCCGACCTTCGCGCTGTCCACGACCGCGTCGAAGTGGCGTAAAATCCCTAGTTTCGTGAAGAGCTCTTCGAGCATGCCTTCCGAGTTGGAGACGATCGCGATCTTCACGCCACTCGCGCGCAGTGCGTCCATCGCGGCGCCGAAACCTTCGGGGACCTTCGAATACAAATTGTGATCGACGTGGCTCTCCCACAAGCGCTCGAGCAGCGCGGGCAGCGCCGTGGTCGCAACGCCCGCGCACGAGAACGCGGTCGCCATGACCTCGCCCCAACCGCGTGCGCCAGGCGCGCCGTCGTTCGACCACGGAACATGAACCACAGCGCCTCCGCCGCCGAGAGCGCGCTTCGCTACGCCTTCGCATGCGATCAGCTGCTCGGTCGTGACGTCGTGACCTGCTTCACGACCGAGTGCGGCGAGGCGCGCGTGATCGAGAAAGATGACCGTGTTGCCGGCGTCGAGCGAGAGAAGGTCGACGTCGTCGAATAGCGAGACCGTCAGAGGATGCGCTCGATCGGGACGTATTCGACCTTGCGAGCCTGAGCGACGCCTTCGCACGTGACCTTGCCGAGGTACGTGTTGATGCCGAGCGCGAGCGCGCGATCCGTCTTGGCTGCTTTGACGAGGCCGCCTTCGGCGATCTTGATCGCATAGCCAATCGTGGTGTTCGTGAGCGCCCAAGTGCTCGTCTGTGGAACCGCGCCGGGCATGTTGGGGACGCAGTAGTGGATGACGCCGTCGACCTCGTAGGTCGGTTGATCGTGCGAGGTCGGCCGGCACGTCTCGATGCAGCCGCCTTGATCGACCGCGACATCGACGACGACGGAGCCCTTCTCCATCTTGCCGATCATCTCGCGTGTGACGAGCTTCGGTGCGGCCGCGCCCGTGACGAGCACTGCGCCAACGACGAGATCGGCGCGGGTCGTTGCGTTCTCGATGTTCAACGGGTTCGAGTAGAGCGTTTCGACGGCGCCACCGAATACGTCTTCGAGGTACGCCATCGTCTCGGCGCGGACGTCGAGCACGGTGACTTGTGCGCCCATGCCGATGGCGATCGTCGCTGCGTTGCGACCGACGACGCCGCCGCCGAGGATCACGACGCGCCCGCGACGCGTTCCGGGAACGCCTCCGAGGAGCACGCCTTTTCCGCCGCGCTCTTTTTCGAGGAACGCCGCGCCGACTTGCACGGCCATGCGCCCGGCGACTTCGCTCATCGGCCGAAGAAGCGGAAGGGTGCCGTCTGCGTTTTCGATGGTCTCGTATGCGACGCCCGCGACCTTCTTGTCCAAGAGCTGCTTCGTGAGCTCGGGCTCCGGCGCGAGGTGGAGATACGTATAGAGAATGAGATTCTCGCGGAAGAAGCCATACTCCGCGGGGAGCGGCTCTTTCACTTTCACGACCATCTCGGCCGCCCAGGCGTCGGCTGCGGTCGGAACGATCGTCGCGCCCGCTGCGACATAGGTCGCGTCGGAGAGGCCGCTGCCGTCGCCTGCGCTTTTTTCGACGAGCACTTTATGGCCACGCGTCGTGAGGCTGCGAACACCCGCGGGCGTCATACCGACTCGGTGTTCGCGCGTCTTGATTTCTTTCGGTACTCCAACAATCACGGCGTCACCTGTACTGCGCCTTGCATCAACGTCGTGTGGATGCCGCAATGAAATCCGAACGTGCCCGCCGCCGGGAACGTGACGCTCGCGGTAGTGCCCGTCGCCGTTGAGGTGATCGGGTTGGGTGTGTCGCCGTTGAACGGCACGAGCGGGTGCGACGTGAAGTTCGAGCTCCACGTCACCGACTGACCCACCTTGATGTGCACGCAATTCGGCGTGTATTGCGCCGCACTCGCGCCGCTTGGGCCGGTTACCGTGGCGCCGGCGGCCGTGTCGTCCTCGAATGCCGTGCAACCGTTCACGGTGGCACCTGCGTCCGTGTTGGTCGATCCGCTACTGCAGCTCCCAGTGAGGAGCGCAACAAACATCCAGCCGAATTTCATGGCCGGCACCATAACACCCTATATTGCCGGCGTGTACGCGCTTGCGAAGCCGCTTCTTTTTGCGCTCGACCCGGACACGGCGCACGCGTTTGCGACGGCATCGCTTGGGCCCATCGAGCACGTCGCGCCGCTACGTGCGATCACGCGCGCCATTTTCGCGCCGCGCAATCCGCGTCTCGTCGTGCGCGCGATGGGTCTCGAGTTTCCGACGCCCGTCGGGCTCGCGGGCGGCTTCGACAAAAACGCGCGCCGTGTTCGCGCGCTCGCCGCGCTCGGCTTCGGCTTCATCGAAGTGGGCACCGTTACTGCGCGCGCACAAGAGGCGAATCCGCGCCCCAACATGTTTCGGTTGCCGCTTGATCGCGCGCTCGTCAATCGACTCGGCTTTCCGAACGATGGCGCCGCTCGTGTCGTCGCGCGCTACGCCAAGATCGCGAAAGGCGTTGGCGTGCCCGTTGGATTTTCGATCGGCAAATCGCGCGTCGTCGAGGGCCTCGAAGAGATAGTTGCAGATTACACGGAAAGCCTCGAAGCCGTTCGCGCGGTCGCAGACTTCGTCGTCGTGAACGTGTCGTCTCCCAACACGAAAGACCTACGCGTGCTCCAAGGCGCGAGCTACGCCGATGCGCTCCTCGGTGCGCTCGCCAAGAAATGCGACAAGCCGCTCCTCGTGAAGATCGCTCCCGATCTCGACCACGAAGCCATCGATGCGATCTGCGCCGTCGTCGACACGCACAAGCTCGCAGGCATCGTCGCGACGAACACCACGACCAAACGAGACGGCCTCGTCACGCCGAAGGAATCGCTCGTCGCGATGGGTGCTGGGGGTCTCAGCGGCGCGCCTCTTCGCGAACGTGCACGCAAGGTCGTCGCACGCGTTCGCGCGGCACTTCCGAACATCACGATCATCGGCGTTGGCGGAATCGAAACCGGCGCCGACGCACGCGCGATGCTCGATGCCGGCGCGAACCTCGTCCAAATCTACACGGCGTTCATCTACCGTGGCCCCTTCGCAGCCCGCGCGATCGCCCGCGAGATGTAACGAATTTGGCCGAAGAGCGCCGGTCCGGCGACACTTACATGTAGGACCATGCGCGCTCAGAACTCTTTCTCGCTCATTCTCTTCATTGCCTGCTCCTGCACCCAAGCCGAATCGGTTCACGTGCAGCAGGCGTCTGCCGTGCCCAACGAGACCGCGCAAGCGATCGAGCCGCAGCACGAGGGGAGGGCGAAGACGCCAGAGCCGAAGCGCGACGAGCTCCTCGAGTGGGTTCGCGGAAAGCTTCCGCAAGGCGGCGCGGCCGAACGCGATGCTCGAGGCGCGCTCGTCGTCACGCACGAGGCTGGCGCGAAGGACACCATCTATACGGTGGCGAAGGCCTACCTCGATTTGACATCCGTGTATCTTGCAAGCGATCTCGCGACGGCCATCGGCAAGCAAAACGGAATGGTCATCGCCAACAAGAAGGTGACGATTCCGAGCGTGCTCGCGGCGCCCTACAAATCACCCGACGAAGAACGCCTCGCGTGGCCCGACGAAGATCACGGAGGCCTCCGCATGATCTATCTCGGCGGCCGCGATACGGTCGGCCCGTGGGAGACGACGCTCGATCGCATGAAGGCGCGCGGCATGAACGGCGTCATCCTCGACGGAAAAGCCTACATGGGCGACGTCACGTATCCGTCGAAGGTCGACGTCGCCGTCAAGACCGGCGCAACCAACGGCGCGCCCATCGGGGACCTCGCGCGCACGATTCGATTCGCGCATCAGCGTGGCGTCCGCGTGTCGATGCGCATCTCGTGCTTCCACGATCCGTGGTCGGCGGTGAAAGCGCCCGAGCTCTCCGTGAAGGGTACCTGGGGCGGCGCCTATCCGATCGGCTGGCTCGACCCAGGCGACGAGAAAGCACAAAAATACATTTTCGATTTGATGGAAGAAGTCATCGCTCTTGGCGCCGACGAGATCAACCTCGACTACGTGCGCTACCCGGTTCAAGGCGGTCTCGGCAACGCGGACTTCCATCTCAAAGATTCGGGGCGCACGCGCGTCGGCGTCATCACCGAATTCGCGAAGAAGGCTCACGCGATCACGCAAGCGCACAAGATCCCGCTCTCGCTCGACATCTTCGGCGTCACCGCGACGGGCACGCGCCAAGACGTCGAAGCGCTCGGGCAAGACATCGCTCTCCTCAGCCCGAACGCCGAAGCGCTCATGCCGATGGTGTATCCTTCACACTATGACAAGGGCTATTACGGTTGGGCCGAGCCGGGCAATCACCCCGAGATTGTCGCCATCGGGACCAAGGCTGCCGTCGAGAAAGCGGTGACTGGCAAGGCGGTCATCCGCCCGTGGCTCCAAGCGTTCATGTGGCGGTCGCCCGAATATGGGCCGAAATACCTCGCGCAAGAGACGATCGAAGCCAAAAAAGGCGGCGGCGTGGGCTACGCAATGTGGAACCCGGGCGGTTATTACGGCGACGCGTGGACCGCGGTTCCGCCGGTAGCCAAGCAGTAGCTGGTTGAAGGATGTTCGGGTCCTGACACAACGCTGACGATCGGTTGGATACGTTCCAACCGTGGTGAAGTCCCCCGTTCTCTCTATTTTGACGCCCGAGGACCGCAAGGTCTCGTGGCGCTCGATGCCCTTCTTCATCGTGCATGCGATCGCCATTGCCGGCGTCGTCTGGCTTGGTTGGTCGTGGTGGGGTCTCGCGCTCGCCATCGCGCTCTATTACGTGCGCATGTTCGGCGTGACGGGCGGGTACCACCGCTACTTCTCGCATCGCTCGTATCGCACGTCGCGGCCGATGCAGTTCGTGCTCGCGCTCCTGGCGACGTCGAGCGCGCAAAAGGGTGTCATCTGGTGGGCGGCGCATCACCGCACGCATCACAAGCAATCCGATCTCGAGGGCGACATTCACTCGACGAAGATCGACGGCTTCTGGTGGAGCCACGTCGGCTGGATTCTCTCGACAAAATACGAAGCGACCGACGAGGCGAAGGTCAAAGACCTCATGAAGTTCCCCGAGCTTCGCTGGCTCGACAAGTGGTTCCTCGTTCCGCCGTTCGCGCTCGGCTTGGGTATGTGGCTCGTCGGCGGATGGTGGGGGGTTACGTGGTTCCTCGTGTCGACGTGCTTGCTCTGGCACGGCACGTTCACGATCAACTCGCTCACGCACGTGATCGGCTCACGCCGCTACGAGACGACCGACAACAGCCGCAACCATCTTCTCCTCGCGCTCATCACGATGGGCGAGGGCTGGCACAACAACCACCACTACTACCAGCGCTCCACGCGCCAGGGTTTCTTCTGGTGGGAGATCGACCTCACGTACTACGTGCTCCGCGCGCTCTCCGCAGTCGGGCTCGTCTGGGATCTCCACGAGCCGCCGCAAAAGATCCGCGATGCGCACCTTGCTCCGGCTCCTGCGGTCACCGAGCCCGCGGCCGCAATTCTCGAGCTCGACCCCGCAGAATAGGCGTCAAGAGCGACCGGTCAGCGCACGCGGCGTTCTTTGAGAGCGCACACTTTTGCGAGAGCGCTGATCCCTCGCCGTCTTGCTGTCCGATAGAGGTCGCTCGCCAACAGGAAAGCGTCTTGCGCGGCGTCGTCCCGAAACCCCTGAAGCACCTCTTGTACAATCGGCAGCGCGGTGGCCACGTCATCGAAGGGCACGTGACGCGTGAGATCGAGTGGGGCGCGCCTCCCAAAGGCCGGAGCCGGCGAGCGTCAAGATAGATCACGTGCTCCACCACGACAACCCGATCGAGCTCGTATATCGTCGCGCGTCCCATGAGCACGATCACACGACCCGACGAAGAGACGACGCACGTTTCGATTCCGCTCGCCGATGCGGGCTCCGAAAAAGCGCTCGGTGCGGCGCTCGACGAGCTTTTGCGGACGACGAAAAATCTCGGGAAGCTCGTCAAGAAAGCGCCGTTTTTGGTGACGACGTTCGAGCTCCCGAAAAAGAAGACACTCGACGAGCGCGCGTTCTTCGAGCGGTGCGTGAAGTTTCCGAAGCTCCACGCCAAGATGGTCAAGTACACGCAAAGCGTGAACAGCCGGAAGCACGTCGTGAAGGGGCTCGAGGGCGATCTCTGTCACGACGAAGAACATCCCGCGGGTTGCTACGCGATCGTGCCGCTCGCTTTGAAGGACAAGCGCTACATCGACCCGCTCATCGAGCACATGCTCGGTTGGGACATGGACTACGAGACGTTCCACGCCTCGCTCATCGACGAGCTCTTGAAGCTCTACGGAATTTGCGACGAGACGCTGCGGCTCCTTGCGTATCGCGCCGTCGATGGCGGCGGCCAAGACGGCCCGCAGAACCTCGCCGTCGCCTCCGCGCGGCGCGGTCTGAAGAAAAAACTCGAAGCACCCGGCGCCATCGAAGCGTTCGCGAAGCTCATCGCCAAACAATCGAAGCGCGTGCCTGGCGAGGGAAAGCTCGGCGATGGGCCTCGCCACTACCTCGAGATCTACGTGGCCAACGCCGCCGAAGCGCTCTTCAGCGGCGACGGCTCCAAGCTCGAGCGATTCCTCGACGTGTTCCGCAAACGCAAAGTCAATTTCGAGGACGTCGACATGAGCCAGCCCCAACCGAAATACGGCAGCCCAAACGTTTGGAACGCAAAGCGCTGGTGACGACGTAAAACTCGCTCGCGGTGTACATTCGAACGCAGCGAAGGCTCTCCGTTGATTGCCGGGTCAGGTGCCGCCGACGATAACGAGAAACGCGGCCTCGTCGATGCATTGCGTACCGTATTTGCGCGCCTTTTCCGCTTTGCTCGAGCCCGAGCTTGGGTCGGCCATGATGAGGTAGTTGAGCTCTTTCGTAACGCCCGACAGAACGGTGCCGCCCTTCGCCTCGACCATGCCTTCGTATTCTTTGCGCGGTCGTGAGAGCGCGCCCGTGAAGCAAAACGTTTTTCCGGAAAGTGCGCCACCCGCGCTCGGCGCGACGGGCACGACGCCGACCTTCAAGAGTCGCGCGATCTCGGCTTTGCGCGCGGTGAGGCCGGCCGCCACGCTCTTCGCGCGGATGGCGCCCATGCCTTTGAGCTTGGCGAGCTCGTCGGCGCTCGCGGCTTGCACCTTCTCGAGCGTGTCGTAGCCGGAGCTCACGATGAGCTTCGCGGTCTCGAGGGCGAACTCGTCGATGCCGAGCGATGCGAGAAACACCGGAAGCGTAAGAGGGAGCTTCGCGTGCAAATTGTCGAGCACCTTCTTGCCGATGATGGCGCCGCGGCGCTCGAGCTTGGCGATGTCGTCGACCTTGAGCTTGTAGAGATCGGCGGGCTCGTGAACGAGCTTCGCCTCGACGAGCTGCGCGATGATCTTCTCGCCCCACTCGTGGATGTCTTGCACGCCGACCCAGCGCTGGATGCGACCTTCGACGAGCGCGCGGCACTCGAGGTTGGTGCACACGAGGTACTCGCCGCGGCGCGTGAGCCCTTCCTTGCAGACTGCACACTTCGTCGGCGTGGGCGCGCGCTTGCCGTGCTTGACGACGACTTCTTCGAGGTGCGGGATGACGTCGTTGCGGCGCGAGACGAGCACTTCATCACCGATGGCGATATCGAGACGCTCGACGTTCGAGACGTTGTGCAGCACGACCGACTGCACGATGGCGCCGACGAGCTCGACGGGCGCGACCGTCGCGATGGGCGTGACGCGGCCCGTCGGGCCTGTGTCCCATTGGATGTCGAGCACCGTGCTGATCTTCGCCATCGAAGGGAATTTGTAGGCGATCGCGCCGCGGGGCCGGCCGCCGAGCTCGCCGAGGAGGTTCTCGGAGCGAACATCGTTGGCGCGTACGACGAGGCCGTCGATCTCGTAGTCGAGCGCGGCGCGTTTCTTTTTGGCGTACTCGCTTTGAACTTTCAGGACGCCCGCGAGATCGGTGACGGCGAACGTCGGCACGATGAGACCGAAGCTCTCGAGGCGTTCGAATTTTTCTTTCTCGGTCTTGAACTCGACGTCGCCTTCGATGTCGTAAAACATGACCGAGAGAAACTCGCAGCCTTGGCCGTCGTAGCGCTTCGACGTGCCGGCGGCCTTGTTGCGCGGTGGGCTGTCGTAGCCGGGGAAGCCGCGCTTCATGTCGGAGAGCTTGAGGATGATTTCGCCGCGAATGGAGACGTCGATCGGCTCGGGCAATTTCGCGGGCACGCCTTGCATGCGCTTCGCGTTCGGCGTGATGAGCTCGCCGATTTGGCCGTCGCCACGCGTGATCGCACTGACGAGCTTTCCTTTTTCGTAGTTCACCGCGAGCGAGAGACCATCGAGCTTCTCGGTGACGAGGAGGTTCTTCGAGATCGGCGGCAGCTTGCTCTCTTGTCCGAGCTTTTCGCAGAGCGCGGCCCACGCGCGAAATTCTTCTTCGCTCACGACCTTGTTGAGCGAGCCCATCGGGATCGCGTGGCGCGCTTTTTCCCACTGCGTGACGACCTCGCCCTTGACGGGCGCCCCGACCGTTTTGAAAATCTCGTGCTCGGGATCGAGCGTGCGAAGCTCGTCTTCGAGTTGGTCATACGCCGCGTCGGAGACGAGCGGCTGGTCGTTGTAGTACGCGTTCTTGTACTGACGCAGCAGCTTCTCGAGCTCCGCGATGCGTGCCTTCGGCGATGTCTTCGTGGCCATGGGCGGCCGATGTTAGCGGGATTTATGGAAGCCGAGGAGCCACGCGATCGACGCTGCAATCGTAGGGAGAACGACGAAGATTTGCAGGGCGACGAACACGCCGTCGTTGGCGGCGTGACCTTGGACGTCGATGCCTTTGACGAAGAGCGTCGCCTTCACGGCGGTGATGAGCCAGTTCGCGTAGGACGAAACGATGAACACGATGGCGAGGCGGCGCTTGCCAACCTCACCATACGAAAGCATCGGTAGCGTCCAGCCGAGCACACCCAGAAGGAACGTGCCCATGAGCGCGTTGAGGTGCGACGCGAGCGCCGCGCCGCCGTCAGCGTGGATGTGTCCCGTCATGGCTGCTGCGGCGTAGATGCCGGTCAGCAGCGCGATCAACGTCAAGCACGCAGCAGAGAATCCGAGCGTGCGCTCCATTGTCGAACGGCGTGGCTACTTGCAGTTGCCGTGCACGCACGAACCGGAGCAGCAGTTCCGGTCGACGCTGCACGAGCGACCGGGATCGCTGCAGAGAGGAACGGGCTTGTTCGGATCGGGCTCGTCAGCGCGAGCGGTGGTCGCGCCGATGCAAAGAGCAACGAGGGCAAGAGACAGCACGAACTGGATGGTGCGCTTCATGTCTCAACGATACATCCGAAAGTGAGTTTCGCGTAGACTTGTAGATCATGATCGCGTCCGATCCTTTCGTCGGCCGCGATCGCGAGGTCGAAATCGTCGAGCGATACCTCGACGACGCCCGACTGCGCATGGGTCGCGTCGTGCTCGTGTCAGGTGAAGCTGGCATCGGCAAGACGCGCCTCGCCGACGAGCTCGGGCGACGCGCCGAGGCCGCCGGTTGGGTGACCGCATGGGGTCGCTCGTGGGAAGGCGAGGGAACGCCCGCGTACTGGCCTTGGCTTCAAGCGCTGCGTTCGCTGCGAACCAAGGCGCCGGCGCGTTTTGACGAAGCGCTCGCGACAACGCCGGAGCTTTCAGTGCTCCTCACGCCGAACCGGGACGCGCAACCGGCCGATCCAGAGCAAGCGCGCTTTCGTTTGTTCGATGCCGTGGGGCAGCTTGCTCGAAGCGTGTCCGATGACGCGCCGCTGCTGCTCGTGCTCGACGACTTGCACGCAGCGGATCTCGCATCGCTCCTCATGCTTCGCTTTGTCGCACGCGATCTCCATGGCGCGCGCATCGTCATCATCGGTACGACGCGCGACGCAACGTTCGGCGCCGACGACGCGGTATCGAACGTGCTCGCGAAGGTCGCGCGAGAGGCAGCGCATGTTCCGCTCGGGCGACTCGGGCGCGACGATCTCTTGCGATGGGTGAATGCGTCGGCGCCGAATCTCGCGTCGAAGGTCGACGTTGTGTTCTCGACGTCCGAAGGAAACCCGCTCTACGTGCACGAGCTTTGTGCGGCGGCGCAGAAATATCCCGATGCGCCGATCACGGCGCAAATGCCCCTTGGAATTCGTGAAGCCATTCGTGGTCACCTCGGCGCGCTTTCGGAGGCTGCGCTCCACCTGCTCGAGACGGCCGCGGTGATCGGGCGAGACTTTTCGGTCGTCACGCTCGAGAGCATCGCGCCGGGCAAAGACGCGCGCGCGCACGTCGCAGCGTCGGTGCTCGCAGGTGTCGTCGCCGACATCGGTGAAAATCGCATGCGCTTCTCACACGTGCTCTTGCGCGACGAGCTCTACGTGCGTGCAGGACCACGACGCGGCGATGTGCATTGCGCGCTTGCGTCGCTCATGGCCTCGCAACCCGCGGTCGCTGCGCAACATTGGATCCTCGGCGCGCGCGCCGACAACGCAGAGACGGTCGCACACGCAGTGCTCATCGCGATGCGTGACGATCGCGCGCGCTACGCATTCGAAGATGCAGCCGAGCTGGGCGAGCGAGCGATCGCCGTCACCGAGCCGCACCTCGGACATCGCGATCGCGGCTCCATGTGGCTCGCCATCGCCGAAGCGTGGACGCTCGCAGGAAACGCGGATCGCGCACAAAAAGCGTGCTCCCGTGCGATCAACAGCGCGGAGCAATCGGACGACGGAGAGCTTCTCGCACGCGCGGCGCTCGTCGCCGCGGACGAGCTCACGATGAATCGTCGCGAGCCCATCATCGCGCTCTTGAAGCGCGCGAACGCCGCACTCGACGCGCGCGACTCACCGGTGCGCGTGGAGCTCATGTCGCGCCTTGCTGCGTCGCTCGCTCCGCCCCTTCCGCAGGAGCGAGAAGAGATTGCGCTCTGGCGCGCCGAGAGCATTGCGATGGCGCGCAGGCTCGGTGACGAGCAGACGCTCTTCGCGGCTCTCCGATTCAGCACCGTGGCGTTTCCCGAATCCGTCGCGGCCGAAGAGCGTTTGCGAGTGAACAGCGAATCGATCGCGCTCGCGACGAAGCTCGGTCGCGTTTCACAAGTTGCGCAGATGCTCGCACCACAAGTCGCGTGGCACCTCGAGCTGGGCGATGCCGCCTCTGCTGCGCGCGAAGCCGACAACGCCGAAGAGCTTTTGTCGCGCCTCCCTCAACCGCACTACCGTTGGCGGGTGCCGCTGATGCGGTCGATGCTCGCATCGCTCGCGGGTCGTTTTGCCGAGGCCGATGCGCAAAGTCGCGCGGCGTTGAAAATCGCCCGAGACCATGGTGTGCACGAAGCGATGGTCATGTTCTCGGTGCAGCGTTTCGCTTCCGGTTTCGTGCGCGGGGACGGCGACGGTCTCGCCGAGTTCGACGAGCTGACGTCGACCGCGCTTGCGCCCAACCCGCTCACCGCGATGTTTCGCGCGCTACCCGATGCGCTCCTTGGTCGCACGGAAGGCGCACGCGCCGCGCTCGACAAAGCGCGCGCCTCCGACACGAATGCGATTCCCGGCGTGTTTGCCCTCGCATGGGCGTGTGCCCACGCCGGCATCACCGAGCACGCGCAATTTTTCTACGACACCGTGGCGGCGCGACACGCGCGCGACAACATGCTCTTCGGGCCTGGCGCGGTCGTCACGATGGGTCCGAAGGAGCTCCTCCTCGGCCGCCTCGCGGCGATGTTCGGAGAGCACCAACGAGCGATCGCGCACTTCGAGAGAGCGCACGCGTTTGCGCGTCGCATCCAATCGCCGCCATTCATCGCTCACGCGGAGCTAGGTCTCGCGCAATCGCTCGAGAAGGAGAGCGCGGCCAAGGCGCGGCCACATGCCGATGCGGCGCTCGCAATTGCGAACGAGCTCGGCATGCGCCTCGTGGGAGAGCGAGCGAGCGCGATCGTTTCGGCATCGCGCGCGCCTGCCGCTGCACGCGCGGAGCCCACGCGACTCACACTCGAGCACGCCGGCGAGATGTGGACGCTCGCATCGCCCGCCGCCACGGTGCTCCTCAAGGATGCCAAAGGCCTCGCCTACCTCGATGCGCTCGTTCGCGCACCGCATCGCGAGATCCACGCACTCGAGCTCGCGGGCGCCGACGATCTCGGGGACGCAGGTCCGATGATCGACGACCGCGCGAAGCAAGCGTATCGCGCACGTGTCGAATCGATGCGCGTCGCCATCGACGAAGCGACACGGAACGGCGACACCGGCCGCGCAACACAAGCACGCGAAGAGCTCGACGCCATCGCCGCAGAGCTCGCCCGCGCCGTGGGCCTCGGAGGCCGCGTGCGCCGCTCGGGTTCGGCCGCCGAGCGCGCGCGCATCAACGTGCAGCGCCGCCTCCGCGACGTCATCAAACGCGTTCAGGAGCAAAATGAATCTCTCGGCCGCCACCTCGAATCGAGCGTGAAAACAGGCCTTTTCTGCGTGTACGCGCCCACTTTGCTCGATTGAACGAATTGTTCCGTCGGACGGAACGCCTCCTTGTCGAAAGTGAGGGCCGAACATGCATGCACTCGTTGGCGTCTTCGATATGGACCGCGCGCTCTTCACCGAGCAGGTCAAAACACTCAAAGAACGGATCGTCCCGATGGTGAGTCAGTCGCCCGGATTCGTCGCCGGCTACTGGAGCTACGACCGCGAAAAGGCGAAGAGCCATTCGTTGATCGTGCTCACGGACGAAGCGACTGCGCTCCGATTTTCCGAGCAAGTGCGCACGAACACGGCGCAGTCGAAGAGTGGCGTGACCGTGGAGTCGCTCACGGTCGTGGAAGTTCTCGCAGAAGCGAGGAAGTAGATGCGCGCGCGCCGCGCCGCGAAGCTCGTCGGCAAGGTCGCGCTGGGTGTGCTGGGTCTCGTCGCTGTCGCTGTCGGCGGCGGGATCTCGTACGTCACGCTCGCGAAACCCAATGCGCGTCCGCCATCGCTCGAGGTTGTCGAGCGCACACCCGAGAGGCTCGCGCGTGGAACGTATCTCGTGGAGCACTTGCTGCCGTGCATGCATTGCCACTCGGAGCACGACGTCACGCGGTTCGACGCGCCCATCATCAACGGTGCCGGCTCGGGTGGCTTCGTCTTCAATCGCACGCTCGGACTGCCTGGCGTCGTTCAACCGCCGAACATCACGCCCGACGTCGAGACTGGCGTGGGCTCGTTCACCGACGGTGAGCTGATGCGCGCCATTCGTGAAGGCATCGGCAAGGACGGGCGCGCCCTCTTTCCGATGATGACGTACAGCGACTTCAAAACGATGAGCGACGAAGATCTTCGCGCAGTCATCGTTTACCTGCGTGCGCTCCCGCCCGTGAAAAAACACACGGCGCGCATCGAGCTCGATTTTCCGGTGAACCTCTTCATCCGTCTCGTTCCAGCGCCCGTCGTCGACCCCGTGGCCGCACCGGACGATGCGAGGGAGCACATCGCGTATGGCGGCTACCTCGTGAGGCTCGCGGGTTGTCACGGCTGCCACACGGCCATCGACGGGCACGGCCAGTCCGTGAAGGGGCGTGATTTTGCGGGCGGGCGCGCGTTCCCGATGACGTGGCAAGACGGCAAGCTTGGGCCACGCGTCGTGACGGCGAACATCACGCCGGACCCAACGGGCTACTTCGGGCACACCACGAAGGCCGTTTGGATCGCGCGCGTGCGAACGTACGCGGGCATGAGAGACAATCGCCCAACGATGGCGCCCGGCACGAACACGCTCATGCCGTGGATTGCATTCTCTGGTCTGAGCGAGAGCGCTCTCGGCGCCATTTACGACTACATGCAGACCGTGAAGCCCATCAACGCCGTCGTCGATTCATTTCCAGACGCGACGCGGTGACGCGCGTCAGCGGATCTTCGCGAACACACGCAGCGCGAGCGCGAGGCCGAGCAAGTCGAAGCACGCGGCAACGAAGAACGCGGAGCCCGCGATGTGCGGATGCGCGTTTTCGGGGCCAAAGCGGCCGAGCAGCGCGGTGCCAATGAGGGGGCCAATGATCGCCGCGAGCCCGCCGACGCTGTTGACCGAACCTTGCAGCTCGCCTTGCTCGGTCGCGCCGACCTCCTTCGTGATGATGGCTTGTGTCGCTGGGCCGGCGATGCCGCCGAGCGCGAACGGAAACACGATGACGTAAACCATCCATCCCCGCGTCGCGAGGCCGAACGCAATGTGACCGATGACCGCGAACGCCATGCCGACGATGAGTGCGCGCCTTTGGCCAAGCCGCGGCAAGATCGATCGAATGCCGAGCCCTTGCACGAGCGCCGTCGCGACGCCGACCATCATGAGCGAGATGCCGACGTTGCGGAGTGTCCAACCAAACCGCTCTTGCATGTCGAGCGCCCAGACGCTTTGGAGCATCCACTGCGCGATGAAGGCGCAGAAAATCGTTCCCGTGAGGCCGAGTACGATCGGATGCTTGGCGAGACTCTTCAGCGCACCGAACGGGTTCGAGCGCTGCATGGAAAACGCGCGACGATCACTTTTCGCGAGCGACTCGGGCAACACGAAAAGCCCGTAGACGAAGTTGAGGAGATTGAGCCCGGCCGCCACGAAGTACGGAACGCGCAAACCGTAGTCACCGAGCGTTCCCCCGAGCGCCGGGCCGAGGATGAATCCGAAACCGAACGCCGCGCCAACGAGCCCAAAGCTTGCCGCGCGTTTCTCCGGCGGCGTGACGTCTGCGACGTATGCGTTGGCCGCAGAGAAGCTCGCGCCGGTAATGCCCGCGATGACGCGACCGACGAACAACCACGAAAGCGCAGGCGCGAGCGCGCTGAGCAAATAAGCAGCCGCGGCGCCGAGCAGTGATGTGAGGAGCACGCTGCGGCGTCCGAATTGATCGCTGAGCCCGCCAATGATCGTGGCGAACAAGAACTGCATGAGCGAGTAGACCGAGACGAGAAGCCCGAAGTAGTGCGACGCCGCCGATAGATCGCCCCCGAGAAAGCTCGCGACGAGGCGCGGCGCGACCGGAATGATGAGCCCGATACCCAGCGAATCGAGCAAGACGGTAACGAGGATGAACGGGATGCTCCCTCGCCGCGTACGCTCCATCACCGAAGCGTTCTACTACGGCTATGATCGCCCTCGGCCGCGCAAAATCCTTCGCGACGCAGCCCGAGGGTGACAGCGCAGTCTCTCCGCGGCACAGGTTGCGCCACGTGAAACCGCGGAAAACGCGGCGAAAACGCGTGGCATCCGAGTTGCTCTACGTCGGACCATGATGCGCTATCTCTTGCTGGGTTTCGTGGCGCTTTGCGCCGCGTGTGGTGGAAAATCGGACGACACGCTCGGCGACGGAGGCACCGAAGGCGGCGATGAGTGCGCGTGCATCGACGCCGGTCCCAACAAAGAGTGCCCTGCGGTGGCACCCGCGAGCAACAGCGCGTGCGCACGCGACGGTCTTCAGTGCGAATACGGATCGGACCGGCGCTGGACATGCAACGACATCGCGGTGTGCGGGAGCGGCCAGTGGGAGCGCCTGAAAAACGGCGACGTCGCATGCCCAACGCCAACGCAAAATCCGAAAGGGTGCCCCTCGACGCGTGGCGCGGTCTCGCAAGGCGCGCAATGTTCCGATCTCGGCTTGAGCTGCGACTACTCGACGTCGACATCCACGGATTGGTGCTCGTGCTCGTATATGGGCGGCCCTCCGCTCCTAGACGGCGGCTCGTATTCCACGTGGTACTGCACGAACCCTCCCGAAACGGGATGCCCGCTCGCGCGCCCGACGATCGGCTCGCACTGCTCGCAACCCGACCTCAACTGCAACTACGACGTGTGCGGCGTGCCGAGCGGCCTTGCGGTCCAATGCAACACGAGCACGCTCACGTGGACCGAGGGCTACGGCGACCTCTGCGCCGGCGCCAACTAATTAGCGAAGCAAGATCAAATCGGCTTTTGCGGCGGCCCAAAGCAAGTAAGCCGCGGCGAAGGCGAGGGCGCTCGCGGGAACGAGGCGGCGCTCCCACACGCTGAGCCCTGATTCGTGGCCGATGTGTGCGCGCGCTGCAGCGCGGATGCGATCCACGTTTTCCGGTTTCATGTCGACTTCGCTCAGTTTCATTTTGTCCTCTTTTCGAGCTTGGCAAGTTGCGCGCGCGCGCGCGAAAGGCGCTGGCGTGCGGCTTCGGGGGTGATGTCCAAAATTTTTGCGGCTTCGTCGTGCGACAGACCTTCGACGGCGACGAGCAACAGCACTTCGCGATTCGCCTCCGGCAACGCGAACACCGCGCGCTCGATTCGCTGTCGCGAGCGCGCGTCGTCGAGCGATTCATCGGGGCCACGCGCTTGCGCAGGCAGCGGCATGTCGTCCTCGAGGACGGCCCAGCGACTCGCATCGAGGATCGCCCACCGCCGATGACTCCGATACGCGTTGCGCGCGACAGTGAAGAGCCACGCGCGAAGATTCGTATCCGATTCGAGCTTGGTCGCGTTTCGCGCGAGCGAGATGAATGTCTCTTGAACCAAATCCATTGCCACCTCGGGATCGCGCGCGAGGCGCCACAAGAAGCCGTAGATGCGCGGGCGGTACTTGTCGTAGGCCTCATCGAACGCGCGCGGCTTGCCGGCAAGCAGCCCGTTGACGATCGCGAGGTCCTCTCCCACCTGAGGGAGAACGATCCAAATCGCGTTTCGTGACAAGAAAAATAGTTCGTCACGTTTCGCGAATCGCGGCGTTTTCCCTCTCGAACGGCGCACGACGCGCCCCAAAAACGGAGAAGACGCAAATGCTCGAGTTCTTTCGCAACGGTGGTTTCTCGATGTATCCGGTCCTCGTGTTCGGCTTGCTGACGCTCGGCGCCGCGATTCACTTCGCGATGCGCGCCGACAAGAAGGTGAGGAACTTCATCGAGCCGATGTACAAAGTCGTCGTCTTCTCATCGGTCACGGGCCTCCTCACCGACCTCGCGACCGTATGCGGCTACCTCGAGTCGCACGAGCTCGGCGCGAAGTTCGCAACCACGTGCGCCGAGGGTCTCAAAGAATCGCTCGGCCCGGTCATCATGGGCTCATCGTTCCTGGTGCTTACGTTCCTGTTCGTCGCGATCGGCCAACGCCGCCTCGACGCGCGCCTCGCAACGGCTTGATTCAGTGGACGGCGCAGGACCAGTTCTCGTTGATGTAGCGGCTGACGCTCGTCCCCGCTTGCTTGAAGACGCTCTTCATCCGGTCGGCTGCCGTGTACGTAGTCTGGCTCGGCTGGATGGAGAGGCGGTCGAGCAACTGGCCGCTCGGCGAGAGGACATCGACGACGAAGGTGCCGACGCCAGGCTTCGAGAACATGCCCATGAACTTTCCCGGGTCCCAGTTGGTCCACGTCGGACGAATCACGAACGTGTTGTCGGGCGTGCCGCCCGAAGCGAGCACCGTCGGCTGGCGTTTCTGGAGCTGCGACATGAAGAGCTCGGCGCCGTTGCGTTTGTCGCGCTCGAACGAACCGACCTGGTTGTCTTGCTTCTCGGAGAGGAACTGCGCTTCGGTCTTGTCGCCAACCATCAAGTGATCCGCGTGGATCGGTTCGACAATCGCGCGGCAACCGACTCGCGCAAACGAGCTCGGAGGAGCGTGCGAAACGAGCGTGTACTCGCCGCCGCTCGCGCAGCCAACAAGCCAAGAAACGTTGCAGACGGCAATGACGATCTTGAGGCAGCTGGAGGTTTTCATGCCCCCCATCGGCGCGAACATCTCCGGAGTTGCGCGAAAAGCGCCTCTCGTGATCGTGTAGTCTCTTAACGTGGTTCGTACTCCGAGCGTCATGCCCAAGCGGGCTTCCGGGACGTTCGACGCAAGCTTGGCTGTGGCGGCGTCTCGGCTCGTCGAGGCGTCCCTATGTGTCGTTCCAGGTGAGGTGGTGCTGATCGTTCACGACGAGTCGCACAAGGCGATTGCCGAGGTCGTGGCCGACGCCGTGATGATGCGACAAGCAGAAGCCATCGTGGTCGCGCTCGACACGAATCGTCCGCACGATGCGCTTCCGCCGGCGGTGCGCGACGCGATGGGCCGCTCGCAGGCCAGCGTGCTGCTCGTCGACTTTCATCGCGGCGAGCTCGCGATGCGCACCGAGATGGTCGACGCCGCGGCGCGACATCGGCTGCGACACGGGCACATGGTCGGCGTGACGCGCGCGTCGATGGCGGCGGGCTTCTCGGTGGATCCGAATCGCATCGCCGAAAAAATTCGCGCGGTCATGGTGAGGCTTCGGCCGGATGCGCGCATCGCCGTGCGTAGCGAAGCGGGCACGGACCTCGCCATCGAGCTCACGCCATCGTGCCGATGGGTCGAATACGGTTGCACGGTGCAGCCCGGCCGGCGCGTGAACTTGCCGGGCGGCGAGATCATCACGTGCCCGAAACGTGTCGACGGAACGTACGTCGCGGACGGCACGCTCGGCGACGCTGACGGCGCGCTCAACCGCAGCTTGAAACGCACGCCGATTTCGCTGCGCATCGTGTCGTCACGCGTGGTCGAGGTGAAGTGCGCCGAGGATCCAAACCTCGCGGGAATCTTTTCGGCGCGAATGGCGCGCCACGCGAACCTCGATCGCATCGGCCTCGCAGGATTCGGCGTCAACATCGGGCTCACCGCGCCCGTCGGCGATGTCTTCACGGATCAAAAAGTTCCCGGCGTGCATCTCTCGCTCGGCGAAACATTTCAGGATCGTACTGGCGCAGCATGGACGTCGAAGAGCTGGATCGGCGTCACGTGCACCGAATCCGACGTCGACATCGACGGCGCGCCCATCCTCCGGCGCGGCCGCTTCTTGATTTGAGGTCAAAGCTCCATCAAGGCATGATTCGGCGAACGATCATCTCGACGATGTCGTCTTTCATCGCGCCCTGAACTTTCTTGTTCGTGGCGTCGACGGGCCACACGGCCGACAAGAACGACTCTTCGAGCAGCGGAAACGCGACCATCGAAATCGCCGCCGTGCACAGCATCTGCGCGTCCACGTCGCGACGGATTTCGCCCGCGTCACGCAGCGCCTCGAGGTACGCCTTGGTCGCATCGGCGACCGGTTTCACGCGCACGCGCACGAGATCGAGCGCGACGTTCTTGCCGCGCGTCTTCGACTCGGCTTGAACGATGGCGAGCATCGCGCTGTGTCGAAGGAAAAAGCGCTGGAGCAGCTCCACGAACGCGCTCACGAGCGGCCGCAAATCACGCTCGCCGAGCTTCGTGCCACCGTGCTCGGACACGCTACGAACCGTGCGCGCGAGGATGTCCCAACCCTCGGTCGTCATCGTCGAGAGCGCGCGATCGATCACCTCGCGATAGAGACCCGCCTTGTCTGCGAAGTAATGATGGATGAGCGCTTGCTGCACGCGCGCCGCTTTGGCGATCGCACCAAGGCGTGCGCCATCGAATCCTTTTGCGGCGAACTCCGCTTCGGCCGCATCGAGGATGCGCTTTTGCGTGGCCGCGGGGTTCCGCCGAGTGGGCTTTTTCTTCTTCAACTGGGCTCGAGCGACTCGAAGTGGAGCACGCCGAGCTCCCTGAACCCTTCGCGGACACGCGGCGTGAGCAGACCGAGTCGCTTCACGTTCGGTACGATCTTCGAAAAGAGGAGCGTGCGAAAGAGCTTCATCATCTCGCTCTTCGCGGCGGCCTCTTCGCACTCTCTTTGCGGAAGCCCGAAGCGCTCCCAAACCTCTTGGCCCAAGAAGCGATCCCGCAGCAAATGCGATGATTCGATGATGAACTCTTCGCGATCACGGAGCTCGTTTTCGGGCATCTCTTTGTAGACGTCCTTCAGCGAAAGCACCCCGAACGCAACGTGGCGCGCTTCGTCCTGCATGATGCGCTCGGTGATTTCGCGAATGAGCGGCTCGCTCGACGATTGATGAATGAGCCCGAACGCCGCGAGCGCGACTCCTTCGACCATGATCTGCATGCCGAGATATTTCATGTCCCAGCGCGAGTCGGTGAGGATGGTGTCGAGGAGCTGCTTCAACGGCTTCGAGATCGGATAGACGAGCTCGACCTTCTCGCGGAGATATCGGTCGTACGCTTCGACGTGACGCGCTTCGTCCATGACTTGCGCGGACGCATAGAGCTTCGCGTCGATGCCGGGCACGCAGTTGACGATTTGCGCCGTCGCGAGGAGCGCGCCTTGCTCGCCGTGGAGAAAATTCGAGAGCATGTACGAGGCGATGTTGCGGCGAAGGCTCGGAACTTTTCCGTCGCGCTCGAGCTTGCGCCAGAGATCGCTTCCGTAGAGTGGGTTCATCACGTCGGGCACGGTCTCCGACTCGGGGTCGACGTTGGTGCTCCACGGGAGCGACCGCGCGTTCCACATAAGGTCTTTCGACTTTTCGTAGAGCGCGCGCAAATCGACGCGCGCGACGTTGTACTCCCACGAGTACGCCATCGAATATTCGACCTTCAGCGACTCGGTGCCCGTCGGGCCCTCTTTCGCGGGTGCCGAAAGCGAGCGTGCGAGCTCCGTGTAATTCGGCGGTGAGGCGACCTCGGCCCCCTTGATGCGCGTCTCGCTGTCCGGCGGCGTCGGGACGCGAAGCGTCTGGCGAATGCGGGAATCGAGCGCATCAGCGATGCGTGCACGCAGCGACATCAGACCTCCTTCGTAACTTACTTTTTCATAAGTTGCGAAGCGGCTTCGGTCAAGCTAATTTACTATTTAGTTAGTCGCCGTCCATGCTCATGCGGTCGGGGTGGTCGCCGGTTTGGATGGCGGCGAGCTCGTGCTCGAGAGAGAGCTCGCTCCATAGGCCCCACGCGCGGACTTTCTTGTCGAGGTAGATGCAGCGCTCGGCGCAGCGCGCGATCGCTTGGAGATTGTGCGTCACCAGGACGGCAGCGATGGTTTCCGACGCGCTGATTTCGGCCATGAGGTCGACGATGGCCGCGCGGCCGCCGACGTCGACGCCGGCGGTGG
This sequence comes from Polyangiales bacterium, assembly GCA_038239005.1. Classification (GTDB taxonomy): domain Bacteria; phylum Myxococcota_A; class Polyangia; order Polyangiales; family Polyangiaceae; genus DASXHD01. The sequence continues at coordinate 61,116 of JBBSFE010000012.1, forward strand.
GCTCGTCGAGGATGATCAAGTTCGGTTTCGTGACGAGCGCGCGCGCGAGGTAAACGCGCTGGGTTTCGCCACCGGAGAGATCTTTCATCTGCGTGTTGGCGAGCTTCTTTGCGCCGGTGCGCTCGAGGACGTCCATCGCTTGTTTGCGCTCGTCCTTCGTGATCGAAATCGGCCAGCGCTTGCGCAAGTTGGCAACGACGACCTCGATGGGCGTGGCGGGAAAATCTCGGTCGAAGCTCTTTCGTTGCGGGACGTAGCCGACTCTGTGTCGCGTCTTCGCGGCGGGCTCATTTTCGATCATGATCGTGCCCGTGTCGGGTTGCAAGAGCCCGAGAATGACTTTGAGCAGCGTGGATTTCCCCGCGCCGTTCGGGCCGCACAGACACAGGAACTCACCAACGGGAACGAAGAACGAGATCTCTTCGAGAACCTGTCGCGAGCCGTAGCTCACGCTGACGTCGGTCACTTCGAGAACGCGTGGTGCGTCTTCGGGGGGAAGCGTGCCGTAGTAGAGCCCGCTGTATCGACGGCTCGACTTGTTCGCTAGAGACGACGGCGGCGGCCGATCACTCACGACAAATCCAAAGCCCGCGTGAATTGACCGTCTCGCGCGTGGCTGGTTGCAGATGGCGCTAGCCGCCAGGTCTTCGCCAGCCGCGCATTCTGGTTCGAACATTTCGCGGCTCGGCCGCACTTGTCTCGCTGCCGCGGGTCGATCGCGACGGCATGGCAAGACTCGATCGATTCGTGTGACATCGACTTTCAGTCTACTGCGAGACGCGCCACGAAGTGCCGGATTCGCCGTCGAATAGCTCGACCCCGAGCGTGGCGAGCTCCGCGCGAATGGCGTCGGATCGTGCGAAATCCTTCGAGGCGCGAGCATCGTCCCGTGTGCGAACTTTGGCGTCGATGTCGGCTGCGGCGAGCCCGCGAATGCGTAGCCGCCGCTCGCGTGTGCGCGCGAAGAACGTTTCGACCGGCGCTGCGAGAAGGCCGAGCGGCTCGCACGCGGCGACGAGCGCGACGGCCGCAGCAGCTGCGAGAGAGCGCGCGGCGTCGTCCTTCTTTTTGGTGGCGAACGTCGCGATCTCGTTACCTGCTTTCGCGAGGTCAGCGAGCACGGCCAACGCTTGGGGCGTGTTCAAATCTTTGTCGAGCGCACCGAGCACGGCTTCGTGCGCGCCTGCGACGCTCTTCGATTGCGCTTTGAGCGCCTGCGGCCCTTCGCCGGGCGCCGCACCCGCTGCAGCACGACGCAACGAATCAAGTGTAGTATACAAGTAATCGACGCGACGCTCGGCGTCGTCGACACCGGGAAATGTGACGCGCTCGGCTGTCTTGGCGACGTCGAATTGGATGGGCCCGCGATATTGCGTGCCGAGGAGAAAGTAGCGGAGCCCTTCGGCGTCGTTGCGCGCGAGCACGTCGCGAATCGTGAAGAAGTTGCCGAGCGATTTGCTCATCTTCTCGCTGTCGACGTTGACGAAGCCGTTGTGCAGCCACATGCGCGCGAAATCGGGGCCCCAGACGCTCTCGCTTTGGGCGACTTCGTTTTCGTGGTGCGGGAAGATCAAATCCATTCCGCCGCAGTGAATGTCGAAGTGTTTGCCGAGATACTTCGCGCTCATCGCGGAGCACTCGATGTGCCAGCCAGGATGCCCGTTGCCCCATGGGCTCGGCCAGCCAAACTCGCCTTCGGGGCTCGCCTTCCAGAGTGCGAAATCGAGCGGGTCCTTCTTCAGCTCGGAGGTGTCGACGCGCGCGCCGGCGAGCAAATCGTCGATGTTGCGGTGCGAGAGCTTTCCGTATGGAGGAAACGCGCGCACCTCGAAGTAGACGTCGTTGCCCTTGGGCGTTTTGGCGACGTACGCGTGACCGCTCGCGATGATTTCTTGGATGAGCGCGATGATCTCCGCGATGTGCGTCGAGACGCGCGGCTCGTGATCGGGCTTCGCGCAGCCAATCAACCGAAGCTCCTCTTCGCAGATTTGCCACATGCGTGACGCAAACGCGATCGGCTCCTCGTTCACGGCTTTGGCGCGCGCCAAGATCGTGTCGTTGTAGTCGGTGATGTTGCGCGTGTACGTGACCTCGAAGCCGCGCGCGCGGAGATGCCGCACGAGAACGTCGAACGCTACGTAGCAGCGCGCATGCCCTGCGTGCGCCCCAGCCTCGTAAGGGGTGATGCCGCAGACGTAGATGCCGACTTTTCCGGGGACCTTCGGCGACAGCGGCTCGAGCCGCTGCGTGAGCGTGTTGTGGAGCCGGAGCGCCATCGCGGTACTTTTACGTGGTATCAAGCGACAACGCCATGGACGTGCGAGCCGCCCGTTTCCTGCCGCTCCTGGCGTCGATTGCCTGCGCGAGCGGAGCCACTGCCACCCTCGAAGGTGGCGTGGTGCACGTGCAAGGCGCGACGTTTCACGTGGGTGACGTTCCTTCGGGTTGGCATCGCGTCAACGTCGACGACGCCGCGCTCGCGTTTCGCGACGAGCACGGAAGCTCGGTCCTCGTCAGCGCGCGATGCAGCGTTCGCGGCGACGACGTCCCGCTCGTTGCTCTCGTCAACCAACTCGTTCTCGGCACGACCGCTCGCGAATACGTCAAAGAGGAGACGATCTCTCTCGACCGCCGCGAAGCGCGCCACAGCATCATGAAGGCCAAGCTCGACGGCGTCGCCCTCGTGTGGGACGTCTACGTGATGAAGAAGAACGGCTGCGTCTACGACGTCGTGTACGTCGCGTTGCCGGATAAGTTCGAAGGCGGCAGCACCACGTTCGAGCAGTTCGCCGTGGGGCTGCGCACCATTTCGGAAGGCTCGTGACGACCTCCGACCTTCCTCGCGAGCGCACGTCGAGCACGTCGCTTCCGCCGCCGCCGATCGGCGGGGTCGAGCACACGGCGTCCGTTGGGTCGCGCATCACCGAGTTCGTCGACCAGCTCGGCGCGGTCGCGCTGCTCACGGGTCGCACAGCGCGCGCTCTCACCAAACGTCCGTACGAGGTACGCGCGCTCTTCTATCAAATGGAGTCGCTTGGCGTGCAGTCGACGGCCATCGTCGCGACCACCAGCATCTTCATCGGCATGGTCATGACGATTCAGTTCGCGTTCGGCCTCCAGCGATTCGGCGGGCTCGAATACATTCCGCGCGTCATCGTGCTCTCGTTCTTGCGCGAGCTCGGGCCCACGCTCACAGCCATCATCGTCGGCGGACGTATCGGCAGCGGCATGGCCGCCGAGGTCGGCGCGATGAACGTCACCGAGCAAGTCGATGCCGTGCGCGCGCTCGGCGCCGACCCACACAAGAAGCTCGTCTTGCCGCGTGTCGCGGCTGCGATCCTCGTGATGCCCATTTTGAGCATGTTTTCGCTGTTTCTCGGCACCATCGGTGCGATTTTGGTGTGCAAGTTCGAGTACAACATCCCGGCTCAATTCTTCATCCGCTCGTCGCTTCAGGTCGTGCGCATGAGCGATCTCTTCTCGGGACTCGGCAAGACGCCCGTCTTCGGATTCATCATCGCGATCGTCGGGTGTCACTTCGGTCTGCGAACGACGGGCGGCACAGAAGGCGTCGGTCGCTCCACGACGCGCACGGTCGTTGTCGTGTCGATCGCGATCCTCATCGCTGATTTTTTCCTCACCAAGATCTTCGTCGCGTTTCTCCCAGCGTGATGCGCTACATCATTCTCGTCGTGCTTCCGATCGTCATCGCGATCGTCGCGCTCGATGCACACGCGCGGCGAACAAGACGCGCGAGCGACTCCCCCGCGATCGGCGCGATGGCCAAGCGCCTCCCGAGTGGAGATCTCGCGCTCTCGGGCGGCGCACGCTGGCTTCGCACCCCCTCACTCGAAGAGCCCGGCGCCGCATTCGCAGACGGCATTGCCGTCCCCGATCCCGATCCCGCGGGAGGCGCGATGGCACCACCGCGCGAAGCGTGGGTTCGATGACGAAAACACTTCTCGGCTTCGCGCTCGGCGCGCTCTGGCGAAGGCGCGCGCGTTCGATCGCGCTCGGTGTCGGCCTTGCCCTCACGGTCATGCTCGTTGGCGCGGTGCTCTTCTTGACCGAGGCCCTCCGTGCAGAAGCGGAACGCGGCGCGGTCGCGCTTCCCGACGTCGTCGTTCAGCGCCTCGTCGCGGGTCGCCCCACGGCCGTGAAAATCGCCGATGCGAAAGCATTCGAAGACATCGATTCCGTGAAGACCTCGCGCGCGCGTGTGTGGGGCTACGTATTTTTGCCCGCCATTCAGGGCAACGTCACCATCGTCGCCACGCGCCCCGATGTGCCCACGCTCGAAGGCACGGGCGCGCTCGCCACCGGTCGCGATCTCGTGCACGGCAAACACGAGATGGTCGCAGGCGCTCCGCTCGCGCGTGCGCTCGGGCTCCTCGTGGGCGATTCGCTCGGGCTTCCGTCGCCGCGCCCCTCGCCGCCCCTCGCGCTCGTGGGCACGTTTTCGAGCGCGGTCGATCTTTACGCGGCCGATGTGATCGTGTGCGACGAAGACGATGCGCGCGCGATCCTCGGGCTCGCTCCAGACGAAGCCACCGACATCGCCATCGACGTCAAGAACCCGGAAGAGGCGCGCATCGTCGCGGGCACCGTGCTCGATCGCATGCCTGGTGCGCGCGTCGTCGAGAAGCGTGCGCTCGCACGTGTGTACACGCTCGCCTACGGACGTCGGGCGGGGCTCTTGCTCGCCGCGTGCATTCCGGCACTGATCGCGCTTCTCGTGCTCGCGCTCGATCGCGCGAGTGGGCTCTCGCCGGACGAAAAACGCGAGATCGCGATTTTGAAGGCGATTGGCTTTTCGATTCGCGATGTCCTCTCGGTCAAGATGCTCGAGGCATTCGTCGTCGCATCGCTCGCGGCAGCTCTCGGCATTCTCGCGGCCTACGCTTGGGTATTTTGGCTCGGCGCGCCCGGTCTGCGCGGCGCGCTCGTTGGCTGGAGCGTGCTTTATCCGGAGACGAAGCTCACACCGATGGTCGATCTCGCCGAGCTCCTCGGCATCGCGGCCGCCACGGTGGGCCCATTCGTGGGTCTTTCGGTCGTGCCCGCGTGGCGTGCGGCCATCCTCGAGCCGATGGACGCCATGCGTGGCTGATGCCACACTCCTCCACGGCATGGATCGCGTCGCCGCAGCTCGCGCCATCGACGAGTTCTTGCTCGCCATCGGCCGCAACCCGAGCGTCGAAAGCGAGCTCGAAGGCACCGGCGCGCGCGTTGCCGCGGCCTACATCGACGAGCTCACGAGCGGCTACGCCGTCGACGTCGATGCGCTCCTGCGCGGCAACGTGCTCGCGGGCTCGCCAGGCTCGGTCGTGGAGCTCCGTGATGTTGCCGTCACGACGACGTGTCCGCATCATTTGATGGCAGGCGTCGGCAAAGCAACGATCGGGTTTGCGCCACGCGAGAAAATCCTCGGCGTCGGATCGATGGCGCGGTTGCTCGATGCGTTCGCGCGCCGTCTCACACTTCAAGAGACGATCGGTGATGGCGTCGTTGATGCGATAGAGCGAAACCTCTCGCCTCGCTGGGTCGCGTGCCGCATCGAGATGACGCACGCATGCATGACCGCACGCGGCGAGCGCACACACGGCGCACGTCTCGTGACGTTCGCGATGCGCGGCACCGACGACGCCGCGCGCGCAGAAGCAGCTGCTTTCGTGCGGGATCCAAAGTGAAAGTTGCCGTCGTCACGGGCGCCGGGCGGGGCATCGGGCGTGCGATTGCGATCGACCTCGCACGCCGCGGTCTCGACGTCGCGCTTCTCGCACGAACCGAAGCCGACGTCGCCGATGTCGCCGCGCTCGTCGTCGCCGAAGGTCAGCGCGCGCTGGCGCTTCGATGCGACGTCACCATCGCGAACGACGTCGTAAAAGCAGCAGAACGTGTTCTCGGCGAGCTCGGCGTGCCCGAAGTGGTCGTCGCCAACGCAGGCGTCGTCAAACGCGCGCTCCTCACGGAAATGGACGAAGCCGATTGGGACCACGTGCTCGACGTGAACCTCAAAGGCACGTTCCTCACCGCGCGCGCGTTCATCGCGCCAATGGTGGAGCATCATCGCGGTCGCTTCATTGCGCTCGGCAGCATCTCGTCGACCGTCGGCACCGCGCGCCACAGCGCCTACTGCGCATCGAAGTGGGGCGTCGTGGGTTTCGTGAAATCGCTCGCCGAAGAAATTCGCGGTTCGGGTGTGCAAGCGATGGTCGTCATGCCGGGAAGCGTTGACACCGACATGCTGCAAGGAAGCGGCTTCGAGCCCCAGATGACGGCTGCGGCGGTGGCGAAGCTCGTGACGTTCGCCGCGCTCGATGCACCTGACGCCATGAACGGCAGCGCCCTCGAAATGTTCGGGGCATGACGATGAAGCGTTCGACCGACACCGCCAAACGCGTCGCTGATGCCCTCGACGATCTGCCGATTTTCCCGCTGCCTCGTCTCGTTTTCTTCCCGAACACCGTGCTGCCGCTCCACGTGTTCGAGCCGCGCTATCGCAAGATGCTTGCAGACTGCATCGAAACGCATGGCGTCATGGTCGTCACGCGTCTCGAGCAAAACGAACGCATCGCGGCGGTTGCGGGTGCGGGCATCATCATCCACCACGAAGAGCTTCCCGATGGTCGCTCGAACGTCGTGCTCTCGGGCGCGGCGCGTGTGCGTCTCGAAGAGCATCCGTTCTGCCCGCCGTATCGCCGCGCGCGGGCCACCGTGCTCGAGCCGATCCACTCGCACGTCGCGACCGAAGATCTTACGGCGCTCGTCGCCGCCGCGACCGAGTTCGTTCGCGAAGTGCGCCGGCACGATGGCGAGTTTTCGTTCGAGCTTCCGCGCGAGCGCGGTGCAGGCATTCTCGCGGACGTGTGCGCGGCGCACCTCATCGTCGACGCAGACGTTCGTCAGCGTCTGCTCGAAGAGCTCGACGACGCCGCGCGCGTTCGCGGTGTCATCGAAGAGCTCGCATCGCAACGTTTTTCGCTCGCCGATCGCTCGCGCGTGCTTCATTGAAACCATGAAGCTCGTCGGTCGAGTTCCTCGCGCGGACATCGCAGGTGGCGCGTTCGTCCGGCTTACGTATCCACCCTTCGACGTGCTCGTGACCACCGTCGACGGCCTTCCCTATGCCATCGACGACAGCTGCAACCACGCCGGCGCGAGCCTCACGGCCGGCTCGCGTTCGATCACGCGCCCGCATTGCGTCGTGTGCCCGATGCACGGCTACGTGTTCGATTTGCGCACCGGCAAAATCGTCGTTCCGCAGGGCCTTTGCGACGATCAACGCACCTTCGCAACCACGCTCGAAGGCGACGACGTCCTCGTGTGGGATACGCACGAAGTCACCATCACGCACAGCGTAGTGCGGTAATGTGTCTGATGCGATCGACTCGATGGCTCCAAGTCTGCGTCGTCGGTTTGTTCGTCGCGGGCGCCGGCGCATGCGCGCGCGCCATCGTCTCCTCGGATGACAGCACCACGACCGACGCAAGCTCGGTGACCGACGCGACAACCTCGAATGACGTCACCACCAAGCCCGGGTGCGATGCTCCGCTGATCAAGTGTCTCAACGTCGACGCCGGCAGCGAAGCGGGCTCGTGCATCGACATCACGACCGACATCAATCACTGCGGCCAATGCACGACCGCATGCAGCACGGGTGATGCGGGCGCGCTCGAAGCGGGCACGGGCAATCCCGACTCAGGCATCGCATACGACGGCGGCTCGGCGTGGAGCCTCGGCACGGCATCATGCAGCAAGAGCGCGTGCGCGATCACGTGCCCGACCAGCATGACCGAGTGCAGCGATCACATTTGTTACGACACTCAGAACTTTCACGACAACTGCGGCGCATGCGGCACGGCCTGCGCGGCCGACACCGAATGGTGCACAACCGGCCACTGCTGCGCGGTGGGCACCGCGTACTGCAGCTCGAGCTGCACCGATATTCTCAGCGACAAGAACAACTGCGGCACGTGCGGCAACGTCTGCGGCTCATCGACGCCCGTATGCAGCGCCGGCAAATGCACGACCGCGATCATCTACAGTCAAGCCTTCACATCGGGCGCAACGCCGACAACGCAATGCACCGCGTGGGACACCTTCCGCGCGAGCCTCACGGGAACGTACACGTCCATCACGCTGAGCGGCTCGAACGACACCACCGGCCGCACGTGCACCGGCGCGGGCGCGAACACACTTTGCCAAGCGCTCCACAACAAGACCGCCGTCTCCGCGCTCTCGTGCGGCGGCTACACCTGGAACGCGTATTTGACCTGCAGCACCGATGTCGAGCTCTCCGCGGATGGCACCGTATGCTCGTGCACCGCGTCACCGGCGTATGACGTTCGCCCGTGCATTGCCAACCTCAATTGGGGTGGCGTCAAAACGGTCTCGTGCTCCGCGCCTTCGCAAACGCTCACCGTGACCTGCAAGTAGGTTAGAAATCGCGCAACTCGAGGCTCGGGCTGCCGATGGGCGGCATGATTACGAACGATCCCCGTTACGACGCCGACGTCAAAGCCCTCAAGGGTTACGAGGACGTCACGACCACGTCTGCGATGGGCAAAATCGCTCAAGACGCGAACGGCGGGAAGCCACCGTCACGATTCACGCCGGCGACAAGTCGTATGACGAGGTCGTCGCCGAACAGAAGACGCCAACGCGGACAGACGCGGCGGAGCTCGCGCTTCAGGCCATCGACGGTCTCGAAATCGTCGGTGCGGCGATCGATTCCGTGAATGGTCGTGACGCGAAATATGGCGCTGCTGGCGTCTCGTGGAGGGTGTGATGCAGCCGTATCGCGCCGTGGCGAGTGGGGAGAGCCTGCCGCAAACCAAGCGACGCATGCCCGAGCTCTGGCTTCTCGCGCCGTTCTCCGGAGCCAGCGTGTTTTCCGCGTACGTCGCAGACACCTGGACGATGCGCGCGATCATCATCGTCGCAACGCTCGCGGTCGCGTACGGGTTCGTTCGCATGTACCACCCGTACTACGTCGCGAAGCGGCGCCTTCGAGACGAGCGCGAAGTCGAAGAGCAGTTTCGCAGTTGGTGATCAGTCGGTGACGTTCACATCCGACGGCGGCATCGTGCGGTAGTTTTGGTCGACGTAGTCAACGAGCTCGTCGAACCATGTATCGAAGAGAGCTCCGCCCGGGCGCGCTGCGTCGAGGTAGAACCCGCCTTGGATGCACTCGGGTTGGCCGAGCGCCGTGCCCGCAGTGGAGCCGTCGGGTGCGGTGCCTTGGCGGCAGCGACCGTCGACGTAGACCGCGATGAACTTTGCGAGGCGGCTGTCGTACGAACGCGAGCCGTCGTTCATGAAGTTGTTGGAGATGAGCTGGAGCGCTTCGAGGTCTTCGGGTTTTTGTCCGTAGCCGTGAAGCACGAAGACGACCGGGTACCGCACGTTGCGAACGCGGTTGTCTTCGTTGGCGTAGCCCGGCGGAAGCGTGATCGCGATCGGCCCCGAGCGACCCGATTTCGTTCCGGTGAACGTCGTCTCGCAGTGGCCGGACATCTCGCAGCACGTGCTCAAGTCACTCGCGCTGCATGTGCTGTTCGTCGTGACGGTCTCGGGGTTATCGACGGGCGGATTCGTGAGAAGGCGATCGGCGTCGGGCCATTGGTGCGCGACGTAATAGAATGCGGCCTCGAGGCGATAGAGGATTTGCGCGCCGGTGCCGACGTGCTGGCCGTCGCCTTGGGAGATTTGAACCGGCGTTGCGTCGACGGTTCCGTAGCGGAGCGAAGGCGAGCTCGCGATGTCGGCCCAGCGAATCGCGGCGGGCAAGAACACATCGGGTTGCGTGAGGTCTTGGCCGGGGATGTTCGAAAAACCGTTGTAGAATGCAACTGATTGGAGCTGGCGCCCGTCGCTTCCGCGGCGTGACGAGAGTGCGCCCGAAAGGTGCGTTGCCACGGCGCCGAAGTTGAAGAGATCGCGCACGCCGCCGTCGCTCCAGACGGAGAAGCGCGTCATGTCGTCGTCGGTGAAGGGGCCAGTTGCGGTGTCGGACCAGCCGTGGAGAATCGAGTGCGGGTCGACGGAGTAGAAGTTCGTGAGGCCGCTTGCCATCGTGAACTTTCCGTCGCCCTCGCCGAGATCGTATGGCGACGATGCGGTGCCGTTGACGCCGTCGAGGCCGAAGTCCGAGAAGACTTCGCCGAGCTCGTAGCGGTGATCGCCTTCGGTTCCGTTCGGGTTGATGTACGGATCGTAGTCGTCGCCGTTGGGATCGGGATTCGTGACGGCGTCGTAGCCGGGCTCGTTCGCGTCGATGATGCCGTCCGTGCCGGTGTCGACCCACGGCTCGTGCCCGCTGCGGATGATGGGCTCGTTCTCGTCGCGGACGCCGTTCTTGTTCAAGTCGACCGCGAGCGCGAGGCTCATCGGGTACGCCTGATCGGCCGAGGGCGGCACGAACGTATTTTCGTACGGGCTTGCAGAGTCGTTATTGGCGCTGCCGAGCTGATTGCCGTCACACACGCTGATGACTTGCTCGGAGCCCGTCGGGTTGTATTCGTCGTCGTAGTAGCCCGTGGGGACTTTGAACGTGCGCGATGGATCGCAACGCGTTTTGGCGCACTGCGCTTGAATCTGATTTTCGGTCGCGTTTTGCGGATCGCCGCTGACCGGCGATAGCGTGAAGGCGCAGCTCGTTCCTTGCGGAAGGCCTGTCGTGTCGCCGAGCACCCACGGGTCGGTGCTGAGCGGGCCGCGTGCGTAGTACGGGATTTTCGGGTCGAGGCTATCGCCGTTCGGGTTGTTTCGCTGGAGCGCGAGGTCCGTGAAAATTTGTTCGTAGTCGGAGCGCGGGAAGTGGCCGCCGTTGCCGTTGCCGGCTTCGTACCACCAGTGGTTGAAGTCTTCGGTGTGTGCGTACGTGTCGGTGTTTGGATATTGGCTCGGGCCCGGAAGCGTGCAGCCAGGGTTTGCCGCGGTGCAGAAACCACCGAGCGCGTATTGCTCGACGAACCAGCTGAGCCACGTCCAGTCACTCGGGCCGCCCATCGGGCCAATGGCGTCGAATTGTTTGTGGTGCTTGAAGCCAAATGTGGCTGCGCCGCCGCCGCCCATCGAGATGCCGATGACCGCACGGTGCGTGAGGTGCCGTTGATGCGTGTGCGTTCCCGCATCCGAGCGCATCGCGACTTGATAGGTGCCGAACCACGGCGACTGGAAACGGAGAACGTAGTTCCCATCGGCGAGCTGATCGATGCGCGGGCTTGCGATGTTGATGACACGCGGCGTGTGGGCGCGCGCGTTCGTGAAGAACACTTCGAGGTGGCGAAGACGCGCGGCCGTCGGTGCGAGCGCGGGGTTCACGGGGATTGCGAAATCAATTTCACGACGCAGCGGCGTGAGCTCGGAGAGCTGCGTTTTCGGCGTGAACGTAACGGCGGGCGAGAGAACCGCGTAGCCCGTCGTTGCGATGTCGGTTGCGCACGACATCCCGACGTCGAACGTGGGCAAACCGAGCCAATCGGTGCGCGCGAACGCGCCCGTGGTGCTGCCGATCGATGCGTCGACGAGCGAGCCTGTTCCGTTTCCGACGGGAGCCGCGCTCGAGAGCGTCACGGTCGATCCGCTTCCGCTGCACACGGGCACGTCCGGCGGGCGCACGTCGACGGTGATCGTGCCAATCGCGCTCGTGCCGTCGACGTTCTTGTAAGGCGTGCCGTCTTGATTGAGGAGCGTCGCCGTGATCGTCGCTTTACCGACGGCGCCGCCGGTCACCGAAAAATCGTACGTCGCGTGACGGAGATCGACCTGCGCGGTTTGCGGCGGAGCAACGACGCTTGGATTGTCCGACGTGAAGCTCACGCTGCCAGGCCTGCAAACATCCGGATTGAGGAGCAGCCGCACGGGGCGCGTGTAGCCGGGCGACACGGCGACCCATGGCGGGTCGAACGTGAGCAGATACGCCTGCACCGCCTGCGGATCACAAGCTTGCTCGCCCGCGTAAGGCTGCGGCCCGGTCGGTGGGCCATTGCTGGAGCTACAGTGTGCGAGGCTCGCGGAAAGCGCGACGCTCGCGGAGAGCGGAATGATGGCAGTGGCGGCGAAGAGAAGGATGCGTTTCACGGCGAGAGCATACGACACAATTGCGGTCGCGGTCCTCACCGCGTTCGTGATCGCTTCATGTTGGTGGAACATTCCGTGTGTCGACACGTGGGCCGCGGACTCGGTGTCGCCGCGTGTGAGCGGGCTTGGTAGCGGGCTACGCGAGACATACGCGTGGGGCTCGTATTTCACGTATCCGCCGCTGCACCTGATTTTGCTTGGTGTGCTCGCGCTTCCGGCGATCGCAGTCGGTGCGATGCACGGCCTCGAGGGGTTGCGTGCCGCACCTTATATGACGTGGTTCGAGGTGACGTCGCGCCTCGTCACGTTCGCGATGGCCCTGGGCGTGCTTGCCAACGTCTCGCGCGCGACGTCGAGGATCTGGGACGAGCGCGCCGGTGGCGTTGCGGCGCTCGCGATCGCGTGCAACCCGGTATTCGTGTATTATGCACATACCGGCAACCTCGAGGTGCCGGCGCTTTTCTGGGCGACCTGGGCGATGGACGAGCTCGTGCGCGTCGAGCTCGGCGAAGCGCGAGAGCTTCACGCGATGCTCCTCGCGACCGCTGCGGCGCTGACGAAAGACCAAGCGATCGCGATGCTCGCGATCCCCATCGCCATCGTGATCGTTCGGCGTCGCGCGTGGCGTGCAATCGCCATCGCGGCTGCTGCGTACCTGATCGTTGGGGGTGCGGTCGTGAATCCGGTGGGGTGGGTGAGGCGTGTTGCGTTCTTGCTCGGACCCGCGAGCGGCGAGTGGACGCCGTATCCGCCAGGCGCCATCGGCATCGCCGAGCTCGGGCGTGATGCCGCGCTGCGCGTCGTCTCGTATGGTGGCGTGCTCGTTTTCGTCGCTGCGTGTGTCGGCGTTGTGAGATCGCGGCGATGGCTCTTCTTGTCATCGGCCGTGTCGTTCACGCTCTTCTTCACGCTCGCAGCGCGTCGCTCCGAAGAACGCTTTCTGCTTCCGCAAGCCGTGATGCTCGCGCCGTATGTCGGTTTTGCTCTCCACAAACGTTGGACGATCGCTCTGGCGTTCGCGTGGCCCGTGATCGAATCCGCGCGCATGGATGCAACGCTCGCAGCCGACGCTCGCAACGCGGCGCACCGCTACCTCCAAGCTCTTCCACGCGGAACGAGCGTCGAGACGTACGGCTTTTCGGACGCATATGCCGTCGCGCGCGGCGATCCCGAAGTCATCATGATGAGCTCGCGCTTTGCCGAGCAATACGCTCGAGGACCCACCCAAATGGACGCACGCTGGGCGTCGGACCCGATGGCGCCCTATTTCAACGGTCTCGCCCGCGATGAAGACCCCACGTTTCATCGCACGGAGCGCTTTCGATGCGTGCTTCCGCTCGGCGTTCCGTGTCGCCGCATTCACGATTCGACGGCGCACGAGATCTGGGTTTTTCGGCGTGCTAAGTAAGGCGCGGCTTCGTCATGCGCTTGTCTTCTTGCCTCGCTCTCCTCTTCTTCGCGTGCGGCGCGCGTACGGAGCTTGGCACCGGGCACGGCGGACCAACCGCGACATGCACCAAGCCCGCGTGGGTCATCTTCGATCACGACAGCGGCATCTCCGCGATCCGGTCCGACGGCACGGAGTTTCACGTGCTCGATCTCGGCGTGCGGGGTTTCATTCCAGCCGTCTCGCCTGACGGCAAGAGCATGCTCTTCGTCACGGCCGACGAAAAAGACGCCGAGCTCCTCCTCTTCGATTTCGCGAGCAAACAAAAGCGCAGCATCGCCAAAATCGCGGTCTCCGATTTGTCGAGTGGGCTCGGCAAGGGCGCAGTCTCGCCGGACGGCAAGCTCATCGCATACGGCGAAATACCCGACGTGCGTCTCGTCTCGTTCGACGGCTCGAGCGATCGCTTGCTCGTTCCCGGCCCATACAACGCCGGCTGTTGCCCGTGGAGCTACGGTCACCCCGTTTTTTCGAGCGATTCGTCGACGGTCCTCTACTCGACCATCGGCCTCCTCCAATCGATTCACGTCGACGGCACGGGGCAAACGCTGCTCGAACAAGATCAGTTCTTTCCAAACGTGACGATCCCCGGTTTCGTTTTTCCAGAGCCGTCGTTCTCGCCGGACTATTCGAAGTTCGTCGCGCAAATCGCATGCGACGTCAGCGAGCTTCGCATCTTCGGCAGCACCGAGCTTCCAGGCGATCCGTGCAAAGCTGGAACGAAGCTCGTCGAGGTGGGCCTCTCCGAGGCGTACAACGAAGCGAGCAACGCGACGTGGGGCCCGACGAACCTCATCGCGTACGATCTCACGAAGGATATTTTCTTGATCGACCCGGCCGGCGGCACGCCGCAAAATCTAACGGCGCCCTACACGATCGCAGAGGGCTCGTACGCATCCGATCCGGTGTGGGCGCCTGGCTGCGCGGAGATTCCATGAGCGATCTCGCCGCAGAAATTCGCCGTCGAAAGACGTTCGCGATCATCTCGCACCCCGACGCCGGCAAGACGACGCTCACCGAGAAGCTCCTCTTGTACGGCGGCGCGATTCAGCTCGCAGGCGCGGTGAAAGCCAAACGCGGCCGCGCGGGCGCCGTCTCGGACTGGATGGAGATGGAGCGCGAGCGCGGCATCTCGATCACGACGAGCGTGATGCAGTTTCCGTATCACGGCCTTCAGATGAACCTCCTCGACACGCCCGGGCACGCCGACTTTAGCGAGGACACGTATCGAACGCTCCACGCCGTCGACGGCGCCGTGATGCTCCTCGACTGCGCCAAAGGCGTCGAGCCGCAAACGAAGAAGCTCTTTCGCGTCTGCAAGCAACGCAAGATGCCCATCTTCTCGTTCGTGAACAAAATGGATCGGCCTGGCCGCGAGCCGTTCGAGCTCATCGGCGAAGTCGAGGACGTGCTTGGCATCGGCGTCTATCCCGTGACGTGGCCCGCATACGACGGGAGCCATCGGTTTCGCGGCGTCTACCATCGCGAGCGCAAAGAGGTTCACCTCTTCGATGCGGCACGCGCGACGTCGAGCGCAGCGATGGGCTCCGAGATCGCGAACGCCACCATCACGAAGCTCGATGATCCAAAACTGAAAGAAGAGCTCGGCGATGGCTTCACGCGCCTCAAAGACGAAGTAGAGCTCCTCGACGAAGCCGGCGACGCATTCGACGAAGCGCGCTTCCAATCCGGCGACGTGTCGCCGATGTTCTTCGGGAGCGCCATCAACAACTTCGGCCTCCAAACATTTCTCGACACCTTCTGCGAGAAGATGCCGCCGCCGCTCGCGCGCATGTCGAGCAAAGGGCCCATCGCCCCAGACAGCGATGTCTTCTCAGCGTTCGTCTTCAAGATTCAAGCAAACATGAACAAAGCGCATCGCGATCGCGTCGCGTTCCTGCGTGTGTGCTCGGGGCGATTCGATCGCGGCATGAAGGTGAAGATCGTCCGCACGCAAAAAGAAACGCGCCTCGCCAACCCGACGACGTTCCTCGCGCAAGAGCGGAGCATCGTCGAAGAAGGTTTCGCCGGCGACGTCATGGGCGTTTACGATCCGGGCATCTTCGAGATCGGCGACACCGTCACGTCTGGTGCGGATTTCTTGTTCGAAGAAATTCCGAGCTTTCCGCCGGAGTTTTTCGTGCGCGCCGTGATGATGGACCCCATGCGCCGAAAGCAGCTGAAAACGGGGCTCGAGCAGCTGGCTCAAGAAGGAACCATCCAGCTCTATCGCCCCGTCGAAGGGCTCGCAGGCGACATGATGCTCGGCGCCGTCGGTCGGCTCCAGCTCGAGGTCGTGAAGTTTCGATTGAGCGCAGAGTACGACGTCGAGGTGCGGCTCGAGCCGATGAGCATCGAGTATGCGCGCTGGGTTTCGCGCGAAGACCGCGCCGACATCGACATGCGCGCGTTCGATCGCGAGCGCGTGGGAATTCCGTGCGTCGACGCAAAAGGTCGCAACGTCGTACTCTTTGCAGGCGAATGGCAATTGAACAGCGCCAAGCGCACGTTTACGGGGATCCGGTACGCCGAAACGGCGCACTCGTGATATGTCCAAATCGATGAGTGCCCGTTTTGCATTCGCCGCGCTCGCTATCACGCTCTCCGCGAGCCTCGGTTGCTACGCCCCGCTCGACACCGCTCCAAACGTCGACACCACGGAGCTCAGTGGCACGTGGTTCGAGATCGGGCATCTCCCGCGCTCGACGCAAGACGGTTGCTCCGGCACGACAGCGACCTACTTGCCGCAATCGGATGACGGCCACTTCTCGGTGACGCACGAGTGCACGCTTCCGGATGGCACGCACCTCGTCTCGAACGCCACGCTCTACGTGCTCGATAAATCGAACACCGCGAAGCTCGGTATCGATCTCGGCGGGTTCATCGGCGAGTACTGGATCATCGATGTCGCGAGCGACTACCGCTATGTGGTCGTCGGTCACCCATCGCGCGACTATTTTTGGATTCTCTCGCGCGCTCGCGAGATGGACGCCGCAGACCTCACGGCGGTGCTCGCCAAGGCCAAAAGCGCGGGGTTCGACACTTCACGTGTAGAATACACGAAGCAAGACGGCACCCCCGCGACGCAAACCGACGCAGGCTGCAGCGCGAGCACCGCGAAGCACGCCACGGGCGGCGCCGCGTTCGGCCTTGCCGCTCTCGGTCTCGTCGCCGTGTTGCGCCGCCGCCGCCTTAGTGATTCCACAGCGCGATGCCACCAAGCAAGCCCGCGACGTTGTCCGTGATGGTCACGTTCTTCGGGAGCTTGATCTTCAGCTTCTTCGCGTTGCCGCCGCCCAAGTAGATGTGCGTCGGGTTGAAGATCGGTTGGAGTTGATCGAGCACGTGTGCGACGCGCGCATTCCAGCGCTTCTTGCCGATTTTCTTGAGCGCCGTTTGGCCGATGAACTCTTCGTACGTCTTGCCCTTGTGAAACGGATGATGGGCGAGCTCGATGTTCGGCACGTAGCGCCCGTCGACGTACATCGCGCAGCCCATACCGGTGCCGAGCGTGATGACCATCTCGGTGCCGTGACCTTTGATGACGCCGAAGCCCTGCACACCGGCGTCGTTGAGGACGCGCGTGGGTTTCTTCAGCGCCTTGGTGAGCGCCTTCGCGAGCGGGTAGCCGCGCCAGCGTTCGTGGAGGTTCGGCGCGCTCAACGTTACGCCGTGGACGATGACGCCGGGAAAACCAACCGAAATGCGATCGAACTTGCCGAGCGGCGCAACGAGCTTCACGAGCGCGGAGATGATCGCCTCGGGTGTGGCGGGCCGCGGTGTTTCCACGCGCACGCGTTCGTGGCGAGGTTTGCCTTTGGCATCGAGAACGGTTGCTTTGAGGCCGGTGCCGCCGATGTCGATCGCGAGTGTCACGGACATAGCGATGCAGACTACATTAGTTGGGAAGTTCAGCCGCCGTCTTTGCACGAGTCCGGCGGCAACGCGCCGGCGAGCGTCGTGAGTGCGCACAGCTCGAATCCTTGTGCGCACGTGATCGATGCGTCGCCGAGCACCGTCGGGCCGCCGTCACCCTTGGTGCAAAAGTTGTCGATTTGGTTGACGACGCTATCTGCGGCGAACGACGAAAGGTACCCAGGCTGATCGCTGTTGGCGAACGTGTCGGTGCAGCTCGCGACGCCCTTCGCGCATGACTTGCAATAATCTTTCGTGAGCTGTGCGAATGCGCCGCCGTCATTCGCGTAGTCGGCCAGGTGATTTTGCACGCAGCCCGGCGTCGTGAGCGTGGTCAAGAAGGTCTCGCTGCACGGGATTTGGTCGAGGTTGGCGCACGCGGTGATGGCGGCCGTGAAGTCGACGTCGAACGCGCCATAGAATTGTCCGCACTTGCTCAGGTTGTCGACCGCGCAAGCCGCGTCGCCGTATTTGCAAAACGCGGCGTAGCGAGTTTCGGCGTCGCAGAAGTCTGCCTGCGTGGCTGGCGGGGGAGCGGCGTCTCCGGCGTCTCCGGCGTCTCCGGCGTCTCCGGCGGTGAACGTGTCGGTCGTACACGCGTACGCGGCGACGCCAAGCGGGCCGGCAAAAAGCAGCGCAACGATGACGGTTCGTTTCACGGGAGGACCTCTCGTGTGAAGTTTCGCACGCCGCCGCCGGTTTGCACATGAACGTCGTCTTCGATGCGAACGCCGCCAAGCGCCGCAAGTGCTTCCACGAGCGCCCAATCGACGTGTTTGCCGAGCTCGGTCGCCCGAATCGGCGCGAGCAAACTGTCGATGAAATAGACGCCCGGTTCGATCGTGAACACTTGGCCCGGCTCGATGATCGACGTGTTGCGCAAGAATGGGTTGTCTGCACGCGGCGCCATCGGCGCGCACCCAACGTCGTGCGTTTGCAACCCGAGCGAGTGCCCCAGGCCGTGTGGATAGAACGCGCGACTCATGCCGCGTGCGTCGATGGCTTCGTCGGACAGATCGCGGATCAGGCCTATTTCTCGGAGGATCGTGCTCGTCTGTCGGTGCGACGCATCGTGGAGCGTTTCGTAGCGATCGCCCGCGCGGATCGCCGCGCAGAGTCGTTGTTGCATCGCGTTGACTGCGGCGACGAGCGCGGCGAACTTCGCCGCCGCCTCGCCACTTCCGCGCACGTGCGTTCGCGTGATGTCGGAGCAATAACCGTAGTGTGTCGCGCCCGCGTCGACGAGCAGCGAAGGCGCCCCGCTCGCGTCCTTGCGGTACGTCACGTGGTGCAACGTGGCGGCGTTCTTTCCGGACGCGACGATGTTTTTGTAGGGCGTCTCTGGATCGTCTTGATTCGTGGACGCGAGGAACAACAAGTGGAGCGCGAGCTCGTTCGTCTCGCCGCCTTCGAACGCGCGCCGCACCGCTTCGTGACCAAGCGCCGCAACGCGATTGGCTTCGGCGATGCACGCGAGCTCGTACGGGGTCTTCTTCGTGCGGATGGCGTCGAGCGCGCTCGTGAATGCGGCGTTGCTCGGTAGGCCAAAGCTCTTTTCCTCGTGCTCGCCGACGAATGCGACGCGGCCAGACGGTTTTTCGAGCGCGCCATGTTCGAACGCTTCGAGAAAAAACTCGGCGGGCGGCGCGGGCTGCGTCTCCCAAAAGCCCGCGACCGGTGTACGCATCAGCACGGGTTTGCGATCTTTGCGCGCGATCACATACGCGTCGGGCTCGGCGAGCGGCAACCAGTGTTGAAAGTGCGGCGTCGTTCGAAGCGGCCAATATTGATCGTCGAAGATCGTCTTCTGCGCGATCGATCCGGAGTGCACGAGCGCCGCATCCAGCCCGGCGTCTTCGAGCGCGCGCGCATACGCGGCGGCAACGATGCGGACGTGCTCCTCGTAGAGCGCTCTCATTTAGTCAGCGTACTTCACCGAGCAGCCGTACGCCTTGGTCTCTGGCGTGCGTACGGGTTTGTTGGCGGCGAGGTCGCCGAGCGCGGCTTCGACGTAGTTGGTGAACGGCGCGCCGAGATCGGTGTCGCCGTCGGGCGCGTTGTCGATCGCGCCGCGGTAAACGAGCGTGCCGGTCTTGTCGATGATGAACATGTGCGGCGTGTGATTCGCGCCGTACGCGTGGCCGACTTTGCCGTCTTCGTCGAGCAGCACCGTGTTTTGCATGCCGTACTTCGCGATGCCGAACTTGGTGGTGTCCGCGCCGTTGCCTTGTTTGCCTTTCGCGCCGGAGTTGATCGAGAGCCACACGACGCCGTCTTTTTGGACGCGTATCGCCATGTCTTTCAGCGGGCCTTGCTCATGATTGCGCTTCACGAACGGGCATCGCGGGTTGAACCACTCGAGGACCACGGTTTTGCCTTTGAAGGCGGAGAGCGTGACTTGTTTGGAGTCGACGTCCGGGAGCGTGAAGTCGGGCGCGGGTTTGCCGAGATCCGCGTTGAGCGTGGGCGTCGGCGTTTGCGTGGGCGTTTGCGTTTGCGTTTGCGCTGTGGGCGTCGATTGGGAGCACGCGAGGATAAAAATGGCGGGGATGGCGAAACGCATGGCGGGACCATAGAATCACACGATGCGACGCCTTGCGATGGTGGTGCTCGTGGCGTGTGGATCGTCGACGCAGGCCGACGGCGATGCGGGAAATGACGCCGGCAGCGGCGACGTTGTGGTGAGTGACGTCGTCACCGCGAACGATGTCGTGACGACGAATGATTCAGCGACGCCAAGTGGCGCTTGGTCGCTCGGGTATTACGCGAGCTGGGAGGCGGACGCTTATCCACCGAGCGAGATCGAGTGGTCGGGGCTGACGCATGTGGCCGCGTCGTTTTATTTGCCGCAAAACGACGGCACGCTCACGCTGCTCGGCGCGAACCCCAGCGTGATGAACGATCTCGTCGTGGCTGCGCACGCGCACGGCGTCAAAGCAATCGCTTCCGTCGGTGGCGCTGATTCAGGGCCGATGTTCCAAAAAGCAACGGCGAGCGCAAACCTCACGAAGTTCGTCGGCAACGTCGTGACGATCCTCGAGAGCGGCGGCTACGACGGCATCGACATCGACTGGGAGCCCATCACCGCACCCGACGAGGCCATCGTCATCGACCTCGCCAACAAGATCCGCGCGGCGCACGCGGGCGCGATCATGACGCTCGCGATTGGCTACATCAACCCAAACGCGCCGCCCGACACCTCGCAATACAGCGGGATTGCCGCCGTCTACGATCAGATGAACATCATGAGCTACGGCATGGCCGGCGCGTGGTCAGGCTGGAACAGTTGGCACAACAGCCCGCTCTACCAAACCGATTCACACACGCCGCTCTCGATCGACCAAACGGTGAAAGCGTACGAGGCCGTCGGCGTCCCGAAAGCGAAGCTCGGCATCGGCATCGGTTTCTACGGCCTCTGCTACTCGTCGCCCGTCACCGCGCCCGATCAAGCGCTCGGCGGTTCCACCATCGTCGCGAACGACGGCACGATGTCGTACGCGAACATCATGTCGAAATATTTCTCCTCGAGCGCGCGCCAATGGGACCCGCTCGCGCGCGTCCCGTACTTGTCGTTCAGCTCGCCGCACGCGCCCGACGGCTGCACATATATTTCCTACGACGACCAACAATCGATCACCGAAAAAGGCGCGTACGTAAAATCCTCCGGCGTCGGCGGCGTGATGCAGTGGGAAATCAACGAGGCCTACATCGCTTCAGCCCCCATCGGCCAACGCAACCCACTCCTCACCGCCATCCACGACCACGTCCTGCACTGATGTCTCGCCGCCACGAGCTATGGACGGCGGAGATCTTTCGTCGTGACGACACCCTCTCGCGCAGGTTTGGGCCGCTCCTAATTGTAGGCTTGGTGCTTGGCATGTACCTGTTTGCGCTACGGACGCGGTCTCATTGGGACTTCATGCGTTTCGTCATGTTCTTCGCTTTCGCGGTCCTTGTCATCTCAGCGGCGATTCACAAGGCGACGCTCTTGGCGGGTGCCGATGGGATTGCGATTCGACAGTTGCTTCGACGCGAGCTGTTCGTGTCGTATCGCGATCTCGAGTCGGTGACGTGCAAGAGCTGCTTCGTATCGCTGGAGCTTCGAGCCGGCCGATCCTTTCGGCTCGGCACTTCCATCGGCCGGGCAACGCCCGCCAACGTCGCTCTCGCGAAATCGGTCGCGCTCGAGATCGAGCGACGGCGTCAGCGATTTCCGTCTGCGGTTACGCGTGTCGATGAACTGCGACGCGGAGAGCGTTCGTTGGATCGATGGCTTTCGGATCTACGTCACCTCGGCGGGCTCGAGTCGTATCGACGTGCTCACGTCGCGCGCGACGCACTTTGGGCCGTGCTTGAGTCAGCGAGCTCGCCGGCCGTCGATCGCATCGCGGCAGCGGTCGTACTCAACACGCAAGCTTCGTCGGAAGATCGCGCGCGTGTGGGGGCAGTCGCACGAACGTGCGCTTGCACGCAAACACGTGAGCGGCTCGAGCTCGTCGCGCGAGCGGCGGAACCCACAACCAACGCCTTGGTCGCGTTGACCGATCGGTAGCAGCCAAAACAAGCCCTACCGATCGCTTGACGCCTGGCCCCTTCGTTTCGCTCGCCTCGCGCTAATCGATTCCAGCGTGCACCGGCGAAGATGCGAGCAGGCTGATTGCCGTTCGTTACTTGATGAGTTTATTCTCCTAAGATGCGGCTGTCGAAGCGTGCGCGGCTGGCTCTCGGGCTTACGGCGCTGATCGCCTGCAGCGGGCAACTCGCGAATCCGATCGACGGCGGAGCTGATACGTCGACTCAAGATCAATTCGTGCCCGTCGATGCGAAGCTCGATGCCCCGATCGACGCGAGTATTCCGGACGTCGCGGACGCCAGCATCGACGTCAGCACCGATGTTGCGGACGCGGGTATCGACGGTCCAATCACGCTCGCGTCTTCGCTAGGCGATCCGCTCAACATCGCGGTCAAGGCGGCCTACGTCTACTGGGTGAATCACAGCGACGGCAACGTCGTGAAGTGTTCGACGTCGGGCTGCGGAGGAACGCCGACGGTGCTCGCATCGGGACAGGTAAGCTTGGAAGGCATCGCCGTTGATTCGACGAACGTCTATTGGCTCAGTAATCTCCCCGCGGGAAGCATCATGAAGTGTGCGATCGGAGGCTGTCCCGGTGGCGACGGCGGATCGAGTCCAACGGTGCTCGCCACCGCGCAAGGGAATCCGAACGACATCGCATCCGATGGTACCAATGCGTACTGGACGAACTACACCGACGGCACCGTCGTGAAATGCGCAATCGCCGGATGTGGTGGAACACCAACGCCGATTGCGTCAAGCCAGGCCAATCCGATCGGAATCGCAGTGGATGCGCTCAACGTCTACTGGACCAATTGGAGCGGCGGCACCGTGATGAAGGCCGCGCTCTCGGGCGACGCGGGCACGGCAGTGCAACTCGCATCGGCTCAAATGAATCCGTACTTCATTGCGGCCGATGCAACCAACGTGTACTGGGCGACCAACGGCGATGGCACCGTAAAGAAATGTGCAATCGCAGGTTGTGGCGGCAGCCCCACGACGCTCGCGTCGGGGCTCAGCTCGCCGCTCGCCATCGTGACTGATGGGACGAATGTGTATTGGACGAATTACGGCACGAGTACGATCTCGAAATGCGCGGTCGGCGGTTGCTTGGGCATCGACGGCGGCCCGAACCCAACGACGATGTCTACAGACCAAGGCCCGTACGGCATTGCGGTTGACTCGACGAGCCTCTACTGGACCAACGCCCAGGCCGGGACCGTCATCGCGCTCACGCCGAAGTGAGATCGCGTGGCGTGAATTGGGAGCCAAAACGGTAGCAGCCAAAACAAGCCTACCGATCGCTTCAAAAAACTACCGCTCTTCTTTTTCATGCCTCGGCGTCCTTGGCGATTGGATGAAGTGGCTGGCCTCCACGAGGTCACCCAAAATGGGGCCTCAGGTCAAAAAAAGGAGGCCAGCCATGGAACATGTTGCGATCGATTTGGGCGGAAGGGAATCACAGGTATGCGTTC
>JBBSFE010000013.1:0-84525 GCA_038239005.1 Polyangiales bacterium
AAACGGATTTCCCAACATCGACGGCTGGAAGGACACCGAGCTCGAAGAGCGACGGCGACAAGTAGATCTGTCCGTCAGTGATCGAAATGAGGTTGGTCGGAATGTACGCGGAAATGTCTTCGGCTTCCGTTTCGATGACGGGAAGGGCGGTGAGCGAACCGCCGCCATGCTCTTTGCCGAGGTGCGTGGACCGTTCGAGCAAACGCGAATGAATGTAGAAGATGTCGCCGGGGAAAGCTTCGCGACCCGGAGGCCTCCGTAGCAGAAGCGAGATCTCGCGATACGCGCGAGCGTGGTGGGTCAGATCGTCATAGACGACCAGCACATCACGGCCGGCCTCCATGAAGTGCTCGGCGATGCTCGTCGCGGCGTACGGAGCGATGAACGCAAGGCCCGGCGGGTCATTGCCCTCGGTGACGACGACCACGGTGTATTTCATGGCGTCCTTCTCGCGAAGGACCGCTATGGACTTTGCGACCGCGGCGGCGCGCTGCCCGATGGCGCAATAGACGCAAACGATGTTCTCTTCCCGCTGGTTCAGGATGGTGTCGATGGCGATGGCGGTCTTGCCGGTCTGCCGGTCTCCGACGATCAGCTCGCGCTGACCGCGACCGATCGGAATGAGCGCGTCGATGACCTTGATGCCGGTCTGCAGCGGCACGGTGACAGGCGCGCGATCCATGATGGCAGGCGCCGGGCGTTCGATCGGCAAACGCCGACTCGTCGTGACCGGGCCACGGCGGTCGAGGGGCTGACCAAGCGGATCGATGACGCGTCCCAAAAGCTCGTCGCCCACGCCCACGTCCATGACGCGGCCCGTTCGTTCGACTTCATCGCCGGCATGCAGGTGCCAGTACTCCCCGAGGAGGACGACGCCGACTTCCTCTTCGTCCACGTTGAACGCGATGCCAAACACATTTCCCGGAAACTTGATGAGCTCTTCGAAGCCGACGCTCGGCAGGCCAGAGACCATGGCGATGCCGGTGGAAACATGCGTGATGGTGCCCACCTCGCGGGGTCTCAGTTGTGGCGCAAAGTCGCCGCGCACTTGGCCTACGGCCGCGAAGGCACGGTCGAAGACGCTCTCTAGGCTCTCGGGTTCCATCGTCACCCGGCCTTCGCCAGCTCGGCCGGCGCTTCGGCTTTCGCATCGCGCTTGTCATTCGCTTTCAGAAGCTCGCCCACACCCTCCTCCAGCGAGGCGAGATAGTCGGCAATGCTCCAACCGACCTTCTGGCCATTCGCGGTGAGCTCGATGCCGCTGACCACGTTCGGCGTAGTCTCGAAGCGAACACGGACTTTGGCCGAGAATGTTTCGTCGAGCGCTTTCTCGATGGCCGCTCGTTGCTCGGCGGGCAGGTCAAACGCGCTGCGCACGACGGCGGGATCAGGTGCGGACTTGATGGCTTCGGCGAGTCGCTTCTTGTCCTCTCCATCCAGGGCTCGCAAACGGCGGTTGAACACCTCGCCCATGCGCTCTTCCAAACTCGCCGTCGCGAGGTCCGCGAGCGCCTTTCGGGCGATGGCAAAGACTTCCTGCTCGGCCCGGCGACGGATGGCGCCGTTCAGCTGACGCGCGTCGCTGATGAGTTTCTCGTGCCGCTTCGCGCTCGCGACGTCGGCGGCCTTGTGCGCTTCGTCGAGGAGTCGCTGACGCTCGGCCTTGGCCTCGTCCGTCGCCTTGCTCAAGAGCGCGGCGCGCTGTTGATCGAACTCCTCGTTCTTGCGGTGGAACTCATCCTGCTCCTTCTTGGCCTCGGCCTTCTTGGCGTCCGCGTCGGCGAGCTCTGCGGCGATGTGCTTCTCGCGCTCGTCGATGGCGTGCAGGATCGGCTTGTAGAGGAAGTGCTTCAGCAGCAAGACGAGGATGAGAAAGTTGAGCGCCTGCGCGCCGACGGTGAACCAATCGATGAGCACGGCTACTTCCCGGCGGCCTGGATGAAGTGGTTCCAAAACGGATTGGCGAAGATGAGAATCATCGCGACCACGAAGCAGTAGATGGCGCACGACTCGATCATCGCGAGGCCGACGAACAGCGTCCGCGTGATCGTGGAGGAGGCATCAGGCTGCTGCGCGAGCGAGCTCAATGCCGTCGCGACGGCTCTACCTTCTGCGAGCGCTGGACCCATCGTGCCAAACGCCGTGGTGACGCCTGCGCACACAATCGATGCCACCGCGACCGTCGTCATCGTATCCATGGTTGTGTCCTTTGGTCGCTCATGTGCTGGGCGCTGGTTTCAGTTTGGGTTTGCGGGTCGGCGTCCGCACGGCGGCCGCGATGTAGACGGCAGCGAGGATGCTGAAGATGTACGCCTGCACCATGCCGGTCAGCAGACCGAGCGCCGTCATGACGATCGGAAAAAGGAACGGCGTGATGGTGAGAAGGATCGCGATGATCATCGCGCCGCTCATCATGTTGCCGAAGAGACGCACCGCGAGCGCGAGCGTGCGCGAGACTTCACTGATGATGTTGAAGGGCAACATGATGACCGTCGGCTCG
Organism: Polyangiales bacterium; assembly: GCA_038239005.1. Taxonomy (GTDB): domain Bacteria; phylum Myxococcota_A; class Polyangia; order Polyangiales; family Polyangiaceae; genus DASXHD01. The sequence continues at coordinate 2,501 of JBBSFE010000013.1, forward strand.
ACGTATGACTTGAGGTACCCGCCGACTCCGTGCTCCGCGATGCCGAAGACCGGCACGGCGACGAGGACCGAGAGCGCGAGAGCGGCCGTGGTCGAGAGCGAAGCGGTCGGTGGCGAGTAGCCCGGGAGGATGGTGCAGACGGCTGCCGTGGCGACGAACAGAAACAGCGTGCCCAAGAAGCCCAAATATTTCTCGGGATGCGGAAGCCCCACTTCTTCGATTTGCTTCACGATGCCGGTGACGACGATCTCGAGGAAGTTCTGCCAGCGGGCGCGTTTCAGATCCGTGGAAAGTTTTCGCGTGATCAGCGCGGAGCCAACGGTGAGAAGCAGCATCACGGCCCACGTGAAGACGATCGTGCCGTTGAGCTTGATGAACCCGTAGTGCCAGAAAATGATCTGGTCAGGAGTGAGCGGCATCGCTGACCTCCTGCGACGCGCGCCTTGGCCGGGTGAGCCACGTAATGGCGACGCGCGAGATCGCGAATCCAACGAGACACACGAGCATGCGCTGCCAGCGACCTGCCGACACGAAGTAGAAACCCAAAAGCGTCAGGCCCATTCGGAGGAGCAGGCTGGAGACGAACCAAAGCGCAGGGTGCGGCGACGTCATCGCCTTGCGCAGCGTCCACCAAAGACCGCCGAAGAACATGCCACCAAGCAGGGCGCCTGCGATGCACGCGAAGATCAGCATCGCCGCTTCATTCATGATCGTCCTCTTGGTCGCTGATCGCCTGGCTCTCTTTGGCGACCCAGTGCCACGCGTTGAGACACCCGAGCACGAGTCCGGCAACGAGGAGCGCCAAGGTCCAGGAGAAGCGTCCGGCGTGGCTTTTGTCCAACCAGATGCCAAGCGCTGCTCCGAGCAATGTCGGAACCACCACCGACCACCCGACGAGCCCCATCATGCCGAGGCCGAACCAAACGCCATGCGACGATTCACGTTGCGCCCGGAGCTTGCGCGTCGCCTGTGCAGCGACCGCGCCTTCCAACGATGACTTGGTCGTCGACGGATCAGTCATGCTGAAACCTCATGAAGCGCCGGAAGAACGTGGCCTCGAGCTTCGCCGTGACCGCGCGGACGCTTTGCTCCTGTTCGTCCAGCGTAAGAAACTCGTGCTCCACCGCGGCGCGCAGTTGGCGCAGTGGGTCTTTGCCGGTGCCGCCGATCGCTCTACGGACGGAGACGAGAACGTCTTGCCCCGTCTTGACCAACACGCCTTCGTCGACGGCGATGTAGACCTTGCCCTCCGCGTCGGTCTCGTACATCAGAATTCCAGCTGCGAGCGGCGCGACGCAATCGAGTCGATGCGGCAGCAAGCCGAAAGCGCCAGCGCGCGTCTCGGCCACGATGCGCGAGACGCCCGTTTTGTCCGCGAAGATCCGAAAGGGGAGGAGCACCTTGAGGTTCATGGGTGTGCCACCGCGGGCTTCTTGGCCTCGCCGATCGCACCGATCATGTAGAGCGCGCTCTCGGGGTAGTCCTTGTACTCATCGCGGAGGATTCGCTCGCAACCATCGAGCGAGTCCTTCAGGCTGACGAGCTTGCCTTTGTGCCCTGTGAACTGCTCGGTCGTGAAGAAGGGCTGCGTGAGAAATCGTTCGAGGCGGCGAGCACGCGCGACGACCTTGTGGTCTTGTGGCGAGAGCTGCTCGAGGCCGAGCATGGCGATGATGTCTTTGAGGCCGGCGTACTTCGCGAGCGTCTGACGAATTTCCTGAGCCAACGCGTAGTGCCGCTCGCCCACGATGCCTGGCGTCGCCATCTTGGAGTTGGATTGCAGTGGATCGATGGCGGGGTAGAGGCCTTCGGCCGAACGCTTACGCGAGAGCACGATCGACGCGGAGAGATGCGAGAACGTGTGCACCGCAGCGGGATCGGTGAAGTCGTCCGCCGGGACGTACACGGCTTGGATCGACGTGATGGCGCCTGCATCGGTGTTGGCGATGCGCTCCTCCAAGCCGGCGAGCTCCGTGCCCATCGTCGGCTGGTAGCCCAATCGCGAAGGCATCTGTCCCAAGAGCCCCGACACCTCCATGCCCGCCTGGATGAAACGGAAGATGTTGTCGATGAGGAGCAGTACGTCGCGGTGCTCGTCATCGCGAAAGTACTCGGCCATCGTCAGCGCTGCATACCCAACGCGGAAGCGCGCTCCGGGCGGCTCGTTCATCTGACCGAAGACCATCACCATCTTCGGGAGCACGCCGGCCTTCTCCATCTCGTGGTAAAGCTCCTCGCCTTCGCGGCAACGTTCACCGATGCCGCAGAAGATGCTCACGCCTTCTTGATGCCCAACCATGTTGTGGATCATCTCGGTGAGAAGCACGGTCTTGCCGACACCCGCGCCGCCGAAGAGCCCCGCTTTTCCGCCGCGCTCGAGCGGGACCAAGACGTCGATGACTTTGATCCCGGTCTCGAAGACTTCGGATTTGGTCGAACGTCCTGCAAGAGGCGGAGGCGCGCGATGCACGGAACGCCACTCGACGCCTTCGAGCGCTGGTTGGCGGTCGATGACCTTGCCGAACACGTCGAACATCCGCGAGAGAATCGCTTTGCCCACGGGAGCTTCGAGTCCGCCGCCTGTGTCCACCACGGTCATTCCGCGCGCGAGACCTTGCGTCGGCGTCAATGCGATTCCTCGCACGTGGAACGCGTCTCGCTGCGCCAATACTTCGATGACGATTTTGCCGTCGTCGCCCGCGTGAAGTAGCGAGTAGATGGGCGGCAGGTGTGCGTCGAACCGAACATCGACGACGCTGCCGCGCACCGCGGCGACCACACCGCGATTCGATGGGGTGTCTTGGTTCATATATTCACTCAGGCATCCACCGATCCACGTGCCCATGCGATGGCGCTCTCGAGCGCCTCGTAGGCGAAGGTCTTCACCTCGGCTTTTGACGCAGCTCCGCGTGGATGATCTTTGAGTCGCTCGACCATCGCGGTTCTCCTTGACATCAGAACGTGCGCACCGCAGTCAGAGCGCATGCATGGGTATGCCCAGGCATCATGCGTTCGCCAGCAAGCACCATGCCCGGCGGGCGATCGGCGCTTGCGAGCCATTCTCGCTGGGTCTGCAATCACGCTTTCGCAACGCGCGAACGTCTTTGCAAAGCGCACGCGCGTGCTCCCGGAAAAGACATCACGTTGCATTGGTCTCCGACAGGAAAGCGACAAACCCGATGACCCGGTGGATGTGATCTCATGAGCACGCCGGCACGCTCCGATGCGCTCGTTATCTTCGGAGCGACCGGCGGCCGAGACTCCGGAGGCGAAGATCGGAGCGCCTCGGACACATACCCAGAGCTTCTGCCACCCAACGAAAGCGGAAAGACCGAAGCGTGGGTCGTTGTGCGAGCCGGCCGGCGGAGTCGCATCTACGCCGGACTCAAAAGCGGCACGACCGCGACTGTGCTCCAACACGCGATCCGTGACCCAACTGACCTTCTCGCCGGCTTCAAACCCGCGGCTGGCGATACGGCCCTCGCACGAGCAGGGACAGTGCACTCGCTCGGCAACGACGTCGTGCTCTTCGAGCCGTGATCGGCGTCCACGAAAATTGCGGCGTCGTCCTGGAGATCACGACGTGTGCGGCGCGCGGTGAATGGTGAGGATGGGACGCGTCGCCGTGCGGACGATTTTTTCGGCGACGCTGCCGAGGAGCGCGTGCGCAATGCCTTTGCGTCCGTGCGTGCCGATGACGACCAGATCGGCGTCGACCTCGTCGGCGATTTTGTGGACCTCTTCCCACGCGAGCCCTTCACGCACGATCGGCTTGATGTCGACGCCCGAGCTCGCGACCCGAGCGCAGGCCGCCGTCGCGCCCTCTTGTGCGCCGGCCATGAGGCGCGTCGCCATTTCCGGCGTCGTGATGAGAGCGCCACTCGGAAAGCCATAGACGGGAAGCGCGTAGACGTGCACGAGCGTGACCGTCGCGCCGTAGGTCTTTGCGAGCTCGACGGCGTAATCGACCGCGGCGTCGGAGACTTCGCTGAAGTCGGTGGCGACGACGATTCGGTTGAACAGGTTCATGGATGTCACCCGAGGCTACATTCGAAGAGTGAAGTCAGCGAGGAGATCCACGTGCCGAAGAAGAAGCGCCGCAAAAAAACGAACACCAATCGCGATGTGTGGCGCACGCGAGCGCGGAGGGCAGCGTCGTCGGAGCCGTCGTGGGCGCCACGATTGGAGCGGTCCGCAGGCCCGGCCGGCGTCGCGGTCGGCGCTTCGATCGGGTCCGTCGTTGGCACGGTGGGGCGGAGCGCTCGCCGGGCCGCGTGAGAAGGAGGCGAAGCGGACGAAAGTCGTCACCGTGAAGTGAAAGAGATCGTGATGGTCGTTCCCTCGTCGACCACGCCCCTCCACGAGCCCGAACCGAGTCGGTCGAGTCTCTCGTCGGTATCGCCGAGCTGACGCATGATCGGTGATTTCTAGTGCTAGCGTTCCAGCCATGAGCGCTGCGACGAGTCGTGCATTCACCGGGCCGTCCGGGACCTTTGGCGCGCGCAATCTCGTACGGTTCGTGCGGGGGCAACTTCCCTGGCTTCAAGGGCTCGCTGCCCAGCACGGCGACATCGTGCAGATGAAGATGCTCGGCGTTTGGTGGTTCATCATCAGCCATCCCGATGACATCGAGCGAGTGCTCGTGAAGGACGCACGCGTCATGCAGCGCGATGCCGGCATCGAGATCGTGCGGCGCGTCTTGGGGCGCGGGCTCCTCACGAGCGAAGGCGATTTGTGGAAGCGACAGCGGAAGCTCATGTCGCAGGCGTTCGCGCCCAAACGAATCGCCGACTACGCGACGGCCATGGTTCGCGTCGGCGACGTGGCGCTCGGGCGCTGGCGTGACGGCGCCACGACGAATCTCCACAAGGAGATGTCGCGGCTCACGATGGAGGTCGTCGCCGACGTGCTCTTCGGCGCGAGCATGGACGCGGTCGACGTCGCTGACGTTGGCGGCGCAATGGAAGTGGCGAACGAATTTTTCTCCGGCAGCCCCGAGGCGATGCTGAGAGTTCCGAAATGGGTGCCGTCACCGCGCAACGTGCGGATGAACCGCGCGGTCGCCACGCTCGATCGCGTCGTCTACGACATCATCGCGCGGCGTCGCGACGGCCAACCGCGCAGCGACTTGCTCGGGACGCTCCTCGCAGCGCGCGATGACGATGGTGTCGGCATGAGCGACGTTCAGATGCGCGACGAAGTCATGACGCTCTTTCTCGCAGGCCACGAGACGACATCACTCGCGCTCGCACACGCGCTCTACCTTCTCAGCTCGAGCCCCGACATCGAACGACGTCTCCACGATGAGATCCACGCGGTGCTCGGCCAGAGACTGCCGACGGCCGACGACGCACGCTCGCTTCCTTTCACCGAGCAGGTGCTCAAGGAAACGATGCGGCTCTACCCGCCCGCGTGGGCGACAGGCCGCGAGACCACCGAGCCCTACGAGATTCGAGGCCACTCGATTCCCGTCGGCTCGCAGATCATGGCAAGCCAGTGGATCGTGCACCGCGACGCGCGGTGGTATCCCGATCCGGAACGCTTCGATCCCGATCGGTGGTCACCCGCGCGCGCGAAGGAGATCCCGCGCTACGCATACTTCCCGTTTGGTGGAGGGCCGCGCGTGTGCATCGGCAACCACTTCGCGATGATGGAGGCGACGCTCCTGCTCGCCATGATCGTTCAGCGTTTTCACATCGAGCTTTTGCCGAACCAAAAACTCGAGCTCGCGCCTGCCGTGACCTTGCGGCAAAAGGGCGAAGGGCTTCTCGTTCGAACAGTCGCTCGCGTCACGGCTTCGTGAACCATCACGTCGGGCGCGCGGCAAAGCTATGCGTCCTCATGACTTGCTCAACGCGCCAGAAATCTTCGTCCACGTGGCGTCCGAAACCGAGCTCCGCGCGACGACATGAGCGGCTTTCGCACGCGGGGGTGCGTGCACCTGTTGCACGCCGGCAGTGAGGTCCTCGAGATCGAGATACTCATCGCCTTCGACGAGTGGTCCGCCCTCGGCCGTGCTGACTTTCGCCACTTCTGCGTCGCTGAGAAGCGCCAAAATCGATTCGCGCGTGAGTGCGTTCTTCCAGTCAGTGCTCAAGGGAGACTCCTTTCAAGATCACTTTGCCGTGTGCGCCGTGTTGCGCGAACGTTTGCGCTGCGCCGGCTTCGTCGAGCGGGAACGTTTTTGCAATCGGTACGGCCAGCTTTCCTTCGGCGACGGCGCCCGCGAGCTCTGCGAGTCGCTTGGCACTCGGGTGCGTCAGGATCGCGCGAACCACGATGCCGCGCTCCCGTGCGCCATCTGGCTCGCCGACGATGCTTCCGATCGTGCCGCCATGCCTGACCTTGACGAGGAGCTTCTTGATCGTGTCGCCGCCGACCGTGTCTGCGATGGAGTCGAGCTGCGGAAGCCTGGCGATGTCGTCGTCGTCGTCGAGAGCAACGACGCCATCCGCGCCGAGCGTTGCAGCGTCGGCTTTCTGCTTGCCACGAACGCCGGCCCACACCTTGGCGCCGCGTGATTTCGCCACGAACACCGCAACGCGCCCAACGCTTCCCAGCGCGCCGGTGACGAGCAGCACGTCGTTTGCTCGCGGCTTCACGGCCTCTTCGACGAGCTGCGCACCCGTGAGGAGCACGAGCGGCAATGCGGCCGCGTCGAGGAGATCCATTTTCGCCGGGACATCGGCCCACGCGTCCGTGGACGCAACGACGAGCTCCGCATAGCCACCGCGGACGAGACCCATGACGCGCGCTCCGACCTTGAACATCGCGACGCCTGAACCGACGGCAACCACTTCACCGGATGCGTCTCGACCGAGGATCGCCGGAAGCTCGAGCGGCATCATCGTTTTGAGCGCGCCGCTTCGGAGCTTCCAATCGATGGGATTGATGCTTGCACCCACCATCCGAACTTTGATTTCGTTCGTTCCAACTTCGGGGCTTGGTACGTCACGTGAGACGAGTTTGTCGACGTCGCCATACGCCGTCAAAACGACGGCCTTCATTTCTCGCTGCTCTGTTGCCATTCCGCAGGGCAATGCAAATTGGTGGCCGCCTCGCGTTCGCGTCGAGCGCGGCAGGTCCGACAACCTTTCGCGCCGAGTTCGCGATCTGCCTTTGCAAAGCGCGGTTGCGCTATGGAGATCATTCAGTCGCTTTCGCCAGCTCGGCGGCCAGCAAATCGAAAACCACGCGAACGCGCCGGCTGGTGTTGAGCTCTCGATGGGTGACGAGCCAGATCGGGAACATGAACGGCTGAAAATCCGGAAGGGCGCGACGCACGAGCGGTTCGGCGTCGCCGATGTTGCCGTCCAGGATGCCGATGCCGAGGCCGTGCTTCACGAGCTCCCACATCACGAGATAGCTCTCGGTCACGATCGGAAAGTTGCGCTCGGTGATGTTCAGGCCGAGCGCGTTGAGCCCGCTCAGGAACACGCCGGATTTGTCGATGCTGATGAAGTCGGCGTTGCGAAGGTCGTACGGGAGCTTTGGATTGCCGATGCGCTCGAGATAGCTCGGCGTCGCGTAGAGTCGTGCGGGGACGTCGCGGATCTTTTTTGCGATGAGGTCCGGTTCGTTCGGCTGAAAATTTCGGATTGCGATGTCTGCCTCGCGCCGCCGCAGATCGCTCGCCTTCGTCGAGGCGACGATCTCGATCTGGATCTTTGGCTCCGCAACTCGCAGCTTCGCGATGATCGGTGGCAGCAAGATCGCCGCGTACGTCTCGCTCGCGGCGATGCTGATCGTGCCCTCGATGGATTGTGATTGGCCGGCGGCGAGAAGCGACACACGGTTGGCCGCGCTGCCCATCGCGCGCACATGCTCGAGCAACTCGAGGCCGCTCGGTGTGAGCACGAATCCGCGCCCGACGCGTTCGAAGAGAATGACGCCGAGCTCCTCCTCGAGCGCGTCGACCTGACGACCGAGTGTTGGCTGCGCCATCCCGAGTGCGCGCGCCGCCGCGGATAGCGAGCCTTCCTCTGCCGTGACGAGAAATGCCTTCGCTCGGTTCCAGTCGAACTTCACCGAGCGCCAATCCATGCACAAACGCATATCAGACGTGCCCCTTTGGGGAATTCCAGTCGATGCGCGGAGTGCCTATTGAATAGGGCATGAAAGACATGACCATGAAAGCCGCCGTCTACACGAAGTACGGACCACCGAGTGTCGTGACGCTCGCCGACGTACGAAAGCCTGTGCCGAGCGAGCACGAAGTCCTGATTCGCATTCACGCGACGACCGTGTCGACGGGCGATTGGCGCGCGCGAAGCCTCACGTTGCCGGCCGGCTTCGGACTATTGGGGCGTCTCGTCTTCGGCATCTTCGGGCCGCGCAAGCCGATCCTCGGAACCGAGCTCGCGGGCGAAGTCGAGGCAGTCGGTCATGGCGTCACACGTTTCAAAGTGGGCGACCGCGTGTTTGCGTTTACGGGTGCGAAGTACGGCTGTCATGCGGAATATCGAACGATCTCGGAAGACGCGCTCATCGCACTCAAGCCCGCGAGCACGAGCTTCGAAGAGGCAGCAGCCCTCTCGTTCGGCGGAACGACCGCGCTCCACTTCCTACGCGACAAGGCCGGCATCAAGCGCGGGGATAGCGTGCTCGTCGTTGGCGCGTCGGGCACCGTGGGCAGCGCGGCGATTCAAATCTCGAAGCACTTCGGCGCGCGCGTCACGGGCGTATGCGGCACCGCAAACATCGAGCTTGTTCGGTCGATCGGCGCCGATCGTGTCATCGACTACTCGACCCAAGATTTCGCGAGCGAGGCTGACGCGTACGACATCATTCTCGACACCACGGGCACGGCTCCATTCTCGCGATGCGAGAACGCGCTAAAGCACGGAGGTCGCTTGCTTGTCGTCCTCGGATCGCTTGGGCAGAGCTTCGGAATGGATCGTCCGTCGAAGAAGAGCGGAAAGAAAGTGATCGCTGGCGTCTCCGTTGGCAACGTCGACGACATGCACCTTCTCGCGCAGCTCTCGGAAGCCGGCGAATTCAAACCGGTGATCGACCGAAGCTATCCGCTGACGAACGTCGCCGAAGCGCACGCCCACGTCGATGGTGGCCACAAACGCGGAAGTGTCGTGCTGAGCGTGCACCACGCGTAACCGCGCGATGGAGGCTGGCTTCGTCGCCCATTTTTTGGTGGACCTCGACTTTGCGCCGATGCGTTGCGACTACGTACTTTGCGCGCGTGAACTATACTCGCGCGATGGCTGTGCGCGCCGCGCTTTTCATTCCATTCGTGATCGCATGCGGCGGTGGCACGCCCGCCGGCGACGACGCAGGCAACGGTGATGCCGCAACCGATGCAGTCGTCACGCCGGATGTCGCAACGCCGATCGATGGCGGCGACGCGGGCGGGACGTATCCAGCGTTCACACCGGACATGCCGACGATTGTCGACATTGGTGGAGCAGTTCTAGCGACACCCAAGATCGTCACGGTCACGTGGAGCGCAGACCCGAACGCCGCAGCGCTCGAGGCCTTCGATGACGCCATCGGTGCGTCGGCGTACTTCGCAGCCACGACGAGCGAATACGGCATCGCGGCGGGGGCGAGTGGCGGGCACGCAAGCATCACGACGCCGCCACCCGCGACGTTGAGCGACACCGCCCTCGACACGCTCGTTGCGCAGCAAGTCGGCGCTGCGCCTGGAAGCGGATGGCCCGTGAACGATCCGAACACGATGTACGTCGTGTTCATCCCCGAGGCCACCGAGCTCACGTCGAGCGGTAGTGACGCATGCAGCGTGGAAGACGGCTACCACGACGAGACGTACACGAAGACGATCGCGCACATCGTCTACGCCGTGATCGACGAGCGCTGCCACGACTCGAAAACGGGCGTCATCGCGTTCTCGACCGAAGTGGCGTCTCACGAAGTGGTCGAAGCGTCGACCGACCCGCACACGCAAACGGATTTCGCGTGGGCCGGCTTCGACCAAAACCACTGGGCTTGGGAAGTCTGGAACACGCGCCAAGACGAGCTCGCCGACGCTTGCGAATATTTCGACGAAGCGAACTACCAGTCGCCCGCGTCCTTCGATTACTGGCTCCAGCGCTCGTGGTCGAATGCGAGCGGCGCGGCCGGTCACGATCCGTGCGTGCCGGTTCCGAGCGGCGCGTACTTCAACGTCGCCGCGCTCGCGCCCGAGACCATCACCGTCATGACGACGAAGAAGTCGGTGACGACGCACGGCTACTCGATCCTCGTCGGTCAGAAGAAAACGATTCAGCTCGGCGCCTACAGCGATGGGCCGCTCGCACCGTGGACGCTCACGGTCGTCGAGGGCGATGGCTTTTCGACTCCGAACCCCGCGCGCCTCACCATCGCGCAGAGCTCGACGAGCGCACAGAACGGCGACACGATCGGCGTCGACGTCACGACCAACACGACCAAAGCCTCGGGCGTGCTCATCACGGCCATTTCGCAGGTCGGGTCGGGCCCCGCGCACTACATGCCCATCTTGATCGCAACGGAGTGAAAGATCAGTTCGGCCCAGGCGGCTCGGGGATCTTGAAGTACTCCCACGCAGGTGTGTGGTTGCCTTGCGTGTCGGGTTGGTTCCACAAATAGAGCGACGCGTACGTTTGCACGACACCGCCCGTGACGACCACTGGCGTGATGAAGAGCTGCGGGAGTAGGCCGATGCGCGTCGAGCTGAACACCAACCAATAGAAGGTGCGACCGCCTGATGCGGTGCCGATGCTCGGAGCCCATTTCGGCCAGCTGTTCGTGACGCCAGGACTCACGACGCCGCTGCACGTGGGCGGATCGTTCGCCGCGAGGCGCGTGCCGGTGCCGCCGCCCGAAGGGATTACGTACACCTCGGCGAGCGGCTGGTTGTACATGTTCTTGTCGTTGGGCGCGCGCGAGTAGGCAACGAACGCGTCGTCGGGTGAGAACGCCGGGTAGTACTCTTGCGCGCCCGGATCGGATGCGCCCGAAAGCGCGGTGACGGCGCCGCCAGCGCGATTGTTGTACGGCACGGTGTAGAGATCGGCGAGCGATCCGGTGTCGTCGGTCGAGAGGTAGTAGCCGCCGAGTCGGCCGTCCGTGAGGTGATTCGTTGCGGTGTAGACGATGGTGTTGCCGTCGTGGCTGAACGATGGCGCGCCCGCGAGCGTCCCGGGTGCTTGCGTTCCGGTGCGAGCGATCGTTCCGCGCGCGGTGCCGGCGTTGGTCGACTCGACGTCGATCCATTGAAGATCGACGTTGTTGCTCGCAATGACCACGCGATCGCCGGAGGTCCAATGAGATTTCGAAACCGTCGAGATGCCGAGCGGCCCAGCGAGGAGCGCGTTCAAGCCTGCCGTGCCCGCATAGCTCGGAACCGCGCCGGGCGAGCCGCCGTCTCCGGTGTTGATGTTGGCGAGCATGTTCGGCCACGCGCCGTTCGACGTGGAGATGACGACATCGAGCCCGTCGGGTGTGCCGGTGTGGCAGCCCATACACGTGATGCTTTGCTCTTGGACTTGCGGCAGCGTGAGCGCGCTGACGACGGATTCGTCGCCGACCGTGAATCCATTGAGGCCGATGGTCGAGCTGTTGAAGCCGGCGGTGTACCAGTAGACGATGCTGCCGGGCGCATCGACGGGCGCGATCGAGATCGTCCCGCTGGAGCCCAGCGCAACGCTGCCGAGGTTCGTCCCGTCGTAAATGCCGCCGCGGACCGTGAGCGTCATGGGCAGATCGTTCGAGTCGTTGCGGACGAGATCCCACATCGCCTTCGGCATCGTCCAGCTCGTCTCGATGGTGTAGACGAGGAGATCCTTGGTTTGGTTGGGCGCGTGCAAGCGAACCTCGAACAGATTTTCTCCTGCCGTGGCCGTCCAGTGAAAGCGGGGCCTCAGCCAGTTGTGCGGGTAGAGCGAGCCGATTTCGGGCTCGATGAGACACGGACCACCGCTCGAAGCTCCCGCATCGGGATCGCCGAAGAGCGTTTGCGAGTTTGGAGGCGCGCCCGCGCCGCCATCGTTGTTCACCACGATCGGATCACCGAAGTCCGAAAACGTCGTCGGTGCGCCATCGCCGTGACTCGAATCGTTGAACGGATTGATGCCGTCCGTCGTTCCGTCGTTGGCGCTTCCGTCGAACACGGAGCTAGGTGAGTCGTCGCCGCATGCTCCAGCAAGCACGGACCCAAAGAGCGCGATGATCAGGCCGAATCCGCGGCGTTTGCCCATCATCGAACTATAGCCTGCTTTGGGTAATAAGATGGGTCCTCTGTGGACATTCCGGCATCAACGTCGTCGTTCGTCGGGCGCGAGAGTGATCTCGAGCGCGCGTTTGTTCTTTTATCCGATTGCCGCGTCGTCACGCTTCTCGGCCCCGCGGGTATCGGCAAGACGCGGCTCGCGACGCGCATCGCGAACGAAGCCGGCGGGCGATTCGCGGGTGTGTGGTTTGCCGCGCTCGCAGAGGCACGTTCGGAGAGCGCGCTCGTGTCGACCGTGGCCGCTGCTCTCGGCGACGCGACGGCCGATGTCGGACACGCGCTCGCTGGGCGCGGTGACGTTCTGCTCGTGCTCGACAACGTGGAGCAGGTCGCGGCGAGTGCAGCCGAGGTGATCGGGCGGTGGGTGCGGCTCGCGCCGCGCGCGCGGTTCGTCGTGACGTCACGCGAGCGGCTTCGCATCGAGAGTGAAGCGTGTCTCGAGCTCGCGCCGCTCGATGAATCGGATGGCGCGCGATTGTTCGTGGACCGCGCTGCGCTCGCTCGCGGAAGATTTTCGCCCGACGAAGCGGAGACGCGTGCCATCGCCGAGCTGGTTAGGCGGCTCGACGGCAATCCACTCGCGATCGAGCTCGCCGCCGCGCGCACGAAGCTGTTCGCGGTGACGGAGCTCCTCGACCGACTCGGAAAACGCTTCGAGCTTTTGACGGGCGGCCCACGTGATCGCACGCCGCGTCAAAGCAGCTTGCGCGGGGCCATCGATTGGTCGTGGGACCTCCTCGACGACGGCGAGAGGCGCGCGCTCGCACGATGCAGCGTATTTCATGGCGGATTTCTCATCGACGCCGCAGAAGCAGTGCTCGGCACGGGTGGGCTCGCGCTGCTCGAGTCGCTCGTCGACAAATCGCTCGTGCGGCGCGATGGGCGCTTCGCTCTTTCCGAAACCGTGCGTGAGTATGCGGCCGAGCGACTCGGTGAGTCCGACGCAGGCGCGGCGCACGTCGCGTTCTATTCGGCGTTCGCAGAAGCGCGTGCCGACGAGCTGCGTGGTGAAGGCGCAATCGAGGCTGCCGCACGACTGCGCGCAGATGCCGACAACGTGCTTGCCGCGCATCGGCGCCTTCGATCGAGCGATCCCAAAGGCGCGGCGTCGCTCGCGCTCGCGTTGAACAAGCTCGTTGCGATGCGTGGGCCCGCCGAGATGCAACGAGAGCTCGTCGAAGCCGCGGTGTGCGACGCGGCCGACGCTGGTGCGGCGCTTCACGTGCGAGCGCTCGCTGCGCGCGTACGCTACCGATTGATTCGCGGAGACACGCGTGGCGCCGAGACCGACGCCGATTTCGCGCTCGAGCTCTCGAGCGAAGACGCCGTGCGTGCGCTCGCCCTCGAGACGCGAGCACGCGTGGCCATCGAACGCGGCAAGATGGACCGCGCACGCACCGAGGTCGATGAGGCCATTGCGCTCCATCGCAAGCTCGGCGATCGCGCAGGCGAGGCGAGCGCGCTCTCGATTTCGGTGGCAGTGCACGTCAAACAAGGCCAGCTCGACGACGCGCGCGCGGCCGCCGAGCACGCGCTCGAGACGTATCGCGACATCGGAGATCGCGCGGCCACCATGAGCGTCCTCTCGAACCTCGGCATCGTGCACCACTGGCAGGACCGCGACGAAGAAGCCAAGCGCTGCTATCGCGCCGCGCTCGACCTCGCCATTTCCCTCGGTGATCGCCGCGAAGAGAGCGTCGACCGCATCAACCTCGCGCTTCTTCTGCTCGATGAAGGCGCGCTCGACGACGCTCGCGCCGAGTTCCAGCGTGCACTCACGATTCAGCGCGCGGCAGGGCATCGCCAATACATCGGCAACACTGTCGGCTCGCTTGGCAGCATCGATCTCGTGCAAGGCAACACGGTCGCCGCGCGCCAACACTTCGAAGAGTCGCTCTCGATTTTTCGCGAGCTCGGTCACCGTCGCTACGAAGCGGCAACGCATCGCTATCTCGGAACGGTCGCCATGGAGGAAGGCGATCTCGAGCGTGCGCTCGGGTGTCTCGAGCTTGCACGGGAAATCGCGACCGAGGTTGGTGACTTCATCAGCTTCGTCGAAGGTCCGCTCGGTGCGACGCTCGCGCTCCTCGGCCGCCTCGACGAGGCCGACAAGCACTTCGCGCGCGCTCGCGAAAGCCTCACCAAACGCGGCGAGCCGCGTGCGTTCGTGCTTCTCGAGATTTTCGAAGCGTTCGGCATGCTCGGGCGCGGCGATCTCGATGGTGCGCGTGCCGTGCTCACGCGCGTCGACACGAAACGCCTCGCCTCCGACGCTCGCTCGGCGCGCCGCCTCCTCGCGACTGCGATCGCGCGCAAAGAAACGCGCACGTCACCCGAGCTTGCGATCGGCGAGGACGCACGATGGTTCTCGGTCGGTGGGGGAGACAAAATCGATCTTTCGAAGCGGCGCTCACCGCGCCTGATCCTGGCGCGCCTGGCTGCGGAGCGAAAAAAAGCGCCCGGCCACGGCGTCACGCTCGACGACATCATCGTGGCAGGCTGGCCGGGCGAGCGCATTCAGCCCGAAGCGGCGGCGGCGCGCGCCTATACGGCAATCAAGACTCTCCGCGAGCTTGGTCTCGGCGATATCCTCACGCGACGCGACGACGGGTACCTGCTCGACCCAACCGCACCGCTGAAAATTTGAATCCCGGACGGGATTCCTCAGATCGTTTCAGAGGCCTTTCGTGGGGTTTGGTGCGCCCAACGCGCACAGTGCCCGCCATGAGCTTCGTCACTGTTCCCGTCGACGCGCCCTGAGCTGATCACTTCTCTGCGAGTCGTCCTGATTGAAATTCGGCGGACGTTTCTCCACGAAAGCTCGTGCGCCTTCCGCGATGTCCTCGCCAGCGCGCAGCGGATATTGGCCAAGCTCGGCTTCGATGCGCAGACCCTCTTCGAGTGGCCGGCCCCAGCCCATCATCGCGGCCTGTTTGTCGGTGCGCATCGCGCCTTGCGGAAGCTTGCATAGTGCATCTGCGATTTGTTCTGCTCGTGCACGCGCGCGCCCCTTCGGAACGATCTCGCTCGCGAGTCCGATGCGGAGCGCTTCATCTGCGTCGATGAATCGCCCCGTCAGGATGAGCTCCATCGCGCGACCGAGGCCGACGATGCGCGGAAGGCGCTGCGTTCCGCCGTCCACGAGAGGCACGTTCCAGCGCCGGCACGCAACGCCCATTTCGGCGTGGTCGCAGACAATGCGAATGTCGCACAAGCACATGAGCTCGAGGCCGCCCGCGAGAGCGCTCCCATTGATGGCGCCAATGATGGGTTTGAAAATATCGGTCTGCCGCGTGTAGCCCATGTAGCCCGTGCCGCTCGTGACGAAGCGGCGCACTTCGGCGGGCGAGGCGTCGAGCGGCGGCCCGAGCGTTCCGATCGCCGAGAGATCGGCGCCCGCGCAAAACGCTTCGTCGCCCGAGCCGGAGAGAACGGCGACGAACAGCTGGTCGTCGTCGCGGAAACGAATCCATGCATCATGCAAGGATTTGGCGGTCTCGCCGTCGACGGCGTTGCGTTTTTCAGGACGATCGATGGTGATGAAGAGGATGTGACCCTTGGTTTCGACCTTCAACATGGCGCGCCAACATCGCACATCGTATTGTCTCGCGCATGTCTCGATGGGTAGGCCTCATTCTCTCCGCGAGCGTCACGATTGTCTCGTGCACGAAGGCCCAGCCTGTCTCCATAGGCGGCAAAATCGCCATCCGCGCAGACGACAAGGGTTTCACCCCGAGCTCGGTCACCGTAAAAAAAGGCGCGCCCACGACGCTCGTCTTCACGCGCACGAGCGACGACACATGCGCCACCGACGTCGTCTTCCCCGAGATTGGAATCAAGAAGGCGCTACCGCTCAATCAACCGGTCGATGTCGAGGTGCCCACCGCCGATGCACGCACGCTCGCGTTCACGTGCGGCATGGGAATGTTCAAGAGCGCCGTCGTAGTGCAGTAGCGATGCTCTCTTCGAAGATCGCGAGGAGCTCGTCGAGCTCGCGGTCGTCGATGGTGAGCGGTGGGCACAAGTAGACCGTGTCACCGAGCGGCCGAATGTAAGCGCCGCGTTTCCGCGCTTCGGCGAAGACACGCCAACCCGCGGTCCCGAGATAGCCAGCCTCTTCGAGCGACCCTTGCGCGCTCGCGTCACTGCCGAGATCTGCCGCGCCGACCATGCCAATGCTTCGAACGCGCACCACGTCCGGAATCTTCGCGATGCGCTCCAGCGCGCGGGTGATGCGCGGCGCCTTCGATGCGACCTGCCCGAGCACGTCCTCGTCGCGATAGACGGCGAGCACCTCGCGCGCGATGGCGGCGCCGAACGGGTTACCGCAAAACGTGTGGCCGTAGTGAAACGCAGTCTCGCGACCGGACGCGAACGTTTCGAAGATGCGCTCGTGCACGAGCGTTGCGCCCATTGGAACGATTTGCCCAAACGCTTTACCGAGGCACATCAAATCGGGCGAGATGCCAGCGTGCTCGGCGGCCCACATTGGCCCGGTGCGCGCGTATCCGGTGAACACTTCGTCGAACACGAGGAGCACACCGGTGCGGTCGCACAAATCGCGAAGCTCACGGAGCACCGAGGGCGCATACGTGCGCATGCCCGCCGCGCCTTGCAAAATCGGCTCGACGACGACAGCCGCAATCGAATCGTGCTCGCGCTCGAGAATTTCTCGAAACGCAAGGGCCGCATCGGGAAACGGCGCGTGCACGCAATCGAAGAGCACGTTCGCGAAGGGGCGACGAAACACCTCGACGCCGCCGAGGCTTGCCGCGCCGATCGTATCGCCGTGATAGGCGCCATCGAGCGCGACGAATCGCGTTTTCTTTGGCGCGCCACGCAGGACCCAGTGCTGGAGCGACATCTTCACGGCGGCCTCGACCGAGGTCGAGCCGTTGTCCGTGTAGAATACACGCGTCAGCCCGCGTGGTGCGGTTGCGACGAGCTCGGCCGCGAGCGCTGCTGCGCCTTCGTGCGCGATGCCCGCGAACGCGCAGTGATCGAGCGTATCGAGCTGCTTCTTCGCCGCAAGGACGATGCGCGGATGACGATGCCCGAGCGTCGATGTCCACCACGACGAATTCCCGTCGAGATAGGCGCGACCATCGGCGTCGAAGAGACGCGAACCTTCGGCGCGCACGACGACGATGGGATCCACCTCGTCGAGGTAGACCCGCATCGCCGTGAATGGATGCCAGACGTGCGCCTTGTCGAGCGCGACGATTTCGTCGCGGGTCACTTCTTCTGAGCGCTACCCGCCGGCTTGGCCGACGAAGCCGCGCTGGCCGACGCGCTCGGCGTCGTCATGGGCATCGGATCGGGCTGCGCGTCGTGGTCGATCCGGATGGTGCGTGTCGTGGAGTTCCACGCGCCGGGCATCAGCTTCATGTCGGCACCGCCGCTCATGAGCTCTTCTTTGATCGTGTAGGTGCCGTTCTGGAGGTTGTCGAGGAAGTAGGGCGGCCCGAACTTCTCGGCCTTGGCTTCGAGCTTGTCGGTGATGCCGGGGCCAGTCACCGTGATGTGCACGTGGTCTTTGCCTTCGGCGAGCGTGACGTTCGCGACTTCGAAGTCGACGATGACGTGGCTAGCCGCGAGGCCTTTGTAGTCACCCTTCGGGCGGCTGTAGACGAGCATCGGTTTTTTCAAGTCGCTCGCCGTTGCGCCCTTCTTGCCGACCCAGAACGAAAGCATCGTCATGGCGTCTTTGGTTTTGACGGACTCGTGGTTCGCGCGCGACGGGAACGCAACGATGATGTGCTCGCCTTCGGTGAGCGGATCGCCGCCCATGAGCTCGCTCAGCTTCACGGGAAGCTTCGGATCGTAAATCGGTTTGTAAGGGTGGTTGTCCAAGATGAGGTGGACGTGTTGGCTGCCCATCGCCGTTTGCCAGTTTTTCACGTCGAGCTTGACGACGAAGTCCGCGGCCTTGTCGGCGGCGATCACTTGGCCGCTCGACGGCGTGGTGATCTTCACGGTCGGAAGCGGCGAGGGGTCTTCGCTTGCGGCCCCGAGCACGAGCGCGGGCGGGGGCGCAGACGGAGGCGGCGGCGTCGTCGCGCTCGCGGTCGCTAGAGGGCTGCTGCCGGAAGCCGTTGCGGAGCCGGTGCCGGGCGGGGGAGGCGGGGGAAGATTGCTGTCGTTGCCGCCGCACGCGATCTGGGCGAGCGGCGCGGCGCACGCGAGAATGGCGAGCGCGGCTAGCTTTGCGAAGGGTTTCATGCGGCGCATCCTAGGCTATTTTTCCGAGTCGGCGTCCGACCAATTTTGGGCGAGCTCGATCGTTTTTCGATTCTCGTCCACGCGCGACAAGAACTGCGCGCGACGCAGCAGCGACACCTTGTTCGCGCGCTCGTTCAAGCGGGCTTCCGCGCGAGCAATCGCGATGCGCGCCTCGTCGAGATTCCCCGACGCATGAAGCGCGACGGCCCGCACGAGTAGCGCCGTCGCTTCCGCGAAATGGAATCCACCGGTCGTCTTCATGATTTCGAGCGCGCGATCGGCGTGTGCGATGGCCGCGGCATGCTCGGAGGACGCCAGCATCACCTCACCGAGAGCGGTCTCGGCGTACGCGCGTTGCGGAGGCCCCGTTGCGGCGTCGACGGCGGCGAGAGCATGCACGCGCGCAGCCGCGACGTCGCCCGCGCGAAGCTCGATGAGCGCAAGGCACGCGCGTGTGAGCGTGACGAGTCTCGGTGACGCCGCGCCGCCGATTTCAGCGAGCACGGCTTGCTCGATGTCGCGCGCTTCGTTCACGCGCCCGAGGCGCAACATGACGTAGCCGGCGTTTTGCATGGCCGAGCGTCGATTCGTCACGAGGCCGAGGCGCTCCGAATCGGCGCGTGCTCGCTCGAACGCGCGAAGAGATTCTTCGTATGCGCCGAGCTGCATCAGCGCGAAGCCGCCGTTCACCGTCTCGACGATCTCGGAGCGCTCGTCGCCCGCGATCTCGGCGTTGCTGCGTGCGGCGTCCGCGGTTGCGAGCAGGAGCTCGAGATTTCCCGCATGCGACGCGCACGCGACACGCGCCTCGAGAAAACGTGCCACCACGGCGGGATCGCGCTGAAACCGCTCGAATCGCGCGTGAGCCTTCGAGAGCAATCGTTCGCCGACCTCGAGCTTGCCGACAACGACGAGACTCGCCGCAGCTTGGCTCACCGCAAAAAGATACGCGCGCGCCGCATCATCGCTTGGCTCGGACGAAAGGAGCTCTTCGGCAACCGCATCGAGCTCGGCGAGCCAGCCGAGGTGGCTTGCGCCATACGCGCGTGCGCGAAGCGCGCTGAAGCGGGCAGGATCGTTCAAGTCGAGGCATGCGAGCGCTTCACCTGCCGCATCGAACGCCTTCGCGGTTGCACCGAGCCAACGATGCGCTTCCGCTTCGACGAGCGCACACGCTGCGGTGACCGCCCGCGCCGAGTCGAGCGCACGCGCGCGCGCCGTGAGACCGAGAGCGCTCGAAAAATCGCTCGCATCGAGAGCGACGTGCGCGGCACGAAGAAGCGGCGGAACCGCGCGCGTCGGTTCGCTGCTGCGTGCATAGTGCTCGGCCACGACGACGGGCGCGGCGCCTTCGCGTTCGAGATGCGCCGCGGCGAGCCCGTGTCCGAGCTTGGCGTCGTCTTCGGTGAGCATCGCGTAGGCGGCGTCGCGAACGAGCGCGTGACGAAACACGATGTCGCCGTCGCTGGGCGTCGACGCACGCGTCCGCGACAAGAACTCCGATCGCAGCAAAAACTCGACGTGCGCGGCGATCGCGTTCGGGTCCTCGTCCGCGAGAACCGCCTGCACACCCGTCTGCGAAAACGTTCCCGCAAAAATGCTCGCCGCACGAAGAACGCGACGCGTCTCCGCATCGAGCCGCGAGAGACGACTCTGCACCATCGCGAGCACGGTGTCGGGCGGATCCGATCCGCGCCCCGCATCCTCCGCGCGAATCAGCTCCTCGAGGTAGAGCGCATTGCCGGCAGCGCGCGAGACGACACGCTCGACAGCTTGGTCGGTTTCGGCGCTAAGGCCGCGCGCGCGGCTGGCATCGCTGAGGACCGTGCGCACGAGCTCCGATGCCGCACGCCGCGACAGAGCTCCGAGCGGAAGCGGCAAGACACCACGCGATTCCCAGAGCTTCGGAGCGGTCTCCGAGATTTCCGGTCGCGCAAACGCGAGCAGCATGAGCGGTTGTTCCGCGAGCGCTCCGAGAGCGGCGTCGACGAGACGCGTGCTCAGCGCGTCGGCCCATTGCACGTCGTCGAGAGCGAGCACCACCGGTCGCCGCGCACACTCGGACGCGAGAAAATCGCAAAACGCACGGCGCGTCTGTTCGTGCATCAACACGGGATCGGCGCGAGCCGCGACGCGATGACTGCTCGGCGCGCCTCCGTCGAGTGCGCACATCTCGAGCATGAAGTCTGCGACGCGTTCCGCGTCGGCCGCGCCAACGACGCTTCGCACACGCGAGACGAGCGTGTCCGCGCCGAGCGCGCTTCCCACGGCGCGCGCAAGCATCACGAATGGCGCGCGCGAAAACGGATCCGCCGCGCCAACGAGCGCCGTGAGGTCGCGACCACTGCTCACCAAACGCGCGAGTAGCTCGCGTCGCAGACGAGACTTCCCGATGCCTGGTGGACCCGTCACGAGCACGACGCGCGCCGTGCGTTCGCGCCGGCATTCGTCGAAGACTGCTTCGAGCGTGACGAGCTCGCGATCGCGCCCGACAAATGCACGCGCCTTCCCGAGAAGCGTACGCCCGGTGTCGTCGGCGCTCGATGCAGCGCGGAGGACGATACCGGTCGCGTTGCGCTCGACCGTGTAGCGCTCGGCAAGAAGAGCAGCTGTCGTGTCGTCGACGAAGATGTCGCGCGTGCCCACACCCGCACGTGCGAGCCGCGCAGCTTGATCGAACACGTCGTACCCAGTCGCGATCGCGATTGGGACGTCGACGAGCGGTTGAAGGTCGAGCGCGCAGGCGGCGGCCTTTGCGGCCTGCTCCTTTGCGGAGTCGCCGGCCGTGATCGTCACGATGACCGCGCCGTTCGCGAGGACATCGCATTGCGCACCGCCGCGCCGAGCGATCACGCGGCGAATTTCGCCAAGACCCCCGCTGTCGCGCGCCGTCGTGGCTTCGGGATCGAAGTCCGTCGGTGCGAGCACGACGGTCTGCAGCTTGCGCTCGACCAAACCGAATCGCGCCGGCGCAACGTCCTCGGCTGCGGGCTCGACATCACCGACGCGGCCAAGCGCCCCGAGCATTGCCGCGACGCTCGCGCCATCGCGCGGCCGACGTTCGGGCTCCTTCTCGAGCATGCGCCCGATGGCTTCGTCGACGAGCGGGTCGAGCGTCGGCACGAGCTCGATCGCGCGCGGCGGCGTATCGAGGAGAACTTTCGCAAGGACGGCAAGGCTATCGGTTCCGACGAATGCGTTTCGACCCGTCACGCATCGAAAGAGCACGCCGCCAAGTGCGAACACGTCGGCTTCGGGCCCGATGTCGCGCCCGCCCCGCGCTTGCTCGGGCGCCATGAAAGCTGGCGTTCCGACGATCGTTCCCGCGCTCTGAAAGGAGATTTCTCCGGCGTCACGCGCAAGCCCGAAGTCGACGAGCGTGACGCCGTCGATGCGATCGCCGCGAAGTACCAAGTTGCCCGGCTTGATGTCGCGGTGAACGACGCCGCGTGCGTGAAGATGTCCGAGCGCTTCCGCCGCAAGTCTCACGACCTCGATGCCCTCAGAGGTCGAGAGAGGCGCGCGCCTCAAACGCTCAGCGAGCGTCTCGCCTTCGATCCACTCCATCGCGAGGTAGGGCTCACCACTATCGAGCACCCCGTGCGCGACGTATCGAACGATGCGCGGATGCATGACCTCGGCGAGCGCGTGCGCTTCGCGATTCAATCGCGCGCGCGCGCCTTCATCGATGTCGCGGAGGATCTTGAGCGCGACGATCGTGCCCGTCGTCGAATCGCGCGCGCGGAACACCGTGCCCATCCCGCCGGCGGCAACACGACGCTCGATCTCGAATCGTCCCATCGGCGTCCATTGTGCGACCGGTCGCGCAACTTGTGCAAAGCCCTCGCGCCCACATCGCAGGAAACGTGGGATTTCTGCCTGAATGGTGTGGGCATGCAGCTTGCGATGAGCTCTCGCATGCACAAGCGACTCCTCACAATCCCGTTCGCGGCGTTTGGTCTCCTCACGGCGTGCGCCGTCACCAGCGAAGACGCAGTTTCGTCCGACGGTGAGGAGCTCTCGTGTTCCGTTCCGAGCACGACCTCATCGGGTAACAAATATTGGAAGTCGCAATACGATGGCAGCAAATGCGAGAACGAAAACTGCGGACCCACGGCTGTCGCGATGATGCGTAACGCGCTCACATGCGGCGCGAGCAATCACACCGCCGGTTACATTCGCAACGAGCTCGACAATCTAAAGATCATCAAGAACGACTCGTGCCATTGGACGGACGGGAAAGAGTGGACGAAAATCCTCAACGCGACCGACTCGAAAGGCAACTGGATCGACGGCACGCGCAAATTCACTGCAACGGAGCACTGCGACACCTCGTACACGATTCACGATCTCGCGGAGGACATGTCCAAAGGCTATGTCGCGGTGATGTCGGGCAGCGCCGACGCCGGCCAAAAGGCACCGTGCGGCTTCGGCGATGGGCACGCGATCTTCGTCGGCCACTGGAACGGCTCGACGTTCTCCGTCTACGATCCGGATTCGCACAACGACCCGGGTAGCGGCCATCCTTCGAACTGCGGCTCGACGCGCACCGGCCACGCGGCGACGGAGTGGACGAAGACGCAGCTGAAGACGTGGTCCGAAGGTGCGGCCCCCGGGCACAATCACATCTGCGCGGTCATCGCGAACGGCCTCAACGACTACTAGGAGCGGCGCGGGCGCGGCAGACCGAAGCGATCGATGCGATCGATGAGCGTACGCCGCGAGATGCCGAGCAGCTTCGCCGCTTGCGTCTGGTTACCCGCCGAGCGGCGAAGTGCATCCTCGATGCGGCTGCGTTCGATGGACTCGACTTCCGTTTTCACTTCTTCGCGCAAGCTCGCGCCCGAGGGCCTCGCGGGATTCGCGACGGCGCTCGTGAGGAGCGGTCGCAAATCCACTTCACGCACGGTGTCACCTTGGACGAGGGCGGCGACACGCTCCATCACGCGGCGCAGCTCGCGGATGTTGCCTGGCCAATCGTGTCGCTCGAGGAGCGCGAGCGCATCGGAAGCGAGCGTTGGAACACTTCGGCCGGTCGTGCGGCATGCTGAATCGAGCAGCGTGTGCGCGAGCGTGCGAAGCTCGGAGATGCGCTCGCGAAGCGGCGGCACGCGAATCGTGATGCCGTCGAGGCGATAGAGAAGGTCCGACCGAAACGTGCCGGCTTCGACCATCGCGGCGAGATCGCGATTGGTCGCCGCGAGGAAGCGAACGTCGACGCGCTTTGCCGCGACCGATCCAACACGCGCGATTTCGCCCGACTCGAGCACGCGAAGGAGCTTGGCTTGCGCGGGAAGTGGCAAGTCCCCGATTTCGTCGAGCAGGACCGTGCCGCCGTCGGCCGATTCGAGCAGCCCTTGTTTGGCGCGGTCGGCGCTCGTGAAGGCGCCGCGCTCGTGACCGAAGAGCTCGCTCTCGAACAGCGCCTCGGTGAGAGCTGCGCAGTTGATGCGAACGAAGGGCGCGTCTTTGCGTGTCGACCGGCTGACGAGTCGCTCGGCAACGACTTCTTTTCCCGCGCCGGTCTCTCCGAGGATCAAGACGGGCAAATGCGTTTTGGCGACGAGATCGATTTCGCCGGTCTTTGCGGACGGCGGCGCATCTCGCGCCTCTTCGTTGGGGCCGGTTCGCAAAAGCCCGATCACGTCGCCGAGCATCAGCATGGCGCCGATCGCGAGCACGACCGGTTCCTTCGAGAGCGCAACACCGCCGATGGAAGTTCCATTTGCGCTGCCGAGGTCCGACGCGAGCACGCGCTCGGCCTCGACGACGAGTGCCGCGTGTTGACGCGAGATCGTCTCGTGATCGATGACGATGTCGCATGTCGGCGCGCGCCCGATGACGAGTCGTCCGATAGTGAGGAGATGCCGCGCGGGCGTCTCTGCCGGCGGATAGACGAGCAAGAACCGCGAACCCGCCTCGCCGTGCTGGAGCTTCCGCGTGCTCGCGTCCGACTTGCGCATTTATTCGACAATCCAGTTAAGCTGGCCGTCTTGACGCGCTTCGCGATACCCGCAGGGGTACGACGCCGTCCACGCGCCGGCCCCGCCGGTTTCGTCTCGCTGCCGCCGGTCGAGCACAACGCCTTGCCAAGGCTGGTTGGATTCAAGTGACATCTGCGCTAGTTCGTGAAACCAGGCGATGGCGTCGCGATTTGAAAATCGGTGGCGTTGATGTTGGTGTTCAAACCGTCGGGGATGCGCGCGATCGATTTTCCGGTGCCCGGATTCGGCGCGGGTGTCGATGCGCCGCCATCGAGTGCAGTCGGCGGGCGAATGAAGGGGTGAGAGGGTGTCGTAATGGCACCGTAGGCTACGCCATCGATGAGCGTGCCTCCGGGCGAAAACAACCCGACGCCGCCGCCGTTCTTCGAGAGCGAGCCGCTCGTGTCGGAGGAGATGCGGCCGATGAGAATGCCGCTGTCGGGGGTTTGAAATTCGAACCCGCCGAGGATGATGTGTCCCTTCGCGCCGATCACGTCGCCAGCTTGGCCGGTCCATAGCTGGCTCGGAGAGCTGCCGCTGGCGCTCGAGTAACGAAGTCCCCAGTTGAGCAAGCTACCGCCGCACGATGCGCCGTTGCGGATCTCGACGAACTCATCGGCGGACCCTTGAAATCCATCGGCCGAAACCTCGTTGATGAGAAGATCCAGCGTGCATGGTCCCGTGTCGTTTCCTGCGTCGACGACGTCGGGTGTGTCGACGTCGAGCGCGACGAGATCATCACCGGAGGCGTCGTCGCTGCCGCCGTCGAGAGCGCGAAGCGAATCCCAGTTGAGCAAACATGCGGGAACAAGCGCCGTAGCAGTGGCGAGCGCGAGCAGTCTAAAACGCACGACTCACTCCGGCATACCAGCCGCCGTGAGAGAGCGGCGCGATCGATGCGGTCGTCTCGTGGTTGCCGGTCGAGATGCCCGCGATGATCATGATCGCGCCGGTGAGGATGGCCGTGCCGCTCACCGCGAGCGCGACGTTCGCGATATTTTGGAAGGTCTGCCCCTCGTCGATTTGTGCTGCCTTGCTCGCGTCGCAGGGCCCGCCGCATTCGCGCTTCAGTTGATCGAAGCGCGTCTGTGCAAGCGCGGCGAAGCCGGCGAAAGCGCCCATCCCCGCGATGCCGATGCCACCGACGACGAAGCCGGCGTTGCGAAGGCCGTGACTCGAGCGCGGGCGATTGTCGACGACGATGGTGGTGTTTCCGTTGGCATTGTTCGCGTTTGCGTTTGCGTTTGCGTTTGCGTTTGCGTTGGTGGCGGCGGCGGGGTCTTTCTCGAGTTGGATTTTGATCTCGACCGCTTCGCCGGCTGCGGCGCGAGCGGTCTTGTGCAGCACGAGATAACCGGGCGCCTTCGCGACCACATCGACGACACCCGGATCGATCGGCGCCGCTACGCCAAGGCCCGCTGCGCCAAGCGCGCCGCCGTTGACGGTGATCGTTGCGCCGTCGGGGAGCCCGGGGGATGGCGCGAGCACGGTGACATGCGCAAGCTTGCCTTCGAGCGCGGCCGCTTCCTGCTTTGCGACATCGCGAGTGCTCGCGTAACGCGGATCGCTTCGTGCGCGGTCTGCCGCTTCACTCGCTGCGCGTTCGAACTCGACGTACGCCGATGCTGCGTGACCGAGCTCGCGCTCGCATCGCGCGATGTAGAGGCGTGAGTTCGGGCTCTCGTAGAGCTCGGAAGCGGCTCGAAACTCGACGAGCGCCGTCGAAAATTGCCCGGTGATGAAGAGCTCGCGACCCTTGTTGAATCGGGTTTGCGCGATGCCTTCTTGCGTCTGTGCGTGCGCGGTGGTGCAAATGAGGCTCGCGGAGAGCGTGAGGCTCGCGGAGAGCGTGAGGCTCGCGGAGAGCGTGAGGCTCGCGGAGAGCGTGAGGCTCGCGGAGAGCGTGAGCCTCGCTAGCGCGGCCGCGGAGCGCATCACATCGACTCGGGATTGAAGACGCTGCTCACCGGCGCGGTCGCCGTGGGTTTGACGGTCGCGCTTGGTGTCGTCGAAGGAGGCGGCGGCGGAATCGGTACGCCGTGTCGTGGAAAGATGGGGTGGCCGGCGCGTTCGGCGCCGCTCTTCGGCAAATCGGTGATCGAGATCGACTCGCTCGAATCCGCCGCCGTCGTGATGGGCGCTGTCGTCATGGCTTGCGCCGTCGTTTGTGCCGCGGCCGTTTGTGTGGCGTGCGCATCGGGAGCGCCGCGCTGCGACATGATGAGTAACGTGACCGTGGCGATGATGGCGCCGAGAAGCACGAGCACCGCAGCCGCGACACCCACGACGAGCGGGCGACGCGAACGCGTGACCTCGGGCTCGGTGAGCGACGCGCCGAGTGGCGTCGATGAGCGGATGGAGCTGTCGGCGTTTTCGCCGAGCTCGAGACGTGGCGGTGGCGCGCTTTTGACCTTCACGCCTTCTTGAAACGCACGCGCGCGCGCCATAACGCCATCGATGAGCTCGCCTGCGACATCGCGCACGTACGCAGAGACTTGTTTCGATGTGGCGATGCCGAGCGGCTCTGCTGCTTCTTCGAGCGCTTCGGCGAAATCGGCGGTGCTGTCGAAGCGCTCGTCGCGATCGCGGTTGAGCGCGCGCGCGCATACGTCGTCGAGCGCTTGCGGATACGCGGGCGACACTTCGCGAAGGCGCAAAATGGGCTTGTCGAGCAGATTGCGCAGCACTTCGGCGTCCGTCTGCCCGCGAAAGAGGCGGCGACCCGTGAGCGTCTCCCACAAGACGATGCCTGCGGTGAACACATCGACGCGGCGGTCGACGTTCTCGCCGCTCGTTTGCTCGGGCGCCATGTACGCAAGCTTGCCCTTGACCTGACCATCGCGCGTGGTGCCGATGCGTTCTTCGGCGCGCGCGATGCCGAAGTCGACGATGCGTGCGATGCCATCGACGCCGACGAGGATGTTGTGCGGCGATACATCTCGATGAACGAGGTTGAGCGACTCACCAAGATCGCCACGAAGCTCGTGTGCTGCGTGAAGCCCCGCGAGTGCGTCGAGCACGATGCGAATCGCGATGCCCGCGGGCATCGGACGGTTCATCTTCACCGTTTGACGGAGGAGGCCGAGCAAGCTCTCGCCCTCGATGAACTCCATGACGAGGTAGTGGCCTTCCGGCCCGTTTTGCAAATCGACCGTGGCGACGACGTTGGGATGGCGAATGCGCGCAGCGAGGCGCGCTTCATCCAAGAACATCGTGATGAACTGCTGATCGGCCGCGACGTGCGGATGCAGAAGCTTGATCGCGACGAGGCGATGAAACCCTGCGACCCCAAGCGCGCGCCCGAGAAATACAGTCGCCATCCCGCCAGAGGCGAGGTGCGTGATGATCTCATAGCGGCCAAGGCGCGTCCCGGGGAGGACCGTGCGCTCCAGCGCGCTCAAGGCCTGATTCACAGCCAAAAGGTATCACATTGCCCTACGTCGGGCCACGCATTCGCACGGGAAAAGTGCTGAAGGCAACGCGTCGTCCGTCTGGATCGCGGAAGTAAATCGAGTAGTCGGATTCGGATTCGACGACAACGCGGTGACGCGCGAGGCGTTCGCGGACGGTCGCGACGTCGCGCCGAGCCATGCCGAACGCGACGAGCTCGTTCGAGCGCTTGGAAATCGCCGGCTCACGCGCCGGTTTTGCCTCGATCATGACGATGGTCGACCCCGCGCCGAGCCACACGCCTCCAGGTTGGGCGCGAAGGGGCGCGAGGCCGACGACCTCGCGATAAAAACGCGCGACCGCACGGACGCGTGACGTTCGGAAGGCGATATGGTGGACGCGCATGCCGCATGGTAACTCGGGAGCCCGATGATCACGGTAGCCACGCACGGCCACTGCTTCGATGGGCTCTGCTCCGCAGTCGCCTTCACGCATTTGCTCCGCACGATGCGCGGCGGCGATCTCGCGTTCGAATATTTCGGCGCGGGCTACGGCCCCGGACAAAACGGCGTCGACCCGAGCAAGCTCCGCGGCGACGACAACGCGATTTTGGATTTTCGGTTCAGCCGCTCCGAAAAGCTCACGTGGTATTTCGATCATCACGTGTCCGCCTTCGCGACGCCCGAAGAGCGCACCGCGTACGACGCATACGTCGCCGCGCACCCCGACGAAAAAACGCGCCAGATGTTTCACGACGGCTCCTACGGCTCGTGCACGAAATACATCGCCGATGTCGGCGCGCGGGTCTTCGGCGTGAGCTTCGAAGGTTTGTCGGAGCTCGTGCGTTGGGCCGACATCATCGATTCGGCAGCGTTTCCGAACGCCGAGATGGCCGTCGCGCGCAAAGAGCCTGCGCTCCAGCTCATGACGGTGATCGAGCACCACGGCGACGACGCCATGCTCTCGCGCATGGTGAAGCGTTTGCTCGTCGAGCCACTCGAGGCAGTCGCGACCTCCGAAGAAGTCGGTAAGGCGTTCGCTCCACTCCAGAAGGGGAGCAGCGAGTTCGTCGATCTCGTGCGCAAACACGCGGTCACGCGCGGCGATGCGGTGCTTGTCGATCTCTCCGACGGCATCCTCGACGTCGCGACGAAATTCGTGACGTACGCGCTCTTTCCCGAGAGTCTTTATTCGATCGTGCTCACGCGATCGCAAAGCAAGTGCAAGCTCTCGATCGGTTATAACCCTTGGTCGCCGCGCCCGCGCACGCACAACATCGCCGCGATCTGCGAACGCTTCGGCGGCGGCGGCCACGCGGTCGTCGGCGCGGTGAGCCTTCTTGCATCCGACATCGCTCGCGCCAAACAGATCGCAACGGAAGTCACCGCGGAGCTTTCGGAGCCAGCGAAAATCACGTGAAGGGGCGTTGCCCGTGAGCGTGTTCGATCGGGGTGACAGGCTCGCGATCATCGCTCATCGCGGCGGGCGTGGAGCGGGATGGCCGGCGGAGAACACGTTTGCGTCGTTCGAGCGCGGGCTCGCAGCAGGTGCAGATGGCGTCGAGCTCGACGTGCGCTTGTGCGCGACGGGCGAGGCCGTCGTTTTTCACGACGCCGACTTGAAGCGTGCAACCTCGAGCGCCGATCGCCGCGAGGTGTCACGCGTTCCGTACGTGGAGCTCGGGTCGATGAAGCTCTTCGGCGGCGCGCAAGGTGCTCCGCTCTTGCGCGACGTGCTCGCGATGGCAGCGGACCGGCACATCGGCGTCAACGTGGAGATCAAGTACGACAAAGTCGATCGCCCGCGTCTCGTGCGCAATGTCGCACGCGAGCTCGATCGTCAAACGCGCGCGGACGTCGTCGTCTCGTCGTTCGACCCTCGCATCCTCGCGCAGCTCAAGGCGCGCCGGCCGCGCACGCGCATCGCGCTACTCACGACTCCGGAGCGCCGCTGGTCATTTCCGTTCGCGCGCTACGGAACGCCAAAAGGCCTATTTTATGCGGTCCATTTCGAGCACACGCAGGCGACTCCCTCGGCGGTGCAGGCGCTCGTCCATCGCGGCGTGCGTGTCGGCGTGTGGACCGTGAACGACGCCGACGAGGCGCTCGCACTCCGCGATGCGGGCGCGAGTTACGTGATCACCGATGATCCGACGAGGCTCGCGGAGAGCGTAAAGGTCAGTCTTCGCACTCGACCGGCGCCGAGCTGAGCCCCGCTTGCTGCTGCTGCGTGAATAGATCCGAAGGCAGCGGAGGGTTCCATTCGACCTTGTCGTAGCGAAACATCACGTCTGTCTTCTGCGAAGGGATCTCGACGTGAATGCGCCGCGGGATCTCGGCGTCGCACTGCGGGCCGCTCGGCGGCGTCGCTTGCCCGCCAGTTGCCTTGCAGACTTCGTCGCAATCGCTGGCGGCTTGCCCCGCAGGCGATGATGCCATGGGCACCTTCTCGTGTGAGTCGAGCTCTGCGTGATAGAGCAGCACGTTGCGTTGCGACACGGCGACGTCGAGCACGCGAAGGCGCTGATCGCTCCACGGCTTGTTCCAATCATCCGGATGCGGCACGACGTGCACTTCTTCTGTGGCGTCGAACGCGCCCGGGATCTTCACGACGTAATACCCTTCGGTGCTCCACGAGATCGAAGGTGCGGCAAGGCCTGCCGCGTCATGACGAAGCACCGGCGCGCGACCGAGAAGGAGCGTCACGAGCGGATGCAGCGGCATCGGGATGCGCGTGACGCGTGCGATGTTACAAGCCGTAGCCGGGCCAAAGAGAAATCTGTGATTGCGCAGATCGCTGACCTGAAACTGCGCGCCGTCCGTGGAGAGCGTGAACACGGTGCCCACGACAGGCGCGAGCGCATCCATACGCAAGCGCGCAGGCCGCGCGGCGATGAACAAGAGCTCGGTACGAACGCGCCCAGTTTCAGCGGCGAAATGATCGAGCTTGGCGTCGGCGCGAATCGCCTCGCCACACGAGCTCGACGCACGCATGCGATCGATCGCAGCTTGTGCGTTCGGCAGTTGCGAAGCGGGCGGGGGATTGGTGCACCCGAGGAGAAGGAGCGCGAGGGGCAATCTGCGAAGCATGGGCACCGAAGATAGACCTTATTCCGAGGCGTGGGCGCGAGCGATCACGCGCAAGACTTCCGGCGTGAGCGCGTAGTCGGCCATTTCACGCGGGAGGACCCAGCGCGCGGCGTCGACGTCGTCGCCCGCGCGCGGCTCCGCGTCTTTCACGAGCGCGCACACAAAGTCGACGATGCGATACGAGAAGCCTTCGCGCTCGAGCACGAGCTCCTCCACGATTGCAATCGGCGAAACGACGAGCCCCGTTTCTTCTTCGACCTCACGCACGACCGCGCTCTCACGTGACTCGTTAGTCTCGACCTTGCCACCGGGAAGTGTCCACGCTCCCACGGCGGGCGGTCGCGCCCGACGAACGAGCAGCACAGCGCCGTCCGCGCGAAACACGACAGCGCCGACGGCGAGCTGCATCTGCATCAGTTTAGTGGTACGTGCATCGGCGTGCGCGGTCTCTATGCCATCGTCGATCTCGATGCCCTTTCGAAGCGCGGTCTCGATCCGATTGCATTTGCATGCGCGCTCCTCGCTGCGCGGCCCGCAGCGCTCCAGCTCCGCGCGAAAACCGCCGCCGACGCCGACGTCGTGGCTCTCTTGCGCGCGCTCCGCCCACTTTGTGCGGCCGCGAATGTGCCGCTCGTCGCAAACGATCGTCCCGATTTTGCGCTCGTCGCAAAGACGGACATGCTCCACATCGGCCAAGGTGATGCATCGCCGTCGTTCGTGCGCACCATCGCGCCCGGCCTCGCGCTAGGCATCTCGACGCACACGCCCGAGCAGCTCAACGCGGCGCTCGAAACGATTCCCGCGTACGTCGCATTCGGTCCGGTGTGGCCGACGTCGTCGAAAGATCAGCCCGATCCAGTCGTGGGCGTTGGCGGGTTGAGGCAAGCCGCGCAGCTCATTCGTCACAACGCGCGCGAATCGGGCTACGCGCCGCCGCTCGTTGCGATCGGTGGCGTCACGCTCGCACGCGTCGCGGAGATCACGTCGTACGTCGCGGCCGCGGCGGTCATCGGTGATCTCTTGCCACCGCGCGATCTCGAAGGCGAGGTCGCGTACGCATACGTGCGCGCGCGCGCCGAGCAATATCAGAACGCGTTCGCCGAACCCGTCGACCTCGAACACGCCTTGGGAGCTCGAGCGTGAGCGTCGTCTTGACCGCGATACTCGTCGGTTGCGGAGCGATCGTGGGCCGCTTGATCGCCGCGAGCCCGCGCGTCCGCCAGCACCGAGACGCAGCGCCGCCCGTTCTGCTTGCACCTGCCGAAGAAAAACGCGTCGACGACGGCCGAGCGCTCGAGGGTTTCCCGTGCAAGCTCGGCGACGTCATCTTGCGCAGCGCAGGCGATGAAGCGTGGCTCGCTGGCGCGCTCGTGTTGAGCGAAGCCGGCGGCGCCGTTGCGGCGCTCTTCACAGCTCCCGAAGCCGGCGGCGACCGCGCCATCTACGCGCGCATGGCGAGCGAAGAGCTCCTCTGGCTCGCCGCGGAACCAGGCGTCACCGTGGTCTCCGGAGAGCCACCCACCGCGCTCGAAATCTCCGGCGAGCGCTACGAACGCCGTCGTCGTCTGCCACTTCGCGCCACGCGCATCGGCACGGGCGCCATTGAGATTGGCCCCGAAGTGATCGTTGCCGAATACACGGGCCTCGGCGACCAGCACCTCCTCGTCGTCGCGAGCAAAGACAAAACGCTGGCCTTCCGCGGCGACGCCCTCGGCCCGGGCACGTACGACGTCTTGCCTAAACCCGCATCCGAATGAACATCGTCTCCATCACGAGCTGAGGAGACGCGTTCGCTTCGAGATCGCGCAGCGCCTGAAGGACGTGGGCGTAGCGTGCGGCCCAGCGCTCGGCGCTCTTTTCGGACTTGGCGAGCTCGGCGAAGCGCGCGGCGAGGGCGAGCATGTGAATGCGTAGCGTGACCTTGTCGCGTTTGCCTTGTTCGGCGAGATCGAGCGTCGCCGAGAGCGATGGAGCATCGAGGGCGTCGAGCGCGCGTTTCACGAACGACTCGCGCGCTTCGGTCGCCTCGACGTCGCAAAGGCCGAGCGCGATCTCCATGCTGCCGCCCGAAAGCGGCGCAACACGCATCGCGATATCCAGCGCGACGCCACGCGCGGCGAGCAATGTGGCGATGAGCGCTTCGGGAAGCGCGCCGAATCGCACACGTTGAACGCGCGACAAAATCGTCGGCAGGAGCGCATCGGGTTGCGACGTGAGGAGAATGAAATGCATTTTGTCGATGGGCTCTTCGAGCGTCTTCAAGAGCGCATTCGCCGCGGAGATGCTGAGCTCCTCGGCTCGCCTAACGACGAACACACGCGCGCGCCCTTCGTGCGGCGCATACGACGCATGCGAGAGCACGAGCGTGCGAACTTGATCGATCGAGAGCTCCTGATTTTCAGGCGTTCGCCGGCCGATTTGCACCGGCTCGTAGAGCGCGCGTTCGAGCGGAACGATGTCTGGGTGCTTTGGCCGCGACGTCTTCGGATCGACGAGCGCCCGGACGCACGCGCTGCAAACGCCGCATGCCTCATCGCCGGCCTTTTCGCAGACAAGCGCCTGCGCGAGCGCAAACGCCGCGAGCTCCTTGCCGACGCCGTCGGGCCCTTCGAACAAATACGCGTGATGCACGCGCTTCGACGCGAGAGCGCGACGAATGGTCGTCGCGGCGGAATCCTGCGATGCAAGCGTGCTGAGGAGCGAACCCACTCCTAGAGCTTGTTACTCTTTTTCGCTCGCGGCCACACGCTCGCGCGCGAACATGCGATTCAACGTGCGCCGGTCGATGCCGAGCACCTCGGCCGCGCGCGTTTTGTTGCCGCCCGTGCGCGAGAGAACGCGATCGATGTAGCGGCGATCGAGCGTCGCGAGCGTCGGCCAATCGTCGGCAAGCCCCGACGTGCCGGTGGCCGGCGCGCGAATCGTCGCGAGCTCGCGCGGAAGATCGGTCGCCGTGATGGCGCCTTCACGCGCGAGGAGCATGGCGCGTTCGACGATGTGCGAAAGCTCGCGAACGTTTCCGGGAAACGAATACCGTTCGAGGGCTTCGAGAGCTTCTTCAGCAACGCGCGGGATGGGCCGCTTGAGACGCTCAGCGTGCTTGTTCAGGAAGTGCGTAATCAAGAGCTTGATGTCCTGGGTGCGCTCGCGTAGCGGTGGCACGCGCACGGTGACGACCTGAAGGCGGAAATACAAATCCTCGCGGAACTTGCCTGCTGCGACGTCCGCTTTCAGATCGCGGTTGGTCGCGGCGACGACGCGCGTGTCGACTTTGATGACCTCGCTGCCGCCGACGCGCCGAATTTCACCTTCTTGCAGGACGCGTAGCAGCTGCACCTGCATCTTCGGCGAAATGTCCGAGGCTTCGTCGAGGAAGAGCGTGCCGCCGCTCGCCTCTTCGAAGAGGCCGCGCTTGGTGGCTTGCGCGCCCGTGAACGAACCCTTCTCGTGCCCGAAGAGCTCGCTCTCGAGGATCGACTCCGGAAGCGCCGCGCAGTTGACCGCGACGAACGGCTTTTGCGCGCGTGGTGACTTCGCGTGAATCGCGCGAGCGACGAGCTCTTTGCCCGTCCCGCTCTCGCCGACGATGAGCACGCTCGCGGTGGTCGGCGCGACTTGCGCTACGGTTTTGTAGACCTCGATCATCGCGGGCGCGCTGCCGACGATTTGCGCATCCGCCGCGGCCGTCTCGCGCGCGTCGACGAACGGCTTCTTGCTCTCGGAGAGCCGACGGCGCCCAATGGCTTCTGTCAGCATGCGACGGAGCTCGGCGGGCTCGATCGGCTTGGCCAGATAATCGTAGGCGCCCTGGCTCACGGCGCTCATAGCGCCTTCGATGTCCGCGTAAGCGGTCATCAAAATGACCGGCATCGTGGGGTTCGCCTCGCGGACCTTCTTCAACACATCGTGCCCCGTGATTTTCCCGGCGAGGTGGACGTCCGTCAAAACCACGTCGTAGGAGGCCAACCGTGTTCCGGACGGCATGGCTTCACCGGACTCCACGATGTCCACCGTGTAGTCGGCGCGCAGAACACGAGCGAGGAGCGCGGCGAGGGTTTCGTCGTCCTCGATGAGGAGGATGCTCGCTTTGGTTTGCGATGGTGAAGCCACAGATGAAGTTTGATTGGTCATGGTCTACTTTCCATTCGGGACACGGTGTCGCAGAGGGCGTTCCAACTAGGGCATCTCGCGTCGGTAACAGCCCCAAAATCGCAAACGAAACCCCGTAGATAGGATGCTGAGCAAGGCGCGTTCCCTCATGTCCGCATTAGCGATAAGCCATTTCAAGTGGAACAAACTTTACGTTTGATCGAGCACGTTCATGGTCACGCGGGATGGCTCGCGGCGATCGCGCTCGTCCACCCGGCCATTGTGCTTCGCGGTAGCAAGCGCAGCCCGTGGTCGGTGGGGCTCGCGACGGGGCTCGTCACCCTCGTCTTCTCTGTCGGGTGCTTCATGTACGCGTTTTACCGAGAGCGCCTGAAACAAGGCATTTTCCAACACGCGCCGGCGATGGGCTTTCTCTTCGAACGGAAAGAGCACCTCGCCTTCGGTGTCCTCGTGATGACTTGGGTGGGGGCGCTCGCGTATCTCGGCTCGTATCGCCAGCTTGCGCAGCGTGCCTACATCGCCGCTGCCGCGATGGCCGTTGCAGTTGCAACGTTCGGAACGATCGTCGCTAGCTATCGAACGTTCTAGCGCAGCGCGCTGTCGAGCGTGCGCTGGAGGTCGATCAGGTCGATGAGATTTTCGACGTAGTCCATGTCATCCGTTCGGATCCGAACGATCGGAGAAAGATCATAGGTGTCGAACCATTGCTCGTAGAGTTTATGGAGGCGCTTTAGGTAACTGTCGGGGATCGTTTGCTCCATCGCGCGCGCCCGAGCGGCGATGCGCCGTTTGGCCGTGCGCACGGTGCAGGTGAGGGCGATGAGGATGTCGGGCGGCGGGAGGCTTCGCGCGATGCCTTCGTAGAGTCGGAGGTAGACGGCCCAGTCGCGTTTATCGATGTGGCGCTGGAGGTAGAGGTTCTTCGCGAAGATCTCGGCGTCCTCGTAGATGGTTCGGTCGATGACCGCGGGCTGCTTGCTCGCGAGGAGCTCTTGGTGGAGCTCGAGCTTGTGCGCCAAAAAGAAAAGCTGCGAGTGGAAGCCCCACCGCTTCATGTCGCCGTAGAAGTCTTCGAGGTACGGGTTGCCCTCATGCGGCTCGAAAAACGGACGCAGCCCGTAGCGCTTCTCGAGCCAGCGAACGAGCGACGTCTTACCGGCGCCGATGGTGCCGGCGACCGCCACGTAGCGCTTTTTGGTCACGCAACGCTCGCGAGCGCACGTTGGCTTTTGCCGTTGAACGCAAAGGCTCGCATGCGGACGGCAGGCGCGACGCAGCACCCGCCTTCGCTCCACCACGTCGGGATGGCGCGGCGCTCTTTCGTCATGCCGTCGCAGCGGGCGAGGCCCTCGAGAAAGCTGTCCGTGAAGCGCATGTTGCCGACGGCGCGTGCGATCTTGCCGTGCTCCACCAAGAAACACCCGTCGCGCGTGAGGCCCGTCATCACGGCGCGCGGGGTTTCGAGCAGGCCGTTGACATAGTGTAGTCTACACACATATAGACCTCGGTCGATGCCGGCGAGGAGCTCGTCGACGTTTGCGGCGTCGCCACCGCTCATGCGCATGTTCGATGTGCCGATCGCGCCCGCGCCGCCGGTTTCGCCCAGCTGGGCGCTGCCCGTCGATGTCTTGCCGAGGCGCGCCGCGTACGTGCGGTCGTAGAGAATCGAGCGAGCGACGCCGCGATCGATGAGCGTGACCGGGCCGCGAGCCGTGCCTTCGCGATCGAACGGCACGCCAAAGCCGAATTCGGGATCATCGAGCGTTGCGTCTTCGACGATGGTCACGCGGTCGCCCGTGATGCGCTCGCCGAGGCGCATGGGGCTTCCGCCTTGTTCGACCTCGGGCGCGCCGAACGCGGTGACCGAGAGCCACTCGAGGAGCTCGGCCATGGCGGCGGGCTCGAGGACGACGTCGTACTTGCCTTCGTCGAGCTCCATGGGGTTTTTGCCGAGGCTGCACATGCGGATGGCGCGATCGGTTTCGCGATCGATTTCGAGCGCCGCGAGACTCTGGTGCATGTGGCCGCCGTAGCCCGCGGCGCCGCCGGCGCCGGGCGTTTCGAGAGCCCACACTTTGAAGCTTGCGATGGTTTCGTCGTGCGAGCGCGCACACCCAGCAGTCGTCGCGACGGCCATGCTCGAGCGCTGCGATTCGAGCATGCCTGCGGAGACGAACCCCGCGGCTCGAATACGCCCAAGCACAGGCGAGAGAATTTCCGCGCGCACTTCCGGTGATGCGGCTTCCGTGTCGGCCGCGAATCGTGGCGGGCGAGGCGCGGGCGCGCCGGCCGGGGCGAATCCGGGAAAGCCTTCCGTGGGTGGCAAGAGCGGCGCGGCCTTCGCGGCACTCGCAATCGCTTCGGCGAGCGATGCCGCGTCGAGGCGGGCGGTCTGCGCTTCCGCGATGCGACCACCGCGTGCGACGCGCACCACGGCGAGTGGCTCATCGAGCTCCATGTGCTGGCCGAGCTCGCCGCATGCGAATCGCGCGCAGCCACGCGTGCGAAGCGTTGCGAAAATCTCGGCGTCGGCCTCACCGGCGCGGCGGAGTGCGTCCTTGCATAGTGCAAGCAATTCGTCGCCGGTCATGCCGCTCATCGCGACCCCGTGTTGCCGACGGCCACTTTCCGAAAACGTGCGGGCGCCGCGCCATGGCCGACTTGCATGATCTGCATCGGATCGCCCTTGCCGCACGTCGAGATGCCGAAGAGCTGCCACTCTTCGGGCCCGCAAATGGCGTCGCATGAGCGCCAGAATTCGGGCGTGATGCCCGTGTAGCGCGGATCGCGGAGGAGGCGCGTTTTCTTGCCGTTCTTTATTTCCCAGGCGGCCTCGCACGAAAACTGGAAGTTGAGGCGCAGATCGTCGATGGACCAGCTCTTGTCGAGGTACATGAAGACCCCGTCTTTGGTGTCGGCGATGAGATCGTCGAGCGAACCTTTGCGGGGCTCGAGCGAGACGTTCACCATGCGAATGAGCGGCGGACGGTTCCATCCTTCGGCGCGCATCGTTCCGGTCGATTCGCGTCCGAGGTTTGCGGCGGTCTCGCGGTTCGAGAGGTAGTCGACGAACCGGCCGCGCTCGATGAGCGGATGTTTGCCTGCGGCGACGCCTTCGTCGTCCCAACCGAACGTGCCCATGCCGCCTTGCGAGGTGGAGTCGGCGACGATGTCGACGATGTCCGAGCCGTAGCGAAGTTTGTTGAGCATGCTCGGTTGCAAAAACGAACCGCCCGCGAGCGAGATCTCGGCGCCGAGCGCGCGATCGAGCTCGGTCGGGTGACCGCACGATTCGTGGATTTGAAGCGCGACTTGGCTCGCGTCCAAGATGAGGTCGCGCGGGCCTTCGGGGCAGGGCGGTGCCGAGAGAAGCGCGATGGCTTCATCGCGAATTTCGTCGACGTGTCCGTCGAGATCGAGCGCGGCGATGCGCTCCCAGCCGGCTTGGAAACCTTCGGAGCCTTGCCATGTCGGGTAGCTGCGGCGTTGCGAGACGCCGTCGTCGCCGAGCGCGAAGACTTCCATGCCGGCGCCGCCGAACGTCATCCGCTGCGTGGTGTCGGTGCCTTCGGTGGTGAGCAAATGTTTTTCGACGCGCACCCACTCCATCCACGCGTCTGCGGACGATACGGGTTTGCCGCCACGAAGGAGCGCGCGCACGGGGCGATCAAGCGTCGCCATTTTTTCGTCGAGTGGCACCTCGAATGGATCACGCGTCAGCTTCGTCTCGTACGCGCCTTTCACGGCGTCGCGCTCGGGAAAGACGACTGCGTTTGGCACGAGCGACGACGACGCATTCGCGATTCGAATTGCGCGTTCGGCGGCGGCCACGACCGCACCTTCGGAGAGATCGGCTGTGCACGCAAAGCCCCACGTCTTCGGGCCGAGAACGCGAATGCCGACGCCGCGCGACGAGCCCGTCGATGCTTGCTCCGGTCGCCCGTCGCGCACGCGAAGACGCTCGCTCGTTTCCGACACGTAGCGCACTTCGCCATAACGAACGGACGGGTCGCGCTCGAGCCTCGCCAGCGCAGCCTGCAAGGCTGGCTCAACAGCCTCGCGGAGAGGTGCCATGCAGCGACGATATCGCGGCAGCGTCGTGCTACGCTAGGCGAGATGTCCGAAGCTGGCGCCGCAGCCGGCGGACGCGTCGTTGGACGGTATGTCCTTTACGACGAGCTCGCCGCGGGTGGAATGGCCACCGTCCACATAGGACGGCTCGTCGGCGAGGTTGGTTTTTCGCGGTCCGTGGCCATCAAGCGGCTTCATCCGCAGTTCGCGCACGATCCCGAGTTCGTCGCGATGTTCATGGAGGAGGCGAGGCTCGCGGCGCGCATCCGGCATCCGAACGTCGTGCCCGTGCTGGATGTTTCATCCGCAGACGACGAGCTCTTTCTCGTCATGGAATACATCCAAGGCGAGACGCTCACGCGCCTCACGCGCGTCGCGCGAAACAAGAACCGCATCATACCGACGCCCATCGCGCTCGCGATCGCCGCCGACATGCTCGCGGGTTTGCATGCCGCGCACGAAGCCGAGGATGAAAACGGGCAGCCGCTCCATATCGTTCACCGCGATGTGTCGCCGCACAACGTGATGGTCGGTCACGACGGCGTCGCGCGCGTGCTCGACTTCGGCATCGCGAAAGCTTCATCGAGCGCATCGGCGACACGCGATGGAGAGGTGCGCGGCAAGTTCGCATACATGTCGCCCGAGCAGCTCTCGGCTACGAAGGTCGATCGCCGTGCAGACGTGTTCGCCGCATCGATCGTCTTGTGGGAGATGCTCACCGGGCAGCGACTCTTCCAAGCGGGAGATCCTGCGGGGATCGTAGGCCTGGTTCTTCACGGAACCATCAAGCCGCCGGGTATGGTCGTGGGCGGAATTCCGCCGGCCATCGATGCGCTCGTGATGAAAGGTTTGGAGCGAAACGCGACCCAACGTTTCGCGAGCGCAGCAGCGATGGGCGCCGCGATCGAAAATGCGGGATTGCAGATCGCGCGTCCTGCGGAAGTTGGCGCGTGGGTGAATCGCATCGCCGGCGACACGCTCAAGAAGCGCGCGCGGCGCATCGCAGAAATCGAGAGCACCGGTTCGCACTCACGCGAGATCGCAACCGCGGCTGCCGCGGCGTTGAGCGGTTCGCACGGCGCGCACGAGTCGACGTCGTCGCGGTCGAAGTCGGGGCTGCGTGCGCGCAGCGAGCCGCACATCAGCGCGCCCGCATTTCCGTGGCCACCGCCGAGCGACTCGCAACCGATTCAGGCTTTCGCCGAGCCGGCACCAGCACCCGCACCACCGGCGCCTCGTAAGTCGAGCGCGGGCACGGCCTTGATGCTCTTCGCGATGCTCGGCGCTCTCGGCGGCGTCGCTTATTGGCAGCGCGCGCGCATCACGAGCCTCATCGCACCACCACAAGCCGTGGGCGTCTCGATGGGTGAAAGCACGACGGCCACGGCGAAAGCGACCGCACCCACCGCAACGACGAGCGTCGTCATGGTCGTCGCAAACGGCGAGGTCGTCGACGTCACGAACGACCCGAACAAGCCCGCGCCGACGGCGCGCCAACGCACGCGCACGCACACCACACCCGGCGCAACGGCCGATCCCACGCCGACCGCGACCGAAGTCATCCCGCAGGGAACACCGCAAAACCAGCACCCATCACAAGCGCAAATCCAAATGGCCTTAGGGCCGGTGATGCCAAACGCGCGCGCCTGTCTCTTGCCGGACGACCAACCATCACGCGCGAGCGTCACCTTTCAATCCGACGGCACGGTGAAGGGCGTGAGCGTCACCGGCTACGCCGCGGGCAAGCCGCAAGAGGCGTGCATCAAGTCTGCGCTGACCCGGGCACGATCGGCGGCGTTTCTCGACGCGACCTACACGTTGCCCGTCACGATCCGGCCCTGACGCCAACGCGACGCGTGCAGCGTTGCGTTAGAGCTCGTCGACCAGGCTCAACGACTCGTGCAGCCGGGCCCGCGCTTCTTCGAGTGACTTTCGTTGCGCACGCGATTCCTCGACGACCTCTTTCGGCGCCTTGTCGGTGAAGCTCGGCGACGAAAGCTTCTTGTCGATCGCAGCGAGATCCTTGTCGAGCTTCTTGAGCTCGCGTTCGATGCGCGTGCGTTCGTGCGCGGGGTCGACGAGGCCTTTGAGGCCGACCAATATTTCGAGCGGACCACTCGCGGTGGGGACGACGCTCGTCGTGTAGCCCTTCGGGCGATCGCCCTCGTGCTCGAACCTCGGAGTGCCCGCGCTCCCCGTGAGGAGCTCGATTTCCGCGACGTGATCGCGGACGAGCGCGAGGGCCGCGGAATCGCCGCGCACCACGAGCGGGATTTTATCGGCCCATTTGATGACGTGCTCGGCTCGGACTGTGCGCGCCGCGACGATCACGCCCTGAAGCGTGGCGACGCGGGCTTCGATTGCGACGTCGCGGGGCGCGTCGCCTTCTTCCGGAAAACGTTCCAATGCAACAGATGCAAACTTCTCCGGATAATCATGCAACTTCTGCCACAGCTCTTCGGTGACGAACGGCACGAACGGATGGAGCAATCGCAGACTCGCACCGAGTGTCCACGCGAGCGTGGCGCGCGTCTCTTCGTCGCGCTGGGTCGTGTCACGCAATCGCGGCTTGATGATCTCGAGATACCAATCGCAGAGGTCGTACCAAAAGAATCGGTAGAGCTCGTTCGCGGCTTCGTCGATACGGAACGCTTCGATGCCCTCGCGCGCGATGCGTGCCGCGTTCGAGAGGCGCGAGAGGACCCACCGGTTCCACGTGTCTTTCGCGGCAGGGCACTTGGCCGGCAGCTCGAATGGGCCGAGCAGCTCGAGTGAGAGGCGCGTTGCGTTCCAAATCTTGTTCAAGAAATGTTTGTTGCCCTCGATGCGCTTGGGCGCGAGCGCGATGCGCATGTTGCTCGGCGGATACGTTGCGAGCGTGAAACGCACAGCGTCGGCGCCGAATGCGGGGAAGCCGTCGCCCATTTGCGCGGCCGAGGGATACGACTTCTTGAACTTCGCGAGCGTGTCTGGCTCGAGGCTCGAGAACGATGCGCCATGAATGAGGTCGAGCGGGTCGATGACGTTGCCGCGGACCTTGCTCATCTTCTCGCCCGTCTCGTCGACGATGAGACCCGAGAGAAGAACGCGGCGAAACGGAACTTCGTTCGTAAAGTGAAGGCCGAACATGATCATGCGCGCGACCCAGAAGAACAGGATGTCGTAGCCCGTCTCGAGATCGCTCGTTTGCTTCGGGTTCGTCGGATAAAACTTTTTCAGCGACGGCGTTCGTTCGGGCCAACCGAGCGTCGAGAAAGGCCAGAGCGCGCTCGAGAACCACG
This sequence comes from Polyangiales bacterium, assembly GCA_038239005.1. GTDB lineage: Bacteria > Myxococcota_A > Polyangia > Polyangiales > Polyangiaceae > DASXHD01. The sequence continues at coordinate 44,871 of JBBSFE010000013.1, forward strand.
TATCGAGCACGTCGGGGTCTTGCGTCCAAGTGGTGTCGCTCTCGGGGCCGCATTCCGCGGGTCGCGTTCGCGCGACGCGGATCTCGCCGCCCGGCCCGTGCCACGCGGGGATTTGGTGGCCCCACCAAAGCTGACGCGAGACGCACCAGTCTTGAATGTTTTCGAGGAAGTGGTCGTACGTTTTGACCCACTCGGGCGGGATGACCTCGACGCGCTTTGTGTGGACCGCTTCGAGAGCGCGGTCCGCCATGTCTTTCATCTTCAAGAACCACTGCGTCGAGATCATCGGCTCGACGACGCCGCCCGAACGCTGGCATCGCGGGAGCGTCAAAATGTGGGGTTTTGCGCCGCGTGCGAGGCCCTTTTCGTCGAGCGCCTTCTTGACGGCGCGCCGCGCCTCTTTGCGATCGAGGCCTTTGAACTTGCCGCCGTTGTCGTTCATCGTGCCGTCGAGCTCGAAGATGTTGATCTCTTCCAGGCCGTGGCGCTTGCCCGTCGCGAAGTCGTTGAAGTCGTGCGCGGGCGTGACCTTCACGGCGCCCGTGCCGAATTTCATGTCGACCAAAATGGCGTCGGTGATGATCGGCACCAAACGATCCGAAAACGGATGAACGAGCTTCTTGCCGTGAAGAGGTTTGTAGCGCGGGTCATCTGGGTGAACCGCGACGGCCGTGTCTCCGAGCATCGTCTCGGGGCGCGTCGTGGCGACGATGATCTCTTCGGCCGAACCGGAAACTTTGTACGCGAACTCGAAGAGCTCTCCGTTCGCGCCTTCTTCGTTCTCGACTTCGAGATCGGAAAGCGCGGTGCGGCACTCGGGGCACCAGTTGATGAGGCGCGTCGCGCGGTACATGAGCCCTTGCTCGTGCAAAAGAACGAACGCTTCGGTGACGGCGCGACCGAGGTCGGCGTCCATCGTGAATTTGCTGCGACGCCAATCGGGTGAAGCGCCGAGCACGCGTTGCTGGAGTGCGATGCGGCCGCCGCTTTCGTTCTTCCATTTCCAAACGCGCTCAACGAACGCCTCCCGACCGAGATCGTGCCGGGTTTTGCCCTCTTTCAAGAGCTGCCGCTCGACCACGGTTTGCGTTGCGATGCCCGCGTGATCGATGCCCGGCTGCCAGAGCGTGCTGAACCCGCGCATGCGGTGATAGCGAATGAGCGCATCTTCGAGCGTGCAACGCTGCGCGTGCCCCATGTGGAGCGAGCCCGTGACATTGGGCGGCGGCATCGGAATGACGTAGACCGGGCGCCCGTCGTCTTCGTCGTTGGCTTCGAAGACGCCGCTCTTTTCCCATCGGTCGTACCAGCGCGATTCGACTTCGCGCGGATCGTAAGGCTTCGATAGGTCGGGAGCGTCGCTCATCTTGGAGCCCTCGAAGTAGCACGGACGAGATTCGCCGTGCATACTGGACTCCATGCGTACTCTTAGCGTTCTACCTTTTGCTTTGCTTCTCGGTGGGTGCGGCCACGACTACACCGACATCGCATCGAGCTCGTCGCGCGACACCTCTCCGTCGACGGCCGATGTAACCGAGCTCACGACCGGCGAGGCGAGCTTCGGCTTCGATCTCTACCGCGCGCAGGTCGGCGCGGATTCGTCGTCGAACGTGTTCTTCTCGCCGTACAGCATCTCTGTCGCGCTCGCCATGACCTACGCCGGAACGGGCGGAAACACCGCGTCGCAAATCGCGGCCGCGCTGCATTTCACGCTCCCGCCGGATCGCTTGCACACTGCATTCGACGCGGTCGATCTCGCGCTTGCGAGTCGCCAAGGCCTCAAGCTCAACGTCGCGAGCTCCGTGTGGGGTTTGAGCACGCTCGCGTATGGGAAATCATTCCTCGATACGCTCGCCGTCGATTACGGCTCCGAAGTGCGTGGCGTCGACTTCATTCACGCGCCAGTGCAAGCGACGAACGCCATCAATGGCTGGGTCGCCGATCAGACGAACGGAAAAATCGTGAACCTGTTTCCGCAGGGCGCACTCGACGACTCGACGCGCGTCGTGCTCGTCAACGCGGTCTACTTCGACGCGCATTGGAAGTCGTCGTTCGATTCGGGCAAAACCAGCCCCGCCGCGTTCACCAAGCTCGACGGCGGGTCGCTCAGCGTGCCGACGATGAACGGCACGATGGACGTGAACAGCGCGCAGGCGGGGACGTACTTGGCGGTCGAATTTCCGTACACGGGTGAGCAAACTTCGATGCTCGTCGTCATGCCGACCGGCGGACAGTTTTCGAGCGTAGAAGCGTCGCTGAGCGGCGATTTTCTCGCGGGCGTCATCCATGCGCTCACGCCAATCCACACGCCGGTGACGTTGCCGAAGGTCACCATCAAAGGCTCGACCGTCAGCATGAAAGCCGCGCTCGGGACGCTCGGCGTCGTCGACGCATTCGACCCGGCGAAAGCCGATCTATCGCCGATGGTAACGAGCGAGCCGCTCTTCGTTCACGATGTCGTGCACCAGGCCTACGTGGCGATCGACGAAAACGGCACCGAAGCCGCCGCGGCAACGGGCGTATCGAACGACACGGCCGCGGTGATTGAACCCTTGCAGATCAATCGGCCGTTCTTCTTCTTCATCCGCGACATCCCGACGGGCGCGGTGCTGTTCGTGGGCCGCGTGATGGACCCTACGGCGACTACTCTTTAGTGAGCCGCGCGATTTCTTCTTTGATCAGCGCTTCGGCGAGGTGCGGAACGACTTCCCACACTACTTGCTCGACGACTTCGCGCGAGAGCGCGAGCACGGCTTCGACTTGCGCTGGCGTGAGACCGAGCTCGGCGAGCTTCGGTGCGAGTTGACCATTCGTCGCGGCTGCGACCGCAGCAACGGGCGAAGGGGCGGCAGCCATGGGTGATGCAGGAGCCGTCGTTGGGGGCATCGGACGCGCAGCGGGAGGTCCGGGCGGCGGCGGCTTCGGCGGTGCGGGTGCAGCACCCACGGCCGGCGGCGGCACGGCGCCGCCTTCGTTCGAGAACATGAGCGTTCCCGAGCGTTGCGGAAGCGCGCCCGGTTGATACGGCGAGCGCATCGGTTGAACGGGAGGCGCGGGCGGCGAATCGTTGCTGAGACGCGGCATCGGCTGCGCGGGTTGCGCGGCCATCGGCGCGGGAGCGGGCGGAGCTGCTGCTTGCGCTTGCGCGGGAGTAGCCTCGCGGAGGGCGGGAGTGGCCTCGCGCGTGCCGATCGCCTTCTTCACTTTGTCGATGAGCTGCTGCGTATCGAAGGGCTTGTCGATGTAGTCATCGGCGCCCGCGTCTTTGCCGCGACCTTGGTCGTACGGCGTGTATCGGCTCGCAAGGAGCACGATGGCGGCGCGCGGCGAACGTTGGCGGACCTCTTTGCAGATCGCATACCCGTCATCACCCGACAGCGTCGTGTCGATGACGACGGCGTTTGGGTTTTCCGAGAGCTTCGCGAGGAGAGCGCCGCGATCCGGCGACGTGAAGACGCTGAAATCTTCTCCGACGAACGTAATCTCGAGGACTTTACGCATGGTCGCGCTGTCGTCGAGGGCAAGCAGAGTCTTCGGCACAGTCTTCTCCAGATGAACGCGCTAGAACGAACGTCCGCGCCCAGCGTACGCGATACTTTGAGAATGGTGAAGAGATCCGCAAATCCTCATCGCAGCGTTGCCGCCGCTCCGGGACGGCCTGCTTTGAGCGTGAAAGCTGACGCGCAGATCGACGGGTTTTTGCGGGCTACGCTCGATCTTTCGTGGGGGAAGGCGCGGGCCCTCGTCGAAACGGGCAAGGTCTTCATCGACGGGACACGCGTTCTCGACAGCGCAGCGCATGTCAGGGCGGGCGCCAAGGTGGTCGTCGATGCGAGCGCTCCGAAGCCCAGGAGCCACGTTCCGGACGATTTGATCGTCTTCATGGACACGCACGTCATCATCGTTCGCAAGCCCGCGGGCATCAGCACGGTGCCGTTCGACGATGACGAGCACGGCACGCTCGACGAGCTCGTGCGGCGCGTTCTTCCGAAAAGTTCGAACAACGGACCGCGGCCTTCGCTCGGCGTCGTTCATCGCCTCGACAAGGAGACGACCGGGCTCGTCGTCTTCACGCGGACGTGGCTTGCGAAGGAAAGTCTCGCGTCGCAGTTTCGCGCGCACACGGTTCGTCGCCGCTACTTGGCGATCGCACACGGCGATGTCGGGCGTCGTCGGATCGAGAGTCGGCTCGTTGCTGATCGTGGCGACGGATTGCGCGGGTCGACGAAGCTTCCAAATCAAGGGCAGCTCGCGGTGACGCACGTCGAGCCGCTCGAGAAGCTCGAAGGCGCAACGCTGATCGCGTGCACGCTCGAAACGGGGCGCACGCATCAGATCCGCATTCATCTCGCCGAGCTCGGTCATCCGATCGTTGGCGAGCGCGTGTACATCCGCGATTTCAGAGGTCCGCCGCTCGCGGCGTCGCGCGTCATGCTGCACGCGACCGAGCTTGGCTTCGTGCACCCCAAGGCGGAGCGCGAAGTGCACTGGGAGGAGCCGGCGCCGGAAGATTTTCGAAAGACGCTCGCGCGCCTTCGCATCAAGGAATGACGAACGCCTTACCGACTGCGCGTGGCGCGCCGGTGAACGACGGTGCACGTGCGTTGCGGAAACGATTTTCGACGCACTGAGCGGCGGGCGTCCCGGCGAATCGCGCGTCGTCGACGGTGGACGTAATGACCTCGCCGGTCGTTGCGAACACGACGCGTGCGTGACCGCGCCCGTGCGGGCCCGAGCTTCCGCCGCAATCGGCGATGTTGATGGCGTTGAGGACGCGTCCAACGTCTTCGCGGTCGAAATCGCCGGGATCGGCCTCTTCGTTGGTCGATGCAGGGAGCTCGATCGGCTCGAAAGCGACGCGTGGAATCGGCGGCACCGGCGCTCGCGTGAGGCGCGCGAACATCATGCCGCCGGCGACAGACACACCAAGAATGATCATCGCGAGCGCGCCAAACACGCGTCCGGTTTTGGTGCGACTCGGCGCGACGTCGATGAGCCGGCGTCGTAGTCGTTCGTTTTCTTTTTCGAGCTCGCCAACACGCGTAGCGTGATCGGTCTCCATCTTCTCGATGCGCGCGTGCGCTGCGTCGAGCTCGTTGCGAAACGGATCGGCCATGTTCTTCTAATGGACGAGGAACCAATGCGCTGCGGGCGTCACCTCGAGATGGAAGTGATTGCGGTGCTGCCAGTTGAAGTCGGGCGTGAGCTCGACGTTGAAGAGATGCGCGCTCGCCGCTTCGCACACGATGCTGCGAAGCTCGCTGGCTTCGGGCGTAACCGGCCATGGCCCGCTTCCGGGACCGCAGGTATTGGCGCCGATGCGACCATGAAAGTCACGCTCGACTTGGAGGATGCTGCCGTCTTTGCGTTTGAACCAACCCGCATCGATCGCGAGACCGCCATCGTGCTGATGACCCACGCGCGTGACGGGAAACGTCGGGCTCGGCGGGCGATACACCGAGAAGTGAACCACCTCGACGACGTCATGCTTGGCGAGGATCGCGGAAAAATCGTCGAGCGCGAGAACGAGCCGGCAATCGAGGATCTCGTACGGCGACGTGGAGCGCTGCGCCGTCGGGAGTGTGCTGTGGTAGGTGACGCCATGGAGCGGGGCGAGCAAACGAACGGGCGCGAGCACGCCACGCGCTTCGGCGACCGGCGAAAACGAGATTTGGCGCTGCCGCAGCTGAGCCTCGCACGATGCGCGATCGAGCCCGGCGTAGCGCGCAGCAGGGGTTTGCGTGATGTTTTGCGGCGTCTCGAGATCGTTCGCGGTCGCGGCAGGTGCACACAAAAGAAGCGCGGCCTCGCAAAGGGTAAAGCCGAGCCAGCGCCGGTACATCTCCGACAGATTACCGCGGCCTCACAAAGTCGCTACAATTTGTGACAACGGAACCCGAATGGAGCTCAGCTTTCGCGCCAAACAGATTCTCTACGCCGCCATCTCCGAGTTCGTGACGACGGGAGAGCCCGTAGGATCGCGCACACTCTCGAAGAAGGCGGGCATCGATCTCTCGCCTGCGAGCATTCGCAACGTGCTCGCCGATCTCGACGAGCTCGGGTACCTCGTGCAGCCCCACACGAGCGCGGGGCGCGTGCCCACCGACAAGGCGTTTCGTCTTTTCATCGATGCGCTCATGCACGTGCAGCAGCTTTCCGTCGTCGACCACGCACGCATTCGTGCGCACATCGAATCGGTGGAGCCCGGGCGCGACGTCATTCGCGAAACAGGAAAGCTCCTCAGCGATCTCACGGGCACGGCGGCCGTCATCGTTGCGCCGCGCTCGGAGACGGCGACGCTTCGCACGATGCGTTTCGTGACCGTCGGCCAAGGAGAGCTCCTCGCGGTGCTCGTCATGAGCAACGGCTCCGTGCAAAATCGTTTCTTGCGCGCGACGGTCACCGAGGTCGAGCTCGTGCCGCTCCACAACTTGCTCGACGACGTCATCGAAGGTCGATCGCTGCGAGAGCTTCGCGATTTGTTCGAGCGTCGTCTCGCGACGGAGCGCGTCCAACACGACGCCGTACGCCGCCGCGCGTTCGAGCTCGGCGAGGCCGCGCTTTCAGGCATGGCCGAGCAAGAAGACGAAATCGTCATCGAAGGACAATCGCGCCTCCTCGAACAACCCGAGTTCAAAGATGCCGAGGGCATGAAGCAAGTGATGAACGCGCTCGACGCGCCCGAGCGACTCATCGCGCTGATCGACGCCACCATCACAGCAGGCTCCGCAGCCGTCGTCGTCGGCCGCGAAGCGGGCGATCTCGGTGGAGGTCAGCTCTCGATCGTCGGCGCGGCGTACAACGATCACGGGCAACGCGCTGGTGCGGTCGGCGTCATCGGGCCAACGCGCATGAACTACCCGAAGGTCGTGCCTCTCGTCACCGCGACCGCAAACGCAATGAGCGCAATCATGGCCTCGCCACCCTCGACTGCGACAGCTCTCCCCGACGACGACGAAGACGATCGGGCATGATTTCCTGGACTTGATGTATCCTGCGGGCAATGCCGACGGCGCCGCCTGATCTGCCCGGAGCGTACGCGAATGATCCGCCGCTCGATCGCGCGCTGTCGCTCATGCTCGCCGACGAACGCGAAGCCGCGCTTCGTTGGAGCGCCGCCGTCGTCGAACAAGAAGAGGCCGTTCCGAGCGCGCTCATTCTCACGTGTCGGTTGCTCGCGGATTTCGGTCGCACCGAGGCGGCCGTCGAAGGGTTTCGTCTCGGTCTCGAGCGCGCCGTCGACTCGGGAAATCTTCCGCTTGCCGTTGCAGCCATCGCAGATCTTCGCAAGCTCGGCATCAACGTAGACGAAGACATGGACTCCGTCGCTGGAGCGTTTTGCGCGGGCTCGCCGCGGCTCACGGAAGCCGCGCCACCGCCGCCACCGCTTCCGAGCTTCACCAAGTTCCAACCGCTCTCTTCTTTTTTGACGGGCCCCGCGCTCTTGTCGAAGGCGACACAGATCGTTCACGCGGCGAAGAGCAAATACGAAGGCAACCGCGAAGGGTCGGAAGCGCTCGTTGCGCCGCTGCCGCTGTTTTCGGCACTCGAGAAGGATGGTCTTCGCGCGCTCATCACCGCGTTCGAAATGATCACGGTCGCCGCGGGCAAGCACGTCATCGAGCAAGGCGAAGAAGGAGCCGAGGCGTACATCGTCGCGCGCGGTGAGCTCGAGGTGCGTCGCGAAACCGAAGAAAGCGACGACGGCCCACCGAGCACCATGACGCTCGCGCGTCTCACGAATGGCGCTCTTTTTGGGGAGATGGCGCTTTTGTCGCGAGCACCGCGCGCGGCGAGCGTCGTCGCGAACCGTCCTTCGATCTTGCTCGTTGCGCGCCGTGATGCGCTCGAGGCCGTGGCCGAGAAACGCCCCGAAGTCGGCATCGAGCTCGCGGCGCATTGTCGTCGTCGAATGGTCGCAAACCTCGTGCGCACGTCGCCCGTGCTCATCGGGGTCGAGCCATCCGAGCGCACGGCGCTCGTCGAACGATTCGAGACGAAGGTCTTCGAAAAAGGCGACAAGGTGATCACCGAAGGTCGCGATACGCCGGGTCTGCACCTCGTGGCGTCCGGCACCGTCGCAGTCGTCGGTCACGAGGGCGGCGAGCCGTTCGTGATTTCCACACTCGGCGCCGGCGATGTTGTCGGTGAGGTTGCTCTCGTGCTCCGTCGCAAAGCCAACGCGGACGTCGTCGCTGTCCATCCGACCGTCACCCTCTTTCTACCGAAGGACGAATTCCTCGCGCTGATCCGCGATCATCCGGCGATATTGCAGAGCCTGTATTTGCTCGCGCTCGCGCGCGATGACGAAACGGCATCGGTCATGAGCGTCTCGTCGGTGAACGTGGCAGAAGACTACGTCCTCGTCTGATCATGTCCGAAGCGTTTTCTCCGCACGAAGCGCGACAAGCGCATCGGCTTCGCATCGTTCTCGTGCTCGTGAGCGCGTTCTTCGCACTGGAGCTCGCTGGCGCGCTCGCGGCGCGGAGCAGCGTTCTTCAAGCCGACGCGATGCACCTTTTGATGGACGTGTTCGCGCTCGCAACGAACCTCGTCGCGATGCGCGTCGCGGTGCGTCGACCCACGCCGCGCTTCACGTTCGGTTTGCGCCGCGTCGAGCCCGTCGTCGCGATTTTCAACGCGTTGCTCTTGCTCGGCGTCACCGTCGAGATCGTCGCGAACGCGATTCATGCACTCGCAACGCGCGCATCGCCCGAGGCAGGCATCATGCTCTTTGTGGCGTCCGGCGCTCTCGTCGTCAACGGGCTCAGCGCGTGGCTGCTGCACGGCGTGATTCATCCTGGTCACGACCACGATCACGATCACGACCACGCGCACGATCACAGCCACCACCACAAAGGTCACGAGCTCAATCTGCGCGGCGCGCGCCTTCACTTGCTCGGCGACACGCTTGGGAGCTTGGCGGCTCTCGCGGCCGCGATCGTCATCCGCTTCGGTGGCTCATCGGCGGCCGATCCGATCGCGAGCTTCTTCGTAGCGGCGATCTTGGTCTTCGGTGCCATCAGGCTTTTGCGCGACGCACTGCTGGTGCTCCTCGAAGCGGCGCCCCCGCATCTCGACGTCGACAAAATCCGTACGATTTTGCAAGCCGAGGACGGCGTTGTCGACGTTCACGACATGCACGTGTGGTCGCTTGGCGCAGGTCACGACGCCATCGTCGTGCACGTTCACTCCGACGGCTCGCAGCCACTTCTCGGCGCGGTTCTCTCGAGCAAGCTCCGTGACGTCTTTCACGTCGAGTACATCACCGTGCAAATCGAAGGCGCGACCGAAGCGTGCGGCGCGCCGCCGTCGCTCTATCGCGAGAGCGAATCAGGTCGGCGAGAGCCAGGCGAGGAGATCGACGTCCGGCCCGGGAGCGACGAGCAAAGCATCGATCGTCACCGCTGACACGACAGTTCCTTTTGCGGCGAGCCTGAGCGTTCCGTCGGGTGCGCGCCAAATCACGACGTGCACCGCTTGCGATGCGCGGAACGCGGGCTTCTTGGGCTCTTCAACAGACTTCTCGGGTTTGTATGCGGCCGCGCCAATGCGTGTTCGCTCCGTGCCGTAGACCTCGTTCTGGAGCGCGTCGAGATCGGACGCGCCCATCGATTCGGTCACCCAGCCATCGGCCTCGGGTGTTTCGGGTGTGCCGGCCGACACGATGTGAGGAAGCGGTGGCCTCGTGATTTGCGTGTCCGCGCGATCTTCGGCGTTCGATGGCGTGCGTGGGCGCGTCTTCTTGTCGTCGGGTTTCTTCTCTTCGGGCTTCGGCGGCTTGATGCTCAACCGCTTCGTCGTCGGTCCGCGCGGCGCGGGTTTGGTCGAAACCGCTTTGGGCGGCTGCGTGATCGGCGGCGCGGTGCTCAAATCGGCGGCGGCTTTCGCAAGCTCGAGAGCGCGCGAGTCACGCTCCGCTTCGGACGCAGCCTCGGCAGCGCGACGCAACCACTTGAGCGCCTCCGCGCGATCGCCGCGCGCGAACTGCGTAGCCGCAGTGCTGAGCGCCCACGAAACGTCTTCCGGATCATCGTCACGCGCTTTGGGGATCGGGCTCATGCTCGGTAGCCACAGACTATTCGATCGGCGCGCCTTTCGGCAGACGACCCTCGGCGCGTTCCGGGCGACCGCCACCGCGACCGCCGGTGCGTTCTGCGGCTGATTTCAGCCATGCGCCGCAATCAAACGTGGACGCCGCACCGCGTTGGAGCACGATGAGCGTTGCGTCGTCGGCGTCGGGTGCCGTGCAAATCGCGACGACGTCACCGCGTGCGCTCGCGAGCTTTCCCGCGAGCGAGCGGAGCATGCCGATGTCATCGGAGGGTCGCGCGACGGAAACGATCGTGCTCGCGCCATCGGCTGCGGGCGGGTGAGTTGCGAGAATGCTCAGCGCGAGCAAATCGAGGAGCTCACCGCGCGCGCTCGAGAGCGCGTCACCACGGCGCTTGAGATCGGCCTGCAGCTTGCCGACCGCCGCGCCGACGTCGAGCGGGCCACACGTGAGTGATTGCGCGAGCGCACCGAGCACGCCTTCCTTCGCACGGGCATCCGCGAGCGCGCGTCCAGCGGCGTGAAAGCTCACGCGAAGCTTGCCCTTGTAACGCTCGACTTGCGACACGCGAAGAAGCCCGATTTGCCCGGTGCGCGTGCAGTGCGTGCCGCCGCACGGCGTGAGATCGAAATCCTCGACGTCTATGATGCGCACGCCCGCGCTCACTTTCGGCGCGCGGCGCAGGTCCATCGCGGAGAGCTCCTCGGCCGTCGGAAAGAGCGCACGCACGGTGACGTCCGACCGAATCACGTCGTTGACGAGATCTTCGGCGCGATGAAGGTCGGCGTCCGAAATCACGCTTCTATCGACGTCGAGCGTGCATGCGGTGGCGCCGAGCCGCGCGGAAACGGTAGGCGCACGTGCGACGTCGAGGAGCGCGCGCGAGAGCATGTGCTGCGCCGTGTGTTGCGCCATGTGATCGCGCCGCCTCCCAACGTCGATCTCGCCAAGCACGGCAGCCGACTCATCGGCCGCGAACGCGTTCTCGAGGATGTGATGAATGACGCCCGCGTCGTCGACTTGCGTATCGATCACACGAAGTGCGACATCACCCACCCGCAGAGTGCCCGTGTCGCCGAGCTGACCGCCGCCCTCGGGGTAAAAAATCGTCTCGCGGAGAACTATCGACGGCTTTCCTTCGTAATGACTGGAGGTGGCTCCACGAGATTCCAACGCCGTCGCGAAGGGGTCCTTCCAATAACGCTTTTCGGTGGCGTCCATTTGGGAACGTTATGCCACGGGTCCGGCGTTCGTTAATGCGGAACAGCCCATCATGGAGAATTTCGATTTACCCCCATCGATCTTGCTCGGCTTCCTCGGTGCGACGCTTTTGCTAGTGTTTCTCGCCTGCGCCGTAGGAACGCCGGTCGCGATATTTCGCGATCTTGCGAAGCGGAGCGCGACGAGCTGGCACGGTGTCGACCAGAAGCCCCTCGGCGCCGGCGCCTATCGGACGTCGGTCGTGCGCATGGGCATCGTGATGCGCATGCCCGTCGTCGTTTCGGTGGCGAGCCTGACGTCGCTCTACATCGTGGCTGCGGCGGTGCTGATGTGCCCGTACTTCTTCGTCGTCTCGGTGCTCGAGATCGCGTCGCACCACGTCGGCCCGTGGACGGTGTTCAGCGTCTACGCCGTCGTGTTTCTCGTCGCGATCGCGGCGCTTGGCGGATGCCTCGTGCGTCGTTCGCGTTTGATCGCACGCGCGGCGCGCGTCGTTGCGTGCTGGGAGACACTCTCGTTCGGCGTGGTCACGTTCGTGCTGGTTCGCAACGAGTCCCCACTCCTGGCCGCGGCGTTCGCGGGCGTCGCATCGATGCACACGCTGTGTCTCCTCGCGGCCGCGCGCGCGCACGAACACGCGAGCAATCGCGTCGAGTCGCATGATATCGTCGCGTCGTGCGCGTGATGATCAACGGCGAATCACGCGAGCTCCCGCGCTCGATGTCCGTCGCCGACTTGCTCGTGCATCTCGAGCTCACGTCGGGCCCGGTTGCCGTGGAGCTCAATCACGAGATCGTTCCGCGCTCCGAGCACGCATCGCGCACCGTCGACGACGGCGCCACGCTCGAAATCGTTCACATGGTCGGCGGCGGTTAGAGCAAGCGATCGGCTTCGGCACGAGCGCGTGTCACTTCGGCGATGACGGCCTGGCGCGTTTGCTCGGCCAGCGCTTGTGCGCGCATTCCGCGTTTGGCCTCGATGGGAGCGCCGACCGAAACGACCACGAACGATTTCGCCGCGCCCGCCATGCGTGCGAGATGCTCGGGAAACGTTTCATCGAGAAAAGCGGCGCCCGAGCCGCGCGAATAGGCGAGGCCCACGGGCACGACGGGCGCACCGCTGCCGATGACCGAAGACATGCCGCCCGGATGAAACGGATGGACCTCGTCTCCCGCGAACGTGGTGCCCTCCGGAAAAATCGTGACCGTGGCTTTCGCGACCAGGAGATCGCGCATCGCGCGAATGGTTGCGGCGCCGCTCGATTTGCTGCTTCGGTCGACGAATACGGTGCCGAGCTTGCGCCCGCCGATGCCGATGAGGGGCCACTTCGAGAGATCGGCGCGGCTCACCATGCGCCCACCAAACGTGCGCAAGAGAACCAGAACGTCGGCAACACCGCGATGATTCGAAACCACGAGGCGCCCATGATCCGCGGTCGCTTTCGGCGATTCGCCGATTACGAGCACGCGAATGCCAAACGATCGGAGGATCATCGAGCACCACACACCGACCCATCGATCGCGAAGCTGCTCGTGCTCTTGCGACGTCACGGCGTCGTGGAGCGCGAACGCGCCGAGCATCGCCGGCGTGATTGTGACAAAGCTCGCGACGCGTGCGATCTGCCGGAGCCGGCTCACCACAACCTCCGCATGCCGTACGCCATCCACTCGAGAGCGCGGCGTGTCGCGGGGCGGGCGCGCCATTCGTCGAGCTCGACGCGACGCGCGGTGCTGCAATCAGCGTCGAACCAGCCGCGCACGTGGCGCGCGAAGGCTTCGTCCTCGATGGCGAGATTGACTTCCATGTTCTTGCGCCACGAGCGTTCGTCGAGGTTGTAGCTGCCGATCGTTGCGAATGATTCGTCGATGATGGCGGTCTTGGCGTGCATGACGCGATCACGCAGCATGTAAATCTCGACGGCATGCTTGAGCAGATGCTCGAAGAACGCTTCGACCGCGAACTGCACCATCCGAACGTCGCCGTGCTCCGGAACCAAAACGCGCACGCGCACGCCGCGCTTGGCCGCGTGCGTCAGCGCGCCGCGGACGGAGCGATTCGGGACGAAATAAGGGTTCGCGATGTCGATCGTCGACTTCGCGAAGTAGATGCGACGCAAATACTCGCGGTGGATGTCGCGGCGCTTCCGCCACGGGTTCGCGAGCACGACCACACGGCGCTTGCGGCGTTTCTGCACGGGCCGCAAATCGGCGGGAGGCATCGAGAGTGTCGCGCGGCGCCACGTGTCGAAGAAGAGCGCGCGAAGCTCGTGTGCGACATCGCCGCGAACGCCGACCATGTCGTCGCGCCAGCCGTCGCCGCCTTCTTCGATCGGTAACCATTGCCGGCTCAAGTTGATGCCGCCGGTGAAACCAAGGAGGCCGTCGATCACGAGCAGCTTGCGATGGTCGCGGCGCTCGAGCACGTCGAGCGTGAGCGTGTTGCGGAGCGGGAAGATCGCGTGAAACGGAACGACCTCGCCACCCGCGCGCACGAGCGTTGCCCAAAAACCCGGCGTGATCGACATGCTGCCAATGGCGTCGTAAATCACGCGGACGCGCACGCCGGCGCGCGCCCGCTCGACGAGCGCGTCGAGAAAACGCAAGCCCACCGCATCGGGGCTCACCCAATACATTTCCAAGAGAACTTCGCGCTTCGCCGCCGCGATCGCGGCGAGCATCGCGGGGTAGGCTTCCTTGCCGTCGCGAAGCAAACAGACTTCGTCGACGTCGACTTTGAACCACACGGGCTCTGTCATGGCGTTCTGCCCCCGTCGGGGATCACGAAGCGCGTCGTCGAAGAACCACGCGGACGCGCGGCGACGATCACGAGCGCATCGTCGCGCAGCGTGGCCGCAGCGGCGCGAACGCGGTCGAGCGGAGGATCAGCGGCGGCGACTTCATCGCGAAAGAGAACGACGAGGCGTTGGCGTGGGTCGGCGAGCCGCGCGGCGCGTTCGTGATCGCTGCGCTTTTTCGAGCGCGCGAGGTCGGCGTCCGTGATCGCGCCTTGGCGCATGCGATCGAGTAATGCGCGAACCTGGCCGACAGCTGCGTCGAGCGCATTCGAGGGGGCCTCGATGTGAATCGCAATCGCCCGGCCACCGGGAGGACCCACCGCGCGCGCACCATACGTGCGAGCGAGACCGTCGCCGAGCGCGGCCGCGAGCAATCCATCGGGGCCGTCGAGCAAGCTTGCGATCGATGCTGCTTCGGCTGAGATCGCGTCGGGCACCATCGCGGCAATGTAGACCTCGCTCGAGCCGTCGTCCGTCGTGACGGAGTACGTTCCGGGCTTCGGCGTTGTGGCGCTCGCTTGCGCTGGGCAGGCGCGCGAGGTCGTGCGCGTGATCCAGCGATCGACGCGAGCAACCGCGTCTTCAGCGTGTGGACCGCTCGTGTTCGCGATCACGGCAAGGCGGAGCGGCCCGCGTCGAAGTGCTTCAGCACGCGCGGAAATCACGGCCTCCGAGATGCGCAAAAGCCCGAACGACGTTCCCGTCGGCAAAACCGTGGCCGGGCGACCCGGCGCAATCGCTTCGGCGAGCGCAGCAAGACCCGGCCGCGCAGTTTCGAGAAGCTGGCTTTGTGCGGCGCGGCCACCTTCGATCGGATCGACGAGAAACGCACGGCCGAGCCCATCAGCAAGCTTGCCGGCGTCGCGATCGGACGCAATCACGCCGACGCCGTCGCTCGCGATCCACGGCTCGGCGCTCATGACGTGATCGCGTAGAGCGCGCGCGACGGCAACGACAAACGCAGCCGAGGCCCCTGCGTCGGCGTCGGACTCGCCGGCGGTTCCGCACGGTGATGCGAGGAGAACCCACGATGCAGGTTGTCCGGACTCGATGCGCGTACGTGGCTCAACAACACGCGCATCGAGCGCATGTGTGGCGTCGGCGATTGCCCGAGCGAGAGCGTCGCGTGTGCCCGCTGCGGGTGACGCCACGCTCACAACGACGCGAGGGGCCGCGTCGGAGCGTGCTGCGCTTCCGGACGCCAAGGCAATCAACGCGGCCTGCTCGGCTGCCTCGCCGGCGTCGGTCGGCGCGACGAGGTCGACATCGTTTCCGATCGCAACACGCATCTCGCGCGTGACGAGAGCGATCGCCCGAGCCGCGCGCAGGATGCCGCGGCTCGTCGCGCCTTCGTCCATTTCGAGCGCGAGCGATGTGCAGGCGCCTTCACTCGAAAGCGCAGCGCTTACTGCACGCACACGCACGCCAGGATCGCTCGCGGCGAGCATCGCGATGAGTGGAGCACGCGCGTCGGCAAGCGTACGCGCCGCAGCGGCCACGCGAAGATCGCCGCGCCATGCGACATCGAGCATCGACATGCTCGCGGGGAGCCCGGTCGAGTCGTGCACCGCGAGCGCGGCGCCGTCGTCCGATGGAGGGGCCAGCGTTCCGCTCGGAAGCGCCGGCGCGTGCTCCATCGGGGCGCTTCCAACGACACCAAATGCAACGCGCTCACGCACGATCGCAGCTGCGCGCCACGACTCGAGGTCGATCGCGCTCGGCAACGACAAATCACCCGGCGGAACGAGCGTGCCTATGCACGCTGCAATCGGGAGCTCCTCTGCGGTCACGCGTGGAAGCGCGCCAAGCGCTGCGAGCTTGCGTCGTACACGCGCCAGATCCGTCGATGGCGTAATCGGTGCCGAGATGATCGCGACGAGCTCTGCGACGTTCGTGGCCACGATTCGAACACCGTCCGCTTGCGGCGTGACGCGAACGCCTTCGCGCTCGAACACACCTGCGAGCGCAACCGGAACGACGGCGCCACGCGAACCAATTTTGGCCGTCGACACGAACGCAGCACTTGCTCCCACAGGATCGCCGCTGCGCGTGACGATCGCGAGCGCGGCTTTTCCAGGCTCGCGCACGATGCGCATCGCTTTGGGTGCCGCGACTGCTCGCGCGGTACCGACATTCGGCGCCGCACCCGCACATCCCATCGCAACCACGGCCACGAGCGCGCGCGCTCGCGCGAAGCTCACTGGACCAAGTCGGCCGCGGAGCGGGGGCAAACGTAGATGTTGAAAAAGAAGTCGACGATGCCGGTGATCGACTTGAAGTGCGTGC
The DNA here is from genome assembly GCA_038239005.1 of Polyangiales bacterium. Taxonomy (GTDB): domain Bacteria; phylum Myxococcota_A; class Polyangia; order Polyangiales; family Polyangiaceae; genus DASXHD01. Next base: position 61,226 of record JBBSFE010000013.1, read on the forward strand.
CCGCGGCGAACGAGTTCGAGCCGTTCGTGCCCGTCCACGCCTGCAAATCCCAGAGCTCGTTGTTCACGAAAGGCCCGGTCGTGTTGGTCGTGAGCGCGGCCGTGACACGGCCTTTGCCATCCGACGGCGCCGGTGCGTTCGTCACGGTGACGTCGAGCAGCGTGACGAGGGTTCCCATCCACTTTCGGGCGGTCGAGAAATCTTGGAGGTCGGTGATGTTTACCGGAATCGGCGCGGGCAGCGTCATCTCGAATTCTTGGTGCACTTGCGGCTTGCTCATTTGCGGCAAGAACGACGTTCCGAAATTCACCGTCGTGCCGATGGTGTGCTCTTCGGTGTACTGCCCATCGAGCTGAACGACGTCACCTGGCGCGAGCCGCAGATTCGCCGGGACGAATGTGGGCGCGTACATGCTGATGCCCGCAAACGGCCCCGCGATGTCGGCGTCTTGGACGAAGATGGTGCCGCGGCTTTTGCCGTCGTGCGTTTCGTCGAACGTGTCGACGGTGGTGACGATCACGCTGGTGACGCTGACGCTGCGACCGGCTTGTGCGTTCGCGGGATTTTGCACGTCGCGCAAACGTGCGCCTGGGCCGAGCGGATTCGGGTTGAGCGTGGCGGGCTGATCGTTGTCCTTGCCAGAGCTGCAAGCCAGAACCACGAACAAGAAGGAGGTGAGGACCCCGTATTTCACGGGGCTCTCATACCACGTCATGCCGCGCGTTGCATGGCCTCGAGGCGAGCCTGGATTTTGTGTTTCTTCGAGTAGACCGTCTTCACGCTGATCTTCATGCGCGCGGCAATCACGGTCGGGTCGAGGCCTTCGCCGAAGTAGAGCGCGGCGAATGCGCGGTCGCGTGCGCTGAAGCTCTCGAGCAAGCGTTGGGCAATGTTGGCGCGCTGGCGGAGCGCGACAGACTCGAAGGGATCGGGTGTCTCGGCGGCGAGATCGGTCGCCTCGGAGAGAGCGGCCTTGCCGGGCTCGCGACGAACCGACCGGAGGTAATCGTACGCCGCGTTGATTGCGAGAAGACCCATCCAGCTCGAGAAGCGATTGCCGCGTTCGGGGTCGAACGTGCGGAGCTTGTGCATGTCGTTGGCGAGAAGCGATAGGCGGAGTGTGGCGCCGATCTCGCGGACATCATCGGCGCTCACGACGGAAGCGAAGCGACGCGTCACCTTCAAGATGCAGCGGTCGATGAGACGCTCGTAGCGTCGCTCGAACTCGCGCCAAGCGAGAGGTTGCGTCTTCACGAGACGCGCGACCAATTGTTCGTCGGTCCACGTCGTCGCGTCGGAGAATGACTGCCTCGTGTTCATGACGACCCATAGTGCAGCCGGCATGCCACACACCGAACCGCTGAAAACGCCGCAAATCAGCGATCGTTCGTAACACTCGGAGCGTAACGTCTCGTCACATTCGGGAAGACGTTACGGTGCTGTTACGGAGCCTCGTCGCGACAGAACGAACGCGCGAATCGCGCGCATCGGCACGTCCGTTGGGCAAACGTGCTCGAGCTCCGCAAGATGCGCGTCGTCCACGGCTTCGAACGAACGCGCCGCGGCTGCGAAGTCCGGCATGCTTCGCGACGACGCCAACACCAGATCCATCACGCCGGCAAACGCGCCCTTTGAAGCGACGATGCGCGAGGCCTCGCCGATGTTGCAGCGACCACACGCAATGCATCGGCTGAACGTCGGTAGAGCTTTGCGATCCGCTTCGCTGACGGCCGTGAGCCCTTCTTTTTCGGCGTAGCTCGCCTCGAACGCTCGGAGGCCTCGGCGAGCACCGAAAAACGGCGCAAGCAGCGTTTTCACGAGCGCCCACGCGAGGATCAGCGCTGCGTGAAGCCGTTCCACGCTCCCGCCTTATCACGCTCTTCATGTTTCTTCATCGTTTGCCATGCGCGGGCTTAACGCTGACTGCGCAAGGTAGTTCGTGAACGGAGGATCACGCATGATCGGTTTCATAGTCGGTACGGTTTGTTTGGTGGCGCTCGTCAAAGTGCTTCGGCACGGGCGCCACGGCGGCTGGGGCCACGGCCGCGGCTGCGGTCACGGTTACGGAGGTTTCGGTGGTGGTGGCTGGCACGGCCACGATCACGGTCACGGTCACGATCACGGCGGCTTCGGTCGCTGGGGACGCGGTGGTGGCGGCTGGGGTCCCGGTTTCGTGATGCGCGGACTCTTCACGCGTCTCGAGACGACACCGGGTCAGGAGAAAGTCATTCGCGATGCGTTCGACAAGGTCAAAGAGACGGTGCGTGAAGCTCGCGGCGAATGGCGCGACACGTCCGACCTCACGAGCTTGCTACGCGGCGAAACGTTCGATCGAACGGCAGCGGAAGGTGTGAGCGGAAAGGCCGACGCATCGTTCGCGAAAGTTCGCGTCGTCATGCTCGAGTCTCTCGCGCAAATCCACGAGGCGCTCGACGATCGCCAGCGTCGCATCCTCGCGGACATCGTCGAATCGCGCGGACGCGGTTTCTGGGGTGGCGGTGATCGCAGCGACCGCGGCGATCGCGGGCGTCACGTGAGCGATCACGACGAAAGGTGGGTGTGAGATGCGCCGTCGAATTTTGATTGCTGCTCTCGCACTCGGAACCATTGGTGGATACGCCGCCGGGTTCGCCCATATGCGCCATAGCTCGTGCCACGGTGGAGATTGGAACAATAATGCTCGCTACGCTCACCACACCGACTGCGCTGACCGCAACAGCGATTCGCGCTAGTCATGTCACGGCAATGCGTGTGCTCCTCATCGACGACGACGCTCGGCTGTTCGAGCTGCTCTCGAGCTACCTCGAGCAGAACGGCGTCTCGGTGAAGGGCGCGCGTGACGGCAAGCTTGGCCTGCAAATGCTCGAGGAGGGCGGCGTCGATGCCGTCCTCCTCGACGTCATGATGCCCGGCATCGACGGGCTCGAAGTGTGCCGCCGCATCCGGCAGACAAGCAACGTGCCCGTCCTCATGCTCACCGCGAAGGGCGACGAAACCGATCGCGTCGTGGGTCTCGAAATCGGCGCGGACGACTACATCGCCAAACCGTTTTCGCCGCGCGAGCTCCTCGCGCGCATTCGCGCCGTGATTCGGCGCGTCCAACCCGAGACGCCCGTCGAGCGCCTCTCGGCCGGAAACATCTCGATCGATCTCGGGCGGCGCGAAGTGTTGCGCGCCGATCAACGCGTCGAGCTCACCGGGATCGAGTTCGACATCCTCGTTGCGCTCGTGCGCCGTGCGGGCCGCGTCGTTCCGCGCGACTCGCTCTTGTCGGAAGCCGGCCGCGGCGACGTCGTCGTCGGCGAGCGCACCGTCGACGTCCACATTTCGCATTTGCGACAAAAGCTCGGAGACGATCCGAAAGGGCCCCGTTTGATCAAAACGGTGCGCGGAGTCGGCTACGTTTTGTCGAAGGAGTAAACGTGCGGCCGCATTTCTGGAGACATCATCGCCATCATCGCCGCCACATGGGGCCGGACTGCGAGCCGTGGGGCGAGCACCGCGTCTTTTATTTGCGGTGGCGTCTCCAGCGGCGGATTTTCTTCACGCTCGCGACCGTCATCGTCATCACGACGCTCACGGGCGGCGCGATTTTGCGCACGCTCGGTTTCGGCATTCACAAGCCCGTGACGTCGCATGCGCTGTTCGCGGGGTTTCTCGCACTTCTGCTCTTGTGGACGCTCTCACGTGCGATGGCACGGCGCATCGCGGCGCCGATGCAAGAGTTCGAACGCGTCGCGCGTGAGATTGGCGCGGGCAACATGAACGCACGCATCCAGCTCACCGACAGACGCATGCAAGTCGGCGAGATGCCGCTCGTGGGCTACGCGATCAACGAGATGGCCGATCGCATCGACAAGCAGCTCTCCGATCAGCGCGCGCTCCTCGCCACGGTGTCGCACGAGATCCGCACACCACTCGCGCGCATGCGGCTTCTCGTCGAGTTCGCACGCGACGCGCGGGACCAAACGAAACGCGGCGAGCATCTCGACGAGCTCGACAAAGAAGTCGTCGGCGTGGACGCCCTCGTGAGCGAGCTCCTTGCTGCGAGCCGAATCGATTTCGGCGCGCTCCGCCGCACCGAGCTCATCGCGCACGACATCGCGAAGGCCGCGCTCGATCGCGTCGGCCCGACGAACGCCGTGCTCGACGATCAATCCGAGAACGCCACGTTCCTCGGCGACGCAACGCTCGTCGCGCGAGCGGTCGGAAACCTGCTCGAAAACGCCAAGCGCCACGCCGGCGGGGCGATTCGTTTGTGCCTCATCGAGCGCGGCCCGCGCATCGCATTCGAAGTCGAAGACGACGGCCCCGGTTTCGCGCAAGGCGAAGAGCTCCAAGTATTCCAACCATTTTACCGCGGGAAAAACGGCGGCGAGGCGTCCGTCGGGCTCGGCCTGGCTCTCGTGAAACGCATCGCCGAAGCCCACGGCGGCCGCGCGTACGCGCAAAATCGCGAGGGTGGCGGAGCCCGCGTGGGCATCGAGCTCGCGCGCGTTTGAGATCGCGTGCCCTTGCGCTCGCGCTGCTCCTCGCGTGCTCCCCCGCGGCGGAGCCACAAACGCAAACGCCCACGCAAACGCCGACGCCAACGCCCACGCAAACGCAAACGCCAACGCAAACGCCAACGGCCGCGCCGCTCGCCGAAATAACTCCACCGTTCGCGCCGAGCGAAATCCTCGAGCGCGGCTCAGCCTCCTGGTACGGCTCGGCACTGGCAGGACATCACACGGCGAACGGCGAAATCTTCGACCCTTCGAAGCTCACAGCTGCCCATCGCACGCTGAAGCTTGGCACGTGGCTCGACGTCCGCCGCACCGACACCGGGCGCACGGTGCGCGTGCGCGTCAACGATCGCGGCCCCGTGTCGCACCGCTTCATCATCGACCTCTCGAGCGAGGCCGCACGCGAGCTCGGCATGTTGCGCATGGGCGTCGCGCCCGTCGAGACGCGGATCGTGCGATAGTTTGCCCGTAACCGATGGCCGATGAAGCCTACGTAAGCCCGCTTGCGCCGACGATTCCGTCCGACGCCGATCCCGCGAGCGAGCACGAGCAGCGCGAGCTCGACAAAATGGTCGGGCGTACGCTCGGCCACTTTCGCATCGACGCACGTGTCGGCCACGGCGGCATGGGCGCGGTCTATCGCGCGTGGGACACCAGCCTTCATCGGGACGTCGCGCTCAAAGTCTTGCTCGGCGCATCGGACGCATCGCGCGAGCGCTTCGTGCGCGAGGCGCGCGTTCAGGCGAGCTTGCGTCACCCGAATGTCGTGCCGATCCATTTCGTCGGCGAGCAAGACGGCGTGTCGTTCCTCGTGATGGATCTCGTCGATGGTGAATCGCTCGCGCAGCGCATCGCACGCGATACGGTGGTGCCGGAAGCGTTCGCGCTCGATGTCGCCGATGCAATCGCATCAGCGCTCGCAGCGGGAAGCGACGCCGGGCTCGTGCATCGTGACGTGAAGCCGTCGAACATCCTCGTCGACAAAGAGGGTCGCATCATGCTCGCCGACTTCGGTCTCGCGAGAAACGTCTACGTCGGAGATGCGCCCGTGAGCGGAGAGCCGGTCGTGGCGCTCGCCGCGAGGCTCTCGCCCACGACGAGCGGATCGCTCACACGTACAGGCGCCATCCTCGGCACGCCCGCGTATCTCGCGCCCGAGCAAGCGCGCGGCGAGCCGGTCGATTTTCGCGCAGACATGTACGCGCTCGGAGCGACGCTCTACGAAGCCATTCTCGGTCAGCCGCCGTTCACTGGCGACACGGCCGCCAAGCTTCTTCGTGCGCACGTCGAGCAAGAGCCGCTTGCGCCACGGAAGCTCCTGCCGAATCTGCGACCGCCCGCAGAAGCGCTGGTGCTGCGCTTGATGGCGAAGAAACCAGAAGGGCGCTTCGCAACGTACGCCGACCTCCGGCGCGCCATCGCGGACGCGCGATTGATCCGCCGCGTACCTGCGCGATTCGCTTCGCGCGTGACAGCGCTCGCGATCGATCTCGTTCCGATGATGCTTTACGCGGTCGTCGTGATGCTCATCACGCGGAGTTGGGCCGCGGCGTGGTTCGTCTCGTCACTCAGCTTCGCGGCACTCGAACGCGTGTGGTCGACGCCCGGCAAGACGATCACCAACATGCTCGTCGTCGACGAGCATGGCGAGCAACCTGAATGGGGCACGATGATGATGCGCGGATTCTTGCGCGTCTTCGGTGCCGTGCTGATGGCAATCGAAACGGATCTCTTCGGTCCCCACGGCATCAGCGCGCCCTCGTGGGTGGAGGCCGTCGCAAAGCTCACGACGCTCGTCGTTTGGGCGGTGGCGCTCTCGTTCAAACTCCACGAACGCGTCACCGCAACGCACGAGGTTTATCGTTAGTCCGTGGCGGCGCTCGCATCGGGTGCGCCGCACGTGTACTTGACGCGCCATTCGCGCGCGCCCTTCGTGTCGTGACCGACCTCGAACGTGCTCGTGGCCGCGCCGTCGGCGGCGATGACGACCTCGCCCTCTTCGACGACCTCGTACGACGTCGCACCGCCGCACTTCTGCGCCATCTCCGCGCGCGCCTTTTCCATCGCGCTATCGCGCGAGCCAATCAGCGCAATTTCCCCGCCCTGCGGGCTCGCCGTCACGACGCGAATGCTTGCGCCGCATGCGCATGGGAGGCACACGGCAAGGACGATGACGCCACCAATCTTCATGCCGCATCACTAGTTCATCTGATAGGAAGCGGGAAGATTTGGACAGCCGGCTGCCGTAACACCGTCCGAAACCAGCTGTCATCGAGGGAGACACCAATCGTCATGAACATCATCAAGCTTCAGCACGTCTTTTTACCCGTCGTTTCGCTTTTTGCGAGCCTCGCCGTCACCGGATGCGCCGGTCCCGACATGACGATGCCGAACCCCATCGTCGCCGGGCACCTTCCGCAAAATCACATCGTGAAAGATCACGGCTATGCTGAGAGCCAGAACGGCTTGCCGGTTGGCTCGATGTCCGACGAAGCCGTCATCGAGTCGCTCGACAAGTCGCAGATCTGCGTGAACGTCTCGCTCCACGAGCTCGCCGCGATCGATCTCACGGCTGCCGAAGTGAAGCTCACGAGCAGCACGGGCACGCTCCTCCAGCCGCAGCTCAACGCCGAGGCGCCCACGAGCCAGACATACCAAGGTCTCGTGCCGCACACCGAGCGCACCGGCACGCGCCAGGTTTGCAACTACAACGCAACCACGGGCCAGAGCATCTGCGAATCGCAGCCGGTCTACTCGACGACGATGATTCCCGGACCGGTCGACGTCTTCAACACGAAGGGCCGCCTCTGCGCGCCGAACCAAAACCTCGTGACGCCCGCAACCACCGACATGGCGCTCAAGATCACGACGCCGACGTCGGCGCGCGGCGGCTTCATGGGCTTGGGCCATGGCAACAAGAGCATCGCGTTCCGCTGGGCCTTCCAGTGACCCGCTGACCGCGCGCGCGCACGGTGTCAGTGTAGCCTTGCGCTATGAGCAAGCTGCCCAAAATCACGGCGGCATTTTGGGTGATGAAGATCGCCGCAACGACGCTCGGCGAAACCGCCGGCGATCTGATGTCGATGACGCTCAAGGTCGGCTACGCCGTGAGCTCGCTCGTCTTGATTACCGCGTTCGCGGTGAGCCTGGGCGCGCAGCTGCTCTCGAAGCGTTACCACCCGCCGCTCTACTGGACCGTGATCCTCATGACGAGCACGGCGGGCACCACGATGTCCGACACCATGGATCGAACGCTCGGTCTTGGATACGCGAAGGGCGCCGCGATTTTGGTCACGATCCTCGCGGCACTCTTCGCCACGTGGCGCATCTCGACAGGGTCGCTTTCCGTCGACCACATCACGACGCGAAAATCGGAAATCTTCTATTGGGTCACGATTCTCTTTTCGAACACGCTCGGCACGGCGCTCGGGGATTTCCTCGCCGACAGCTCAGGCCTCGGCTTCTTCGGCGGCGCGCTCCTCATCGGAGGGCTACTGGCTCTCGTGCTCGCCGCCGCGTTCTTCACGAAGATGTCGCGCGTGGCGCTCTTCTGGATCGCATTCGTGCTGACGCGCCCGTTTGGTGCAACCGTCGGCGACGTGCTCACGAAGTCGCGCGCGCAAGGTGGTCTCGCGTTCGGAACCATCGGAGCCTCGGCGATTCTCGCGGTGATTCTGATCGCATTCGTCGTCCGCGCATCGCTGATGAACCGTTCTGAGCTTCAGAGCAGCGGCAATGCGCGGTGATGCGTTGGCCTCGAGCGCGGAAGCTCTTTCGCGTGGGCCACACCTGCGAGCGAGTGCTTGAAGCTTCGCGTGATCTCGACGTCGAGCATCTGGCCGATGGGATCGAACCCGGCGAGGCCATCGACGTGGACGATTTCGTTCGCCTCGCTGCGCCCTTCGAACGTTCCTTCGGCGCGGCCGCGGCCACATACGAGCACGCGCTGCGTCGTGCCGACGAGCGCCGCGAGGTGTTTCTCCGTGAGGACATTCCCGGCTGCTAGGAGCGCGGCGAGTCGCGCGTCTTTCACGTCTTCGGGGATCTCGCCTTTGAGCTTGAGCGCGGGCGTGAACGGACGCGGCGAATATTTGAACGCGAAGATCGACACGAAGCCGACCTCGCGCACGAGCGAGAGCGTGGCGTCGAAGTCGGCATCCGTCTCGGCGGGAAAACCGACGATGAGATCGGTCGACATCGTGAGACCCGATCTGGCTGCTTTCAGCTTGGTTGCGCGTTCGATGTATTCTGCACGCGTATAGCGGCGAATCATGCGCCGGAGCATGACGTCGCTCCCGGACTGAACGGGCAAGTGGACGTGGCGCGCGAGGACGTCGACCTCTGCGTGAGCGGCAACGAGCGCGTCCGTCGCGTGGCGCGGGTGCGGGCTCGTGTAGCGAAGCCGTGCGAGGCCGGGTACGTCGCGGGCGATCATGCGGAGGAGGTGAGGGAACTGCGACTCGTCGCCTTCTTCGGTGCCGAGCGCCGGATCGCGAAAGCTGTCGACCGTTTGACCGAGCAGGACGACCTCACGCGCGCCGGCGGCGACGAACCGATTGCACTCCGCGACGATGTCGGCGGCTGGGCGATAACGCTCGGGCCCGCGCGTGTACGGGACGATGCAAAACGAGCAACGCTCGTCGCAACCTTTCATCGTGGTCACGAACGAGCTCACGGGTGTTCGGCCCGGCTCGGGCGCAGCTGCGAGAAAGCGAGGCGACTCGGTGTCGAAAATTGCGTGCGCACGCGGAGGCCCACCGCCACGCACGTGCTCGAGCAGCGCGGGCAGCTCTTCGATGTTGTCCGGCCCAATCACGAGGTCGAGGGCGGGCTCGCGCGCGAGAAGCTTGTCGCCCTCTTGCTGCTCGACGCAGCCAGCGACGACGAGCACCAAATCACGGCGCGTTCGCTTCATCGCCGCGAGCCTGCCGAGCTCGCTTCGCAGCTTATGCTCGGCCTTCTCGCGGACGCTGCACGTGTTGAGGACGATGACGTCCGCTCGAGCGGCATCGGCCTCGTCTTGCCAGCCGTGCGAGCGGAGCACCTCGGCCATGCGATCGGAGTCGTGGACGTTCATTTGGCAGCCGAACGTGTGGACGTGGAAGCTTCCGCTCATTGCGATGCCGATGGTACTCTGCCCGCAACATGAGCGCCCGTTTCGAGAATCTCGTCGACGTCTTCGATTACGCCACCCAAGAGTTCGCCAAGAACGATCTTTTTGGCACCAAAACGAACGGGCAATGGGTCTGGACGACGTACGGCGAGTTCGGCGTCGCCGTGAACAAGGCACGCGCTGGTCTCTCGGCGCTCGGTATCGCGCGTGACGACAAAATCGCCGTCGTCGCCGACAATCGCGTCGAGTGGGCCGTGCTCGCATATGCGTGCTTCGGGCTCGGCGCCGCGATGGTCCCCATGTACGAAGCCCAGCACGACAAAGACTGGGAGTTCATCGTCCGCGACTGCGAAGCCAAAGCGCTCGTCGTCGCGAACAAGACAATCCTCGACAAGACGACGAAGTTCTTCGGCGCGATACCCTCGCTCAAGAAAATCATCTGCCTCGAAGCCGGCGCCACCGGCGATAACGTCGTCACCTACGCATCGCTCCTCGCCGCGAACGAAGACGTCGCTGCGATCAAACCTCGAAGCGACGACACGTGCTGCCTCATCTACACGAGCGGCACCACGGGCAACCCGAAGGGCGTCATTCTCTCGCACGGCAACATCGCTTCGAACGTCGAAGCGGTGAAAGCGGTCTTTCCGATGAACCAGGAAGACCGCTCCCTCTCGTTTTTGCCGTGGGCGCACTCGTTCGGCCAAACGTGCGAGCTCCACGTGCTCTTCTCGCGCGGCGCGAGCATGGCCCTCTGCGAGTCGACGCAAAAGATTTTGGAAAACCTCGTCGAAGTGCGACCCACGCTTCTCTTCAGCGTGCCGCGCATCTTCAACAAGCTCTATCAAGCCGTGCAAAAGACGATCTCCGAGAAACCGGCGGTCGTTCAGAACCTCGTCAAGGCCGCGCTGAAATGCACCGCGAAGGAGCGCGAGCATCAGCGCCTCACGATCAGCGAGCACCTCACGCTCGCCGCCGCAGACAAGCTCGTCTTCTCGAAGGTGCGCGAGCGTTTCGGCGGGCGACTCAAGTACGCCTTCAGCGGTGGTGCTGCGATCTCGCGCGACGTCGCCGAGTTCATCGATTCGCTCGGCGTCACCGTGTACGAAGGCTACGGCCTCACCGAAACGTCGCCCATCGCGACCGCGAACTGGCCCGGCGAGCGCCGCATCGGCTCGGTGGGTCGCGCGCTTCCAGGCGTGCGCATCGTCATCGACCCGACCATCGGGCACGGCAGCAAAGATCGCGTCGAAGGTGAGATCATCATCGTCGGCCCGAACGTCATGAAGGGCTACTTCAAACGCCCCGAGGAGAACGCACTCGTCTTCACCAAAGACGGCGGCTTCCGCACAGGCGACCAAGGCTTCCTCGACCCCGCGGGATACTTGTATATTACAGGTAGAATCAAAGAGCAGTACAAGCTCGAGAACGGCAAATACGTCGTGCCGTCGCCGCTCGAAGAAAAGCTCAAGCTCTCGCCTTACATCCTCAACGCGCTCGTCTACGGGGACAACAAACCGTTCAACGTCGCGCTGCTCTGCGCCAACCTCGAGGGCGTGAAAAAGTTTGCCGAGTCACAAGGCCTCGGCTCGCAATCAGGCGACGCGCTCCTCGACAACCCGCGCGTGCGTGAGCTCTTCAAGAGCGAGCTCGAAAAGTACATGGGCGAGTTCAAAGGTTTCGAAGCCGTCAAAGAGTTCGCGATCATCGGCGAAGACTTCACCACCGACAACGGCATGCTCACGCCCAGCCTCAAAGTGAAGCGCCGCAACGTCATGGAGAAGTACGGCAAGGTCATCGAGGCGCTCTATACGAAGAAGCGCGACAAGCGCGAAGCCGCGGCCTCTCAAGCGAATTGAGCGTAGCCGTCACGTGAAGCGGTTCGTCTGGGATGTGCTGCTTGCGCGAATCGTTCCGGCGCTGTTCTTCGCGCTCGCCACCGTCTCGAAGCTCTTTGTCGCCACGGATGCGCAGCTCGTCGCCGAGCGGTCTTTCACCGATGCGATTCATTTTGGTGCGGAGCTCTGTGGGCTGCTTTTTTACGGGCTCCTCACGTTTTCGTACGTGACGCGCCTGCCGCGAAAGAGCGGCGATCGGAGCCTGCTCGTGATTCTCGTCGTACTGGTGACAGCGGGCGCGAGCGCGTACCTCGGCGTGACCGCCCATCGTGCACGGCCAGCGCTCGAGCTCGCGAGCGCGGTCGTCGTGATCATCGGAACGGCGTACACGCTTTGGGCGTTGCTGCATTTGCGCAAGGCGTTTTCGATTTTGCCGGAGGCACGCGCGCTCGTCACGACGGGGCCGTACGCCCTCAGTCGACATCCGCTTTATTTGGGTGAGACGATCGTATGGATCGGGTTCGCGCTCGCGCTCGGAGATTTGCGCGCGCTCCTCGTCGTGCCGATCGTCGCCGGTCAAGTCGTTCGCATGAGTTGGGAAGAGCGCGTGCTCGGTGCGGAGTTTCCCGCGGAGTACGCCGACTACCGAGCTCACGTGCGACGCTGGGTGCCGTTTCTTTTGTAGCGTGCGCCGAGAGCTGCAAGTGCGAGAGCAAACGCCCACGCACCATCGCCGCCGCTCGCGTTGCAACCGCCGCCGCGCACGACGCCGATGCTCGAGTCGTTGTCGGAGGCGTCGAACGATGCGTCGGTGCCGGCGTCGGGAACGGGCAGCGGACCCGCGCACGCGCCGCCGCCGCAGATCCATCCGGCATCGCTGGGGTCCGTGCAGTCTGCAGCTATTGTGCAGGGATTTGCAGCCGTTTTGCACCCGTCGGAGGACACACACTGATAGTCGCCGGACGACGTCGTCGCGACGCACGTGAAGCCCGTGCCGCAATCGTCGCCGAGCACGCACGGTCTCCCGCACGTGTAGCCGCTCGAGACCGCGACGCAGCGCGCTTTGTCGCCTGCGCCCTCGCACGCGCTCGTGATCGAGGGTTCGCACGGAGAGCAGATCATTCGCTGGTCACCGAGCCGCTCGCATTCGCGCGCGACGCACACGAAGTCATTCGGGCATGGAGTGGCCTCGCAGCCGAGCGCGTCGCCCGTGCCGGGGTAGAGCGTGCACACGCCGTTGCGATCGTCTTCTTCGAGCGAGCGCCACGCGACGCCTGGTGGATACGCCGTGTACATCGTCGCGATCGGATCGGCCGACTCGCCGAGCCCGAGCACGTGCCCGATCTCGTGCGTTGCGATGCTGCGAAAGTCGATGGTGCCCGCGTGGCCATCGAGCGAGAAGACGTGGTCGGCGCCGTTCATGTAAATATCGGTGTCGTAGATGTGGGCTTGCGCATCGACGTGGAGCACGGTCGTTGCGATGGCGCCCGGCGTGAGGTCGCTCGGCCACGTGGTGTCTTCGAAGTAGACGCCGCTCGTTCCGTCGTCGCCGGGACCGACTGTAGTCGCGGCGCCAACCTCGAGACGAAACGCGCTACACGCGACGCGAGCCCACGAGCGTGATGCGACGTCGAGCTCGACGTCTTCGGCGATGCCGAGATCGCGACTGCGCGGGAGCCCGATGGCGAGCGTGACCGGCAGGGCGGCGGCGGGCCACGTTCCGGCTGGCGTCGAGGGCGTCCACGTGAGGATGTACGTGTTTCCACCGCGTTTGTTGGGCCCGCCGAGCTTGCGGATGGTGCGTCCGTCGCTCGTGGCGATCACCTTGACGGGCTCGTCGGCGAAGGTCGCGCGCTCGAAATGAGCCTCGATCACGATGGTAGCGTCCACGACCGCAGCTTAGCGCCGAAACCGTCGAGCGAGCGCCTGCGTACTTGGTGGGTGGAGCTCGCGCTACCCGCCCTTTTCGGTGCCCGTGCTATCAAACGCGCGGTGGAGCGCGCGCCGCAAGACCTCGCCATGGAGCGCTATGCCCGCGGGGACGAGGCAGCGTTCGGCGAGCTCTACGACGCGATTGCGCCGCGTCTTTATGCGTTCTTGCTCCGGCAAACGCGCAGCGAAGCGCGTGCACAAGACGTCTTGCAGCAGACGATGCTCAAGATTCACTTGGCGCGTGGCTCGTTCATCGAGGGCGCCGCGGTACTTCCGTGGGCGTACGCGATCGCGCGCCGGCTTTGGATCGATTCGACACGTCGCGGTCGCCGTGAAGTTCCGTACGATCCGAATGATGGCCCCGAGCCCGAGACGGGCGACATCGCACCCGACGACGCCGCTTACGCGAGCGAGCTCGGCGCGCGCATTCATCGCGAGCTCGCCAAGCTCCCAGACAACCAACGCATCGCGTTTCAGCTCGTCAAAGAGAAAGAGCTCTCCATCGCCGAAGCCGCGGCCGTTCTCGGCACCACCGAGTCGGCCGTGAAGCTTCGCGCGCATCGCGCATACCTCGCGCTACGTGCGGTGCTCGGCGATCTCGTCCCGTTGAAGGAGCAATCATGACGGTCCTTCTGCCTCCCGACATTCGCGCGCGCGTGCTGGCACGAGCAAAAGAAACGCCATCGCCGGATGCGAGCGCAACGCGTCGCGGAAATTTGGCAGCGGTCGTGCTCGGCCTCGCGACAGCCACGACGATGATCGCCGCGCTTGGTTTGTCTCTCGGTGGTCGGCCGCTCGCGTTCGTCGCAGTCTCGGCCGCTGGATGGGCAGCGATCGCATTTGCCGCGAGCGCCATGGCCGCGGGCCGCAAGCGAACGATGCTCGGAAGCGCGCGCGTCGTGCTCGTCGCGGGTGCGCTCGCCGCCGCGCCCGCGATTTTTGGTTGGGTCATGGGCGTGACCGTGGGTTGGCCCGAAGTGCGTGAGCCGGCCGGAACGTGGCACAACCACATCGCGTGTCTCGCCGCGACGATGCTCCTCTCGATCGGCCCGATCGTCGCGCTCTCGTATCTGCGGCGCACGAGCGATCCCGTGCACCCTCGCGCGACGGGCGCGGCCATTGGCGCGGCTGCGGGCGCTTGGGGCGGCGTTTTGATCGACATGCATTGCCCGCTCGTGGCGCCTCTTCACGTGGCCGTGGCACACGTGCTTCCCGTCGTTTTGTACGCGGCGATTGGCGCGCTCGTGGGTGGTCGAATGTTTGGAGTGCGCCTCTCGAGGTAGTGGTGGAGAATTCAACTCGCTTCTGATTTGCGAAAGGTGATAGCTCGCGAGGGCGCATGCGCATCCTCATGATCTCCTCGGAGGTCGAGACCTTCGCGCGCACCGGAGGGCTCGGCGACGTCGTTTATGGCTTGTCGCGCGCGCTCGCCCGATTGGGCCACGAGGTGTGCGTCGTCACTCCTCTCTACGGAACGACGCGCGTCCCTGGCGCGCACCGTTTTTGGGAGAGCGGCATCCTCGCGCGAACGGGTTGGGGTCACGATGACGTGCGCGCGTGCGGCGTCTGCGAAGTTACCGACGAAAGCGTCACATCGAGCGGCGGCTCGCTCCGCTTCTGTTTGCTCGCGAACGATTATTTGTTCGGCGCTCGCCAGGGAATTTACGGCGACGCATCGGGCACCTTCGGCGACAACGAGCTCCGCTTTGCCACACTTTCGCGAGGCGCACTCGAGATCGCCGCGCGCCTCTGGGAAGGCGGCCCCGACATCATCCACGCTCACGACTGGCATGCGGCGCTCTCGATCATCTACGCGCGCGCGACGATGGGCCCCGCGTGGGCGCGCGTTCGCAGCATATTCACAGTGCACAACCTCGCGTACCAAGGCGTGTGCGGTCGCGATGTGCTCGATCGCCTCGCGATCCCGCGCGAGCTCTTTCACGGCATGTGTCTCGAGCACGACGGCAACGTGAACTTGCTGAAAGGCGCAGTCGCGCTCGCCGATGTCGTCAGCACCGTGAGCCCGACGTACGCGCGCGAAATTCGGCGACCCGGCCAAGGCTTCTACCTCGATTGGTTCTTCCGCGCGCACGCCGGCAAGCTCATCGGCATCGCCAATGGCATCGACGAAGAGCGCTTCAACCCGCGCACCGAGCCGCGCATCGCCGAAAAATACGACGAGCGCACGGTTTGGAAGGGCAAGTGGGCATGCAAGCAAGCGCTCATCCACGAGCTCGATCTCGACTGGCCAGACGCGCCGCTCTTTGCGTGCGTGTCGCGCCTCACGGATCAAAAAGGCATCGACCTCCTCGGGGAGGCGCTCGGCGCGCTCGTCGATCGCGGCGCGCGCGTCGTTCTCGTCGGCACGGGCGACGCAAAGCTCGAAGAGCTCCTTCATCACGCATCGTTACGATTCGCGGGTCACGTCGCCGCGCGCATCGCGTTCGATTCGGCGCTCGCCACGCGTGTATACGCCGGAGCGGACTTCATCGTCGTGCCATCGCGTTTCGAGCCGTGCGGCCTCACGCAGCTCTACGCAATGCGCTTCGGCGCCATCCCGATCGTCACGGATGTCGGCGGTCTGCACGACACCGTGGAGCCAGCCAACCTAGCGCTCGGGACGGGCACGGGTTTCGTCGCTGCTTCTCCGAGTGTGGTCGATTTGCTCGTGGCCTTTGAAGATGCGCTTGGCGCGTTTCTCGCTCGCGGGGCATTCAACGAGCTCCGCCAGCGTGCGATGGCGCGCGATAGCTCATGGGCAACGAGCGCGCGCGAGTACGTGCGCATCTACACCCCGTGATGACGCGGCGCGTGGTTGATCCACGACGCGCCTACGACCTAAGACAGAGATGTGGAACGGCCACTCACCACAGAGCGGATGACGCTGCTGCCGATCACGCGCGACTTGGTCGAAGCCGTGCTCGCCGCCGATCGTGAGGCGGCCGAAAAACTCATCGGCGCAAAGTTTCCGGATCTGTGGCCGGGTAGGGCGCTCGTCGAACGCGCGTTCTCGTGCCCCATCGAAAAACTTCGCCGCGATCCCGACGCATGGCTTTGGGGCGCGCGCGTGCTCGTGCACAAAACGGAAGCGGTCGTCATCGGCAGCGTCGTGCTGAGCGGCAATCCGGAAGAAGGCGGCGTCGTCGAAGTTGCGTACGGCGTTGACGAAGCGTGGCAAGGCAAAGGTTTCGCGACCGAGGGCACGCGCGCCGTCGTCGATTGGGCGCTCGAGCAGCGCGACGTATCGCACGTTCAGGCGTGCACGTTTCCTTGGCACCGCGCGAGCCAAAAAGTGCTCGAAAAAGTGGGCATGCATCGCGTCGGCGTGCGCGACACCGACATGTTCGGCGAGCTTCTCGTTTACGAACGATAGTTGCTTGCGCGGTCGCGGTTCGGAATGCAGTGTGTGTTGCATGGAGCTCGTTCCGCGGCCCCTGAGTGAGCGTGTCGTGCGTGGGGTCCTCGGTTCGTCGGTGGCGATGATCGCCGCACTCTGCACTGCGTTTGCGCTCGATGTCGCAGGCGCGTCGTGCGTCGTCACGGTCACGACGAGCCTGGTGGTTGGGGCATTTGCAATCGTCGCCGTGCGCGACGCTTACGCGTTTTGGATTCCGGTCGTAGCGTCGCTCTTGGCCACGTACGCGCTCGCATTTGGTTTGCACGATCACGCGGGGCGCGATGCGACTGCCGCATGCGTCGGTGCGGTATTCGCGGCGATCCTCATTCGCCCGATTTCACGCATGCACGCGACGACGCGCATCGAAGGCGCGCTCGATCGATTCGAGTGCGTGTCGATCACGGCTGGGCGCAGCCTGTTCGTCGTCGGCGTCGTTGCATTCTTGCTCCGCGAGCCTGCTCTTCGTGCGGTCTCCGCCGTCGCCGCGACGTTCGGGCTCGCGCTACTCGGCCACGCGACTCTCCGTGATCGCGCGCGCGTCCGCTTTTTGCGCAGCGTTTATGCGAAAGAAGAACCGAGCTACCGCATCGAGCGCGACACCGACGTCCGCGGCTACGAGCTACTCCCTCCCGTATTGAGCGGTACGATCACGAGCGCCGTCATCGCGCACGTCAACGCATCGCCGGACACGTACCGAACGAGCGGCGGCCCGCGACCTCTCGCGCGCGTCACGTCGACGTTGCCTGGCATGCTCGTTCGCATCGAGAAGCGCACGCGCTTCGCCGCAACGCTCGTCGGCGCGTTCTTGTCCACCACTGCCGTGATCGCGGTCACGCCATTCGACTGGGGAACCGGCAAGCCTGCCGTTGCACACGCTGCAGTTGCGCCGCTCGAGGCACCTGCATGCCGCGATGCGCGCCCTTACTTTTCAGACGAAATCCAGACCAAGGTCGACGGCATCGCGCGCGCGACGCTCCTCACGGGCACGCAAGATCCATCGATCGCGCCGGGCGCTGGTGTGCTCGTCATCGTCCCCACCAAAGGTCACGCGATCTCCGACTACGTTCGCGCGCGTTCCCTCGCGCTCGCACACGGCGCCCCGTGCAAAGACAAGCTCTCGCTCCGCGTCGAGGAAGCGGTCTATCGATCGTTCGCGATCGACGTGACGCTCGTCATCGAGCCCGGCGCCGACGAGGCCGCCGTTCGCCGCGACGCCGACGAGCAAGTTCGTGAGCTCTTCGAGCGGGACGCGCGAGCGGTCTACAACGAGCACTTCGCTTTCGGCGACGCCGAGAAGACGTTCGGCTATCGCATTCGCCACGCGCTTCGTCACGTGCTCGGCGTGAAGAGCGTTCGTCTCCTGATCGACGGAGCCGATAAAGAAGTGCCGCTCGGTCCGCGGGATTTCCCGGAGCTCGCATCACTCGCCGTGCACACCTCGCGGTAAGTAGTTCGATATGCGGCATGCGTAAGGAGACTGCGTAGTGCCGTGCGCGCTTCGCGGCATGACGCGGCGCGCTAGCCCTATTTTTGGCTGGTTTCATCGAAGGCATGTACGTTGCACGTATCCCGAGAAGAAACCGTGAACCACTACAACAAGATTGCCGCAGCGCTCGTCGTTTCGCCCCGTGAAGTCCTCGAAGTTCGTCCCCGCTCCGAGCCGCCGCCCGCGCGCGACGCGGAAGAGCAAGACGACTCCGACGATCGCTGGGACAACGCTCCCTGCACGGACTGACGCGCTTCGCGATACCCGACGGGGTGAGCTAACGTCGCGACGATGAGTCGCGCACATGCCGCGCTGATGAGCGCGATGATCGCCGCCGCGTGCGCGACCGGTACGACGCCGTCGGTGCCCCACCGTGCGCGGCCGCGTGAAGTGAAGAGCAACGTGCTTCGAGCCGATTACGCGGGCTCGGCCGAGTGCGCGAAGTGTCACCGCGATATCGCCGACAAATGGCTCGCGTCGCCGATGCACAACATGACGCGCGTTGACGGTGTGGGCGTGAGCCGTGCGCCGTTCTCGGGTCTCGCGCTTCGGTTCAAGGACGATCGCGTCGAGCTCGAAGAGAAAGACGGCGCACGTCTCGTTCACGTGCACTCTGCACGCTTTGGCGATTCGGATTACCGCGTGACGCGCGTGATCGGCGGTCACCACCGCGAGGACTACGCAGGCGTATCCATCAACGGAACCGCCACGACGCGCGACGAGCTCGTCCTCCCGATTTCGTATCTCTTGTGGTCGAAGAAGTTTCGCTACAAAGGCTACTCGGTGATGTCGCGCGAGCGGCCCGGCGTTGCTGCGGGTCCCGTGTGGAGCAAGACGTGCATCTTCTGCCACAACACCGAGCCGTATCTCTCCGACATGCTCGGCGGGCTGGTAGCGCGGCACCCCGGCTATCAGGGCGAGCTCGTCGACCCGCTGCTTCCGATTGGCAAACGCTCGCACGTCGCCATCGACGATCACGCGGCGCTCGATGCGGAGCTTGGCGAGGAAATCAAGCAGCTCACGGGCGTGCACGAGACCGCGACCGGCGAAGCGCTCGCGTGGAAGGCCATCGAAGCGACGCGCGAGCGATTCGTCGCGAAAGATCTCGTCGAGGTCGGCATTGGCTGCGAGTCGTGCCACGGCGGGTCGAAGGAGCATGCGCGCGAGCCCGCGATCAAGACGTCGCTCGCTCCGCACTCGCCAGGGTTTCACTTCGAAGGCGCGACCGAGCGCGCCGAGCTCGTGAACCGCACGTGCGCGCGGTGTCATCAGGTGCTCTTTTCGCGCTACCCGTACACGTGGGAGGGCGCGCGTCGCGATCACGATCCCGGCGGCAGCAACATCAACTCGGGTGAAGGACGGGATTTCCTGCTGGGCGCGTGCTCGAAACGTGCAGCATGCACGCTTTGTCACGACCCGCATTCACCGGACAACGGCGCGCGCGCGGCAAAGCTCGAAACCAAAGACGGTGACGGCGTGTGCACCAGCTGCCACGCGAACCTCGCGAGCGAAACGGCGCAACGCGCACACACGCACCACGATCCGACGCGCGCGGGCGGCCGCTGCATGGCGTGCCACATGCCGAAGAAGAACATGACGCTCGAGCTCGGACTCGGTCGCTACCACCGCATCGCCTCGCCGAACGACCCCGCGAAGATGCTCGATAGGCCGCTCGAGTGCGCTCTCTGCCACACCGATGCGACCGTCGAAAAGCTCGCCGCCGACATGGAGCGCTTGTGGGGCAAACGCATCGACCGCGCCGTGCTCGATGGCGTCTACGGCCGGCTCGACCAGAACGTGATCGACGTGACGCTCGCGCGCGGCAAGCCGCACGAGCAAGCGGTGGCCATCGAGCTCCTCGGCGAGCGTCGTGATCGCCGTGCGGCACGCGCGATTGGCGTCGAGCTCACGAACGAATATCCGCTCGTGCGTTTCTACGCGGAGAGCGCGCTCGAAAAAATCTCGGGCGAACCATCACCACTCGACATGTACGCACCCGCCGACGAGCTTCGCGCCGCGGGCGATGCGTGGGTCGCGAAAATCACTCGGGCGGGTTCAGGATCTCCATGACATCGCCCGCGAGCTCCTCAGCGCGTTCGCTCGAGAGCTCGAGAGCATCGACGAGCTGGAGATCGAGCTCGAACTCTTCGTCGCTGGAGTCCATGTCGGCGAGGCCCATCGCGTAGGCGACGCGGTAGGCCATCTCGCGTGCGGGTGTTGACATCTTCGCGGCGAGAGCGCGAAGGCGTTCGTCGGCGTAGCCGGATTCTTTGTCGCCGCGCGCGCCCTCGGAGCGTTTGTACATTTCGTCCAAAATACGATCGAGCTCCGCTTGCGAAGCCGCAGCGCCGCGAAGTCGTTCGAGGACACCGCGGAACGCGGCGATCTCCTCTCCCTCGAGCCGACGATCGGCGGCGATCGTCAGGTACGCAATTTCGAGGATGGCGTCGGTCTCGCTCGTGGTGAGCGAGGTCTTCTCGGGAACGACTTCGGCGATGTGATCGGCAACGGTCATGAGAGAAAGAGCATCTCGCGATATTTCGGCAAAGGCCAGAGATCGTCGCTAACGAGCCCTTCGAGCTCGTCGCAGACGCGGCGAACCTCGAGCATGGCGTGCGTGACGTCTTGCGCGAGCGCGTTGGCTTTTGCGTCGTGATCGTCGTGGGCGTCGGCCTTGGCGAACGACTCGGAGAGCGTCTTTTTGCGCTGCGTGAGGAGATCGCAAAGATGCGCGATGCGCTCGGCGCTCTCTTTTTGCGGCGTCGACCCGAAGCCTGCGGCCTTCGCGGCCGCGGCGCCTTCGGCGAGACGACCGTGGTAGCCGAGGGCGGCAGGAAGAACCATGGTGTCGACGATTTGCGTGAGCGACTCGACCTCGATAGCGACGTCTTTGATGTACCGCTCGAGGCGAACGTGGAAGCGGCTCGTGAGCTCGGCTTCGCTGAAGACGCCGGACGACACGAGCATCTTCTTCGACCCGTCGGTGACGAGCTGGCGAAGCGCTTCGGGTGTCTTGCGGAGATTCGGCAGGCCACGCTTCTCGGCCTCGCGGACCCACTCGTCCGCGTAGTTGTTGCCTTCGAAGCAAACGGCCTTCGAAAGCGGAATGGAATCGCGAAGGACTTCCATGATGGCGGCGTCGGGGCTCTTCGCGGATGTAAGCTTGGCCTTGAGAGCGGTCGTGATTTCGGCGAACCCATCGGCGACGGCTGCGTTGAGCAGCGTGATCGGGAATGCGGTCGATGCGGTCGACCCGACGGCGCGGAACTCGAATTTATTTCCCGTGAAGGCGAAGGGCGACGTGCGGTTGCGGTCGGTGTTGTCCTTCATGACCTCGGGGAGCTTCGCGACGCCGAGACGAATGACGGCAGCTTCGCCGCTCTCGTTGGTCTTTCCGCTCTTTTCGATGTCGTCGAGGATGCGCGAGAGCATGTCGCCGAGGAAGACGCTGATGATCGCGGGCGGCGCTTCGTTCGCGCCGAGGCGGTGATCGTTGCCGCTCGACGCGATGCCCGCGCGAAGCAAACCCGCGTGTTTGTGAACGCCGCGAAGCACGGACGCGACGACGAGCAAGAAGCGCAAGTTCTGATGCGGCGTCTTGCCGGGCTCGAGGAGATTTTGCCCGTCGAGATCGCCGGAGCCGGTGATCATCATCGACCAGTTGTTGTGCTTGCCGCTGCCGTTGACGCCTGCGAACGGTTTTTCGTGGAGCAAGCATGCGAGGCCGTGGCGCTGCGCAACTTTCCGAAGCACCTCCATGGTGAGCTGGTTGTGGTCCGTGGAGATGTTGACCTCTTCGAAGATTGGCGCCGTCTCGAATTGGCTCGGAGCGACTTCGTTGTGGCGCGTCTTGACCGGGACGCCGAGCTTGTAGAGCTCGTGCTCCATCTCCGCCATGAACGCGAGCGTCCGCGCGGGGATGCTGCCGAAATAATGGTCTTCGAGCTGTTGGCCCTTCGGCGGCTGACCACCGACGAGTGTGCGCCCGGCCATCACGAGGTCGGGGCGAAGCATGTAGAATGCACGATCAATCAGGAAGTATTCTTGCTCGGCACCGAGCGTCGGCACGACGCGTTTCACGCCCGTTTGGCCGATGGCCGCGAGAAGCTCCGTGGCGCGCGTCGAGAGAACTTCGACGCTGCGAACGAGTGCGGTTTTTTCGTCGAGTGCGTCGCCGTGGTAGCTGATGAACACGCTCGGAACACACAGCGTGCTGACGCCGCTCTGCTCGACGATGAAGACGGGGCTCGAAGGGTCCCACGCCGTGTAACCGCGCGCTTCGAACGTGGTGCGCATGCCACCAGAAGGAAAGCTCGATGCGTCGGGCTCGCTCTGAATGAGCATGGCGCCGGAGAACTTTTCGATCGCGGTTTTGTGATCGTCGTAGGTGAGGAAGGCATCGTGCTTTTCGGCGGTCGACCCGGTCTGCGGTTGGAACCAGTGGCAAAAGTGCGTGACGCCGCGCGACAGCGCCCACTCTTTGATGGCTTGCGCGACGACGTTCGCGATCTCGGGGTCCAGCCCTTTGCCGTGCTCGAGCGTGGAGCGAAGCTTCTTGAAGACGTCGCTCGGGAGCTTGTCGCGCATTTGCGTGAGCCCGAACGTGTTGATGCCGAAGTACTCCGAGACCTTGAGCTTGCGCCCCTGCTCGTCCCTCGGCACTTCGACGTGTCGCGGAACGCGGTTCTTGAGATCAAAAATGACATCGAAGCGGGGGGATCTACTCATGGGGAACTCTCGCTAGCGCTTCATTGCGCGCGCCGCAATATGGCCCGCCCTGTGTTTCGCGTTCGTTTCCAACCGCAACTCCCGTCGAACGCGATTCACGCATCCTAAGACAGCCGCCAACGCGCCAAGGCGCCAGAAGAAAAGAGGAGAGGGGTTCAAACCGCTAGACCTCCCTCGGATTCGCTGACACGCCGCCGAAAGAAATCGGATGCGTACCCTGCCTCGTTACACCGCTGAATTCAAAGCTGACGCTGTCGCCAGCCTCGCAAAGACAGGTCGATCGTTGCCCGAGGTCGCCCGCGAT
>JBBSFE010000014.1:0-79601 GCA_038239005.1 Polyangiales bacterium
CCCGGGCGCTGCCGCGAGGCGCGACGATCGCAAGGCGCATCGAAGACGGCGATGCGGAGCGCACGCGTTTGCTCATCGGCGCGCGCACCCTCTCGAGCGTTCCACTCGAACGCGAGATCGCGGAGATGCGCATGTCCGGTGTCGCCGTGCGCATCGCGCTTTCGACCGAGGCGCACGCCATCCACGATCGCGGCTACGTGCAGCACGTGCTCGAACGCTCCTGGTTAGAGAAACCGTGGGTGTTCGTCGCCGGCGCCGCGCCCATGATCGCAGGCATGCGCGCTGCTGCGCTCGCACTTGGCGCTTCGGCCGTACGCGTCGTTAGTAACGTGTGACGCCATCGGCGCGTTAGCGCCGCATGACTAGAGACCGGAGCCAGGGCGGTGATGTGTTGCTGTCGCCGTTGCGGCCGCGGTCGCCGTGGGTTGCGGCTGCGTTGCGGTTTGCGTGGGCGGCGGCGCGGTCGTCGTTGTTGTCGCGCGCGTTGCGGCTGTTGTCGTGTGCGTCGGGGCGGTTGGTGTGCGCGTTGGCGTGGGATCCGCCACGACGGGGTTCGATGTTGGCGTCGGCGTGGGCGTGAGCGTCGGCGTGAGCGTGGGCGTGAGCGTCGGCGTGAGCGTTGGCGTTGGCGTTGGGGTGGCCGTTGCGTGGTGTTGTTGGCGCCACACGGCGGCAGCCCCGATCAAGGCGATCAGGATGAATGCGGACACCGCGAGGGATGCGATCAGGGCGCCGCGTGCGGATTTGCGGCGCTGAGAGGCCTCCGTCGTGTGGGCGCCAAATGTTTCCGCGGGGGGCGCCGGGGGACGCGACGATTCGGGGCGCGCGAGGACGGCGAGCGGGATCGGCGCCGTGTCGTAATGCGGGCGCTGCGGGAGGTGTTGCGGGACGGCTTCGCGTGTCTCGGCGCGACGATCGATCGGCGCCATCGGGATGTCGGCGTTCGCCATCGTGAGGGGCGCGGCCGCGTACGTTTGCTCGCGGGGGGCCTGCTGTTGGCCGAGCGCGAGAACGCCGAGAGACACCGTGTTCGTCTGACGACTCGGCGGTGCGGCCGCCGTGGCGGCGTGTTTTCCAGCGGGCGCATCGATGCGCGTTTCGGGGCCCGACGCCGGGACGACGTCCATCACCGAGCCTGGCGGAGCGTGGGATGGCTGCGCGCCGAATGGCGTCGCGGGGCGCGCGGAGCTTTGTGGTTGCGCGACGACTTGCTCGACCGTTGCGATGCGTGATTCGGCGGAGCGATTCGAAATCGCCGCGAACTGTTTTTTCAAATCGCGAAGCGCCGACGCAAACGCAAACGCATCACGCGGGCGCCGCGCAGGGTCTTTTTCGAGTGCCGACATCACGAGCGTGACGACCTCGGCAGGCGCGTCCGCGAATCGCGCGAGCGAAGGCGATGCGACATCGATGTGCGCTTTGCCGATTTCCATCTCGCCGGTGAAATCGTCGAACGGCCCGCGACCGGCGATCATCTCGTAAATGACGAGGCCCGCTGCGTAGAGATCGCTCCGCGGTGTGACGTCACGACCGAGAATTTGCTCGGGCGGCGCATACCGGAATGTGCCGATGAAGCGCCCGCCGGTGTGCATGGTGTTCGCGCCCGTGCTCGCCGCGAGCTTGATGATGCCGAAGTCGAGGAGCTTCGCGAGCGAACGCCCATCACGACCGCGCGTGATGAAGATGTTGTCGGGCTTCACGTCGCGATGAATGATGCCGAACTCGTGTGCGTGATCGAGCGCGTCGAGCAAATCGATTCCGATGTCGCACGCCTGCTCGATCGTGAGTCGACCCTTGCGCTCGATCACCGTGCGAAGCGACTGACCTTGAAGCCGCTCCATCACGTAGTAAGGAAGCTTGAGCGAGTCTTGTGTCGTGCCCGAGGTGTAGACCTCGACGATGTTCGGATGCTGGAGCTTCGCGAGTGCGCGCGCCTCACGTGCTAGGCGCGCAGCGAGATCGGTTCGGTCGGCGAGATCGCCGTGGAGCGTCTTGAGGACGTACCGCTTGCCGACCGTGGTGTCCTCGACGTCGTAGACAGTGCCCATCCCGCCCGCTCCGATCACGCGGTGTACGCGGTACACCGTGCCCGGAATGGCTTGGCCGGCCTGATAATCCGGAGCCCGCTGCGGCATCGCTCGGATGCTAGTCGATTTGGCGCAACTCCGGCACCTTCGCGGCCGAAAGGCCCACAACGAGGTCGTCATGGACAAGGTCAATCCCCCTATTCGTTCTGATGTGGTCACGGTTCCAAGCGCAGCGCGCCCGACACCCACGCCCGTGCGTGTGAGCTTCGGCGAGGTGCTCGCGAAAGGTGCGAGCGCGCTCGTGAATGGCGCGCAAGCCGCGATGGACGTCATTCCCGGTGGCCCGCTCATCGCAGCGGCCGTTCGTGGTGTGGGTGGCGGCGGAACGTCGACGCCGATGATGTCGGGTGGCGGTCTCGGAAATATCGGCGCGAAAGCCGAAGGTCCGACGGCCATCGGAAGCTCGTCCGTGGGTGGCGGCTTCGGCACAGGCGGCGCAACTGGTACGGGCACCGGCACGGGCGTGAACACCGGCAGCATGGACTCGTCGCTCCAGCAATCGCAGGAGATGAACATGTACTTTTTGCAAATTCAGCAAGAGGTCAACGCACAGAACCAAACGTTCACCACGCTGTCGAACGTCATGAAGTCGGAAGCCGACACCATCAAGAACGCGATCGGCAACCTCCGCTGACGCGTGCTAGGAAAGGCACGTCATGGTCGATCGCATCGGAAAGGGCGGGCCTCCGCCGCCCACGACGACGGGCGCTGAGCGTCCGAAAGAAACGGGCAAGACGTTCGACGTCTCGCAGACCACGCAAGCCCCGGCTGCGCGCCCGGTCGACCCAACCATGACGGTAGGGCCGCTCGAGCAGCTCAAGGCGGGCAAGATCGACTTCAATCAGTACGTCGATCTGAAAGTCCAAGAAGCGACATCGCATCTCGAAGCGATGAGCCCGAGCCAGATCGATTCGATTCGCTCGATGCTTCGCGATCGCATGGCCACGGATCCCGAGCTCGTCGATTTGGTGAAGCAAGCGACCGGGCACGCGCCGAGCGTTCCCGAAGAGTGAATCGCCGAGAGGCATTGCTCGCGCTCTTCGCCGCGGCATGCACGCGGGGGGACAAACCCAAAGACGCAGCAAGCGAAGTCGCAGTCGTGCGCACGACGTCACCCGATGGCGGAAGTTGCGTGCGTCCGGATGTCATCGAGTGGACCACGTCAGGCGTATCGACGCGCGCAGCGATCATCGTGCCGCATCATGTGCAGAATGCACGCTTTCCCGTGCTCGTGGCGCTTCATGGCCGCGGCGAAGCGGTGAAAGGCCCGGAGCGTGGCGCGCTCGGCTGGCCGAACGACTACGCACTCACACGTGCGCTCGATCGCGCGTGTGCGCCGCCGCTCTCGAAGGAAGATTTCGAAGGCCTCGTGACGGACGAGCATCTCGCGGACATCAATCGCGAGCTCGTCGCGCGTCCGTGGCGCGGGCTCATCGTCGTGTGTCCGTATCTTCCGGATTTGGATTTGCGGCGCGATGCGGACATCGCCGACTACGGCCGCTTCGTCGCGGAAGTGCTCGTGCCGCGTGTCGTTCGCGAGCTTCCGGCGATGAGCGGTCCTGCGTCGACGGGAATCGATGGCGTCTCGCTCGGCGGCGCCGTCGCGCTTCGTGCCGGTCTCGGCATGCCGCAAACATTCGGTGCGGTGGGCGCACTTCAACCGGCGATCGACGATGCGCGCGTGCCCGATCTCGTCGAGATGGCTCGCGCCGCGCGCACGAAACGGCCAGGGCTCGCGCTGCGCATCACGACGAGCGCCGACGACTACTACCGCGACGTGACGCGCTCGCTCTCGAACGCATGGCGCACGGCAGGCGTGACGCACGACTTCGCCGAGCTTCCTGGCCCGCACGATTACGTATTCAATCGCGGGCCTGGCGCGTACGAGATGATCATGTGGCACGCGCGTTCGCTCGCGTGATAATTCCCGTGATCGATGATTCCGCGTTACACGCCCGCCGAGTTTGCGGCGCTGTGGTCGCCCGAGCAGCGCTTTCGTGTGTGGCTCGAGGTCGAGCTCTGCGCGTGTGAAGCCATGGAAGAAGCGGGCCTTGTTCCCGCGGGAACGGCGTCGAGTCTTCGCGCGCAGAAGATCGAGATCGACGTCGCACGCGTCGATGCCATCGAAAAGACGACACGGCACGACGTGATTGCGTTCCTCACGCACGTGGAAGAAAAAGCAGGGGCACCTGCGCGCTGGCTCCATCGCGGCATGACCTCGAGTGACGTGCTCGACACCTCGCTTGCGATCTTGCTTCGTGATTCGGCCGATATTTTACTGAAGGGTTGCGATCGATTGCTCGGCGCTCTCGCAAAGCGCGCGCTCGAGCACCAGAAGACGCCCATGATCGGCCGCAGCCACGGCATCCACGCCGAGCCCGTCACGTTCGGCCTCGCGCTCGCCGGGCATCACGCGGAGGTTGCACGCGGTCGCGCGCGCATCGAGCGAGCTCGCGCGGAAATCTCCGTCGGGAAAATCGCCGGCGCCGTCGGAACATATGCGCACCTCACGCCGGAGATCGAAGCACGCGCGCTCGCGAAGCTCGGGCTCTTCGCAGAGACCGTGAGCACGCAGGTCGTGGCGCGTGATCGCCACGCGAGCTTTTTTTCGGCACTCGCGCTCATGGCTGCGGGCATCGAACGATTGGCAACGAACGTTCGTCACTGGCAGCGCTCGGAGGTCGGTGAGGCCGAGGAAGCGTTTACGGTCGGGCAAAAAGGCTCGAGCGCAATGCCGCACAAGCGCAATCCGATCGCGAGCGAGAACCTCGTAGGCCTCGCGCGCATCGTTCGAGCGGCCGTGGTGCCCGCACTCGAGGACGTCGCACTCTGGCACGAGCGAGACATCTCGCATTCGTCGGTCGAGCGCATGATCGCGCCCGACTCGACGGCGACGCTCGGGTTCATGCTCGAGCGCGCAACCAGCCTCGTCGATGGGCTCGTCGTCTACGAAGACAAGCTCAAGCGAAACCTCGATTCAGCGGGCGAGCTGTATTTCTCCGAAGGCGTGATGCTCGCTCTCGTCGAATCAGGGATGGGGCGCCAAGACGCATACGTCATCGTGCAGCGAAGCGCGATGCGCGCCTGGAAGGGCGACGGGAAATTTCGCGACAACCTCGCTGCCGATCCAGACGTCACGACGCGCATCGACGCCGCGCGGCTCGCGAAGTGTTTCGATCTCGATCACGCGCTCGCGCACGTGCCCGCAATCATCGCCCGCGCTCTCGCGAAGTAGGTCCCTACGCTCTGCGAGGCTTCACCGCGTGCGTCGAGCCTTGCGCGTTCGACGTGCGGCTCACGGGTTTTTCGAGCTGGGTTGCGCGCGTGAGCATTTTGCCGTCGAACTTGCCTGCGATGGCGGCAGTGATTTCTTCGAGCTTCTGCCCGCGATCGCGCCCGTCCGAGAAGAGAAGCTTGGGTGGCGGGCCTTCGGAGAGTCCTGCCGCGGAAATGCCGGTGAGGCGTACGCGAAAGAGGCCGTCGTCGAGGCCGAAGCGATCGAGCATCGCGCACGCGGCGCGGTGGAGCGAGAGTGTGTCGCACACGGGCTCGACGAGGCTCGTCTGTCGTGAGCGAAGCGTGAAGTCGGCGTACTTCACTTTCACGACGACGATGCTCGCGCTGTAGCCCTCGGCCAAGAGTCGCTGCGCGACGCGCGCGCACTGATCGAGCAAGCATCGCGAGACTTGCTCGCGCGTCGTGAGATCGACTTCGAACGTCTCTTCGTGGCCGATTGTTTTTGCAAGGCCGTCGGGGATGACGTCGCGTGGATCTTCGCCGCGCGCGAGGAGCCGCACTTGCTCGCCCCATACGCCGAGGTGTTTCTCGAGATCGATCGGACGCGCGTTCGCTAGATCGCCGAGCGTTTTGTAGCCGAGGCCGCGAATGTGGGGCGCCGTCTTTGGGCCGATGCCCCACATGCGCTCGATGGGAAGCGGAGCGAGAAACGCGCGCTCGGTGCCAGGTGGAACGACGACGAGGGCGTTTGGTTTTTTCAGATCGCTCGCAACCTTTGCGACGAACTTGCACGCTGCAACGCCGGCCGATGCGATCAGCTTCGCTTCGCGCTCGATGTCGTCTTTGATTTTACGTGCGATCGATTCGCCATCGCCGAAGAGGGAGCGGCTCGCGGTGACGTCGAGGAATGCTTCGTCGATCGACAGGCCTTCGACCAGCGGCGTGTAGCGGCGAAAAATGTCGAACACCTCGCGGCTCGCTTCTTCGTATTTGCCGCGTGAGGGCTCGACGACGATCGCATGCGGACAAAGGCGCATCGCTTCGCCCATCGGCATCGCGGAGCGACAACCATATGGGCGCGCTTCGTAAGAAGCGGCGGTGCACACGGAGCGACGCGAGCGCCCGCCGACGAGAACGGGTTTGCCGCGCAGCGATGGATCGTCACGCTGATGAACGGACGCGAAGAATGCGTCCATGTCGACGTGGAGTATCGACCTCAATCGCGGAGAGGTCGGCCCTGCGCGTCGGGCACTTTGCCCGTCATGATCATGATGCCGTCGATGAACGGCCAGATCGCGCCGACGCCGCACGTCAGCCACGTGACCGCGAGCTGCGCGATCGCGAGGCCCGTGTATCCGAGATAGAAGCGGCCGACCGCGAAGCTGCAGAGCAAAATTTGAAGAAGGCCTGCGGTCATCTTCGACTTGTCGGAGAAGGGCATTCCCGTCATTGGGTCGACGCCGTAGGGCGCGCCGGGTTGCATCATGGCCGGACCGGGAGGCGGTTGAAAACCGGGAGGCGGGCCGTAGCCGCCCTGTTGAGGCGGATAACCGGGTTGACCGTAACCGCCGGGAGGAGGACCGGGAGGAGGGCCGCCGTAGCCGCCGGGGGGAGGGGGATAACCACCTTGCATGGGGAGCGAACGTAATACGTCGGCTGTGCGCGCGCTACCCCTTCGGCGTGAAAACGCGGCGCAACGCTGCGCGTGCAACGAGGCTCACGATGATGGGAACGTGGCGCGCGCCGAGTTTGTTTTTTGTATGTGGATAGACGGGGCGAATGGGCACTTCGACGACGTCGATGCCTGCGCGCACGAGCATCGCGAGGAGATCGTTCGGGTAACCGAAGCGCGGCCATAGCGCGTCGAGATCGAGACGCGCACAGGCTTCACGTGAAAGCGCGGTGTATCCGCACTGGCTGTCGCGGATGCGAACGGCAAGCGCGGCGCTCGTGAGCGCGGAGAGGACGCGGCCGCCGATGTAACGCGTGCGCGGGATCGTGCGAAGCGCGCCGGGCCATGCGAAGCGATCGCCTTTCGCGTAGCCGGCATCGCCGCGAGCGATGGGTGCGACGAGCGTGGGGAGATCTCGCGGGTCCATCTGACCGTCGCCGGCCATCACGACGAACGCATCGCGTGGGCTGCCC
This sequence comes from Polyangiales bacterium, assembly GCA_038239005.1. Lineage (GTDB taxonomy): Bacteria > Myxococcota_A > Polyangia > Polyangiales > Polyangiaceae > DASXHD01. The sequence goes on from JBBSFE010000014.1 coordinate 7,470, forward strand.
GCGATTTCGTTCGCGCGTCGATAGCCCGTGACAATGGCCGCGCCGACACCTCGATTGTGCTCGTGGCGCACGACGATGACGCGCGCATCGGCGACCGCTCGTGCGGCATGCGCAGTGTCGTCGTCGCTTGCGTCGTCGACGACGATGATGGAGTCGACCTCCGCGGGAATCGCCTCGATCACACGTGCGATGCGCGCTCGCTCGCGGAACGCGGGGACGACGACGATGACGCGTGCTCCATCAAGCATGATCAGGGCCGCGCAGTGTAGTCTCGCTCGCGATGACGCGGCGCGTGCTCTTCGTCTCGGCGATCGTGCTGGCGCTCGGAGTGGCGTTCGTCCTCTTCTACAAACCGTTTCCGCCCGACAAAACACCGGATGGCGCCTACGCGCGCATTGCAAAGGCCGTTGCCGAGCAGCATCCGCGCGATGTGTTCGCGTACCTCGAGCAAGACGCACAAGACGCAGCGTTCACGATTCGCGACGTGCGCAAGTCGGCTTGCGACGCCATCGAGCGAAGTTACCCGAAGGGTCCCGAGCGTGACGCTCTCCTCGCGTCGTATCGCGCCGAGGCAACGGCCGCCGATGGGCCGGATGTTTTTCTCGTCGTCGATCACGAGCGCAACTTCATCGGGCGACTTCGAAAAGATTTGTCGGGTGTCGTGAGCGTGGAGACCGCGGGCGATCGCGCGACCATCATCACGGCGCGCGGCACGCGTTATTCGTTTCGCAAAAGGCCGAATGGCGTCTGGGGGCTCACGCTCTTCACCGCGGAGCTCCTCGCCGAGAGCGAGCGCGCATCGCGCGATCTCGTCGTCGTCAAAGCCGCAGCCGACGACTACGCGCGCGGCTCACTCGGCCGGTGACAAGTCGGCGAGCTTGCGCGCGCTTCCCCACGCGAGCCGCGCGAGTGGGCCGCCGAGCGCGCTGAGCTCTTTCCCATCCCAACGCGCCGCGCACTTCGAGGTGAGCCCGCAGACCCATTTTCCAGCCTCGTTGGGCATCAAGCGCGCGAGCGAATGGAGCTCGCCCCAGCCGTCTTTCTCGTCGTGAGCGTCGAACGAATACGGAACGATGCCGAGACAATCGAAGCGCTCGCCTCGGTCGTCGTCGTCGTGCTCGAACTTCACCCAGTGCTCACCGAGCATGATCGAGCCGGCCGAGACGCCTTCGAAAATTTTTCCGGCGCGATGGAGCTCCTTGAAGGTTGGTCCGAGCCCGCGGTCCTCGATGACGCGCATGCCTTCTTCGACGTCGCCTCCGCTCACGAAGATGACGTCTGCATCGCCCAACATCGACTTCGCTTCGCTCGTGCGCAGCGTCTTGTCGGTGAGGCGTACGAAGGCGCTCTTCGATCGCGCGCCGAACACCGTCGTCTTGATGACGCGCTCGAACCATCGCGCGTCGCCCGAGGCCGCGCCGATGTATGCGTAGACCGGCTTCGGTTTGCCCAATTCTGCCACGAGGTCATCGTGGAAGCGAAACGATCGCGGGCCGGTGCCGGGGCCTGCGCCCGCGATGAGATAGACGGGTGCGGTCATGTGTCCTCCTCGCGTTCGACGGGCAAACCGGCGCGCGCCCAACCTGCTTCCTCGAGCTCACCGTAGATGCCGCGCGTGCCGTCGAACCCGGCCCGCTGCTCGACCACTTCGAAGCCCGCTTCGGCGAGCATCTCTGCGGCGTGCAACGAGACGATGCCCGACGCGCACCCGACCACGAGCTTCGAGCGATCACCTGCCACGGCACGCACGGCCGCGACGAAGCGCTCCGCGTGCCGCGTGTAGGGAACGTTGAGAGCACCCGCGGGATGCCCATCCGCGAACTCGTCATCCTCGCGCACGTCCACGTAGACCCAACCTTGGGCGATTTTTTCGGCGGCTTCTTGCGGCGAGATACGTGTAATATGCATCAAATATCAGTGACATTTACCGGGTGAAGCGATGGCGTGCTCCGCAGCTGCGCGGATGGCGTCGCGCACGCTCTTGTCACGGAGCTTGGCGACGCGGCTTGCAAGGTCGGCTGGATGAATGTCGCCGAGCGCGCTGACCGCGGCAAGACCCAACGCGAGGTCTTCGCCGCCTGCCATCGGATCGGCCGCGGCGCGCGCGAGATCGGTGAGGCGTTCGAGCTGGCTCGGATCGCACATCGCGCCAAGCGCGCGAGCAGCAGCGGTGCGAACGATGCCGAGCTCTTGGACATCGTCGAGCCGCGCGCGAACCGCGGCGGCGTATGCGCGCGCTTGGTGCGCGGCGAGCGCGTCGAGGATGGCGCCTCGCACTTGAGGTGAGGTGTCCGTGCCGAGCACGTCGGCGAGCGCCTTGTCGAGATCGCGCGCGGCTGGCATGGCGCCGAGTGCGTGCGCCGATGCGACGCGAACGAACGTCCACGGGTCGGTCTCTAGGTGTTTCTCGACGAGCACAGCAGCAGGCGAAACTTTGAGCGTCGCGATCGTATCGAGCGCTGCTTGACGGACGCGGGGCTGCGCGTCGTCGATGGCCGACACGAGCTCGGATTGCACGGCCGGAAGATCGCGCGCAAGCTCTGCTGCGCGCGCGCGTACTTGCCAATCCGGATCGTGAGCGAGCATCGCAGCGACGTGCACCGCCGCAGGACGATCGTTGCCCTTCGCGAGCTCCGCGAGCGGCTCGAGCGCGAGATAGCGGGTCTCCATCGGAGCGTTCACGAGAAGCGCATCGAGCACTTGCGTCGCTTCGGCGTGAAGCTCATGAAGGCGTGTTGCGGTTGCGCGCAGCATGTCGAGGCGCGCCTGTGCCGTGTATTGCGGATCCGCGATCATCGTTGCGAGCATTTGCGCTGGTGCGTTTGCGGAAGCGTTGGCGAATGCGTGTCGCGCCTCGACGCGCATCGCAGGGTTTTTCAGCATGTTTGCGAGCTGACCGAGCGCGGATTGTTTCCCGAGCATCGCGAGGTATTGCGGCATCTTCGCACACGTCGCTGCAGGTGCGCTTTGCACGGCGCTCACGATGGCCGCGCGCTTGCCGCATTGCTGGAGCGAGCTCTCCGCTTTGTGCGACACGTGCGCGTCGCTGTCGCACAAGCCACGCAGGTAAATCCCGGTTGCGTCGTTGCCGCACGACGCAGGTGCAGCCTGCGCGGCATCGAGGCCAAGCTCGCGACCGTAGACATCGAGCTTGTCCCAAACGGCACTGACCGGCCCGAGCGCGGCGTCTCCTGCACGTTTCAGGATTGCTGCGGCAAGAACGGCGGTGCGTCCTCCCGCGCCGAGGTTCGCAGCCACGGACGCGAGCGTTGCACCGGGAACGTCGAGCTCGCTGTAGGCCGTGAGCTCGGCGACGGCGACGTCTGGCGCGCCGTGCACGAACGCATCATCGAGCACGAGCGCAATGCATGACGTCTTGAGGGGCTGCGGAAGCGTGATGTCGTACGCGCGGCCGGCATGAAGGGATGCGTCCTCGGGCATGGTGATCGCGAACACTTGGTCGGCGGTCGCGAGAAAGAACGTCTTCGGCACGCTCGTCGCTGCCATCGTGATCGAGAGCTTCGAAATCGGAACTTCACTCGGCGCATTCAGCGCGACGAACTCCCCGCGGCCGATCCCTCTTGCGGTCTCCGTCCACATCGTCGCGGGATCGAGGTCCACGAGCGCCGTCGGGCGCGTTCCCGTGCTCGCTGCGCGCACCGAGAGAAGCGGCGCGAGGGGAACGCCCGCCGCAGTTTGTCGGGCCGTTGCGGTGATGCGCGTTGCGGATGCGATGTCGGCAGGAGCAAGCTGTTGAAAGCCATCGCTGTGCCATTCGAGCGTTTGCGGATCGAGCACTTCGGGTCGTGCGATCGCCTCGCGCGAGCAAATCGAAAAATCTTCGCTGCCCGATCCGCGTGCGATCATCTGCGCCCCATGCCCATCGGGGACGACGCGAACGAGCGTGCCCGACATGCTGCCGGGTTGACCGCGCACGAAACCTGTCTCGCTGGCAAAGGCGAGCGTCGTCGCGCCGCCGGTGAGGATCGCATCCCACGTCGCGGTGCCCGTCGAAGGAACGTGAATCCAGAGCGCGAGTTTTCCGCCCGCCATCTGCACGGTCGAAAATCGCGCGTTCTTCGGGTCGAGCGGAATGCTCGTCTTGATCGACTCTTCGTCCGTGAGTGGGCATGGCGCGGTCGCGCATTTGCCGTAGCGAAGCTTCATCGTTGCGGCATCGATTCGCGCGGTGACGGCTTGCGCTCCACCGCCAGCGGCGATGGAGTTGTCAGCGCGTGCGACCGGTGCGCTGAGCACGAGCGGGAGAGCGGCAAAAGCGGCTCGAAGTTGCATGACGCGCGAGCATAGCGCTCCGCCATTTCTTTGCCCGCTCGAGCGAGGTTGTGCAACACGATCAAAGATGAGTAGCGCTCCCGTTACGCTGCGTTCGGCTGGCATTGCGCTCGGCGCGTTCGCTCTCGTGGTTGGCAGCGTCGCGACACTCGCGCACTTTCGCGGCGTCGCGCGCGCGCATGCGGCACTCGGTAGTGAAGGCGACGATCCGGCGGCGATGCGCGTCGTTCCGGTAAGAACGGCCATTGCGCCCACGCTTACGGCGCCATTTGCGGGTCTCGATCTCTCACGCATCGTCGTGTCCGACACAGAAGCGACCGTGCCGCTCCCAAACAAGCGCACGGCGCATCTCACACTCGATGCGCGTTTGCAGAAGGCCGCGATCGCGACGCTGAAACAACACAAGCTTCCAGAAGGTGCCATCGTGATGATGGACCCCGATACGGGCGCGATCTTGGCGTACGCGAGCCGCGTAGGCGAAGGTCACGCGCGCGATCTCGCGGTCGAAGCAACGGCGCCCTCGGCGAGCGTGTTCAAAATCATCACGGCAACGGCGCTGGTCGAAAAGGAAGGCGTGGGACCCGATACGCGGGCGTGTTTCGCGCGCTCGGCGGAGCAGCGCGTGCTTGCGTCGGACCTCGTCATCGATCCGCTGCGCGACAAATGGTGCATGAGCCTCGCAACCGCGATGGGCAAAAGCGAAAACGCGGTCTTCGCGCGCATGGCCCACGACAAGCTCGACAAAGCATCGCTCGAGCCCGTCGCCCGCGCGCTCGGTTACGGCGATCCGATCGCGTTCGACGTCCCAGTGCAGCCCAGCAAGCTCGAAATTCCCGATGATTCGCTAGGTTTCGCCCGCACGGCAGCGGGCTTCTACAACACGACGCTCTCGCCGCTGCATGCGGCGACGCTCAGCGCGACCATCGCGCACGGAGGCGAGCTCGTTCACCCGCACATCGTCGCGCGCATCACGAGCGACACGGGTCATGTCGACTACGAAGCCCCGCACGACGCGCCCTCGCATCGCGCAATCCCCGAGAACGCCGCACAAGCGCTCACGACGATGATGGAGCACACCGTGAGCGAGGGCACGAGCTACCGCGCATTCCACGATGCTCGCCGCACCCCCTTCGTTCCGACCGCCGTGGCCGGCAAAACCGGAACGCTCAACGGCGACGGCACCGAGCCGCGCCTCTACACGTGGTTCACGGGATTCGCGCCGAGTCGCGCGCAGCCCGGCGAAAAGCGCGTCGCGATCGCGGTGCTCGTCGTCAACAGACCGAAGTGGAAAGTGAAAGCCAACGTGGTCGCGCGCGAAATGCTCCGCGAGTTTTTCCACGGCGAGTCCCGCGTCGCGACTAAGTAGGCTCGACTGCCCGCGCGACGAAGCACTTGCGGCATCGCGCCTCGTATGCGGCCGATCCACCGACGAAGAGCTGCCCCTCCATCGCGACGAGCCGCTGCGAGCGCGAGGCTTCACCACCGCATCGCGCGCACACCGCGTGGAGCTTCGTGACGTACTCGGCGATCGCCATGAGCTTCGGAATGGGTCCGAACGGCGCGCCGCGGTAGTCCTGATCGAGCCCCGCGCAGATGACGCGAACACCCCGATTGGCGAGCTCCTCGACGACCTCGACGACGTCCTCCTCGAAAAATTGAACCTCGTCCACGCCGACGACTGCGACGTTTGGTCCGACCAAAGAGAGCATGTCGCGTGCGCTGGCGATGGGGACGGCGTCGGCTCCGATGCCCTCGTGCGTCACGACTTTCACCTCGTCGTAGCGATCGTCGACCTTCGGTTTGAACACAACGAGCGGTAAACGTGCGTACTTCGCGCGTTTGATGCGCCGCAGCAGCTCTTCGGTTTTCCCACTGAACATCGAGCCGCAGACGACTTCGATGCAGCCTCGGCGTCCGGAGAACTCACCGCTCATGAGCCTCGCGGAGAGCATAACACTGTACCTTTGCTCCCATCCCACATTTCCTCATAAGCCTGCAAGTTGGAGCATTTTGCAGCTATGGACCTCGAGACCCGCGATGCTAGATTGATACTCGTGGACGTAGTCCTCCGAAAGCTCGGTAAGGGATCTCGCGCAGTCGCAGGCCGGCTCGTGCGTGCACCTCGCAAGGGCTCGGTGGTCGTCATCGAATTTCCGGACGGCATGCACGAGTACGTGACGACGCCGGTGAAGCGAGTCCTTCGGCTCGCGGGCCGAGAAGTTTTTTACATCGAGACCATCAACAGCCGCTACCGTCTCGAAGTTCGCAACCGCGAGGATGCGGTTGCCGAGAGTGCTGGGTAGAAGAGATGGTTAGATTAGATGGGTAAGCTCGATCGTCGTCATTCGAACAAAATGCGTCAGCGTGAGGGTCAGGCGAAGAAGAAGGAACGCCTGAAGCGCCAAGCCGAAGCTCGTGGCAAAGCGCGCACGAAAGCTTCGAAGAAAAAGGCCTAGCGCCTTCCGCCGAAAATTGGGCCGTTCGCGTTCCGATCCGTAAGGTCGGCGCATGCGCATTGTCACGCTCTCCGCGAGGCTCACGCTCGCTCTCTCGCTACCGATTGTCGCGTGTGTGATGCCGCCTTCCGGGCCGGCGCTCATGCAGCAGACGGCGCAGCAATTCAACTTCGACATGCGCTTCGGTCGCACGGAGGCCGCGCTGGAACAAATCGCTCCGAAGTACGCTGACGAGTTCGTGAAGCGTCATCGCGGTTGGGGCAGCGCCGTTCACGTAACCGACGCCGAGACCGTCGGAATGCGCGCGAAGGGGCCCGAGAACTACGACGTCTCCGTGCGCGTGGGTTGGTATCGCGCGGACGAAGGCGATCTCCACACGACGATGCTCAAGCAGAAGTGGCACCTCTACCCGCGTGGCTGGCTGCTCGATGCAGAAGAGCGCGTCGAGGGCGACATCGGCGCGCTCGGTGAGAACGTCGAGGTCGTCGCGCCGGATCTCCCGTCGCGCAACGTGCAGTTTCCGACCGTGCGCCTCGGCACGGACTAGCTCGGAATCAGTACGGAACGGCCGCGACGAAATAGACTTTGTCGAGGCCGCCGGTCGAGAGGCCGCGCGCGTAGCCGATGCGAAAGTTGAACGCTGCGAAATATCCGAGCGTCGTGTCGACCCATAGCTCGCCGCCGACGCTGCTCAAGAAATTTGCGGTGCGCGGGTCGTCGAATGCTGCGCCGAGATCGTAGAACACGTTGCCGCTGATGCGGTTCAGCATGATTGGGAGCGTGGAGAGGCCGCGATCGATGTTGACGATCGGAAAGCGATACTCGGCGTTGACGAGCCCGTAGTACGCGCCGGTTTGCACGGCGACGGGATAGCCGCGAAGCGCGACGCCGCTTTGATAGAGGAAGCCGCCGCTGTTGATGAAGTTCTGAGCTTGGTCTTGGGGCGCGATGTCGACAAAACCGCCGACGTAGAACGGGCCACCGGGAAACGAACCACCCATCATGCCGCCGCCGGCGTGGAATGCCATCACGTGATGCCGAAGCCATGGCATCGCTAGGTAGGTGGTGAAGTCGGCCTTGGCGCGGAAGCCTCGATAGTCGCTGCCCAAAACCGGATGCGAGAGATCGAGCGCCGCCGAAACGTTGAAGCCGCGCTCTTGGCTGACGCTCCAATTGTAACCCTGCGCGTTTCCGTACGACCAATCGAAGCTTGCGATGGTCGCGAGCTGCTGTGACGGTAAGTGTGGCGTGTCGTATGGGTTGATCGGTTGTTGAGCGAGACCATAATCGCCGGACACGCTGTTCACGCTGTAGCTGAGCGTGAAGTAGTGCGAGTCGAAAGCGTGCGGAATGGAATAGTTGAGCGACGTCGATACGCCGACCGCGCTTTGTACCCAGCTCACGCTGTTCTTGCCGAGCGTGTACGTCGAGCCGGGACCGATCGAACGATAGACGTTCGCGCTGACGTCGAACGGCAGACGCCCATATGTGTAACCTACATTGAATTGCGGCTCGGGATTGTCGGTCTCGAACGTGAGCGACGCGTTGAACGTATGAATGCCCGCGATGTCGCTGCCGTTCACGAAGGTGGAGATGGCTTGCCCGAAGTCTGAGGGCGCGGTGCTCGCGAGCCAGTGGCGCGGCACGAGGGTGTGGAGCGGGTTATACGCCGTGCGCTTCATCGCGTGGTGCGCGGCTTCCGGCGGAGGCGGCGGGCGATCGTCGACGTAGGGATGCACGTCGAGAAAGCGCGACGGATCCAAATCCATCGCGAAGAGATCGTAGCCCTCGTGCGTGTAGCCGAGATAGACGAGCGTTTTTTCGTCCGGCGAAACGACTGGCTGCATCGCCCCCATGATGACGTTGGTGACTTGCTTGAGAATCTTCTTCTCGACGTCGTAGACGAACACGTTCATCACGCCGTTCTCGCGATCGGAGTGAAAGTATACGCGCTTGCCGTCGGGCGACCACGAGGGGCCACTATCGACGGCGCGATCGCGCGTGATGGCTTCCCACGTGTTGTCGAACGTGTCGACGATGCGGATGTCGCGGTAGCCGCCCTTCGTCCACGAGCTGTAAGCGACGTGGCGGTTGTCGGGTGACCAGCGCGGCGCGTACGCCTGATCGTATGCGTCGCTTCGGACGAGCGTGCGGAGGTTTTTCGTCGTGCCGTTCGGGATGTCGAGGTCGGCCACCTGCAAGTAGCTCGTGCCGCGATGATTCGTCGCGAAAGCAACGCGGCGACCGTCGGGAGAGACATCAGGCTCGTACGCGCGATAACCCTTTGTCAGTTGAACGCGGTGCCCCTCGAAGCCGTTCGATTCTTTCTTTCCCTGGGGCATCGAAAACAGATCGTAGAAACCGTAGAGGTTGTTGAACGCCTCGATCGAATCGAACACCGCGCTCTTGTCCGGCAAAAAGCTGACGTAACCGCCGCCGAGAGTGCGGATCAGGAGGTCGTGATCTTTCGAACCAACGATGGCGCCGCCTTTGTCGCGCCGTAGCGGCACGTGATGGACGCCCGCCGGTGAGTGTCCGTCGTCGCGGTAGTAGACGAGGTCGCCGGCGGGGATGCCGTCCCACGCGCCTGCGGGCACGAAGCGTGGTCCGTTCGCGGCCTGCCCGCCGAAGGTGATGCGCGTTCCTTCGCGTTGCCCGCGCGCGCGAATCTGCGCGACGAGCGCATCAGCCTCGCGCTTGAGCGTGTCGATGAACGACGGATAGAGCTCCTCGTATGTGCGACCGGTCGCGCGGCGAATCGAGCGATTGATGCCGTACGGAATGAGCTGGTGTGCGTAGTCGTCGATCATCAGGCGAATGGCTTGCTCGCCGTACGTCTCGGCAATCCACTGCATGAAGAACGAGCCGTAGAGGTACCAGAGGTTTCCTTGTGGCCAGCGGCGCACGTTGTTCGAGATCTCGTCGAGCTGCGCGATGTTGTTCTCGAGCACGTCGCCGCGCATGAACATGTTCCACATCGACGAACGCAAACGCCCACCGCTCGTCTTGCTACTCTCTTCGAAGACGGCGAGGCCTTCGAGGATCCATCGCGGCTGAATTTGATTCGGCGAAATCGTCTTACCGAGCACCGCATTGACGAGCGCGGGGATGCCACGAATGTGATCGGTGTGAAGCACGTGCGTGAACTCGTGCGTGATGAGCTCGAGGTACCAATCGTCGACGTCGCCGAGTGGCGAGAGATCATCCGGAGCGGTGACGAACATTCGAATCGAGTCGTACGGAAGCGCGCCGGCGAACGCGTTGGCCTCGTCGGTGATGTCGCTCAGCGAAATCTCGACGCGCTCGCTCGGCGGCCAACCCACCGCGGGCGCGAGACGCCCGAGGATCGATTCTGCGAGGTCGGCGACGCGGACGGCGATTTCGTACTCGCCCGAATAGTAACTGACGCGGAAGTGATCGGTCTCCAGCGCCTCCCAAAGGAGCTTTGGATCGCCCGCCGCGCTAGCCGGAGCGGAAAATGACGACGCGACCAGAACGATCAGCGCAGCGATTGCGATTCGAAGGCGCACCCGCGACGACAGTACATCGATGCGTTGCGACGATGATTGCGAAATGCAAGATTGCGTAGATGAAGCGCTTGGCTTGTGTCGTCGCGACGTTGCTCGCGTGCGGTGGGAAGACCGATCTCACCGACTACCCCGACGGAAGCGTTGAAGCGTCAGTGGTCGACGCGAAGCCCTTGAAAGACGTCGTCGTCGTCGACGTCGTGCAGCCGCCGTACGTCCCGCTGGGAACGAAATGCGTCGTCGACCCGGATGCCGGCGCACCGCCCGTTTGGGTTCCCGATGATGGGGGCGCGCCGCTTCACCCGCCGCAGATCGTGTCGTCGGGCGGCCCCGTGCTCGGGCATCCCGTGTTCGTTCCGATCACGTTCGACGGCGACGATCTCGTGAACCCGATCGAAGATTTTCTCGCCTCGGTCGGCTGCACTTCTTATTGGCATTCGGTGATGAGCGACTACGGCGTCGGCGATGCGTACTCGACGGCAGGCGTGCACCTCTCGGACAAGCCACCGGACACCATCGACGATCCAGCCATCGGCGCGTTCATTCGCACGAAGATTCTCGGCAAGCTCGTCCCCGACGCAGTGCAAGACTCGACGCTCTACGTCATCTTCTATCCCGAGCAGACAGACATCACACTTCAAGGCGAGCACAGCTGCCAGAGCTACGGCGGTTACCACTCGAACTTCGTCATGAGCGACGGGCGCAGCGTGCCGTACGCCGTCATCCCGCGATGCGGCAACTTCGGTCAGCTCGGCGGCGTCGACGCCATCACCGCAGTGACGAGCCACGAGCTCATGGAGGCGTCGAGCGATCCACTTCCATTCACGAAACCCGCGTATCAATTCACCGAAGGCAATGGCCTCGCGTGGGCGCTTGCGGGCGGCGGCGAAGTCGGCGACATGTGCGAGTTCAACGGCGACGCCGACTTCTTGCCGAGCGACTACCCGTTCTACGTGCAGCGACAATGGTCCGATCACAAAGCGTGGCTCGCGCAAAACCCGTGTCAGCCAACCACCACGACCTACGTGGCCGCCGCGCCCTTGTTCGTCGACACGGTTCCGTTCGACATCGGGTTCGGCCCGCAAACGACGACGGGCATCAAGCTCGCGGTCGGCAACCAAACCACCATCGACGTGAAAATCATCGCGGACGGTCCATGGACTTCTCCGGTGACCGTCGTTGGCAAAGATGGCTCGTCGTTCTTGGGCGGCGGGCCGAAGTTGTCGCTCAGCGTATCGCCGTCGAGCGGCAACGTCGGCGACACGCTCAAGCTCACAGTCACGCGCACAGGCACGAACTCGACGTATGGCGTCGAGCCGTTCTACTTGCGTGCGTCGTCTTCCGGCGCGCAAACGCTCTGGTGGGGCGTCGTCGGCGACCCTTAGAGACTTAGTCCGGCTCCGGAAAGCGGAGGGGCTGGCGGAACTCGACGACCATGTTGTCGTCGGTGATGATCTTCGCGGCCTCGGTGCGCGCGAGAATGCTCTCGCGGCTCTCCATGCCCCAGCCTTGCACGGGTGCGAGCCGCATGGTGTCGGGCATGTTCACGAGATCGTCGAGCAGCGAGCGACCCGCGTCGGTGCTCGTATCGATGCACGGGCGGCCGTCGATCGTGTAGTGCGCCATGAGCTCGCGCCAGCGATCTTTGTCGAGCGTAAATGGGCTGTCGCTGACGGCGACGAAGTTGATGATGCGAAGGCCATACGCGTAAGCGCTCATCGCGGTCTTCTGGACGTCGTCGGACGAGGTGGTGTTGAAGAAGAAGATGCCGCCGGGCTTCATGTGCGCTCGAGCGATCTCCATGAACTCGTTCGAGAGCAGATTCGTGGCGTGCGCGCGCCAATGGTACGTCGTGTTCATCACGAGTAAATCGGCGGTGCGATCGGGGTGGCGGCGAAGCCAGCGGCGCCCATCGTCGATTTGAATGTCGATTTTCGGGTTCGTGAGAATCGAGGCGACGTCGGGGTACTTCTTGATGATGTCGAGGTAGCCCGGGTTGATCTCGATGATCGTCATGTGCTCGACATGCGGGTTGTTCGCGATCACTTGCGCCCACGAGCCCGACGACAGGCCAATCATGATCACTTCGCGCGGGTTCGGGTGCATCGCACCGATGGCGTACGCGCGTACGATGCCGTTGCGGTCGTGGACGATCGACGTATTGAGTCGCCCGTCGTAGGCGCCGCCGCCGAACACCGTTCCGTCTGTGGAGACAGCGATCACGCCGCTCTTCGTTTCGACGACCTCGGCGAAGGTTTGGTCTTTGAACTCGGTCTTGTAATAGAGACGTTCGTAGACGCGGTCGTAGGCGCTCGGCGTCAGCATGATGAACGCAGCCGCAACGCCGCCCGCAACGAAGAAACCCACCGCCGCGCTTCCAGCGCCAGGCTTGCTCGCGGCGTAGAGTGCAGCAGCAACGGTGAAGCCGACGCACATCAAGAGCTCCGAGACTTGGGTGAGCGAGAGCTTGTCCATGAAGACGAAGCCCGTGATCAAGCTGCCACACGCCGAGCCGACGATGTTTGCAACATACAAGTAAGAGAGACGCTGGCCGGCGCGATCGTCGGGCGCGATCGCGAAGTGTGCGAGGAGCGGCAACACCGCACCAAGGAGCCCCGCGGCAAGCGCGACGGCAAGGAGCGGAAGAACCGGCGATGCGGAGTGCGCCGCGCGCGTGATCGACGGGACGACGAAGAAGCCGATCACGTTCGCGAAGAACACGAACGCCGCGAGCGGGCGAAGCGACGAGAGCTTGCCCTTCGAGCTCTCGCGGCAGAAGACGCGGCTACCAATCGATCCGAGCGCGAGGCCGAAGAGGTAGAAACCGAGGAGCACACCGAACGACGCGGGCGCGCTCCACGTGAGGAAGCTCACGACGCGGTACCAGACGATCTCGTAGGAGAGCGCGATGAACCCAGCAGCGCCGGCCGCGAGCAGCGCGATCGCGAACATTATTCGGCCTCCGGAGACGGAGACAGAGCCGGAGTCGGAGTCGGACTCGGAGTCGGAGACAGAGACGGAGACGGAGACGGAGACGGAGAACGGCCGTCGCGGAGGTGGAGCGCCAGGGCGCCCAGGCCCACCGCGAAGTTGATCGCGGCAGCCGTGCGGACCGTGTTGATTTCACCGAGCGGGCCCATCATCACCATCACGCTAGCGATCGAGGCGATCGCGGAGCCCAGCGTGTTCACGAAGTAGAGCTGGCCGACGCTTTTGCCGACGTTGCCGCTCTTGCGAACGAAGTAGGCGACGAGCAGCGGGAGCGTGCCGCCCATCAACATCGTCGGGAAGAGAACGAGCAAGAACGTGACGAACGCCGTCGCGATGGGCGACAGGTTCAACGTGAACGCGCCCACGGCGTGAAAGAGCTGCAGCGACACGAGGCCGAACGCGCCAATCGAAAGCTCGACGATCGCGAAAAGCAGCAACGCGGGGCGCGCGGGATCTTTCGAGATGGCGCCGCCAGCGAAGCTACCGAAGCCGAGGCCGAGCATGAACGCCGTCACGACTACGGTGACCGATTCGATGTTGATCCCGTAGATGGCGAAGAGCGACCGCTGCCACACCACTTGATACAAAAGCGCGGCGAAACCCGACGCCAAAAACACGAACATCAGCGCGACCGTGCGGGCTTTCACGGGCGCCCTCATAACACAGATGGTTCGGCGTCAAGCGGCGGGTTTTTGAAGCTTCGCAGCGCGTCCGAGCTTGCTGTGTTTGATGCCGTACGTGAAATAGATGGCGAGGCCCACGACGAGCCAGGCGCCGAGGCGGGCCCAGTTCGTCCAGCCGAGGCCGTAGATCATGAGGCCGTTCGCGAGCACACCGAGAACCGCAACCACGGGCGCGCCCGGCACGCGGAAGCCGCGTTTGGCGTCGGGGTTTTTGACGCGCATGATCCACACGCCTGCGCTGACGAGGATGAACGCGAAGAGTGTGCCGATGCTCGTCATGTCACCGACGATGTCCTCGGGAACGAACGCCGCGAAGATCGACGTCAGCACGAAGAACGTGGCGTTCGATTTGTAGGGCGTTCGGTACTTCGGGTGGATTTGCGAAAAAATCGGGGAGACGAGGCCATCGCGGCTCATCGAGAAAAACACGCGCGACTGCCCGAGCAGCATCACGAGAATGACCGACGAGAACCCGCCGAGGATCGCCACCGTCACGAGCTTCGAGAGCCACTCGTAGCCATGCATGTACGTCGAGATGGCGTACGCGACGGATGCCTCGCGGCCTTGGTGGCGGAAATCTTCGGTCGGCGCGAGGCCGCTCAGCACGTGCGAAAACAAAATGTACAGCACGGTGCAAACGACGAGCGATCCGAGAATGCCAATGGGCATGTCGCGCTTTGGGTTGCGCGCTTCTTGTGCGGTGGTCGAAACGGCGTCGAAGCCGATGAACGCGAAGAACACGATTCCCGCGGCATTCACGATGCCCCAAAAGCCGCCGAACGCATGCTTCACGCCGCTCGCATCGATGAAGGTCGAGGGCGGCGGAATGTACGGGACGTGGTTCGCCGGGTTCATGAACGACCATCCGAGAACGATGACCATCAAGACGATCGTGACCTTGGTTACGACGATGATCGCGTTGAGCCGCGCCGACTCCTGGACACCTCGTATCAAGACGAGCGTGAGCAGCAGCAAGATCCCGAGTGCGGGTACGTTCATGATGCCGTGAATCTTCACGCCATCGACCAGCGCGAACTCGCTCGGCGCGTGACACCACGCATATGGAATCTGAACGCCGAAATACGACAGCAAGCGATTGAGATACTGACTCCAAGCGATCGCGACCGTGGCTGCACCGATGGCGTATTCGAGGACGAGGTCCCAGCCGATGATCCACGCCATCAGCTCGCCCATCGTTGCGTAGGCGTACGTGTACGCGCTGCCGGCGATCGGAATCATCGACGCGAACTCGGCGTAGCAAAGGCCCGCGAAGGCGCAGCCGACGCCCGCCATCGCAAAGCCGAGCGTGACCGATGGGCCCGCGCAATCGGCGATCGCGGCGGCGGTGCGCACGAAGAGGCCCGCGCCGATGATGGCGCCGATGCCGAGCGCGATCAGACTGAACGGACCGAGCGTGCGCTTCAGGCCGTGCTCGTCGTCGGCTTCGTTGAGGAGGTGCTCGAGCGGCTTGCGCGTCCAGATTTGCATCGGGCTCAGCTATATATCAACTCTCGCGGCGCGCGGCGCGAAGGAGCGTCACCGCCGTATAGACGACGACGATCGCGACGAGCCACTTCACCCAATAGAGCGGCAGCTCTTTCACGATGAAGGCGGCCAAGAGAACGGCCGGCACGCCGCCGAGTGCGAGCCCTATCGAGGCTCCGGGCGCGAAGCTCTTTTGCCGGATGAACGGAATGCTTCCGAACGACTGCAAGAAAGCACACGAGCCCATCATGATCGGGAAGCCAGCTTTCGGGCTCATACCAAGCAGCGACACCACGACGAGACATGGCGCGTAGAGGCCCACGCCAATCGTCATGAGCGCGCCGAGGACGAAGTTCGCGACGACTGCGAGCACGAAGGCGCTGCCACTGAGACCGAGCTTCGTGCCGTCTTCCGGCAAACCGATTTGACGCCACACGAGAACGCCGCACACGACGAGCAGAGCGCAACCGAGACCGAGCTGCACCTGCCGGCGCGGCAAGCGCGCAACCACAGGCGCACCAAACACGGCGCCGGCCGTCGCGGCGGCGATCATCGCGAGAAGCGTGCGTGGCTCGACCGCGATTTTGTCGATGAAGATGTACGCCTCGGCAAACGTCGGGATCGTGTGACCGACGTTGAGCGTGCCGGGCAAGACGCGATCGTCGACGGTCTTGCGCGAGCGGTAAAACGTGGCCGTCGTTGCGAACGAACCGATGCCGAGCGTATCGAAAAAATTCGTGACGGCGCCGACGAAGACTTCCCACGCCGTCGGCATGATGCGCTCGCCCCGCGCACGTGCCTCGAGAATGCCGGCAACCCATGTCGCGGCGAAGATGGCGAGCGCGACTCCGAGCGCGCAGAAGAGCGCTGTCTTGGCCGTCATCTCACCGAACGATGTCGGCCGCGTTGCGAGGCCAGAGCTTCGAGTTCGAGAAGGAGTATCCGAGCACGCCGAAGATGGACTGGAACGTGGTGCCGTTCGTGAAACCGGTGGGCGGATAGAGTGTGCCCGATGTGCCGTATTTCAAGTAGAGCGAATCATCGATGCGGCACGCGCTGTTGACGACGAGCTCGAAGAACTGACTTGCGCCATCGGGTGAATCGTTCGAGATCGTGAGCGTCGACAAGACGAGCAGCATGCTCTGATGCGAGACGGCCTTCGGGCCACCGGTTTTGATGTCCGACGGGTCGACGGCGATCGCCGAGAACGGAAGCACGAGACCCGGGTCGGTAATCGTGACGTTGGTCGGGACAATTTCTTCGAGCCCGTTCGCGTTCGAATAAATGCCGCTCACGACGGCTTGATTGCCGCGCTTCGTGACCGCAGCCGACGACGCCACCCACACGCCGCTGTACGGCGCGAGCGAGATGTCTTGGAGCGGAAAGCCGAGCGACGAGCTCGACGACGTCACGTACGCCGCGGGAAGCGAAACGAACGCACCATATTTTGGGTGGTTCGTAGCGCCGGGATCGCGGAGCGATTCGATCGTCACCGAACACGCCACAGGACCCGGGTTCGATTGGCCGGGGCATGTGTCGCATACGTCGCCGCGGCCGTCGGTGTCCGCGTCGTCTTGGGTTGGGTCGACGACGCGTGGACAATCGTCGACTGCGCTGACGATGCCGTCGCCGTCGAGATCGTCTGCGTTCGGCTTGGTGCAATGGTTGGTGGCGTCGTTCGGACAGCGATCGCATGCGTCGCCGACGCCATCGCCGTCGGTGTCGGCTTGCGCGCTGCCGTCCATCGGGCGAATCGGGTTGAACATCGTCGGGCAGTTGTCGGTGGCGTCGGCGATGCCGTCGCCGTCTTTGTCGGTCGAGGTGATGCCGCTCGCATATTCGGCGCGGTATGGCGTGCAGCTCGGCTCGTTCGTGGGCACGTCCGTCTTGCAGAAAAAGAGCGGGTAATATTTCTCGCCGGCAGTGCGGATGCTCGCGAGCGTCGCTCCTCCGCCGAGGTCTTGGGCGACGCATGCGCGCTTGGCGTGCGTGCACACGTCGAGCGTTTCGCATGCAGCGCCGCCGATCATCGGGTCGGCGACGACCGCATCGTCTCCGTAGAGAACTTTGCCGCCGCGAACGACGAGCACCACATCTTCGACGCCGGCATCGATCACCGCGCGGTGGTCTTTGCTCACGGCGCCATCGAAGATGGAAATGTCGGCGACGTAACCCGGCTTGAGCGCGCCGATCATGTCGGCGGCGCCTGCGGCCCACGCGGCGTTGTACGTGACCATGCGCCAGAGATCGCCGTCCGAAAAATGCGTCGCGAAATAATTCGTGTTGAGCGAATCGGCGCACTTCAGCTCGCGGAGTAAATTCATGCTTCCCGAGGGCATCCAGTCGGTGCCGAGCGCGATCGCAACGCCGAGTGCGTCGAACATCGTGACGGGCGCCGTGTTGCCGTACAAATCCACGTTCGAGCGCGGCGACCAAATCAAGCGCGTTTGGTCCGCACGAAGCGGCGCGATGTCCGTTGGGAGTGCGGCGACGCCGTGGATGATCGCGGTGGGCGGCTCCATCAAATCGAACGCGCCTTGCGTGTCGTTCGTGCAGAGCAGCTCGTTGTGCGATGCGACCGCAACGCCCTCCGCGAGGTGCGGGAGATACGCGGCAACTGTGTCGACGTGTGCGTGCGTCGTACGATTCGCGCCATACGCGCAACCGGAAGCGAGCATCGTCCCGGAGGAGTCGTCGAGCGGGAACGTGTCGAAGTCGGCGCTTTGAATCGGCAGGCCTTCGAGAAGATCCGACGAGTCGAGATTGCGCGCGAGGCCGGCTTTGCCGCCCGACGACACTGTGGAGGTTGCGCCACCCATCACGAAGCGGAGCTCCGCGAATTGCACGACCGCGATCGATGCGCCCGAGTTGTATTGAAGGTCGGTGTGGCCGTTGGCGCCGGTGCGCCACTCGTTGCGGTGATCGAATCGCTCGGTGCCGTGACCCACGGGGGCATTATTCGCGTACGTGATGTGGTCGTGGGGGTTGATGAGACCGGGCGAGATGACGCCATTGGCGCACGCAATCACGGTCGCTTGGGCGTAACCCGGGGCGGCGCTGCAATCGCACGAGCTGCATACGATGATGCCGGCGTCGTTGACGAGAACTTCACCGCGATGAAGCACTTCGTTTGGCGCAAGCACGGTGCCGCGGAAAACCTTGCCCGACGTGCCGTCGGTGACGCTGCACGTCCCGGTCGTTGGTGGCGTAATCGCGGGGCCGCCACATTCGGTGACTTTGAACGCCGCATTCGGAAGAAGCGCGGGATCGCCGGGCTGCTGACCATCGGTCGCGGCATCGTTTGCGTCTGGCTGGGCATCGAATGCGTCGGTGCTCGCGTCAGTGCCGGCGTCGTTTTGGGCCGGCGACGAGGAGCAAGCCAAAAGACAAAAGACGAGCCCGCGAAAAATCCGCATGGTGGCCTCCGGTAGAGGTCACTATCATGGCCCGTCTCCCATGAGCGAACAACGTCGGCCAACGCTGCGATTCGGACGAAAGCGCGATCCGCGCGCGGACTCCGTCCCGCCGAGCGCGCGCAGCAAAGATGCCAAGCCGTCGGATCCGAAGCGCGAAGCCGCAACGACCGACGGTCCGCCGAGTAGCGGAGGCGGCGACATCGACGAGCTCCTCGGGCGTCTCCTCGCGCGCGCCACGCAGGCGGAGGTCCACGCGCAGCAGCTCGAAAAAACGCTCGCTCGCATGAACGAAGAACGCGTCCTCGTCGAGGCGCGCATGTCCGAGCTCGTTCGCCAGCTCGAAGACGCCGACACCAATCGCGCATCACTCGAAGCCCAAGCGCGCACGGTGAACCAATCGCGCCGCACGGATGGGCCGGTCACGCTCGCGTATGCACGCAGCATGGCGGCCGAGCTCGTGCGCGCGCTCGATCGCCTCTCGGCACGCCCGAGCCAGTCCGATCTTCCTGCGCCGCGCACGCCCTCCGATGTGCCCACGCCGCGCCCGCGCTCGGATCGGCCGAGGCGCTAAAAAGATGCATAATGCACGGGTGAACAGACTCGTGCGAGAGCGGCTCGCGGCGGAAATCGGCGCGATGCCCAAGCAGGCGCCGTTCACCGTGGCGCTCGCGTATCCATCGCCGTACGCGGCGGCGATGAGCTCGCTTGGGTATCAGCGCATCTACCGCGCGATTCAAGAAACTCCCGGCATGGCGTGCGAGCGATCTTTTCTCGACGACGAAGCCGAACGCGATCTCCTCACGCAAACGCATCCTTTCACCTACGAGTCGCTGCGGCCGCTCGAGGAGCATCCGGTCATTGCGTTCAGCGTCGCCTACGAGATCGAGCTCGCCGGTGTCGTTGCAATGCTCGATGCCGCGCGCATCCCAGCGCTGCGATCGGAGCGCGACAGCCGCGCGCACGGCCTTGGCGCCGGGTCGCATCCATTCATTCTCGGCGGCGGCCCGCTGACGTTCTCGAACCCGCTGCCGCTCGCGGCGTTTTGCGATGCGATCATCATGGGCGAGGCCGAAGCGCTCGTCATCGACGTGCTCAAAACAATCGAAGGCACGTCATCTCGCGCGGAGTGCATCGCGGAGCTCGCGCGCATGCCGCATGTGTTCGTGCCTTCCGTGCACGGAAGCATGATGCCGGAGATAGCCAAGGCCGATGTCGCGCTCCTACCGGCGTGGGCACCCATTCGGACTCCACATGCCGTGCTGAGCGACATGTTCTTGATCGAAACCGAACGCGGTTGCTCGCGCGCCTGCACGTACTGCGTGATGCGTCGCTCCACCAACGGAGGGATGCGGCTCGTGCCGATGGAGACGATCCTCGGGCTCGTTCCGAAAGATGCCAAGCGCGTTGGGCTCGTGGGCGCAGCTGTGAGCGATCATCCGCGCATCGCACAAATCGTGGACACGCTTGCCGATCAAGGTCGTGAGGTTGGGCTCTCATCGCTCCGCCCCGACCGCCTCAACGACGATCTCGTTGCAGCCCTGAAAAAAGCCGGAACGCGCACGCTCACCACGGCGATGGACGGCCCATCGGATCGACTTCGCGACACGCTCGAACGCCGCGCACGCATCAAACATCTCGAGCGGTGCGCTGAGCTCGCGAAAAAACACGGGATGGATCGCCTCAAGCTCTACTTGATGATCGGTTTGCCCACCGAGACCGACGCCGACATCGACGAGTGCGTCGCGTTCGTCACGGAGCTCTCGAAGATCGTTCCCATCGCGCTTGGCATCGCCCCGTTCTGTGCGAAGCGCAACACGCCACTCGACGGCATGCCCTTCGCGGGCATCTCGGTCGTCACCGATCGACTCGATCGATTGAAGCGCGGTCTTCGCGGGCGCGCCGACGTGCGCTCAACATCCGCGAAGTGGGCATGGGTGGAATACGTCCTCGCACAAGGCGGCGAGCTCGAAGGTCGCGCCGTCGCCGAAGCCGCGCGCGCCGGTGGAACCTACGCCGCGTTCAAACGCGCATTCGAAACGCTCGAACGCGATGCTCCGAAGCGCCCGCGCCGAAGCCTCGCGATTGCGCCTCAGTGAGCGTGCCGGCCTAGCCGCACGTTCCCAACGTGCTACACCCACTAGCAATGTTGGAGGCCGTGGTCGAAAGCGAAGTCCTCGCGAAGAACGAGGCCTTTTACGACGCATTCAACACGCGCGACATGACGGCGATGGATCGCCTCTGGGCCGAGCGCGCGCCCGTCGTGTGCTTGCATCCAGGTTCCACAGCGCTCCACGGCAGGTCCCAGGTGATTCGTTCGTGGCAAAGCATTTTGGCAAGTGACGGCGCACCGCGCGTCGCGATCGAAGGCTCGCGCGTCGTCATGCTCGGCGAAACGGCGATGGTCCTCTGCTACGAGCGCGTCACCGATCCGGAAACGGGCACCGGCGCTGTGCTCGCAGCAACGAACGTCTTCGTGCGCGAAGGCAGCGAGTGGCGCCTCGTTCATCACCACTCGAGCGCCATCGGCCGCATCGCGACCGCACCCAAACCAAAGACGCTCAACTAGGGCGCGCGAGTCGAGTCAGGTGGGGCGGAGGCGCCAGATGTGGAAGCGGTCTGTCGCGTTGACGTGGAAGTAGATCGCGCCGTCGCGGGCCCACGTGGGGTGGCATGCGATGCGATCACCTTCGGTGAGTTGCACGAGACCCGAGCCGTCGGACTTCACGACGAAGAGGTTCGCTTGCGTCCACTCGGTCGTGCCGTGTGCGGAGCAAAACACGAGACGCTTTCCGTCCGGTGACCACGAGGGCTGCTCGTCGTCCGCGGGGCCGTCCGTGATTTGTTGCGCGCTCGAGCCATCGGCGTTGGCGATGAAGAGGTGCTCGTGCCCTGCGCTCTCGCGCGCGTAGGCGATGTGCTTTCCGTCCGGGCTCCACGCGGGATCGGTTCCGGCGCCGATGACGTCGAGGTTGGTTCCGCCGAGATCGGTCACGCCGATGCCGTGCGAGAGCTGACGCATCGTGGGCCAACCCGGGTTACGCACGCCGATGCGCGTCATCGCCATCGCGACGAGCCTGCCACTTGGCGACACGGACGGACGCACGGCGACGAAATTCGGATCGCCGACATCCGCTAGAAAAATGGGCCGATTCTCATTTTGCCCGAACGTCTGCACGAGCTTCTCCGCGGCGTTCGGCGTGATGCGCGCGACGAACACGATGCCCGAGCTATCCGGCATCCACGTGGGCTCACGCCCTTGAATGCCGTTCGATGCGTAGACGACGCGCCGCGGATCCGAGAGCGACGCGACCTCGACACGCTGAGGTGACGTGCTCGACGACGCAACGCCATACGCGATCGATTTCCCATCGGGAGACACCGTGGGATCGATCTCGTTGTCATGCGAGCGCGTGACTTGCATCAAGTCGGTTGCGGCGTCGGTCGTCACGATCGGTCGCTGAATCGTCCCCGCGCACCCTGCGAGCCCGACGAACGAGACAATCGCGACGACTTGCGCGCTCATTTGTTGCTCGCCTCTTGCTGCGCGACCATCCCCGGCCACATTCCGCCGAACGCAGATTGGAACCCGGGCATACGCGGAAAGAGCCAATTCGGGAGCTTCGACCAATCGCCGAGCATGAACGACGTTCCTGTCCCGCCGAGCTTTCCGAGCGCGTCGTAGGCGTGCATCATCACTTGGTTGGTCGTGATGTTCGCCGACTCCGCTTGCGTCTCCGCAGCCGCGGCGCTCGCGAGCGCCAAGCGCGCCGTCGCTTCTGCGCGCGCCTGAACGACCTTCGTTGACGATTCTGCGTCGGCCTTCATTCGATCGATCTGCGCCTGCTCCATTGTGAGCTGCTTTTCCATTTTCTTGTTTCGCAGCTGCGATTCGATGCGAAACTTCTCTTCGTCGGTCTCTTTCTGAATTTGGATTTTCTTCAGCTCGAGATCTGCAGTCGCTTCGAGCTTTTTCTGGTCCGTCTGCGCTTCGATCTCCACTTTGCGGTGCGCCGCGCGCGTTTGGATCTCGTCCGTTTGCAGCTCGATGCGATGCTTTTCGAGCGCGGCCTTGTTCTCGTCGCGCTGCCGCTCGGCGAGCGATTCTTGTTGCGTGACGACCCGCGCCTGGAGCGACTCCATGATGCGCGAGTCGTAGGTAACCTTCTCGATGAGCACGCTCGAGATCTCGACGTGACGATTGCGAAGACGTTGCCGAAGCTCTTTCTCGATCTCGTCTTCGATCGTCCCGTTCTTGCGCTGCAGATCTTGATACGAGGTGTGCGCGAAGACGCCGATGGCCGCACTACGAAACTCGGGACCAATGACCTCCTCGAAGTAGCCAATGCCGATTTCGGTATCGAGCAAATAGAGCTCCGACACGATCGGGCGATAGACAACCGCGATGTGCAGATCGATCGGCAGCCCTTCGGTCGACAGCGTGTGCACTTGTTCTTTCGCCGTCGAGAACGTGACGTCGAAGTCGTCGACGCGCGGACACTTGTTCGTCGCCATCCAGAACGGGCACGCCGTTCGATACCAACCTGGTTGCAAGACTTCGTGTTGAATGCCGCCATTGGTCGGATCGAACAGGAGCGCGCGATGCCCCGGCTCGACGAGCGTGCCCGCGCAACCGCTCGTCGCGATTGCGATGAAAACCAGCCCGGTGATGGATTTCTTCTGCATTGGAATGGCCCTTTTCTTCATTTGTGTTGCGATGCGCTCACCGCGTCGAGATCGACGCCATCGAGCCACCCAGCGAGCGTGCGACCGAGCTCCATCATGCAACCGAACATGATGGGTGCGCCTTTGCGCGGTGGGACGATGCCGCCTTGTCGACAGCTCGCCTGCGTCTGCGCGAGATAATCGTTTCCCGCGCGCGCGCGGAGTGTTGCGCGCACGCCGAGCGAGAAGACGACGCGGTCATCGTCGTAGCTCGCGTCGGCGTTCGTCACTTCGACGAAGAGCTCCCAACCATCGGCGACTTTGGCGCTTCGATGATTGGTCGCCCACGGCACCGTTGCCGACGCAACGGCGTGGCCGAGTGCGGTTTCGATGTCGCCATAGACGACGTTCGAGCCGCGCAAACGCAGGGGATCCTGCACTGCCGTCGATCGCGTTACCACGCGGAGCGGTGTCTCCGTTGGATCGGTGAGTGGCACGCCCGCCGCGCTGAGGAGCGGCACCATCTCCGTTGCGCCGCCGCATGCACTGCACGCGAGCGCACACACGATCATCAACGTTCGCGAAACACCCGGCATGCTCGAACGCTCGTGCAACGCGCGTGCCTCGAGTGAATTTCGCAGTTTCGCTAGTTGCAACACGATTGCATGGAGCGCGTTTGCCCTCATCGATCGCGCGAGCAGGACAATCGATCGCGGAGCTATGCTACGGATCATCGTTCAGTGGCGAAGTCCGATCCGAAACCCCCGCCGTCACCACCCTCACCACCGCCGTGGTCGTACGCGGCGTACGGTGCGTTCGTTTTGCTCGCGGCAGTGCTCGTCTACAGCTTCGTCACGGTCGCGCGCGAAGGTGAATCACGCCGCGAGTGCTCCGCGCTTTGTCTTTTGCACCCGAGCTACGCAGGCGCGACGCGCACGGCACCCGACTTTCATTTGAAAGACATGTTCGGCCACGAAGTCGCGCTCTCGAGCTACCGCGACAAAGTGGTTGTCCTGAATTTTTGGGCATCGTGGTGTGCGCCGTGCAAAGAGGAGCTCCCCGACTTCGGCGAGCTCGCACACATCCTCAAAGACGACAAAGACATCGCACTCGTCACCATCTCCGTCGACAGCGGCCCCGACGAAGTGCGCGATCTATTGAAGACGCTCCTGCGGGAGGACCCACCGTTTCCGGTTCTCTTCGACCCGAACGGCGCGACCACCGTCGGCGCAAAGTTCGGCACCGATCAGTTTCCCGAGACGTGGCTCATCGACAAGCGCGGCGTCATCCGCGCGCGGTTCGACGGAATTCGGCAGTGGTCGAGCCCCACCGTGGTCGAGCTCATCCAAGAGCTCCGCGGCCAAAACTATTGCCCCGTGGAAATCAACGCGGGCGCAACGACGGGCAAAGCCGCGCACTTCTGCGAAGACCCCACCGGGATTTGAATCAGGATTTCGGATGCGCCGCGCGCCAGGCGGTCGCGCGTGACTCTTCGAGAGCTTTGCGTGTCGCGAACGGTTGCGGTCGCGCGTCGGTCTCGCGCACGTAGGTCGGGTAGTCGACGATGGCGTAGTTGTTCGAGTCGAGCCAATCGAGAATGCGCGCGAGCACGCGAACGGTCGGCCACTTCACATCGTGCAAGAGAACGAGGCCGCCCGCCGAGTAATCGAGTTGCTCGACGAGGTGCGTGTACATGGTGTCCTCGTTGGGGTTCTCCATGTCGCCGGCTTCGATGTTCCACAAAACCAAACCGAGGTGTCGCTCGGCAATGGCTTGCTCGCCGAATGCATCGAGCTGTCCGTAGGGCGGGCGAAAGAGCTCGGGACGACGACCTAGCGTGTGCTCGATCGACGCGATGCCTTCGTCGATCTGTTCGAGCACCTGCGTGTGCGTGTCGGTCGTCAGCAAATCGTGATCGTGCGTGTGGCTTCCGATGATGTGACCCGCGGCGGCAATCTCGGTCGCGGCCCTCCGAGCATGCACGTTGCGTTTTTTGGACCCATCGAGATAGCGACCAATGAAGAAGAAGGTCGCGCGCACGTGATGCTTCTCGAGAAGCCGCAGCACAGCGGGCGTCGTGTCTGCGTCGGGCCCGTCATCGAACGTGAGCGTCACGAGCCTCGGCGACCCGGCAGCGCGCATGGGTCCCTCGGCCAAAAGCCAGGCGCGCGACTTCGTCGTCGTCATCAGCGCCTGACTCAGCTCGCCTTGTGCGGGAAGGGCCGCTTCATCGACCGCGACCGGCACCGCCCCATCGGAAACCGCCGTTTTCATGGAGGTTTTCGGCGACCGTTCGGATCCGAACGGGAGCTTCCAAAAATGCAGGGAGGTGCCCGCGGCGGCTGCCACGACGAAAGCGAGCGCGAAACCTACCCTCACAGGGAGATCGAATCACCCCGGGAGGGAGCGGGCCAACTTCACCACGCGCTCGGCGGCCAGCGGAGCTCTCGCTCACCGACCCAGGTCGTTGTGAAGGCGTCGCGCACGACCGTTTCGGCAAGCTTGCCGCGCGGCGAGAACCCCCACTCGGCTTCTTGCGATACGTCGTCCGGATCGGCGTAGACGCGCCACACGAAGAACCCCGCGACGTCGGGCTCGTCGAGGAGCGGCCGAATGAGCGCGCGATAGGCGAGTGCTTGCGCGTGCTCGTCAACGCGGACCGACTTCATCTTGTCGGGCCACTCCCACGGACGCACCGCGGGATCGGGACGCGTCGTGTAGCCGATTTCGGTGAAGAGCACGGGCTTGTGCCAGTTCTCGGCGAGCCGATGCACGTTCGTCCGGACATGCGCGCCGCCTGCGAGGAGCTCGGCCTCGGTCGCGCGATCGCGCGACGCGAGTGGATAGAACGCGTTGATCCCGATGAGATCGAGATCGCCGAGGATGATGGTGTCGTCGACGTCGTCCCAGTTGGCCGAGTAGGTCACGAGCCCGTGGTAGACGTGGCGGATGTCGTGGATGACGAGCGCGAAGCTTGGCGCGCGGCCCGTCGTCACCCAGCTGCGGAGCTCAACGCCGGCGCTGAAAATCTCGGCGTGCTCTTCCTCGGCGACGCGCGCCCACGAGACGATGAAATCTTCGTAGCTGCGCGCCCAGCGAGCCCAGCCCTCGTCGGTTTTCGGGTCGATGAGTGCGCGCCAATCGCCCGACTCGACCCACAAATGCGGCACGAGCATCACGCCGAGTCCGCGCGCGTGCGCCATCGCGATCGCGCGTGCGACGTCGGCGCGATTTTTCGCGAACGGTGCTTCGAACGTCGGATCGACGCCGGTGCCTCCGAGATCCGCAACGCGTCCGAACGGAGTGATGGCGACGTACGACGCGCCCCACGCTTTGCATTCCGAGAGCGAGCGCGCGTAGGCATCGCTGCCGTACCCGACGTTCGGGTGATAAGCGTTCTCGATGGGCCCGACCGTGACGCCGCGGACGCCGCGATGTCCGGTGAGCGTCCACGCGCTTGCGGCAGCCGGTAGTGCAAGAGCGAGGAGGAGCGCTCTCATAAATCGACCGCGAGCGCGAAGCCCGTGCCGAGGCGAACCCATGCGCCGCTTGCGTCCCACGTGGCGTCGTTGCGTGCGTTGACGTATGCGGGATGGACGTCGAGCGTCGCGGGAAAGAAGACGAGGCGAAGCTGATCCGTCATCCGAATCGATACGTCGATGGCCGCGTAACCGTCGGGCGCGAGCGAGCCGCCGAATGCGCACGACGCACCGAACAGATCGCCACCGATCGGCGTGCCCGAAATGTAGATAGCCGCGCCGATGCCTGCGCGCGCGCCAAGCGTGAGTCGTGACGTCGCTCGGACTGCGCCAAACACCGTGGGCATCGCGAGGAGCTCGGCTGCCGCGTAGTCGTTTGGCGGCGAGCAACCGATCGCGGCGTTCGACACGACGGGGTTCGTCGACCATTCGTCGCGACCCACGTGAAGCCGCAGGCCAAAACCAAAAAGCACGCGATGAAACACGAATGGCGCGTAACCGCCGGAGAGCTCCACCGACGGCGTGCCTTCGATGACCGCGCCGCCACCGAGGTAGCTGTACGAAGCGAACGCGCCGAGCTCTGCGAACAACCGGCGAATGTGTCGGTCGTCGGATGCGTGCGATTTGGGTGTGCCGCGAAGAATGGGTGCAAGCTCGACGCTGATCACGATCGGTCGGCCGTCGCGCGCTTCGACGTGACGAACGCTGGAGCCTGCTTCACTTCGACCGACTTTGACTTCGTGCGTGCCGGGCGGAAGTGTCGAGACGACGGGCGTCATTCCCACCGCGCGACCATCGACCGTGACGACTGCGCCCGATGGCGTGGAAGCGACGACGAACGTCGATGGCCTGTGATCAATCTCGTCGAGCAGGCGCCGGCCCTCGTTGCGATCGTCCTCGCTCAAATCTTTTTGTGTGAGGTAGCTCTCGAGCGTGTGGCGCGCGCCTTCGACGTCTTCGAGCTTGAGCTGACAACGCGCGACGTTCCACAGCTCGTTCGAGGGGCCGCCAGCGCGAAACGACTCTTGGAAGAGCGTCATGGCGTCGTGAATGCGCCCATCGGCGAAGGCGCGGACGCCTTGTTGGTCGAGAAAGCGGGCGCGCGCGAGCTCGTCTTCTTGTGCTGTCGCGGCCGTTGCGACAAAGAAGATCGCGAGCACGAGCCACGACGACTTCACGCCGCGAAGCTAGCAGATCACGCCGAGACGAGAACGATCTTGGTCACTTCGGGCGGCGCCCCGAGGCGCGCGGGAGGGCCCACCACACCGAAGCCGCGATTCACCCAGAGTGAAGTCATGCCGACCTCGTAACGACCCGCGACGTACTTCATCACGAGATCGGCTGGACGAAATCCCGGATTGAACTGACCGCCGTGCGTGTGGCCGCTGAGCTGCAGCGCGACGCGCCCCGCCCAGAGATCGATCGACTGTGGTTGATGCGAGAGCAAGATGCGCGGGCGATCGTCGGGCACCGCCGACATCGCGCGATCGAGTCGAGGGCCGGCGCCACCGTTGCGGATGCCGTGAAGATCGTCGACGCCGAGAAGCGCGAAGCCACCACCATCGCCGGCGCGAATCAATCGCCCATCGTTGACGAGCACGTCGATGCCGGCCGCACGGAGACCCTGCGTGACGGCTTCCGCTCCCGTGTAGTGATCGTGATTTCCCAAAATCGCGTAGACGCCATCCCGCGCGCGAATCGTCGCGAGTGCGCGCGCGGCTTGCGGAATGAAGCGCGGATCGAAGTCGAGCATGTCGCCGGTGATGACGACGAGATCGCCTTTCGCGCGCGCGAGCTTGTCGAGACCTTCACCGAGCTCGCGATCGCCAACGAGCATGCCGACGTGGATGTCCGAGATTTGCGTGATCGTGTAACCATCGAGCGCGCGCGGGAGACCGACGATGCGCACGGGTACTTCTTCGACGACGAAGTCGTGGCGCCCGATGATCGCGCCCCAACCGACCAGCGATCCGGTTGCGCCAACGACGGCGACGCCGCCGACGCGTTCGATCGCGCGCCGCCGCGTCATCTGCTCGGTGTTCGGTGGAGGCGTGGGTGCAACGGCTTCGAAGCCGCGCGCGAGAAGGCGCACGATCACGAGAGGCAGCGCCGAAAAAAGCACGATGATGAGCTCGCACATCACCGCCGCGTAGACGCTGCCCGCAATCGGCGAGTGCGTTGCGTTGGTAACGAGCCGCGCGACTGCGCCGAGCACGACGCACCCGACGAGCACGCCGATCACGATGCGCCGATGAGGTCGCAGCTTCGGAAACACATCGAGGAGCCACCGCCCGAGCAGCGTGTGCGTCAGCCCGGAGATCAGGAGGACGACCGCAGTGATCATGATCGCCCGCGCTTGCACTTAAGCGGTCACCCTAGCAGGCTCAAAACCCCACGCAGCGCGGCTGTTGCGCGTCGAGGCGTTTCTTGCACGTACGCGCGGCCGCGAGCGAATCATCGACGAGAACGAATCGGCGGCCTTCGAGCGCGGCCGCGGCGCCCGTCGTGCCGCTGCCGGCAAAAAAATCGAGGATGGCGTCGCCTGGCTTCGAGTGAACGCGCACGATGCGGCGCAGAATTCCGAGAGGCTTCTGTGTTGGGTAGCCGGTTTTCTCTCTCCCGCTCGTTGGCACGATCGTGTGCCACCAAACATCTGTTGGCGTTTTTCCGCGCGCCGCTTTCGCGGGGCCGACGAGGCCGGGCGCCATGTACGGAATGCGATCGATGGCGTCGTACTCGAACACCCAATCGCTTGCGCTCTTCGTGTACCAGAGGATCGTGTCGTGCTTTTGAGGCCAGCGCCGTTTGCCGCGCCCGCCGTAGTCGTAGGCCCAGATGATTTCATTTTGGAATCGGTCGCGACCGAGCATCCGATCGAGCGCGACCTTCACGTAGTGAGCTTCGCGCCAGTCGAGGTGAACGAAGAGCGAGCCGTCGTCGGTGAGGCATCGGAGTGATGCTTCGATGCGCGGCATCAAGAACGCGAGGTAGTCGTCGAACGTATCCGCGTACGCGCTCGATTCGACGCGCTCGACCTCGTAGCGCTTGCCGCCGAACCCCTTGCGCTCGCCGGTCGCGGAATGCTTCACGCGAATGCGGTCGCGCTTTTGCGCGCCACCCGTGTTGAACGGAGGGTCGATGTAAACGAGGCGTGCGAAGCCGGCCGGTAGCGTCGGGAGGACTTCTGCACAATCGCCGAGGACGATCGTCGAACGCTCGGGGTACGTTCCCACGATGGCAGGCTACTCGGGGACACCGCTCGCGCAAAAGCTTGGCATCAAACCGGGCGCCGCGGTGACGCTCATCGGCGCGCCACGCGCCTTCCCGCTCGTCAAACGCGCGGGTAAAGCGCCGTACGACGTCGCGCTCGTATTTCCGCCCTCACGCGCCTCGCTCAAGAAAATGTTCGTCGATGCGACCAAGCTCATGACCGAAGCGGGCGGCATTTGGATCGCGTGGCCGAAAAAATCTTCCGGCGTCGTCACGGACGTGACCGAAAACGCGCTCCGCGAAGTCATCTTGCCCACAGGCTGGGTCGACAACAAAGTCTGCGCCATCGACGAAACCTACAGCGGGCTCAGGTTCGTGAAGCGGCTCGAGCACCGAAAAATCAAAAAGCCTTGAGGAGTGAGCCGCGCATTGCCGCGGGTCGGGCGACGAAGTACGCCATGGGCTCCATGTCTCTCGCCCTCGTGGCCTCTGCCTCGGCCGAAGCGCGCCTTGCGCGCGTGCGGCAGTTCCTCACAGATCGCGGGCGCGCGGCCGACATCGTTCTCGTTGGCACGACCAAAGACGCGCTCGCCGACGTTACACGCGCGGCTGCGGCCGAAGGGGGCGCGATCTTTGGGTGGCAGCGTGTGACGTTTGCACGCCTTGCCGGAACGCTCGCCGCGCCAGCGCTCGCAGCGCGTGGGCTCGTCGCGGTGGGAGCGCTCGGTGTCGAGGCATCGTGTGCGCGGCTCGTGCATCGCGCGAAGCAAGCGGGTGAGCTCGAGCGGCTCGCGCCGATCGCGGAGTTTCCGGGTTTGCCGCGCGCGCTCGCACGAACGATCGAAGAGGTGCGGCTCGCGAACATGGATACGGCGCTTCTCGCGGGAACGAAGGAAGGCGTGGATGCCGCGCGGCTCGTCGGTCCGTTCGTTGCGCTCCTCGAAGAAGCGAAGCTCGCCGATCGCGCTGCTGTGCTCCAAGCCGCGCTCGAGCGCGCGCGTGATCCTGCGCCGCATGCGCTCCTCGATCGACCGACCGTGCTCATCGATGTCTCGCTGGAGTCGGAGCTTCACGCGGAGCTGCTCGCCGCGATTGTCGCACGCTCTCCCGAAGCGCTCGTGACGACACCCGCGGGCGACGACGTCACGCTCGCGCGCGTTCGCAAGCTCGGCACGATCGAGATGCTTGCGTCGACCGTGGCGCCCGCGGCGATTCAAGAGCAGCTCTTCGTGCAGCGCTCCGACATGCGCGCGCCCGAGGGAGCGCTCACGATGTTTTCGGCGCCAGGCGAAAATCGCGAATGCGTGGAAATTGCACGCATCGTCCGCGCCGAAGCCGACGCGGGCACGCGCTTCGATCGCATGGCCGTTCTCCTCCGGACGCCAAGCCGGTATCGCGCGCACCTCGAAGAAGCGCTTCGTCGCGCGGGAATTCCGGCCCATTTCGCGCGTGGCACGGCGCGGCCCGATGCGGCTGGGCGAGCGCTGCTCGCGCTTCTTTCGTGCAAGCTCGAAGAGCTCTCGGCGATGCGCTTCGCCGAGTACATGTCGCTCGGCGAAATTCCTCAGGCCCAAGTCGATGGCGCGCCTCCGCCTGCGCCCGAGCGCGCCGATCGGTGGGTTCCGCCCGATGCCGAAGTCGTGGGCGATGCCATCGGCCTCGCGTCGTTCGATGCGGACGAAGACGAAGATACGCCGCCCGAAGGCGAGCCCGCCGAGAACGCGTCGGTCGTGCACGGCACGCTTCGCGCGCCGCGGCTTTGGGAGAAGATGCTCGTCGACGCAGCCGTCATCAAACAACGTTCGCGTTGGGTGCGTCGGCTCGATGGGCTCGAGCACGAGATGAAGGACGACCTCGCGCAAGCAAACCGACTCGGCGAGGACAATCGCGTCAAAGGCATCGAGCACGATCTCGAAGCGCTCGCGAGCTTGCGGCAGTTTGCGTTGCCGGTTCTCGCAGAGCTCGAGGCGCTTCCTGCAGAAGCCACGTGGGGCGAGTGGATCGACGTGCTCCAAGCGCTCGCGAGCCGCGCTCTTCGAAGCCCGACGCGTGTGCAATCCGTGCTCGCCGAGCTCGAGCCGATGAAAGAGGTCGGGCCGATCGATCTGCGCGAAGTTCGGTTGGTGCTCGAGCAGCGGCTCACGGACGTGATCGAGCCGCCGAGCAAGTCGCGCAACGGCAAGCTCTACGTGGCGACGCCAGATGAAGCGCGCGGCATGGCGTTCGACGTCGTGTTCGCGCCGGGCCTCGCGGAAAAAATGTTTCCGCAAAAAGTGATCGAGGATCCGATTCTTCCGGATGCCGCGCGCGTTGGCACGCCCCTGAAGAAGAACGACGAGCGCGCGATCTCGGAGCGCCTGGCGCTTCGCTTGTGTGTTGGCGCGGCGACGCGGCGTTTGGTGGCGAGCTATCCGCGCCTCGACGTCGAGCAGGCAAGGCCACGAACGCCCTCATTTTACGCTCTAGAATTGCTTCGCGCAGCCGAAGGCGTCCTTCCGGGCTTCGACGATCTCGCGCGCCGCGCATCGACCACGAACGTTCGCATCGGTTGGCCTGCCCCACTCCACGCGACCGACGCCATCGACGAAGCAGAATACGATCTCGCCATTCTCGAGCGCGTGCTCCAGCGACCCGCAGCAGAAACGGTCGGCGCTGCGCGCTACTTGCTCATGGCGAACCCGCATCTCGGGCGCGCATTGCGATTTCGCGCCGAGCGATGGAACAACCTCCGCTGGTATCACTCCGACGGTTTCGTGCACCCAAGCGAGGCGGCGCACGCCGCGCTACGCGCCCACGACATTTCCGCGCGCTCGTTTTCGCCAACAGCACTTCAGAATTTCGCGGCCTGTCCATATCGGTTTCTCCTTCAAGCCGTGCATCGCCTTGCTCCCCGAGAAGAGCCCGCGCCGCTCGAGGATCTGAACCCGCTCCAAAAGGGCTCGATGATGCACGAGGCGCAATTCGAGACGCTCACGAAGCTCCGCGAGGCCAAGCTCTTGCCGGTCACGCCCGCGAATTTGCGCGAGGCGCGCACCGTGCTCGACAGCGCAACGGCCGCAGTCGCAGCGAAGTACGCCGACGATTTGAACCCCGCGATCCCGCGCGTGTGGGACGACGGCATCGCGCGCATCCGCGCCGACTTGGCCGAGTGGCTCCGCCGCATGGCGAACGACGACAACGAGCACGGCTGGACGCCTGCACAATTCGAGCTGAGCTTCGGCCTCCGCGAGCACCGCTCGCAACAAGACGCACGCAGCACCGAAGACCCAATCGCGCTCGAGTGCGGCATCAAGCTTCGTGGTTCGATCGATCTCGTCGAGCGCCGCGAGCGCGACGGCATGCTGCGCGCGACCGATCACAAATCCGGAAAAGTGCGCGCCGACGAATCGACCGTGATTGGCGGCGGCAAAACGCTGCAGCCGGTTCTCTACGCGCTCGCCATCGAGAAGCTCTTCGGCGGCGCACCCGTGTGGGGCGGTCGCCTCTATTACTGCACGTCTGCCGGTGACTACACATCGGTGCCCATCCCGCTCGATACACGCGCACGCGAGGAAGCGAAGATCGTCGCCGACACCGTGCACGACGCCATCGAGCGCGGCTTCTTGCCTGCGGCCCCAGCCAAAGGCGAATGCCAGTGGTGCGACTACCAGCGCATCTGCGGGCCGTACGAAGAGACGCGCACTGCACGAAAACCAGTCGATGGTCTCATTCCGCTCTCACGACTTCGGGAGCGCGACTAAATGCAGCTGTCACTCGATTGGGCTTTGGAGTGATGCAGAATCTCGTCGATCGCCCCGCGCGCGAAGCCATTCGCAACGATCTCGATGCCACGCTCGTGGTCGAGGCCGCCGCAGGTACGGGCAAGACGACCGAGCTCGTCGCGCGCGTGCTCGCGCTTCTCACATCGGGCAAGGCAACGCTCGCGTCGACCGTGGCGGTGACGTTCACGGAAAAAGCCGCGGGCGAAATGAAGCTTAGGCTTCGGACAGAAATCGAGCGCGCGCGCGAAAAAGCGACCGACGACGTACGCGCTCGTCTCGACCGCGCCATCTCCGAGCTCGAGGCCGCACACATCGGAACGATTCACGCGTTCTGCGCCGAGCTCCTGCGCGAGCGCCCGGTCGAAGCGCGCGTCGACCCGCTCTTCATGGCCGCAGACGAAGCGACGCAAGAGCGCCTCTTCGACGAAGCCTTCGAGCGTTTCTTCCAGCGCGAGCTCGAGACGCCATCGGAAGCCGTGCGCCGCATGCTCCGCAAACGCTACCGCGATCGCGAATCGGGCGGTCCGCGCAACTTGCTTCGGCGCGTGGGCCTTCAGCTGGTCGAGCAGCGCGATTTCGCGTACGCGTGGCGTCGCGATCCGTTCGATCGCAAGCGCGAGCTCGACGCCATCGTCGACCGCCTCCGCGAGCTCTCGAAATATTTCGACTCCGCGCTCGACCGCACGACGTGGCTCGCGATGAACCTCCGCGACATCAAGAGCTTCGTCTACGAGCTCGATCGCCGCGAACAAATCTCCGGCGAACGCGACTTCGACGGCCTCGAAGAAGAGCTCCGCACGCTGTCGCGCGTGCGCACGTGGAAGTACGTCGGCGGGCCGCGGCAATTCTCGAAGAACGTCTCGAAGCAAACCGTGATCGACGACCGCGACGCGGTGCGGACCGATCTCGAGAGCGTATTGCAACGCGCCGAGGCCGATCTTGCCGCGTGTTTGCACCACGATCTCCAAGAGCTCGTCACGCAATATGGCGCGGTGAAGCGCAAGCTCGGCAAGCTCGACTTTCTCGATCTCTTGCTCGAAACGCGCGACATGCTCGTGTCGAACCCATCGACGCGCGCCGAGCTCCAAGCGCGGTTCACGCACGTCCTCGTCGACGAATTCCAGGATACCGATCCGCTCCAGGCCGAAATTCTCCTTCTGCTTTGCTCGGACGACCCAGCCGAGCGAAGCGCAACGAAGGTTCGCGTCTCGCCGGGCAAGCTCTTCGTCGTGGGCGATCCGAAGCAATCGATTTACCGATTTCGCCGCGCCGACGTGATGCTCTACGAGCGTGTGAAGAGGCAGCTCGTCGCGCAGGGCGCGCGCCTTCTGCATTTGCAAACGAGCTTCCGAAGCGTGCCCGCGTTGCAGAGTGCGATCAACGCGTCGTTCGCGCCGCGCATGCAAGGCAGCGAGGACGGCTCTCAAGCGGAGTACGTCGCGCTCGAAAAACACCGGGAGGACCCAGCCGATCGCCCGTCGCTCATCGCGCTTCCCGTGCCGCGGCCCTATTCCGACAAGTCGGGAAAGATCACCGCGTGGCAAGTGAGCGAGTCGCTCCCCGATGCGTGCGCCGCATTCGTCGACTGGCTGATTCGCGAGAGCAACTGGACGATCGAGGAGCGCGGCCAGAAAGTGCGCATCGAGGCGCGTCACGTGTGCCTCCTCTTTCGGCGCTTCGTCAGCTTCGGCGATGACGTCACACGCGGATACGTGCGTGCGCTCGAGCAGCGGCGCGTTCCGCACGTGCTCGTCGGTGGTCGCTCGTTTTACAAACGCGAAGAAGTCGTCGCGCTTCGGAACGCGCTCTCGGCCATCGAGTGGCCCGACGACGAGCTCTCGGTGTTCGCGACGATGCGCGGCCCGCTGTTCGCCATCGCCGACGACTCGCTCCTCGTCTATCGCACGCGCCACAAAGCTCTCCGCCCGACGCGCATCCCAGACGACCTCGACGAAATCACGAAGCCCATCGCCGAAGCGCTCGGGATCTTGCGCGAGCTTCACAAGCGTCGCAATCGCCGCGCGATCGCAGACACCATCGCCGAGCTTCTCGAGCGCACGCGAGCTCACGCGGGCATCGCCATCTGGCCGACGGGCGAGCAAGCACTCGCAAACTTGCTCCGCATGCTCGACGACGCACGCCGCTTCGAAGCCGCAGGCGCAACCAGCTTTCGCGCGTTCGTGCGCCACCTCGAAGACGAAGAAGATCGCGGTGGCGGCGCCGAAGCGCCCGTCGTCGAAGAGGGCACCGAAGGCGTCCGCATCATGACGGTCCACAAGGCCAAGGGCCTCGAGTTTCCGATCGTGATTCTCGTCGACCCGTCGTGCTCGCTCTCCGCAACCAAACCTTCGCGCTACATCGACCCGGACAAAAAACTTTGGGCAACGACGCTCGAAGGATGCACGCCCATCGAGCTCCTCGAGCGCCGCGAAATCGTCTTGCGCCACGACGAAGAAGAAGCCGTGCGCCTCACGTACGTCGCCGCGACGCGCGCTCGCGACATGCTCGTCGTGCCCGTGGTGGGCGATGAAGGGATCGACGCAGGCTGGTGGCTCTCACCGCTTGCGCCTGCCGTGTATCCACGGCCCGAAGATTGGCGCGCGACGCATCTCGCGCCCGGATGCCCGGCGTTCGGTGATGACTCGGTGCTCGAACGCCCGCAAAAAACCGAGCGCGACAAGCGCAGCGCCGTGCGGCCGGGTTTGCACCTTCCGCAAGCAGGAACGCACACGGTCGTCTGGTGGGACCCTCGCGCGCTCAAGCTTCGCGCGGATCAAGACGCCGGGCTCCGGCAGCAGCGCATTCTCGCGGTCGACGAAAAAGAAGGTCACGACGCCGAGAGCGAACGCGAGCACGACGCCTGGCAAAGCAAACGCAAGGTGAGCATCGAACGCGGAAGCACGCCCACCCATCGCGTCGAGATCGTCACGGCGCGAAGCAAGCTCGGCGGCCCGACGTCTCTCTTGCCGGTCGCCGTTCATCGGACGGACGTCGAGCGTGCCGGCCGTCCGCGCGGAAAATCATTTGGTGTTTTGGTGCACGCCGTTCTCGCCGAAGTCGCACTCGACGCAAACGCGGACGTCGTCGCAGATGCAGCACGTTCGGCCGGCCGCATGCTCGGCGCGAGCGACAAAGACGTGAAGCACGCAACGGTCGCAACGATCGCCGCGCTCGCGCATCCGATCATGCGCGAAGCCGCGCGTTCCGAGCATCGTCGCGAGTCGCCGATTTTGCTGCGCGAGCCCGATGGTCTCCTCGTCGAAGGCGTGCTCGACCTCGCGTTTCGCCGCGACACCACGTGGATCGTCGTCGACTTCAAGACCGACCACGAGCTCTCCGAAGCCAAAGCCGCATACGAAGCGCAAGTGCGCCTCTATGCGCGCGCCGTCTCCGAAGCGACGGGCCTCGC
Source organism: Polyangiales bacterium (assembly GCA_038239005.1). Taxonomy (GTDB): domain Bacteria; phylum Myxococcota_A; class Polyangia; order Polyangiales; family Polyangiaceae; genus DASXHD01. Next base: position 44,842 of record JBBSFE010000014.1, read on the forward strand.
CGCTGAAGGCGCGCTTTTGCTCGTGTAGTGTCGGAGGGGAGATTGTGAGGCGTGCTCCGTACGTAGGCGCATGCGTCACACCAAACTCGTTGCGGGCGGGCTCATCACGTTCGCTCTTGCTTGCGCCACCAACCAAAGTTTCACCGATCCCTTCGCAGACGAAAGCGTTCGTGCTCAGGGAACCATCGCCCTCGGCGCGAGCCATTCGCCCGGGTCGAGCGTCGTCACGCCGAGCGTTTCGGTTTCGTTCATGCCGGACACGACGGTCGGCACCGCTTCGTGTGGCCAAACGGCCGTGGGCACGTGCGTCGTCACGCAGGCGCCCGATTGCACGTCGACCTCGTGCAAAAACGGTGAGACATGCGGCTTCGACAGCGGCTGCAACGTCGCGTGCATTCCGCTCTGCACGATGACGTGCGGCACGAATCAAAAGTGCGAATTCGATGGCAACGGCGACATGGGTTGCCACGCCGTGCAGACATTCGATGCGGGCGCGATCGCGATCTCGGGCACGAACATGTCGATCGCCGTGTACCCGCCTTACGCGTGGAAGACGACCGATGAAGGCTCACCGTTCGCGCCGGGCGCGAGCTTGCGCGTCCAAGCGGCAGGTCCTGTGGGCGCCGGCTACGTCGCGTTCGATCAGACGTTCACGGCGACCACGTTCCTTCAAGCGAATCCTCCGCTCGATCAGCTGAACCTCGACGACGTCTTCGGCGGCTCCGATCTCACGCTCGGCTGGCTGCCCGGAAACGATCGCGTCTACATCCTCGCAACCGGCGTGGGCGCCTCCGCGCGATGCCTCGCAGACGACACGACCGGCTCCTTCTCCGTTCCGCGCGCCGTCATCGATCAAGTGATCGGCTCGACCGGCGTCCACGCGCTCGCGCTTTCGATCGAGCGAGCGCGCCTCGAACGAAACAAAGGCATGACCACGGTCGGCTCGCTCGATAACCAAACGATTCAGCCGCACGCGTGGCTCGACCTTGTCACGACGTCGACCGAAAGCATCTCGCTTCAAGCGTGCAAATCCGGACAGACCTCGTGCGGCACCAAATGCGTCGACACCAACACCGACTCGAACAACTGCGGCTCGTGCGGGAGCTCGTGCAGCGGCAAGGCATGCTCGAGCGGCACCTGCCAGACATCGAGCGGCGGCTCATGCAGCTCGTGCGAAGCGACCGCGAACACCGGAACGTGCGCGTCGGAGTACTCGTCGTGCACGGGCTCGTGCAAAAGCCTCCTCACATGCGTGATGGCATGCGCCGGCGACACCACGTGTGAAAGCAACTGCTACAGCACATACTCCGCCGGAGCGTCGGCGTTCGACAGCTACTGGAGCTGCCTCTGCGGCACGGCCTGTAGCTCCGAGTGCTCCGCGCAGTGCAGCGGAAGCTGAGGCTAGGAGCTGACCGATCGGTACTCCTGAATTCGGCAACGAAACGATAAAGGAGAGCATCAACGGTTGCGCACATCGACACCGCGGGATTCTCGTGTTGGCCTGGTGCGCGATGTGATGCATGCGCGGTCTGCACTTCTTTCACGGACGAGCTCGGGCAGTCGTCGTGTTGGCGCGCGCTCCGTTCTTTCGTTTTGGGTTGCGAGCATCCTTGCATGTAACGGGTCGGGCGCGGGTCAAGACGGCGCTGTCGGTGGTCTCGAACGCAGCGATGCGAGCGCACCGCCCGTAAGCGCAAAACCATGCGAGCATCGCGCTTACGCGTCTCCAATTTCGCCGTCCCACTGCTACAATGCTTCACCACTCATCGGAGTCACACGGGGTCCAATACCCTCGCGAATTGCGGTGTATGGAGTGTTGAAGCTGGAGGACGGTGTTCGTCGAATCGGCGAAACGCCAGTAAGCTTCCGCTCCGATGATGCGGAGCCGTGCGATGGAAGAGTCTTGCTTGAGGCAACGGTGGCGTATCCGGGCTTGGCCGTTGACGGGCGTGCTGCGGATGGTCCTCCGCGGCTGGTGGACGCTCGGCTGCTCGTGACCGAACCCGATGCGTATCAGTTTAAGGAGTGCGAACCGGTGCCGCTGGTTTCTTCCGCTGCCGCGGATGTGCTTCCAAATCCGGATGAGTGCGACGCCAGCGGTGCGAATGTGCTTTGGACGGTGATGCTATACTTTCTCCCGAGCGGCAAGGTGCGGTTCGTGGACATCGAAAGCCCCCAAGAGAAGAATGGGGTGACGACATGCGTCGAAAAGCACTTTCTCAAACTCTCGATCGAGCCCTTCTCTGGTAATCCGGTGGCGCGACCGAAGACCTTCATGTTTCCGGTCAAACCGAAGAAATCGCCATGAACGGATGGCGCGCAAGGATTCTTGCGTTAGGCACGAGTTTTTCTCTCGGCGCGGCCTGCGGAGGCCAAGCCGTCACCGAGTGCACGCCAGACCAAGCCGTCTGTAACGCGTCCTGCACGGCGCTCTACAAAGATCCCGCGAATTGCGGGACGTGCGGAAACGTCTGTCCACAAGGAACGGTCTGTTACGCGAGCGCGTGCGCGACGAGCTGCGGCGGAGGCACGACGCAGTGCGGACAGTCGTGCGTCGCGACGAACGTCGACCGTGACAACTGCGGGGCCTGCTCGGAGGCGTGCGGCCCGGGCGAAGTTTGCATCGCGTCCACGTGCACGTCGAGCTGCGGCGGATCGCAGGCGCTCTGCGTCCTCGACGGCGGCGCGGCGTATTGCGCAAACACGCAGACGGACAATGCCAACTGCGGGGCCTGCGGAGTGAAGTGCGACGCGCTGCACGCGTGCTCGAATGGGTCGTGCTCGACGACCTGTGCTGCCGATCAGGACTTCTGCGCCACGGGCGACGCCGGCGCGTATTGCGCTACGATCGAGACGGACAACGCGAACTGCGGCAGCTGTGGCACCACGTGCGCCGCAGAGGAGACCTGCGTAGGTGGTGGGTGCGTCTCGGATTGCGCCACGAACCAGACGCGCTGCGTGGATGGGAGCTCGGCGTTTTGCACGGACGTCTCGACCGACGTGAACAACTGCGGGAGCTGCGGGAGCCCGTGCTCTAGCCACGCGTTCTGCGGCTCGAGCGCGTGCACGTGCGTTGCGGGTTACTCGATGTGCGGCGCTACATGCGTCGATCTGACGAGCGATGACTCCAATTGCGGGACTTGCGGGACGTCTTGCTCGGGCGCGTGCACGGGCGGGCGATGTGTCACGTCGCTTGCGTCGGTTTCCGGGTTCCTCACGCGGCTCGCCAGCGATGCGTCCAACCTCTATTGGGGCGCCACAGGTGACGGCCTTTACCAAGTGTCAAAAGCCGGCGGCTCTCCAACAGTCATCATCAAAGACCCGAGCCCCCGCCAAGATGCCAAGATCGGTGTGGACGCGACGAACGTCTACTGGACCGTGGGAAACGACGTCGGATTTGCACCTATCGGTGGCGGCTCGAGAACGCTCGTACCTTTACCCTTTGCAACGATCGCTGACGATGTCGTGGCCGATGGTACGAACGTCTATTTCGACGGCAACGGGATCGGATGGTTTCCTTCGGGCGGTGGATTGGTCACGATGCTATCGAGCGACGACGCGCACGTCATTGCCGCAATCGGCGGCACTGTGTTCTGGGCAAATGCGTACTACGAGCTCCACCGTATCGACGTTGACGGAACCAATGCGAAGACTCTCGCGACGATGACCTCCGTGATTGGGGATGTGACCTCCGACGGAACGAACGTGTACTTTGGCTCGGGCACGTCGATCTATTCCGTCGCTTCCAACGGCTCTTCGCTCCTCGTCCTCGTGTCTGGGCTGAGCTCCGTGCCAAGCAGCCTCGCGACGAACGGCGTGTCCGTTTACTTTTCCGACGGCTCGGACATCAAGGCCGTTCCCGTAGGCGGTGGCGCTGCCACCTCACTCATCAAGGAATCCGCTCTATCTCTCGCCGTCGACGGCTCGAGCCTTTACTGGCTCACCACGAGCGACGTCATGAAGGTGACCCCGAAGTAAGAATCGAGGGCCAGGTTCTGCTTGAAAGAGGCGCTATGCGCATGCTCGCGCTGCCCACAAATCGAGCAAAAAACGGCGGAGGAGATGAGATTCGAACTCATGGAGGGCTTGCACCCTCGCCGGTTTTCAAAACCGGTGCCATAGACCACTCGGCCACTCCTCCCGGGATCCTTCCCAATAGCCGACGAACGAGGCCTCGGGTAGCGGACTTGCGCCAGGTTGCAAAGGGGGGTAGATCGTCGCTCCCCATGGCCCGCGTCACCGTTGAAGATTGCCTCGAGCGCGAAGAGAACCGCTTCGCACTCGTTATCCTTGCTGCTCATCGCACCCGTCAGATCATGAAGGGCAGTGAACCGCTCGTTCACTCGAAGAACAAGCCGGCCGTCACTGCGCTTCGCGAGATTGCCGCGGGCCGCGTCCACTTCGACCGCACGAGCAACGAAGCCGTCCAAGACTGGATCGAGGTCCAGATCAAATTGGCCGCTGCCGCTGCCGCTGCTGCCGGTTGACGCGTAAAAAAACGGATCACGAGCTCAAGGTCGGCGCCCTCGCGCATTACGAGGACCCGGCGTACTACGCCCAAACGTACCGTCGTCGCGTCGACGATATTGCATACTACACGCATCTCGCGAAGGGCCATGGGCCCGTGCTCGAATACGGCATCGGCAACGGGCGCATCGCGATCCCGATGGCGCGCGCAGGCGTGGCCGTGGTCGGGATCGATCACGCACGGCGCATGCTGGCGGATCTCTCGCAGCGCTTGAAGGAAGAGCCCACCGAAGCTCGTGCACGCATCGACGCACGCTTCGGCGACATGCGACGCATGAAGCTTCGGCGCCGGTTTCCACTCGTCGTCGCGCCCTTCAACGTGATTCTCCATTTGTACGTGCGCCCCGATGTGGAGGCGTTTCTCGCGCGCGTGCGCGAGCACCTCGAGCCGCGCGGGCGGTTCGTGATGGACCTCTCCATGCCGATGCCGGAAGACCTCGCGCGCAATCCGAACAAAGCGCATCGCGCGCCGCCGTTTCGCCATCCGTCGGCGGGCGTCGTGAAGTACGGCGAGTACTTCGATTACGATCGCGCTCGGCAAATTCTCTTCGTCACGGGCGAGCTCACGCCACGGAACGGCCAGATGTTTGCCGTGCCGCTCGCGCACCGACAATTTTTCCCGCGCGAGTGGGAAGCGCTCCTTCACTACAACGGCTTCGCGGTCGACCACGTGTACGGCGACTTCGCCGGTAGCCCGCTCGAGTCGCATAGTGATGTGATGGTGTTTCACGCGAGAAAACGTTCGTGATCGCCGAGGCACTCGCAGCCGTGCGTGCTCGCATCGATGCTGCCGCGCGAGCTGCGGGGCGCGACGCCGGGTCCGTGAAGCTCGTCGCCGTGACGAAAACGAAACCGGCGAGCGCGATTCGCGAAGCGTACGCCGCGGGCCAGCGCGCGTTCGGCGAGAACTACGCGCAAGAGCTCGAGGAGAAAGCAGCGGCGCTCGTCGATTTGCGCGAGCTCGAGTGGCACTTCATCGGTCATGTGCAGAGCAACAAGGCGAAGCTCGTGGCGCGCGCGGCGCACGTCGTCCACACGGTGCACTCGATCGATCTCGCGACCGAGCTCGCGAAGCGCGCCGATGCCGCCGGGCGCGCGCCGATGCCTGTGCTCGTCGAAGTGAAGCTCTCGACCGAGCCGAACAAACATGGCGTGATGCCGGTAGCGGTCGGCGAGCTGCTCGATGCAATCGAGCGCGACGCGCGCCTCCGATTGCGCGGGCTCATGACGGTTCCGCCGCTCGACGACGACGCCGCAGCCAAGCGCACGTTCGACGAGCTCGCCGCGCTACGCGCACGAAACGGCGGAATTTCGCGCCTTCCCGAGCTTTCGATGGGCATGACGCACGATCTCGAAATCGCAATCGCAGCCGGCGCGACAATCGTGCGCGTGGGCACCGCAATCTTCGGCAACCGCGCTAACGCCTGAAGAGCCTCTCGAAGAAACCGGTTGGCTTCTTCGGGGTGAGGCGTTCGAGCATCGCAAGCACGTGCGGGTCCTTCGGCGCGAGAGCGCGCGCGCGTTCGCCTGCGACTACCGCTTCGTCGCGCGCGCCGGTGGCGAGGAGCGCGTCGGCGAGAACCGCGTGGCATCTCGCCTGCGATGGATCAAGAGCGACGGCGCGGCGAGCGTGCGTGACGGCGGCTTCGTTGTCCTTCGTGCCTAAAAGCAAGAACGTCATCTCGACGTGAACGAGCGGCGCGGTCGGTGCGCGCTCGTGCGCGCGATGCATGTCGATGCGCGCGCGATCGAGTCGACCGAGGCGCCGCTCGGCCATCGCGGCCGCGAGATATGCGACCCAGCTATCGTGCTCGTCGCCGAGGCGTCGTGCGCGCATCGCGAGCGCTTCGAGCGCAACCGTATCCGCAAGGACCGTTTCGCTCACGGCGCGAATCGTCGCGTCGACTGCCGCCGCCGCGAGTGGCTCCTTCACGTGCAGTCGAATGCGCGCGGCTTCGGCCGCGACGAGCGAGCCTTTCGCGTCGCGCTCGAGCGCATCGAGCTTCGAGAGCGCTGCGTCACGATCGCCCATCTCCGCAATGGCGCGCGCCCCGAGCAAGATTGCAACGGCGTCCTTGGGCTCGCGCTGGTTGATCGCGCGGCACAGCGATTCGAGGCGCGACCCACGCGCAACGCTCGCTGGCTCGGACTGAAGTGCGACTTGGATTGCACGCCGCAACATGTCGACGGGCGCACTCGCGCGCGTTGCGAGCGCGTGATCAACGACGGTCTGCGCGAGGCCGACATCCGCCTGCTCCACCGCGAGCGTCGCAAGGTTCGTGAACGCCGGGCCGTGCGCCGGGTGCGCCGTCAGGAGCTTTTGCCAAAGCGCACGCGCACCGAGCGCATCGCCCGTCGCGATGAGCCAAGCTGCGCGCTCGTTCGCGACGTGCGGATCATCGCCGTCGATGGCGCTCGCCACATCGAGTGCTCGTTCCGCGCCCGCGAAATCACCTTTGACGCGTTTGGCCTCGGCGACGAGCGCGTGCGAAAACGCGCGCCCAGGTTCTTGCTCGATCGATCGCTCGGCGTGTGCGATGGCGTTGTCCGGCTGACCGAGGCGCAAACAAAGGGCAGCCGCCGACGCTTCGAGCGAGGCACTCTCTGCTGCGTCTTCGCTCGCGGCAGACAGCGTGCGAAGCGCGGCTTCCATCGCGCGCGTGCCTTGCGTGCTTCGCGCGAGCTCGAGGCCCATCGTCGCGAGGCGCTCGACCGGAAACGCAGCATCGCGCGCTTCGCTCACGGCTCGCCCGAGGTGAGCCAACGCCGCGAGCACACCATCGGGATCGGTTCCGCTGAGTGCGCGCACACGCCACGTCTCCGCGAGGAGAACACTCTCGAGGACGTCCCACCCGAGCACGCCGAGCCCGCGAAGTGCGCTGACGTCTCCGCCGACGCGCGAACAAAGTGACTCGAGCGCGGTCACGATCGATCGGCCCGCGCCCTCCGCGTCGAGAATGGCTTCGCACTTTGCGCGTGGCTCGCCCGTTTTCGCGTCGAACGCGAGCACCGTGAACGTGCCGCGGCCATCGCGTGGAGGCTCGAACGCGCCAGTGAGTATCACCGAGACGTGTGCGGGCGTGTCCTCTGCGCCGGGCATCGCGCGCCATTGCGCGCCCGTCACGAATGCTTCGACGATGCCCGTGACGCCGCCGTCGCTTCCGTGCGATCGAATTTGTGCGAGCGCGATGTCGCCGTCGTCGATGCGAGCGAACGAATGCACGAGCGACGCGAGCCCGAGGCCGAGCCCTTTTCCGCCGTCCGGTACGCCGAAAGGGATCACGAGAGCGCGCGGACGTTCCACTTACTTCAAAGCCCCACGGACTCTAGCGCGTCCCGGCGCGTGCGTTGAACGTGATGCGTGCTTGCAGCTTGCCCTTGCCGCCTTCGGGCGGAAGAAGCTTCATCCGTTGCATCACCTCTGCGGCGCACCCGAGCAGCTCTTGATCTCCGTGATACGGGTCGACGTTCGCTGACGTGACCGAGCCGTGCGCGTCGATCTTCATGTCGAATACGCCCCACGCTTCCACGTCTTTGCCTTCGTGGCGGGCGCGCGTCTCGCACTCGTGGAGCTCGGCCTTCATTCCCTCGAGAGCAACGTACGCTGCTGCCGTGTACGCGTCATTGTGTGAGGAGAGGCTGTCCGAGCCGCCGCGCGGTTGGAACACGACGGGAATGATGATGGTGTCTTTGCCAAGAGCGGGCGGATCGAAGCGCAACGCTTTGCCAACATCACGCATGCACGCGACGACGTCGTGTTGGAGCTCGCACGCGCCGTACGACTCCGTCTTTTGCACGCGCCCGTTCGGCCCGACGCGCAGCACGATCGCAACGTGACCGAACTGCGTTGGGTCGTGAACGAGCCCGCGGTGGTAGCAGCTGCGAAACGCACTGCGGGTGTCCTCGATGGCGCGTTCCGTGGGTGTGCGGCCGAGCTGCTCGGTCGACGCGACGGGTGGCGCGCCAGCGTCATCGGCGGGCGCCGTGGGGCTCCATTCCGGGACGGGCGGATACCATTCTTGACCGAGATCGCCCGGCGGCGGGCACGCGGAAAAACGATCGACCCAGTCGCCGTTTACTTCGTAGTCGGCGACTTCGATGCTCGAGGTGTGCACGCGCTCAGGCGTCGTCGGGTGAGACTCGGCGCCGCAAGCCGCGACGACGAAGAGTGCCGATGACCACACGAACAACCGCATGAGCGCCACAAGCATTACGGCGACGGAGCGGTTTTCGCCACAATAACGATTTATAGTGCGCGCATGTCGCGTGGACGTGCGCCCGCCGGAGACACGCTTTTTTCGCACGCTGTCGAGTCGGGCCGGTTGCCCGGTAAGGCTCCGCTCGCCGAGCGCATGCGTCCAAAGACGATGGAGACGTACGTCGGCCAACCGCACTTGCTCGGCGATGGAAAATTCCTCGCGCGCGCGATCCGCGAAGACCGCGTGCCGTCGATGATTCTGTGGGGTCCTCCCGGCTCCGGCAAGACTTCGCTCGGTCGCGTGATCGCCGGGCAAACGAAGGCCGAGCTCGTGCAGTTCAGCGCGGTGCTTGGTAGCTTGGCCGAGCTGCGCGTCATCGTCGATGAAGCAAAACAGCGTCGCGCCGAGCGCGGGCAACGCACGATCGTCTTCGTCGACGAGATTCATCGCTTCAACAAAGCGCAGCAAGATGCATTTCTTCCGCACGTCGAAGCCGGGACGATCGTGCTCGTCGGCGCGACGACGGAAAATCCATCGTTCGCGGTGAACGCGGCGCTCTTGTCGCGCTGCAAAGTGTTTCGTCTCGACGCGCTCGTCGATGCCGATCTCGTGCTCGTGCTGCGCCGCGCGCTATCGTCGATGAGCCTCGCCGCAGACGACGACGCTCTCGCCGCGATGGCGAAGGACGCACGCGGTGATGCACGTCGCGCGCTCACGACGCTCGAGATGGTCGCCGAGCACGCCGGCTCCGAGCGCATCACGCTCGATGCGGTCACTGCCGCGCACACGCACGCGCCGCTCCTCTACGACAAGTCAGGCGAGGAGCACTACAACGTGGTCTCCGCGTTCATCAAGTCGATGCGCGCATCCAATCCCGAGGCCGCGGTCTACTGGATGATGCGCATGCTCGAAGCCGGCGACGACCCACTCTTCGTCTCGCGCCGCATGACAATCTTCGCGAGCGAAGACATCGGCCTCGCAGACCCGAACGCGCTCGCCATCGCGAACGCGGCCGACCAAGCCTTCCGCCGCCTAGGGATGCCCGAAGGCATCTACCCACTCACCCACGCCGCGCTCTATCTCGCGAACGCCCCCAAATCGACGACGGTCAAAGACGCATGGCAACACGCCAAAGCCGAAATCGACGAACACGGCGCAACCCCTGTGCCCCAAAATCTCCGAAACAAATAGTCAGGAGCCGAGGGCGTCGAGCGCGGCCTCGAGCTCGCCGAGTGCGTGCGTGTCGCGTTTGTCGCGCGCGGCTGTGATGCCCGCTTCGAGCCAGGTGCGGGCTTCGGGGCGGTTCGCTTCGGCGAGCATTTGGCCGCACATCAAGAACATCGGCACGTACGTCGGGTCTTTTGCGCGCAGGGATTCGAACGTGCGAAGTGCGTCTTCGAGGCGACCGAGCGTTTTGTATTCGAGCGCGAGGCCGTACCACGCGAAGGAATCGGTCGAGCCTTCGCTCGTGAGCTTCTCGAGGTATGCGAGTCGCTTGGTGGTCATGTGCGCTCCACGATGCCGATGAATGGGAGGTTGCGGTGGCGCTCTGCGAAATCCAAACCGTAGCCGACGACGAATTTGTCTTCGATCGTGAAGCCCAAATAGTCGATGTTCACTTGCACGCGCGACCGAACGGGTTTGTGGAGCAACGCGCAAACCTTCACGCTGCGCGGCTGGCGTGTGCGCAGGAGATCCATCAAGTGGGCAATCGTCAGACCCGTATCGACGATGTCTTCGACGATGAGGATGTCTTCGTGCTCAATCGGGCGCGACAAGTCTTGCGTGATCTGGACGACGCCGCTCGACTCGGTCCCTTCGCCGTACGAACGCACGCCGAGAAAATCGATGCGCAGTGGCAAATCGATCGCGCGGGCCAAGTCGGCGGCGAAAACGAAGCTGCCCTTCAGCACGATGATGAGGACGAGCTTGCGGTCGGCGTAGTCCTTCGTGATTTGCGCGCCGAGCTCGTTCACGCGCTGCTGGATTTGCTCGCGGCTCAGCATGGTAGCGATGCGCTCGGTCATGGGCAGCGAGTTACGGCCCTTCGACCGCTTCGTCAATCGTGAGACTGCGCCCATTGGTCGTGATGGTGATGGCGCCGCCGCGATCGGTGCGAAGGGTGCGCGCGCCGGACGCGATGAGCGCATCGAGCGTTGCAGGAAAAGGATGACCATAGCGATTGCGCGCACCGCACGAAATCACCGCAATTTTAGGGTGAACGGCGTGCAAGAACGCCGGCGTGCTCGAGGTTTTGCTTCCGTGATGACCGACCTTCAACACGTCGGCCGCAAGCACGTCGCCGCTCGCGAGGAGCTCGGCCTCCTCTTCACGCTCCGCGTCGCCTTCGAAAAGAAACGCGCGCGCGCCGTACGAGATGCGGAGCACGAACGAGTTGTCGTTGGGCGGTCGATCGGACGAAGCATCCGGACACGGCGCGAGCACGTCGACGCGCGCGCCTCCGACGATGTGACGGCCGCACACCTCGCGAGCGCGCACGACGCGCGTTCCTTGCGAACGTGCTCGCGCGAGGACCGCTGCATACGCACCGCCGACACCTTCGCGCTCACCTTGACCCGTGTCCCACAGCTCGGTGACGTGCACGCTCGCGAGCCCCGCGTCCAGCCCGCCGAAATGATCGGGGTGCGGATGCGAAAGCACGACAAGCGCGAGCTCGCTCCTCCGGCGCGCGCGAAGCAGCGGAGCGATCACGCGCTTGCCGACATCGAGTGGGCTTCCGACGAGGCCGCCTCCGTCGATCAGCATCGCGCTTCCGTCCGGCAGATCGACAAGTGCGGCGTCGCCTTGGCCGACATCGACGAACGTCACGCGCAACACGCCGCGCGATGCGCCATGCGCGCGCACCGGTACTTCGAGGAGCACGACCACGAGGAGCGCAAGCACGACCAGTGTCCACCGCGAACGGCGCGCCCAAACGAGCGCGGCAAACGCAAACGCGATCGCAGCGAGTTGCCATGTGCTCGGCGATGGAACCGGAAATGCGAGCGCGTGCACGTTCGCGAACGACCGCGCGACGCCGCGCACGCCGAGCAGCGCGCCCGACGCAGCCATCGCGCAGCCGCGCTCCGCCGATGGCATGGGCGAAAGAAGCGCGTGCAGCAAACAGAGCGGAAGCGCGGCCGCTTCGCCGAGTGGCACCGCGAGCAAATTCGCGAACACGGAGCCGAGTGGCAACGTTGGAGCGAACGTCGCGATGACCGGCGCACACGGAACGGTGGCGCCGATCGTGACGGCCGCCTGTTTGAGCACGCCATGAACGACCTTTGGCGCATGCACGACGAGCACCGCGGCAATCGGCTTGGAAAGCGCAACGAGCCCCGCGGTCGCGCACGCGGAGAGCGCGAACGACGCATCGAACAGCGCAAGCGGATCGAACGCGAGCGCGCCGAGCACGGAGAGCGCGAGCGTTCGAGATGCCGTGGTTCGTCGAGAGAGAGCGCGCGCGAGGAGCGCCGCGGTGAGCATCCACGAAGCACGCAGCGCCGAACCGCTCGAGCCCGCGAAGTCGGCGTAGGCCCAACAAAACGGAATCGTGAGCGCGGCTGCGATCCGCCCGACGTCGAGTCGCTCCGAGAGCGGCGTCACGCGCACGAGCAAGCCTCGCAAAAGCGCAACGGCACCGAGCACGACGAGCACGAGATGCATCCCCGACACGGCCAGCAAATGCGAGAGCCCGCTTGCGCGAAACGCGTCGTCGTCGACCGGATCGAGATCGGCTTCACCGAGCACGAGCGCACGCGCGAGCCCGGCCGTCTCCTCCGGAAACGTGGCCTCGATGCGTTTGCGAACGCTCGCACGCGCGTGGTCGATCGACGCGAGCGGCCCGCGACCGCGCCGCATGATGCGCATCTCGACCGCGCTTCCGGTTCTCAAGACGCCGCGCCTCGTCTCGCGAATACGTGCGTCGCCGAGCTCGGGGTCCGCAAATCGATCGGGAAGACCCACCTGAATGACGCCCGCGACCGAATCGCCGCGCGCCGCATCGACGGGACCACCATAAATCGTGGTGCGCCCGAGGAAGTTGCATTCTGCATGTTTCACGTCCACGTCGAATCGCGCGGTGCCGTGCACGACGACCGGCGACGACGCAACGACGCCCGACGCTTCACATCGCTCGACGCCGTTGACCGAAGGCGCGACGAGAGAGCGCGCCGCTTCGAATCGCTCGACGGCACGCTCCGCACGAAACGCGCCCGCCGCGAACGCGACGAAGACGACGACGAGCGCTATCGGCCGCTTACGAAAGAGCGCGAGCGTGGCCACGAAGAGCGCGAACGCGGGCCACGGCGCGGCACCCGCGGTGCTCCCAACGAGCATGGCGCACGAAAAAACGAGGACGAGATCCACGCGGGCCCTTTCGCATGCTGCGTGCCACGCGAAAACGCCGCGAAACCCGCACGCGTGCCCTGGCCCAGTGGCCCGAGGCCAACTCGCGCGCGCCAGGCGCGATTTCCCTTGCAGCGCCGCCGGCTAAAACCTAGCTTCGCGCGCCTCATGGCCGACAAAAAGACCGAAAAGAAAGCCGAAACACCCGCAAAGACGCCCGCTGCGAAGGCGGCTGCCAAAAAGGTCGTCGGCACGAGCAAGCTCGCCACCTTCCTCACGTCGAAGAAGATCGACCCGCGCCGCGTCGTTACGGCGTCGCACGGCCTCGAAACCCTTCGCCCGGAAGACCGCGCCATCCGGCTGAAGCGCCGTCAGGCCCGCGGCGCCGAGAACGCCGACGCCACGAAAAACGAGCAAGCCAAGCCCCGCAGCGGCCGCGCCGTGACCGAGCGCGCCATGACCGCCGCCCTCACCACGGGCGGCATCTCGGGCCCCACCAAAACTCGCATTTTGCGTGCCGTGAATCATCTTTTGGAGCAGAAAAAGGGCGAAAAGGTCGATATTCGCGCGCTTTTTTAGGCCGCGACTGAATGCGGGGAGCGCGATTGGCACCACAATGCATCAGTGAGTGCCGCGCCTGCCTTCCCGTTCGTCCGAAGCATTGATACGTCTCGTGCCGTTGCCATGAGCGAGGAAGCCGAGCTGATTGCTCGCGCAGCGAAGGGCGACACCGCCGCGTTTCGCGCCCTCTACCAACGTCATCGCAACGATGTCGCGCGCCTCGTCTATCGGATGCTCAACGGCTCCGCGGACGTCGACGACGTCGTGCAAGAAGTCTTCGTGCAGGTGTTTCGCAGCCTCAAAGATTTTCGCGGGCAGTCGAAGTTCAGCACGTGGGTTCATCGCGTTGCGGTCAACGTCGTGCTCATGCATCGCCGTGCAGCGCGCAGCCGCCCGACCTACAGCGAAGAGCTCCCGCCCGAGCACACCCCGGATGACGCGAGCGTCCTTCCGGACGAAGACGCTGATCGTCGCGCGCGCGTTCGCGTGTTCGCCGCGCTCCTCGACCGCCTTGCCGAGAAGAAGCGCACCGTGTTCGTGCTTCACGAGATTGAAGGCATCTCGCCGCAAGAGATTGCCACGATCGTTGGCGCGCCGGTGCTGACGGTTCGCACGCGCCTCTTCTATGCGCGTCGCGAGCTCGAAGCATTGATGGCGAGCGAGCCCGCACTCGCACAAGTCATGGCTACGTTCTCCAAGGAGACCGCATGACGAAGCTCGACGACCTCCTCCGCGACGTTCGCAAAGACGCGCCCACGCCCGATTGGAAAACGATCGACGACAAACTCTTTGCGCGGCTCGAGCAAGAGCCACGTCCAACCGCGACGGCAGCTGACGAAGCGGCCTCGAGCTCTCCGCCGCGAGACTCGCGCGGCGCACGTGTGGTGTGGATTGGCGCTTCGCTCGCGCTTGCCGCCGCTGCGGCCGTCATCATGCTCGTTCACCCAGCAGGCGACGGCACCGAGCGCGCCGCCGAGCGCACCGAAGGCGCCGGCGCCGTTTCGGGTGGTGACGTTTCGATCGTCTCCAACGGCAAAACGGTGACTGCCCACGCGGGCACTCAGCTCGCGCGCGGCGATCGCATCGACGTGGTCGATGGCACGGCATACTTCGAAGAGAAGGGCGCCGTGCAATGGTCGGCGCGTGGTGGCTCGGTGCTGCGTGTCGAGCATCCGGCGTCGCCGCTCGTGCTTTCGCTCGAGAAGGGCGCTGCCGAAGCGCAGGTCACGCCCGTTCCTTCGGGCGAAGCGTTCGCGATCGACATCACGGCATCGACTGGCTCGGTCGTTCGCGTGGCCGTTCACGGCACGCACCTCCGCGTCGCGCGCGACGAAGACAAGGTGACGATCGATCTGACCGAAGGCGTCGTGTCGATTGGCGCGCCCCCGCGTCGCGGCTCCACGCTCGGTACGCTCGTGACGGCGCCCGCACACGTCGAGCTCGACGCGCGCGATCTCAGCGCGATGCGCGTCGATCACGCATCCAGCGCAGTTCGCACCGCAGAAGCGGTCGCGTTCACGACGACGCACCCAGCAGTCACGACCACCGAGCTTCTCGCGCAGTCGTCACAAACCAACCACGAGTCGGTTGACCCCATCGAGGTCGTGAAGCGCCCCCTCAACATCACGCCGAAAACGAACGCGCCCACGGTGACGCCGCCTCCCGTCGAAACGTGGCTCCGCTCGACGGACGAGCTCGCAGCCGCGATCCAAACGTGCGCTCGCGCCGGCGTGACAGGTGCCACCGCAGCATCGTTTGCGACCGTCCTCACGATGCACGTCGGTGACGACGGAATCGTGCAAAGTGCACGCTTCTCGCCGCCGCTGCACGACGTCCGCGACGCTCGCGAGTGCGCCGCGATCGCAATCTACAAACGCACGAAGCTCACCACCCCCGGCGACGTCACCCTCTCGATCGACATCAAGCCGTAGCCCGACTCACGTCTCTTTTTCGTATGCCGCGACGAGCTCGGTGATCGTGTACGTCTCTTTCGCACCGAGGAGACCGAACTGCACGCCCATGCCGGCGACGTCGGTCCAGCGGACGATTCCGGGAAGCGCGTATGCGGAAGGCTCGCCGGAGATGTGGACGTGAATCACGACCTCGACGCCGAACGCTTCGGGCGTGGCGGTCTCGATGTACATCCCGCCGAGCGAGATGTCGGTGCTCGTGCCGTTGCCGCGCGTTTCGCTGCCCTTGCGGACGATGACGACAGATTCGGTAAAAGGCACGCGGTGATGTCGGCGAAGCTCCACGGGTAAGCGGCATACATGGAACGAGAATCGTTCGCAACCGGCCGCGGGAAAGGCCATGATGGGAGGGCATGGCAGCCGCCAAGAACGACGGGCGTGTCCTCGCGCTGATACCCGTTCTCGTGGGTGTGCTGCTTGCCGCGGTGATTTTTCCGCGTGAGGCCGCACCCGCGGATGTTCCGCTGCCGGTGCTCGACGTACATGCGCTGATCGCCATCGAGCATGCCGATGAAGCGCGTGCGGCGCGCGCGACCGCGACGCCGCTGGCACCGGAAGTGCGGATGCTCGGCGAAGCGATTCGCGCGTTCAATACGACCGAAGCGAAGGACCCTCCTAACGCGCCTTGGCCGGATTTGCGCCAGGGCGTCGACAGCGCACGAAAGCTCGCGCTCGAAAAAGGACTCGACAGCATCGTGGAGCTTCGCGCTGTGCAACTCCAAAAATTCTTGGACGAAGTGCATGCGTGGCGAAAAACGGGCGCGGTGTCGGCCGAGCTCGACGCCGTGGGCGGCTCGTTCTTGCGCCGCATGACGATGGCCGGCTGGCTCAAAGACAACAAGCTCGCGCTCGCCGATCGAGAGCTGCGCGTCGCCTACAAACTGAAATGGAACGCGGTGGCGCGCCTCGAAGACTTCGCGGAGATGAAGCCTACGCTCGACGAGATGCGTGCGCTCTACACGTTTTATCTCTTGCACCCGCACGCTGCCGAAAGCGCGCGCGAGACGCTCGCGGCCGCACGGAAGACGGCACACTCGAAGCAGGACTGCGAAGCGCTCGAAGTAGGCGAGCAAATCGCGACCGAGCAATGGCGTCTCGACAAGATCGACAAGCTCGCAGCGCTCGACCCGGCGTATCCGGCCGATTACGCGCGCGGCGTGTCGCTATATCGCGCGGCGAAGTTCGATGCATCAGCGCACGCGTTCGAGGCGTGGCTGCGGTTTCATCCCGATGGGCCACTCACGCTGCGTGCTCGCAATCATCTGCGCGCGGCGATGGCGTCGTCGCGCATCAACTGATCAAGCGAGTAACAGCTCGGCGCACGGCCCGACGATCGCGCGCGCCACTTCGTGCTCGACGCGCGTGCCTGCCGCCACGTCGAGCGTCGCGAGAAACTCCGAGATCGCGTCGCGCGTGACACGTTCGTCGCGTGTCATCGCGAATGAAATGATTCGCCACGCGAGAAGAGCGTGTCGTTCTTCGTCGCGTGCCATCGCTGCGATGTCGGCATTGCCGGTAGCGCGCGCCATCGCGGTGAGCTCGAGCGCGGCGGCCGATTCACCAAGGCACCCATCGCGCAGCGTATCCATCACGAGCTCACGCAGCGACGAGCGCTGACCCGCACGCGAAACATCGAGCGGGCCCGGCGCAATCGCTCGGCCAGCAAGGCGCGACGCCATTTCGAAACACGTCCGAGCGTGTGCGATCTCGTCGAGCGCGGCGTGGTGCACATCTTCGAGCAGCTCGGACGGCGCGCCGAGACCCATGAGCACGAGCGAAAGTCGGGCGAACTCCGCGACGGACGCGTGCTCGGCTGCGCCGCTCTCGGCCCACCACACGGCGCGCTCTTCGTCCGTGCCCCGCACGGCGACCTCGGCGGTGATCCATGCGCCGTCGGCGTCGCGCAGTGGGCGCCCGATCATCACGCGCCCATTGCCGTGCCCGCGCACCGTGCTCCGTCGCGTCGTGCAACCGTTGAAGCCCAAATAACAACAGACGTCGGGATCGGTCTGTCGGCGCGTGTCGGTCTCGCGCGCGCTGAAGTGCCCGGTCGACCCGAGCGGCGATGGGTCGCATCGCTCATAAGGATGTGCAAACGGAAACGAAGGAGGCGTCGCGAGCGGCGGCGCGCACTCGACATCGCGGGTGCACGTTTGATTGTTCGGCGCGTGCGGCTCGAGAATGGGTCGCGTCGTCAAGCGCGCTGCTTCGGCACCTCCATCGTCCGGTGCGGCGCTTGCGGAGGGCAACGTCTCGAGCATCGGCACGACGACGAGGCCATCGGTGTCCGTCGAGGTCTTGCAACTCGCGAGGCTCGCGGAGAGCGGAACGATGGTTCCGAAACCCAACACGGAAAACGCGGCCATTCGAAGGCGCGCGACGTCCCGCGTGAGCTCGACCTTTACATTACTTTTCATCCGGGGTCTCCCGTCCCGTGGCCGTTAGGGTACATCTTCACACACGTGCGGATCCTTCTTGTCGACGACGACACTGAGCTCGCTGATCTCCTTCGAGAATACTTCGAAGGACACGAAGCTGAGCTCGAAGTCGTCACCGAAGGCAAGAGCGCTCTCGAGCTTTTGAGCAACGACGACGACCCATTCGATGCCGTCTTGCTCGACGTCATGCTCCCCGGCGACGACGGATTCGCCGTCTGCCGGAAAATCCGCCAAACCAGCGACGTACCCGTGATCATGCTCACGGCCCGCGGCGACGACGACGATCGCATCGTCGGTCTCGACCTCGGCGCCGACGACTATGTTCCCAAACCGTTCAACCCGCGCGAGCTCCTCGCGCGTTTGCACGCCGTGCTCAGGCGTAGCAAATCGCAAACGGACGCGCGCGCGCGCATCGTCATCGGCGATCTCGTCATCGACGTTCCCGCGCAGAAGGTATCGCTCGGCGCTATTGATCTCGCGCTTACGTCGTTCGAGTTTCGCCTGCTCGTGGAGCTCGCGCGCCGAGCGGGTCGCATCGTGCGCCGCAAAGAGCTCGCGACAGCGCTCGAGTTCGGCGCCTACGATCCCAGCGTCGATCGCTCGCTCGATGTTCACATCAGTCACCTTCGCGGCAAGCTCCAAGACGACGCACGCGATCCCAAACGCATTCGCACCGTGCGCGGCATCGGCTACGTCCTCGTGAGACCCTCGTGAAAGTGGGTCTGCGCAGCCGGCTCTTTGCGTGGCTGCTCGCTGCAATCGTCGCGGGCATGATCGCCAGCACGGTCGTGTGGATGGTCTTGCGCTCGGAGATCGACTCCGGCCCGGCTCACACGATGTCACGCGCGATCGCCACCGAGGTCGGAGCACACTGGGATGATCCCGCCGCGGTCGATGCATCGATCGCTCGCATGCGCACGACCTCGGGGATCGACTTCAAGCTGCGTCGTGACGTCGGCGCGCTTCCACCGAGCGTCCGCACACACGGCACGAGCCTCGCGCTCGACGGCTCGACGGGATTCGTGCCGATCGTTCACGACGGAAAAGTCGTCGGCGCTCTCGAGTTTCCCGCCGGAATGCCGCCCGGGCGAACCGTGCGGCAAATCGTGTTCTTCGGCGTCGCGCTTGTCGTGATGGCGCTCATGGCACGCAGTGCATCGGCGCTCTTCGTTCGCCCGCTCGAGCAGGTCGCTGCGGCCACGCATCGATTCGGCGACGGCGACATGTCCGCGCGCACCGAGGTCGACACACGCGCGAGCCCCGAGGTGCACGAGGTCGCACACGCCTTCGACGCCATGGCCACGCGCGTCGAGCGCATGGTGCGCGACCAACGCGAGCTCCTCGGCGCCGTGAGCCACGAGCTACGTTCACCGCTCGGCCGCGCGCGCGTCGCTCTCGAGCTCGCGCGCGATCAGGGCGCAACGCAACCAGCGATCGAGCGCGTCGAACGATCACTCGGCGAGGTCGATCGAATTCTCGGCGACCTCCTCTCGATCACACGCGCGGGTCTCTCCGACCTCCACAAAGAACCCACGAAGCTCGTTCCGTTTTTGAGGACCGCTCTCGAAGGTGACAACGTCGTCGTCAGCGGTGACGAAGCCATCACCGCATCGGTCGACCCCGCGCTCTTCACGCGCGCTGTCGCGAACGTCGTCGACAACGCCCGGCACCACGCCGGCCCAGGCGAAATCCGCGTCACGGTCGAGCCCAAAGGCGCCGACCGCGCTCTCGTCTCCGTCGCCGACGACGGTCCCGGTTTGCCGCCGGAGCTCGTCGCCACCGCATTCGAGCCGTTCGTGCGCGGAGACGTCGCGCGGAGCCCGAAGCACCTCTCCACGGGCCTAGGCCTCGCCATCGTGCGTCGCGTGATCGAAGCACACGGAGGCACCGCGACCATTCGCAACCTCGAGCGCGGCGGCAAGATCATCGGCGCCGAAGTGTCGATCGAAGTTCCAGCCTCCCCACGCTGACGCAGCGCTTTGAATCCAGATCCGCTGGCGGAAAGAACTCGCGGCTTGGTCGAGCTGCGAGCACAGTCAAGTCAACTGAGCTTTGAAGTAACCGCTATGCTCGTCGATTGTGTGGCGAAAGGTGGTGCGGATCCTCTTCTACGTCGCGATCGCGTGTGGCGTCGTCGCGGGTATCACGCTCGTCTTCTGCGAGCCCTGGACGATTCCCGCCGATGACGCCCAGCTCGGAGTATCGATCGAGCCGACGATGAGCGTGCTCGATGTGGTGCTCGTCGCGCGAGCGACAGGCGCGTCCGACGGCGCACTCGTGCGATGCACAGACCCCGATGCAGCAGGCCGATTCGTGATCGGGCGCGTCGTTGCGCACGGGGGCGACAAAGTCGAATTCCGAGACGGCATCATGACGGTGAACGACAAAGTCGCGGTCGCGTCGGTCGCGTGCGATGTCGCCACGGCGAGCCTCAAGAACCCGGCAACGCAAGAGGAGGAGGAGCTTCACTGTGGCCTCGAAGAGCTCGGCGGCGGCCTTCACCCAATCTTCCGCGCCGCGAAAAGCGTGGACCGCGACATCAAAATCAACGTGGACCCCGGCAAGGCGTTCCTCGTCAGCGACAACCGTGCGATGCACCTCGATTCCCGCGATTTTCTGGCTGTCACCCCGGGGAATTGCCAGCGAATCATGCTTCGTTTGTGGGGAACGGGCGGCTGGTTCGACACGAAAAAGCGAATGACCGTGCTGTGGTAAAAGAGGCAAGGTCATGAGCATCGAGATCGGCGTCATCTGCGGTCAATGCGACGCTTACAGCCCCATTCGCACGGCCACATGCCCGGCGTGCGGCAACGATCTCGCATTGTTCAAGGACGACCCCAAGAACGATGCGGGCGGTCGGCGCTCGCAAACAGCGTCGATGTCGGCCGTGCGGAGCACGCCGCCGGTCGCAAAAGTGTTCGAAGGCCCGCTGCAGCCGCGACCGATTGCCCTTGGTGGGCAGCCTTTCGCTCTCCGCGAGGCTCCGGTATCGTCCGGCGCGGCCTCGCCAATTGCGGGCGGAATGAGTCTGGAGGAGTTGATGGAACAAGCGAGGAATTTCCTTTGCCGTTCGTGCTCGACGCAGGTGCCGATGGGGCACAAGTTCTGCGGTCGTTGCGGCGCTGCAGTGCCGCCCGAGATCTTGAACGCGCGCACGCAGTTCTTCGGTCAGCTCCAGATCCCTGGCAAGGCGAAGCTGATCTTGATCCGCGGCGAAGGCGTCGAAGGTTTGAGCTACCAGCTCAACGCGGAGCAACACATCGTCGGTCGTAACGGGCAGCTCGTGTTTCCGGACGATCCGTTCGTCTCGCCGAAGCACGCGAACCTCTTCTACCGAAACAACAAGCTCGTCGTGAAAGACGAGAGCTCGCTCAACGGCGTCTTCCTTCGCGTGCGCGGCACCGTCGACGTCGACTCAGGTGACGAGCTCCTCGCGGGCGAGCAACTCTTCAGCGTCGAGTCACCGCCGAAAATCGGCGACGGCCCATCGCCGGACGGGACGTATTTCTACACGTCGCCGAAGCATCAGTTCCTTTTCCGCATCACGCAGATCCTCCAGGGCGGCGCGCACGGGATGAGCGTTCTCGCACGCACGAGCACGCTGCAAATCGGCCGTGAAGGTGGGGATTTGAACTTCCCCAACGATCTCTACATGAGCGCGTCTCACTGCAAGATCGAAGAGTCGAGCGGGAAATTCACGCTCACCGATCTCAACAGCCGCAACGGCACCTACTTGCGCATCAAGGACGAACGCGAGCTCGCCCACGGCGACTACCTCTTCATGGGTCGCAAGCTCCTGCGCGTCGAAATCACTGCGGCTTAGAAAACGCACGCCGCGTGAGCGCGGCCACCGCGCGCAGTAATTTACCGGGCACGTTCGAGATGAGCTTCTCGAGATCGACGGGTCCGTCGTCCGGGATCAATTCGCCGAAGACGATTCCGAAGCGATCGTATTTTCGCTGAAGCGAATCGATGCGCGTGCGAAGCCCGTCGGCTTCGTGGCCGCGCGCGCTGCCGAGCATCTTCGTGGCACGCCGCGTGAGCTCTTGTTTGTCCGCGATGACGCGCCGGAGCTTCGCGAGGTACGCGCCGATGATCACGTCTGGATACGTTCCTCGAAGTGCGAAAACGTCGTGTCGTGCGCCGTGCACGCGCTGCTTCTCGACGATGCCTGCCGACTCGAGCGCGCGGAGGTTCGAGAAAATGTTGCTCTTCGATCGCCCGAGCATGTCGCTGAGCGCATCCATCGACATCGGATCGTCCGACAAATAAAGCGCAGCCACGATTTGCCCGCCGAGCTTGGTGATGCCCGGGAAGCTCGCGACGATCTCGTCACCGACGCCATCGAGCAGCGCAGCGCGTGTTGCCCGCACCGGATCTTCGGCCGAATCGACCATGGTGGCACTATACCGAAGCCCATGCCGAATCGCCTCGCCGACGAAGCGTCACCGTACCTGCAGCAGCACGCGCAAAATCCCGTCGATTGGTACCCGTGGGGCGACGAAGCGCTGGCGCGCGCGAAGAAGGAGGACAAGCCCATCCTTCTCAGCATCGGTTACTCGGCGTGCCACTGGTGCCACGTGATGGAGCACGAGAGCTTCGAGGACGAAAAAATCGCAGCGCAAATGAACGCGAGCTTCGTGTGCATCAAAGTCGATCGCGAAGAGCGACCCGATCTCGATCAGATTTATCAGCTCGTCGTACAGCTCCTCGGTAAGAGCGGCGGTTGGCCGCTCACCGTGTTTCTCACGCCCGAGCAAAAGCCGTTCTTCGGCGGCACGTATTTCCCACCGGTCGAGCGTTACGGAATGCCCGGTTTCCCGCGCATTCTACAAGCCATCAGCGAAGCGTATCGCGAGCGCCGCGACGACATCGACGCGCAAGCCAAAGAAATCGCCGGCGCGATCGCCCAAGTCGCAAAACCCGACGGACGCAAAGTGGACCTCGGCCCCGAGCTGCTCGCGCAAGGCGCGGCTCGACTCGCAGCCCGCTTCGACGACGAGCACGGCGGCTTCGGCTCGCGTCCGAAATTCCCAAACACGATGTGCCTCGATCTCCTGCTGCGCCATGGCACGCTCGCGCGTGACGAACGCTCTCGTGCGCGCGTGAAGAAGGCGCTCGACGCGATGCGCGCGGGCGGCATCTACGATCAGCTCGGCGGCGGCTTCCACCGCTACTCGACGGACGAACGATGGCTCGTGCCGCACTTCGAAAAAATGCTCTACGACAACGCGCTCCTCCTCCGGATGTACGTCGATGGCCATCGCACATTCGGCGAAGCGCGCTACTCCACAACAGCGCGCGAAATCGTCGGGTACGTGCTCCGCGAAATGACCGACGCGAGCGGCGGCTTCTACGCGACGCAAGACGCCGACAGCGAGGGACACGAAGGAAAGTTCTTCGTCTGGTCACGTGACGAAGTGCGCGAAGCGTGCGGCAATGATCCGGCCTCCGCGCTCGCAGATCTCGCATGCGCCCGCTTCGGCGTCGACGACGCGGGCAACTTCGAAGACACCGGCAAGACCGTGCTCTTTCAGGCGAAATCGATCCAAGACCTCGCCGTGCGTTTCACGCTCGCGCCTTCGGAGGTCGAGCGACGCCTCGAGACAGCGCGTGCCGCGATGCTCGCGAGCCGAGAAAAACGCATCAAACCGTTTCGCGACGAGAAAATCCTCGCATCGTGGAACGGCCTCTTCATCAGCGCCCTCGCCGATGCGGCACGCGCCCTCGAAGAGCCCACTTGGCTCGCCGCCGCGGAGCGCGCCTTCGAATTCGTCGCGCGCACGCTCATCAAAGACGGCCGCGTGCTGCGGCACTCGAAAGACGGCGCAGCCAAAGGCCCGGGCTTCCTCGACGACCAAGCGTTCATCGCGTGCGCGGCGCTCGACCTCTACGAGACGACCGGCAAAACCGAATACCTCGACCGCGCACGTGCCCTCGCCGCCGGCATTCGCGAGCACTTCACCGACGACGCAGGCGAGCTCTATCTCGTCGCCAGCGACGGCGAGCCGCTCATCGCGCGCCCGCAAGACGTCTTCGACCACGCCATCCCGAGCGCGACCTCGATGGCGCTCGCGCTCTTCGTCCGCCTCGGAGCCGACTTCTTGGCGTTTGCCGAGCCGCGCCTTGCCGCTCTCGCATCAGCCGCTGTGGAAAACCCGTTCGGTCTTTCGCAAACCTTGATGCTTGTCGATCGCGTTGTCCGCTCGAGCACCGACATCCATCTCACCGGCGAGTCGAGCGACCACTTACGCGCCACGTTCGGCTCGTACATTCCGCATCGCGCCGTCTTCTGGGAGCTCCCGTTCGGATCCGAACGGGAGGCCTCGGAGCCTCGCGGAGAGCGGAACCCGACCGCTTTTGTGTGTCGTGGGCGGTCTTGCTCTTTGCCGGTCTCTGGGTATCGTGAGCTTGTGGGCCTTCTCTCGTCTTCGAGCGCCGCGCCCAACATAGCGGAATAATGCATTATCCTACACCAACCCCGAAGTGGGCTGGATCAACTCGGATCCAGACTGATGTAACGGCGATCCACCCAAAGGGTATGTAGGGAAGTCTCATCACGAACGGTTTCCATCACTTCATTCGTGTTTGCGGCGGCGCAAGCGATGGCATGGACAATGGATAGGAGAGGAGAGGAGCCCATGAAGGAAACGCAGAAGCGAACTAGGTCTCGTCGCACCCGCGGCGCAGTTCAAGTCGAATACGCATTCCTGCTGCTTTGGGTGATGGTACCCACCGCAGCGGTGCTCCTCGCAGGCGGCCGTCAGATGTACGAGTATTACAAGACGACTCGCACTGCGCTTCTCGATTCAAATCCGTGAAAACGTAACTGAGAGAAACCAGGAGAGAACACGATGAACAAGCTCGCAAAGTCGACGAAGTTTTCGAAGCTGATCCAGGACAAGCGTGGCGCGACGATGGTCGAATACGCAATCCTCCTCTTCTTGATCCTCGTCATCGCAGCGGTGGTTTATCGCCAAGTCGGTAAGAACGTCAGCGGCGCTGGTACGTCGGCCGCCCAGCAATTCAACTGATCATGTTCGAGGCGTTCCACGCCTCGAGCTCCCAGACTCTGTGCGTGATTCGGATCTCTCCTCTCGCTCTCCGCGAGGCTCGATGATGTTAGAACGGGAAGTATGATCTACTTCCTGGTGGCGGCGGCGGTCGTCTCAGCGATCGCTGCTGCCACGGATTTGCGGACCGGAGAGATCCCGAACTGGTTGTCGCTAGGTACTCTGCTCGTTGCTCCTTTCGCTCACATCATTGTCGCTCTGGGAGCCCACGCATCAGGACACGTAGCGATTGTCGTAGAAGGCGGGAGTTCCGTCTTGGGTGCCATCGCGTGTTCGTTCGTTCCTGCCGTGCTCTATCGGCAAGACGCAATCGGTGGCGGTGATTTGAAGTTGCTTGCAGGAGTAGGCGCGCTGTTGCAACCGCGCCTCGGTCTCGAAGCGGAGATGTATTCCTTCTTCGCCGCGGGTCTCATCGCTCCGGCGTTCCTCGCCTACGAGGGCAAGCTTTTTCGAACAATCAAGAACACGGCATTGCTTGCGGTGAATCCCCTGCTACCAAAAAAGAAGAGGCGGCAGGTGGAGCCGGCGCTCCTCACATGGTTTCGATTCGCGCCGGCCATCTTTCTAGGAACGGGACTCACGGCGTACCTGCACTGGAGGCGTTGAATGCGCAAAAGACCTGGATTGCTGAAGGCGAAGCGAGGCGCGGTTCTCGCTGAATTCGCTATTGCGTTCATGCCCATTTGCGCGATGTTTCTCGGTCTAACGCAGCTCTCGCGCTACGCGATTTGCCGTCTCGCCGTGATGCACGCCGCAGAGGTGAGCGTCCGAGCATGCGCCGTCATCATCGAGCCCGACCCCGGCCATGACGCGCAGCTCGACGGGCCCGACACCGACGTCCAAACAGCGGCGCACATGGTCATGAAGCCGTTCGGCGGCGACCTCGGTGGCCACGAGATTCACATCAGCGACCCCACGTGCGAGCACACCGGCGCCGAAGCAAACGGCGGAACCGACACGGTCACGTTGCAGGCAACCTACACGTGCACCATCCCGCTCGGGAAGCTCATCGTGTGCGGCCTCGCGGTCACTCCGAAGACCTTCACGATCCAAGCGCAGTTCCCGCATCAGGGCGCGGAGTACCAACTATGAGCACCATCGCACTCGATCGCGGGTTCAATCGCCTCGAGATGGAGGAGCGCGTTCGCTCGTTCAAAGACGACAACCGTGGCGCCATCATGGTGCTCGGAATCTTCTTTGCGTGCATGATGATTGGGTGGATGTGGATGCTCGTCGGTCTCGGCGACGCCATGATCTGGCGCGACCGCACGCAAGAAGCCGCTGACGCCATCACGTACTCGTCGTCCGCGATTCAGGCCAAGGGGATGAACCTCATCGCGTTCGTCAACGTGATGATGCTCCTCATCGTCGGGGTCTATCTCGTGATGGCGCTCGTCTACAACATGCTCGACCTCCTCCACGTCATCCTCGGTCAGAGCGGTGACGACAGCTGGTGGGAGCTCCAAGACTCGTGCGGCATCCGCAGGGACGAGGCTTGGATCGTGAGCGGCGCGCTCGACCTCGTTGGTTTCCCGGAGCTTGGCGCTCCGCTCGGCGAGATGGCGAGCCAGTGGTGTCGTTGGGCCGACATCATCACGGGGCTTCATACCCGTGCCCACGATGCGCTCGCCTGGTACGAGCAAAACGTGATGACGCGGTTCCTTCCGCCGATGTCGAGGTTCGAAGACGTCGTCGCGTATGGCTCGCCGTGGGCGGGCGCGGCGGTCGGAACGTATATCGGCATGAAGTACAAGGACTGGAACACCAGTCGACTCGGTGTGCCCATCGGCGCCACGCTCTTTCCAGCAACGCGCCATCCAGGCGTGGCCGGGACGCTCTTCCAGTTCGCGCCGAAGTTCAAAGCCGAAGACGATGGCTCGTGCGAGCACGCCGCAAATGCCAACAGCTGCCAGCGCTTCGCCGGCGGTGACAAGCGCGAAGGCCTGCCCGTCGAGATCCCCGACGACGGCATGAGCGCGCTATGCAAGGCGGCGGCGACGACCGTCCTCGCCCCCGTGGAAGAATTTTTCAACGGCATCCCCATCGTTGGCACGCTGGTCAGCATGCTGCTCGACGGCCTCGCCGATGCCATGGAGGACGACTATTGCCACATGGACAGCAGTGGCCTCTTTGGAACGTGGGACGACATCCTGTCGGGTGCCCTCCACGCATCGGACTGGGCCGGGGATTCAGCCGGTGGCCCGAGCCCCGACCACGACATTTATCGCATCCACATGGGTAACGGCGATGACTTCTGGCAAGACCCAGATCACGTTGGTGGCCCGCACACGGTGGTCGGCTACGCGGGCAACGGCAACGACTTCATGCAAACGTGGAGCTTCATTTTCAGCAAAGACCGCCCCGAGCAATCCGAAAAGAAGGTCGGCGTTGCTGGCATGAACAGCACCGGCGGCGGCGGCACGTGGAGCAAGCTCATCCCGCAAAACTCCGACACGCAGTTCTCGCTCTTCATGGCGCAATCCGAGTTCTACTTCGACTGCGAGCGAGCGTGGTCCGACAACGAGTGCAACGGCGGAAACAACGCCGGCGCACTTGCATCCTACAAGATGAACTGGCGTGCACGGCTTCGCCGCGTGCACGGCCTCTCATTCACCCAAGACCTATTCAACTACCTCTGGGGCGGCTTCCTCAACAGCGGCTTCGACGCAGATGCGCTCCAGTTCATCACGGGCGGCGAAGACGGTCCGGTGAAGACCATCGGCCAGCAATTCCAAGGGTGGCTCGGCCAGACGCTCACGACCGGAGCCTACGGCGCGCTGAAGGACTTCACCGGCGGCCAGCTCGCCGGGATGATCAACCCGGCAACCTCTCTCCCCAACACCATCCATTGAGGAACTTCCAATGACGAAGACAAGTTCTAAGCGATGGTCGAAGAGGCGTTACGCGCGCGGCGTGGCGATGGTGGAGGCCGGAATTCTGGCGCCCATCTTCGCCATGATGATGATGATGACGGTCTACCTCGGCGGCATTTATCAGACGAAGTACAAGACGTTCATGCTCGAGCGTTACAACACTTGGCACTACGTCTCGAACTCCTGCACGACAGGCGACGGCGACCAACCCGAGCAAGCGACGCCGCAACAAACCGCCCCCCAGGGCGGGCAGTACGGCGATCAAGCGCAAGGTGGCCCCGAAGCAACCTCATCGATGTTCATCGGCCATGGCCACTCGACGCTCGAGTGGGCTTACGCTCCGACCCTCAAGTTCAATGGCGGTAATGCAAAGAGCATCACGACCGAGGGTTGGGCCGTTTGCAACGAGAAGAAGAACGGGATGAACGTCTTCCAGTACATGGGCGGAATTATCAGCCAAGCCACGGGCGGCCTCTAGAAGCGGGTGCACGATGCTCTTCAATCTCTATCTACTCACGAAGGTCAAACGCAAGAAGCTCTTCGGCACGTTGCGCGTGACGGCCTACGCCGTCGTCGTGTGCGCCGGCGTTGGGGCGCTCACCGTTCGAAGCGCCGTCGCCGACGCTGAAGAGCAGAGCATGCAGCTCGGTCGCAAGCTCTCCGACTTGGGCGATTTACTCCAGGGCGCCAACGAGTTCCGACTCAACGATCAAAAGATCTTCTTCTCGACGACGGCCAGTGACGACTCCGTGAAAACGGTGCTCGATAGGTTCGAGGCACACTGCAACAAGTCGCCTGCGTTCGAGTCGATGGACTGGAAGTCGCTCGCCGACGCCAAAGGAAAAAACGTCACCGACATCGACAAGTCGATGAAGCATCTCGGTGTCATGCGCAAAGAGGACGCCAAAGTCGGTGACGGAATGGTCGTCTGCTTCACCGGCGACAACGGCCCGAAGAGCTTCTACACGGCGCTTCGCTCGTTCGAGGCCACGGGTGATTTGCACGACCTCGGCGACATCCGTTACGTCCACGTCCAAAAGCGCACCCGCGTCACGAAGCAGGACATCGCCGGCAAACCGACGCTCGTCCAAACGATGTGGACGGACGGCAGCTTCAACATCCACGCGATCATGGGCGAGCCCGGCAAAGACGCGCCCGGGTCCGACTTCGTCACGTTGCCGCGCCCCATCGATTCGACACGCCGCTTCACTGCAGAAGCGCTGAACACACCGTACTCCGCGCGCATTTACGAGTCGAAGGCGTCAGGCACGGCAATCATTGCAGACTACACACGCAAAATGGAAGCTCAGGGCTGGCTTACCGTCCACCCGCCAGCCATGGACCTTGCCGACGGCGACGGCCGACTCTTCACGCACGTGGAGACCGCCGAGCAGGCAGCCATCTCGGTGAACAAAGACGGCGACCACTCGATGGTGGTCGTCGGGTCGATGGGCGTCGCCGGCGACATGCCCAAAAGCATGACGAGGCCCTATTGAAACGCCCGCTCCCGCTCTCCGCGAGGCTCGCAGCTGGCGCGGCCGTGCTCGGACTTGGCCTGTTCGGCGCCATGACCGCCAACGCGCAGCAGCGGCCTCAGCCGCTTCCCGTCGACGGCGCATCGAGCGCCGTGCACCACCATGCGCCGCTCCCGCGAGCGACCTTCCCGATGACGCCTGCGCACTTCGACCTCATCATGGATCGTCTGCTCGAGGGTGTTCGCAAGATGAGCAATGCGCACCGCAACCCGCTCGCTCCAGGCGACATGAACACGATCATCTTGCGAACGAAAGAGTGCATCGCGAACGTCGAGCGTGACGGCGTGGTGACCAGCCGCGAAGCCAACCGCTGTAGCAGCGTCATCGATGTGGCGCTGAAGCAGCACGAGCAGCAGCGAACCAACAATCGCTGAGACTACGACGACACGATTTCGAGGACGCGCGTCGCGAGTGTGAGCATCTCGCTTTTGCCTGCGCGAGTCGTGCGGCCGGCGCGGAGGCGCGGCAAGAGAGAGACGATGCGGCGCATGCCGTCGACGAGGCGCCGCGGTAGCGCGATGCGCTCGCTCACCGGAATGAGGAACTCGCCGGCGGCGCGGTTGCGATCGCCCGAGCCCGCCATCGCTTCTTGAAGCGGCTCGTGGAAGAGCGTCGTCATCAAGATGACGTCGTCGAGTGGGCCGCGTGCGTGGGTCATCCGATCGACGGCATCGAGCTGGCGCCAAAACGCGGCGACGGCCTCGGGGTGCGACTCTTCGTCGTCGAGAAATGCGGCGAGCTCCGGGATGAGCACGGCCATCACGCCCGATTCCCACATGATCCACATCCCGCGATGCGTGGCGCCATGGCGCATGAGCCGCATGACCTCTTCGAAGACGCGCGGGCGAGCAGCGCGCGCGAGATCGTCGCGGTGGGAGATCATTGCATCATACACGTTTGGCTCGATGCCCAAGTCGAGGCGGGCTGCAAACTTGATCGCTCGCAAAATGCGAACCGGGTCTTCGCGGAAACGCACCGACGGATCGTTGATCGTGCGGATGGTGCGCTTGGCGATGTCTTCCATGCCGCCGGTCCAGTCGAGGACTTGGCGGCGGTCGAGATCGTAGAAGAGCGCGTTGATGGTGAAGTCTCGGCGGATGGCGTCTTCGTGGGCTTCGCCGAAGACGTTGTCGCTGCGTATGAGCAAGTCTTCTTCGTCGATGTCTTGCGGGTTCTTTCGGAACGTCGCAACTTCGATGACCTTGCCTGCACCAAAGAGGACGTGAGCGAGGCGAAAACGTCGGCCGATGATGCGGCAGTTGCGGAAGAGAGCGCGGCAATCTTCGGGACGAGCGCTCGTGCAGACGTCGAAGTCTTTGGGGCGGCCGCCGAGCAAGAGATCGCGCACGCAGCCGCCCACGAGGTACGCCTGAAAGCCGTGGCGTTCTAGTCGGCGGACGACCTTGGCCGCGTCCGAGTCGATGCTCGACTCCTCGAGGAAGACGTCGTGACGGACGAGGCCCGTTTGCACGTGCCGCTCGGCCGCAGAGACCTGGCCACTGCCTTTCCGCTGTTTTGTGTCGCGCTCGTCGTCGGTCGGCTCTACTCGGAACGACGGCAATTCCGGAGGCGCCGGAAGCTTATCTTTCAAGACGAGGCCTATCCTATCATGAACCGTGCCGGAGATGTTGACGCCCCTCGCCAGGTGATTAGGTTCTCCGCGAGGAAAAAAACATGGGCAAGATCATTGGCATCGACTTGGGCACGACCAATAGCGTCGTGGCGATCATGGAGGGACGCGAGCCCAAAGTCATCGTCAACGAAGAGGGCTCACGTATCACCCCGAGCGTCGTCGCTTGGGATGACAAGGGTGAGGTGCTCGTCGGTCAAATCGCCAAACGCCAGGCGGTGACGAATCCCGAAAACACGATCTACTCGGCCAAGCGCTTCATCGGGCGCCGCTTCGAGGAGACCAACGAAGAGACGAAACGCGTGCCCTACAAAGTGGCGCGCTCGTCCAACGGCGATAGCGGCTTCGACATACGCGGCAAGATCATGTCGCCGCAAGAGGTGAGCGCGAAGATTCTTCAGAAGCTGAAGAAGGGCGCAGAAGATTACCTCGGCGAGAAAGTGACGGAGGCGGTCATCACCGTTCCCGCTTACTTCAATGACGCGCAACGCCAAGCCACGAAAGATGCGGGGCGCATTGCGGGCCTCGAGGTGAAGCGCATCGTCAACGAGCCCACGGCCGCAGCGCTCGCTTACGGTCTCGACAAGAAGAAGGACGAGGTCATCGCCGTCTACGACTTCGGTGGCGGCACGTTCGACATCTCCATTCTCGAAGTTGGCGACAACGTCGTGCAGGTCATCTCGACCAACGGCGACACGCACCTCGGCGGCGACGACATCGACAACCTCGTCATCGATTGGATGATCGCGGAGTTCAAGAAATCGCAGGCCATCGACTTGTCGAAGGACAAGATGGCGCTTCAGCGTTTGAAGGAAGCCAGCGAGAAGGCCAAAATCGAGCTCTCGAGCGTGCAAGAGACATCCATCAATTTGCCGTTCATCACGGTCGGTCCCAGCGGCCCGGTCCACCTCGACATGCGCCTCTCGCGCAGCAAGCTCGAGCAGATGATGACGCCGCTCATCGAGCGGACGATGGAGCCCGTGAAGAAGGCGCTCGCAGATGCGAAGCCTCCGAAGACCGCGAAGGACATCCAAGAGATCGTTCTCGTCGGCGGCTCGACACGCATCCCGATGGTCAAAGAGACCGTGAAGAAATTCTTCGGGAAGGACCCTCACCAGGGCGTCAACCCGGACGAGGTCGTGGCGATCGGCGCGGCGGTGCAAGCTGGCGTGCTCTCGGGCGACGTCAAGGACATGGTCCTTCTCGACGTGACACCGCTTTCACTCGGCGTCGAAACACTTGGCGGCGTGATGACGGTGATGATTCCGCGCAACACGACCATCCCGGCGCAGAAGAAAGAAATCTTCTCCACCGCAACCGACAGCCAACCCTCGGTCGAAGTGCATGTGCTCCAAGGCGAGCGCACCGAAGCGCGCTACAACCGCACACTTGGCAAGTTCCATCTCGAAGGCATCATGCCGGCGCCGCGCGGCGTGCCGAAGGTCGAAGTCGCATTCGACATCGACGCCAACGGCATCTTGAGCGTCCACGCCAAAGACACCGCGACGGGCAAAGATCAGAAAATCACGATCACCGCAAACTCGGGCCTGAACGAAGGCGAAATCGAGAAGATGGTGAAGGACGCCGCCGAGCACGAGAAGGAAGACAAAGAGCGCCGTGAGCAAGTCGAGCGCCGCAACAAGCTCGATAACCTTTGCTACACGCTCGAGAAGACGCTCACCGAGCACAAGGACAAGCTCCAAGCCGCTGACGTCACGAACCTCGAGGCTCTCATCAAAGAGGGCCGCGAGGCCGTCGAAAAGCAGGACGACGACAAGGTGAAGAGCGTGTCGGAGCGTCTCGAGAAAGAGGCGCACCGCATGGCAAGCGTGATGTACGGCGCGCAAGGTGGTCCGCCGAGCGGTGGAGCGCCGGGCGGAGACGCACCGAGCGACGAAGCCAAGCCCGACGAAAAGAAAAAAGACGGGCAAGTCATCGACGCCGAGTTCGAAGAGAACGCGAACTAAGAGAGGTCGCTCGCGGAGCGCGTGAGGCTTGCGGAGAGCGTGACAGTGCGCGCGTTCTCCCAGACGGCGAGGAACGTTGCGCGCGCGGACTCGTCGGTGATTTTCGCGGCGCGGGCGGCGACGTGCTTGCACGCTTCGTCGAGCGCGGCTCGGCTTGCTTCGGTCGCGCCCGATGCGCGGAGTGATTCGGCGTGCATCAAACGGATGAAGGGCTCGCCTTCGTCGATGCCGCCGACTTCGCGAAGGATGCGCATGGCTTCTTCGGCCGCCGTGAGCGCTGCCGCAGATTCGCCTTTGCCGAGACGCGCCTGAGCGAGCGCCGCAAGCGCTTCTGCGAGGCTCGGTGGAACGTGCGCGCACGCGCGTGCGGAGGCCTCCGCGTGCGCGATGGCCTTGTCCTTCTCGCCGCGCGCGTGCTCGATGAGCGATAGGTAGTAGAGGCACGCGCCTTCCATCCGCGGGTTCTTCATCGCGCGTGTGCGCGCGAGCGCATCGGTTTCGATGGCGAGAGCGTCGTCGAGCTTGCCGAGACGTAGAAGCACAAACCCGAGGTTGTGCTTCGCGGTCACGACCTCGGCCTCGGCGCCAAGCGTCGTCGCGGTCGCGAGGGCTTGCTCGAATGACGTTCTCGCGGTCTCATACTGGCAGAGCAGGACCGACGCGTAAGCAAAACCGACCATCGCGTGGCATGCGCGTCGCGTCGCGCCGGCCGTTTCGTAGGCGCGTAAGCTGAATTCGACGCCCTCACGAAACGCGCCGATGTCGCCGAATGCGAGAGCATGTCGCGCGCGGGCGGTAGCGATGCGCGCTGCCGAGATGGGATCGCTCGCGAATGCATCGCGAGCGGCATCGCTGGACCACGCGAGCAATCGCGTAGCAACATCGTATCGGCCGAGATCGACGAGCGTCGAAACTGCCGCGGCCACGGCGCTCGCGACGCGCGGCGTGACAACGGGCGCGCTCGTTGCGGCGCGTTCGATTTCCGCGACGTTCGCGAGCGCGTCATCCACGCGGCCGAGCTTGCCGCACGTGTCGACGAGCTCTTCGATCGCCGACCACCACGTTTCGGTTCCAGAGCTCACCAGGGCGGAGGCCTCGCGTGCGAGGGTGGCGGCGTCTTCCAGCTCACCGCGCCAGCGATGCGCCTCTGCGCGAGAGACGAGCAGCGCGGCCCGTGTTTC
This sequence comes from Polyangiales bacterium, assembly GCA_038239005.1. Classification (GTDB taxonomy): domain Bacteria; phylum Myxococcota_A; class Polyangia; order Polyangiales; family Polyangiaceae; genus DASXHD01. The sequence goes on from JBBSFE010000014.1 coordinate 79,143, forward strand.
TGGGCTATCCGCGCATTCGAGGCCGCGCTTCGAGAGCGAGAGGACGCCGTCGAGATCGCTTCCGGCCATCGCGTGACGCACGGCGCGCATGAACCACGTCGCTGCGGCTTCGCGCGCTCCACCACGCTCGTAATGTTGGGCGAGGAGCGCCGCGTCGGTCGAGCCTTTCGATTCGAGCCATGTGCCAGCGAGGACGTGGCCGAGCTTGCGATCCTTGTCGGTGAGCATCGCGTATGCGGCGTCGCGCAGGAGCGCGTGGCGAAAGACGAGCTCGCGCTCGCCGGGAATGCTCGACTCGGGGCGCGCGACGATCGATTCGCTTCGCACGAGCACATCGAGCCATGCGCGGACATCGATGCCGGCGTCGGCGCTCCCGAGGAGTGTCTCTACGGCGCCTGCGTGAAAGGTGTCGCCGAAGATGCTCGCGGCCCGAAGCACGCGACGCGCGTCGGGGTCGAG
>JBBSFE010000015.1:0-72854 GCA_038239005.1 Polyangiales bacterium
CTCGTCCCGAGTCGCTTCGAGCCGTGCGGGCTCGTGCAGCAATACGCGCAACGCTACGGAGCGCTCCCGGTCGCACGCGCGACGGGCGGCCTCGTCGACACCGTCGTCGACTGCGATGCCAAGCTCGAAACCGGCACGGGCTTCCTCTTCGACGCACCCACCTCGAGCGCCCTCGTCGGCGCGATCGAACGCGCGCTCGCGGCCCGCGCCCTGCCGCAGTGGCAGATGCTCGTGAAGCGCGTGATGCGCCTCGATCGCAGCTGGGACGGCCCCGCGCGCCGCTACGAAGCGTTGATGAAAAACGTCACGCGCGTGCGTGAGTAATCACTTCAGTTGCGCGGCGGGTCGTCGTCGCAGCCGGCTTCGGGGTGCGCCTTCAAATAGGCGTCGAACCCGTCGAAGATGGCGTGCGCGAAGCGATTGCCCATGAGGGTGCCGCCGTCGTGGGTGAGGTGCACGAGGTCCCAGGCGCCGAGGCCAGCGCGCGCGAATCGGATCATCGACATGTCACCGCCCATGGCGGCGCGGAAATCCCAGAAGGCCCAGTCGTGGCGCTTGGCGATGTCGCCGAGCTGCTTCGAAAGCGTGACGATGCGCGGATCGGAGTGCACGTCGTCGCGGTGGAGCTCGATGTCCGGCGGCGAGAGGATGAGAATCGGCGTCTTCGGCACGGCGTCTTCTATCCAGCCGATGTCCTTCGCCATCCAGCGCTCGTGATACGCGGGCGCGAAGAGGTTCGTGCCAATCAAGAAGACGACGAGATCGTACTTGCGGCGCTGCAGCATCGGCGTGCGCGATGCGTCGCTGACGTGGAGCATCTGCTCGTAGTTGAGCGCGCCCGTGCCAAGCGAATCGACGATGATGCTCGGCGTCTTGCGCTCGAGTGACGCGCCAAAGAGCCGCACGTTGCCCGTGTTCACGACGACCTCGAGCTTGTGCGCGCCGTCGGGCAAATCGAAGTGCTCGAACGCGGCCGTTGTCTCGGTCGACGCAGCGACGACATCGCGCGATTTTTCGCCGTCGATTTTCACCGTGAACGAGCCGCCCATGGGGCGCTTCATGTAGAATACATCGATCGAGCTGACGGCGGTGCCGATGGGCTGTGCTGCGTCGGCGGTGGCGACCGCGCTCCACGCGCCAACATTCGATGTCTCGGTGGCGACGTTCGCGAAACCGTAATGCCCGTCGTGGACTTGGTCGGTCGATGTGGAGATCTTCGTCCACTTCGATTCGCCGAGCGTTTGGTTCACGTCCATGTGGTGATACCAACCCCACGGGCGCGCCATCGCGACGTAGCCATGCCCGCCGTCGCCGAATTTGCCCTGCAAGAGGCGGCGCATCGAGCCGGTGATGTAGTCCATCGTCATGTTCGAATCGCCGTAGACGGCGATGCGCACGTGGTCTTTGGCTTTGCCGCGCACGAGCCGCGCGACGCGTGCGTAGAAAGCGTCCATGTCGTGCGACTCGTCGACGATCGCGCCGACCGGAACCGCGGAGAGCTTCGCATCGAGCGGGCCGAGATCGTAAGCCGCCTTCTCGATTGGGTTACACACCGGCTTTTCCGGAACGGCCGCGGCCAGGCTCGCGCTCGACACGGATGCGTTTGGCGATGTGACACGCGGCGGCGCTGTCAGCGCGAGGGGTCTGGGGTTCTCGCCGCTCGTCTTTTGACAAGCGAGCGCGAGGGCAACCAGGACCAGGCGACTCATTCGCATGATGATTGACCGCATATCAGAGGGCCGCGATTTGCTCCAAAAACCTGAGAACCGTGCAGCTCCCGATCGCTACTTCACCTTTGCGCCCAAGAACAGGGAAGCCGTGTTTTTGCTCGGGCAGCTCGACCAAGAGCGTCGGCACGCCCGCGGCAACGAGCGCGTCGCGAAAATCGTGGCTGTCGGCGGGCGGGACGATGGTGTCGGCGCCGCCTTGGATGAGGAGCATCGGCACCGTGTGCGCGCCAATGGCGTATCGCGGGGTCGCTTCGTGTGCGCGGCGCATCCAGTCGGACGCGTCTTCGTCGACGCCCGCTTCGGATGCGTAAGTCTTCGCGCCGTAGAGAAATTCGTCGACGGCTTGCCGCATGATGGGCACGTATCGCTCGCGTGAATGGTCGAGCTCGAGCGGCGCGTAGTAGAGGATGGCGCCATCGACGTGGATGGCGCTCTTGTCGGAGCAGTCGCCGTCGTAGCGGGATGCATCGGGCTCGGCCGCGACCATCGCCGCGAGATGCCCACCGGCTGACGCGCCGATGAGGATCGTCTTTTGGACGCCGACCTTCGCGCGCGCCGCGCGAATCGCACATCGCACATCGGAGAGCCCAACGGGAAACGCACGGGCCGCATCTGACGCGAGTCGATACGCGATGCTTGCTCCCGCGTAACCCAGCGTCGCGAGCTCGCGAATCGTCGGACGAAAAAGCGATTTGCCGCCCGATGTCCACCCGCCGCCATGCACGATCACGACGAGCGCCTTCGGTGTCGTCTGTGGAAGCGCGAGATCGTAATTCTGCCGCCGGTCGTCGCCGTAGGCGATGTCCTCGATGACCGCGGGCCCTGCCGCATCGTTCGCTATGAACGCGGGGATCTCACAACTCTCGATGCGCGCGATTTCAATGGCGCCGCCATCGCGAATCTCACTCCGCGATGGAACGGTCTCGCTCATCGAGACTCCGTTCGGCGGTATCGACACCGTCACCGTCGCGCATGCGACGAAACACGCAGCTAGAGTTATTGAGCCACGTCGGAGCAGCAGCGGAAGCCCGTCGAATAGTCGTGATAGTAAATGTCGTGGCCGGGCGTGCGGTAGTTGCAGCCGTCGCCGAGCTCGTGCGTGTCGAGGTAGAAGCCGCCGAGGAACGTGCCGTCTGGATCGTCGACCCACTCGTGGACGTTGCCGACCATGTCGTAGACGCCGTAGTCGTTGGTGCAGCCCGCGTGCGTGCCCGATGGGCTGAGCGTGCCCGCGAGGTGATTGAGCTGCGGATCGTTCATGTGCGGCGTCCATAGCGACGGCTTGCTGCCACCGCCGAGACCGAAGAGCGTCGCCATCGGCGAGCGACCGTGATCGTTGCAGCGACCGGCCTCGTTGTGACTACCGTATGGATACGTGGTGTGCGCCGGGCCCATGCACGCGCGTTTCCATTCGGGCGCTTTGCAGAGACGCTTGCCCGAACGAGCGCACGCTTGCTTCGCTTGCACTTCGGACACGTAGCCTTGCGGCATCACGCCTTGCGCGCTGACAGCGCGAACGACCGGCGTGTGACCGCTAAAAGCGCCCGAGCGATCGAGCGCGTCGAATGGCGACCACGCGCGCTCGTCACCGTTCGGAAGAATTTCGACGAGCGATGCCTCGTAGCGATCAATGCAGTATGCATCATCGATGCTCGCCATATCGGTGGGGCAGAGCCCGTTGTTCGCTACCGGGCGATCGGCACCGTCATCATCATCGAGCAGATTTCCCGCGGGCGAGGGGAGCAGCTGAAGCTCTTGGACGCGGCCGCGGCGAGCGCTTCGGCCGTCACGGCGCGCGAAACCGCTTTTCGGCGAACGCGTCAGCGACGGCACGCGTGCTTGCGGCGACGATGCGATCGGCTCGGGTCGCGAGCAGCCTGCCCAAACGAGGGCAAAAGCGCCAAATGCGACTGCGGTGAGGCGGGAAAGCAACAACCCAGCAGAGATAACGAGGTCTCGGGCCCTTGAGAACCCGAAATCGACCCAAATTGCGGCCTTTATAATTTTTTATTGCGAGCGGCATCGACGGCGCGAAGCGCACGTGCGAGCCACGATGCACGAAGTGAAACGCGTGAGAGCGCAACCACTTGATGCAAGAGCGCGATCGCGACGAAGGATCCCGCACCGCGCACACCGAAACGCGGAACGATCCACGCGACGACGACGACGAGCGCTGTCGATGCAAGCGCGCGCCACGCCCACGACCACATCACGCGAATCGGCGAGCGACGAAACGTGACGAGCGCCGCGCGAATCGCAATGAATGCGGTCGATCGAAATCGCACTGCGCTCGCGCGCGCGAGATCGTGAATGACGGCTGCGGCGGCCGCGAGAAGGAGGACGCCGCAGCACGCGAGCGCGGCCCATTGATCCGCGCGTGCCGTGCCCGTTCGCAGTTCGAGTGCGTCGTGCACGGCGCTGAACGTCCACATCGCGATCGCGAGGAGCGCAAGCTCGAGCACGGTTCCGAGCGCGAGCAGCACGAGCATCGGCCGGAACGTCGCGGCGACGTAGGGCGCGAGGTGCCGAGGTCGCGGCGTGCGCGTGTCGGAGGTTGCGTGCGAAATCGAGGTCATGAGCGCGGAGAGCGGCACGAGCCCGATGATGGAACCGAGCACCACCAAGAAAAACGCGAGCCCCCAGATCGCGGACGACGCGTGATCGTACGCGGGCTTCAGCGCGAGCACGGCCCACCCGCCGTCGTCGAAGACAACCGAATCACCGCGCGGGTGCCCCGCGAATGCGCTCGCGACGCCGCGCCCAATCGGCCAGGCAAACGCGAGCGAGAGCACGAGCTGATAGATGTAATATGCAAATACAGCGAGCGGCCGCCGCCGAGCGCGCATGGCGTCGTTCGACACGAGCAAGAGCCGCGTGTCGCGCCGCACCGATTCGGGCCCCGAGGTGTCGGGCCCGCGAGACGAAACGATGGCGTCCATCGAGAGCTGGTTCACGGCGTCACCGCCGAGAAGAGCACTTGCGCGGCGTACGTGAGTCGCTCGAGGACGCGTTTTGATTCGGGCGCGCTCGCGCCGTCGCCGCGTGCGAAGTCGTTCATGTGATCTTGGTCGATCAAGATTGCGTGATCGGGATCGACGACCGCGTACACGATGGGCGACGTACCGTGGAAGGGAAGGCGAGCCCAGGCGTCTTTGCCGTCCCAGTGAAGGCGCTCCTTCGTGCCGTTCTTGAGCGTTACTTCGACGTCGACAGGGAGAACGAGCGTGCCTTGTCGCGCGACGAGCACCCAGCCTTCGTAATCTTCTGCGGCACTCTCGTTGTCTTTGACGGTTTCGCGTTTGCCGTCGCGATCGAAGATGCCAAGCGCGCGCGTGACCTTCGGCGTGTGAATGCCCTCGATGCGAAAATCGACCCAGCCGCGCCGGAAGAGCGCCTCTTCGAGCATCGTTCGCACTTCGGGGCCGAGCACTTCTTCGTAGCTCGCGAGCAAGTCTTCTGGCGTCGGATGCCGGAAGCGCGCGCGCCGCGCGTAACGACCGATGGCTTTCGCGCCGAGCTCTTTGCCGTAGACGCGATCGACCGTTTCGAAAATCGACGCCGTGCGTGCGTAGACGAGCCCGCCGTAATGTCGCCCCGAGGGAAACGCAAACGCCGGTTGCGCGATGGGCGCGTCGAACACGCGCGAGCCGGGCCATGCGCCGTCGAGCTCGCCGTCACCGACTTCGAGCCCGAGAAAATCGAGCGCCGAGCCGGGGCCACGCCACGCGCGCAAACCTTCTTGCTCGGCGTAGCTGTTCATTCCCTCATCGAGGAACGGCCACGTGACTTCGTCAGATGCGAGGAGCCCGTAAAACCACTGGTGCCCGAACTCGTGAATCGTGACGAGCTCGATGAAGAGCGCGCCGGGCGGACCCCACCACGGCCCGCCGGTCGTGATGAGCGTCGGATATTCCATCCCGCCCGCTTCGTCGGCGCCCTCCGGCGGATGCACGAGCGTGATCAAATCGTACGGATACTTTCCGTAGCGCTGCCCGTAGTGCGGGATCGCGAAACGCATCGTCGCGAGCTCGCGCTCGGCGGCGTAGCCGTATCCGCGCGGAAAAAGAATGCGCACGGCGACGCCGTCGACCTTTTCGTTTCGCTCTTGAAATTGATCGAACGCCGTCCACGCGAAATCGTGCACGTCCTTTTGCACGTGCCGTTCGACGCGAAGATCGCCCTCGGTGCGCGACTCGACGATGGGCCCCGTCGCGCCGAGCACGAAGCTTTGCGGCGCTTTGATGGTGACGTCGTAGGTGCCGAAGTCCGAATAAAACTCGGCCAGGTGGTGAAACGGAAAATGCGCCCAGCGCCCGTCGGGCTCGAGGCGCGCGATCTTCGGGAACCACTGCGCGATCATGTGAAACGAGCCGTGGTACCCGGTGCGCTCCACGATCGTCGGGAGCTTGTCGTCCCACGTCATCTCGAACGTCACCGTCGCGCCGGGCTCGATGTCGTGTGGTAGCGGCACACGCACGTCGGTTTCGTCCGTTTCGTTACGACGATCGCCCGTCTTGTCGACGCCAGGCCAGAGGTCGACGCCGCCGAGCGAAAACTTTCGAACGTCGATCGTGCCCCACTCGGTTACTTCACCGGAGCCGCGCGAGCCGAAAGCAGGCTCACGCATGAACGTCGTTTGCTCGTTCTTGAACGCGTTCAAATAAAGGTGAAGCCACACTTCGCGGACGCTCACCTCGCTCATGTTGCGCCACGTGATGGTCCCTTCGCCGTGGACGGTGTGTGCTTTTGGATCGAGCTCCGCTGTCATCGTGTAATCGACGACATCTTCGGCGTGCTCTGGCAACGACGCATCGTCGTCGTACTTGGTGCCCGAATCGGGCGTCGCGGTGGAAACGTCAGCGCCGACGGGCGACGCGACGAACAGCGCGATGACAACGGCTCGACGCACGCCGCGACAGTACCTTCACGTGGGAAAAAGCGGAAGCTGGCCGCGCGGCGCGATTTTTGGAATCGGCGCCATCGTGAGACCCGAAGCGCCTTCTTCTCGCCCGCCTGGCGATTCGTAGCCTAGGCGTTTCGCCGTAGCGTCGAAGAGCCGGCCGATGGCTTCCGCGTAAGGCCCGGTGCCCCGACCGCGGACGCCGAAGGTTGCATCATACACCTTTCCGTTTCGAGCCTGCTTGATGTGGCTCATCACGCGCTCCGCCTTCTCCGGGAGAGCGACGCGAATGCGCGACTCGAAGACGTCCTTCACGTGCCCGGGCAATCGCAGGAGGGTGTAGCCCGCGAACGACGCGCCAGCATCACGCGCGGCTTTGAGCGCGGCGGGCATGTCTTGGTCGTTCAAACCGGGAATGATGGGAGCGACCATCACGCCGACACGCACGCCCGCCGCCGCGAGCCGCTCGATGGTGCGAAGCCGCCGCGCGGGCGTCGTGACGAACGGCTCGAGGGCGCGCGCGTGCGTTTCGTCGATGAAGGGAATGCTGATCGCGATCGAAAAGTGCGACGCCTTCGCCACCGCGAGGAGCACATCGATGTCACGCTCGACGAGCGGCGACTTCGTGATGACGTGCGCAGGGTTCTTGTATTCTGCACATACCTCGAGACACCCGCGCGTGAGCCGATACCGCGACTCGAGCGGCTGATAACAATCGGTGACGCCGCTGAACATCACGAGCTCGCCGCGCCACCCCTTCTGCGAAAACGACTTCCGCAAAAGCTCGGGGGCGTCCTTCTTGACGACGATCTTCCGCTCGAAGTCCGTCCCCGCGCCGAAGCTCAGATATTCGTGCGTGGGCCGAGCAAAGCAATAGGCGCACGCATGAAAACATCCTCGGTATGGATTGACGCTGAAGTTGAAGCCCACATCGGGGCTGTCGTTCTTCGCGAGAATGGTGCCGGTGCGATCGAAATAGACTTCGAGCTTTGCGGCAGGCGCGTCCTCTTCGGCGAGATCGTCGAGGAAGACGATCTCGCTCTCAGCGAAGCGGTTGGCAGGGTTGTCGACTGTGAGGCGCCTCACAATCGATACTGTACACTAGTTCAGTAGTCGTCAGCTACCATTCGACGGGTCTTCCGTTTTCTGGCTCTTGCGCGTCAGCGGCACGCCGTACTCGTGGAGCTTGTACTGGACCTTGCGAACGCTGATATCGAGCATCGCTGCGGCGCGCGCCGTCGAGCCGGCGCTTGCTTTCATCGCGGAGAGAATCGCTTCGCGCTCGAGCTTTGCGAGTGTCGAGGAGCGAATCGCTTCGGCCGCACGTGTTCCTTCGAACACGCTGCATGCGCGCTCGACCAGCTGAACGACAACGCTCGGATCAGGCGGCGCCGCGAAGTAAGCACCTGCGCGATACGCAGAAGCGGCAGCTTCGGGCGTGTCGCAGATGGCAACGACGAGGGTGCCTTTCGCGAACGTGGGCCAGTCGCCGCGTGCGTGCGCAACGACGACCACGGAGCGATCGCCCGCGGACGGCTGCCCGTCTTGGACGTCGTGGCCGGCGGCGCGGAGAGCCGCGCGGATGGAGTCGGGAACGGAACCGAGGAAGGCGATGGAGGAGATCATCGCCCATTTGGATGCCGCAAAACGCGCGCGGGAGCTTGCCGGGCGGTTTATGCGTGTTGCTCCGCAGGCAACGCCGGTTGATCGAACGAAAACGTGAGCTTACCGTCCTTGGCGCCCACTGTGACCCGCCCGCCGTGCTCCAATTTCCCGAAAAGAAGCTCATCGCCTAGGGGGCGCTTCACCTCTTCTTGAACGACACGCGCGAGTGGCCGCGCGCCGAAATCCGGGTCGTAGCCTTTGTCGGCGAGGAACGCGCGGGCCTCGGCGTCGACGACGATTTCGACTTTTCGATCCGCGAGCTGGGCCTCGAGCTCTTTCATGTACTTGTCGACGATGCTCGCCATGGTGTCTTTGCTGAGCGAGTTGAACGCGATGCGCGCGTCGAGTCGGTTGCGGAACTCGGGCGAGAACATGATCTTCATCTCGCGATCGGCGTCGCCTTGGTTACGACCGCCATCGAAGCCGACGGAGCGGCGTGCGAGATCACGCGCGCCGACGTTGCTCGTCATCAGCAAGATGACGTGACGAAAATCTGCGCTCTTGCCGTTGTTGTCGGTGAGGCGACCGTGGTCCATCACTTGAAGGAGGATGTTGAAGACGTCTTGGTGGGCTTTTTCGATTTCGTCGAGCAAGAGCACCGCGTGTGGCGTCTTCGAGACGGCGTCGGTGAGCAAGCCGCCTTGATCGAAACCGACGTAGCCAGGCGGCGCGCCGATGAGACGCGAGACCGAGTGGCGCTCCATGTACTCGCTCATGTCGAAGCGCAAAAACTGAACGCCGAGAATGCGTGCGAGCTGTTTGGCGACTTCGGTTTTGCCGACGCCCGTGGGGCCCGTCAGCAAGAAGCAACCGATGGGGCGCTCGGGGCTGCGGAGGCCCGCGCGTGCGAGCTTGATGGCGGACGCGAGCTGGTGAATCGCGGGCTCTTGGCCGAAGACGACGCCTTGGAGATCGGTCTCGAGCGTTTTGAGCCGCGCCTTGTCGTCGCTTTGAACGGTGCGTGGTGGGATCTGCGCCATGCGCGCGAGAACGGTCTCGACGTCGGACACGGTGACCTTCGGTCGCTCGCCATCCGAGTGCTCTGCGCCCGCGAGCTTCACGGCGGCGCCCGACTCATCCATCAAGTCGATCGCTTTGTCTGGAAGGCGGCGGTCGTTCAGATACTTCGCGGCGAGCAAGGCCGATTGCTCGATGGCTTCATCGACGTAATCGACCTCGTGAAACGCCTCATACTTAGGCTGCAAACCCTTCAGAATGAGCTTGGTTTCGTCCACGGTCGGCTCGAGCACTTCGACGCGCTGGAAGCGGCGGGCGAGGGCGCGATCTTTCTCGAGGTGCGAGCGATATTCCTCGAACGTCGTCGAGCCAATGCAGCGCAAGTTGCCCGACGCGAGCGCGGGCTTCAGTAAGTTCGAGGCGTCCATCGAGCCGCCGCTCGTCGCGCCTGCGCCGACGATCGTGTGGATCTCGTCGATGAAGAGGATGGCTTTGGGGATGTCGCGGAGCGCTTTCAAAACGCCCTTGAGCCGCTCTTCGAAGTCGCCGCGGTAGCGCGTCCCCGCGAGAAGCGCGCCCATGTCGAGCGAGTAGACCTGCGAGCCCGCGAGCGCTTTCGGAATGCGACCTTCGTGGATGGCGAGTGCGAGCCCATCGACGATGGCGGTCTTGCCGACGCCCGAGTCGCCGACGAGCACGGGATTGTTCTTTTTGCGACGGGCGAGGATTTGAATGATGCGCGCGATTTCGCGCTGGCGGCCGACGAGCGGATCGATGCGCCCTTCTGCCGCTTCTTTGTTGAGCAGCACCGTGAACGACTCGAGCGGGTTGCGCATGGTGGCGTCGCCGGCTGCGTCGACCTTGCGTGGATCGCCCGTGATGTCGCCACCGGCGCCTTCGGCTTCGAGCTTGCTCGTGCCGTGCGAGATGAACGACACGACATCGAGCCGCGTGACGCCCATCTCCTCGAGTGTGTTCACGGCGAACGAATCGGCCTCGGCGAAGATCGCGACGAGCACGTTGGCGCTCAGCACTTCTTCTTTGCCGCTCGACGTCACGTGCATGTCCGCGCGGCGAATGGCGCGGCTCGCACCCACCGAGAGCGTCGGGACGCTCTCTTCGTCGAGCGATTCCATTTCGTCGAGGTGAGCTTCGAGCTGCTTCTTCAGCTCTTTCACGTCGCCGCCGGAGTGGCGGATGATCTTGGCGGTGGCGTCGTCGTAAAGGAGGGCGAGCAGGAGGTGCTCGATCGTGACGTACTCGTGATGGCGGCGCGAGGCTTCGTTGGCCGCCACGGTGAGGGCAATTTGGACTTCGGTGCTGAGGCGCATTTAATCGGACTCCGGCTCTGCCGTGACGAGAAGGGGCATCCCGTAGTCGCGGGCGAATTCGGTCACCTTTTCGACTTTGGTCTCGGCGACGTCACGCGTGTAGACACCGGCGACGCCGTTACCCTTCTTGTGAACCGTCAGCATGATGTAATTCGCTTCGCTCTCGCTCTTGTGGAAGAATTGCATGAGCGCCAAAACGACGAATTCCATCGTCGTGTAGTCGTCATTGTGGAAGAGGACCTTGTAGCGCCGGGGAACGGTGCTCTTGGGTTTGACCTTCTCGACGACCTGACCGTCGAGCTCGTCGCCCCCCGTAGGAGCCCCGGGACGTGTGGGGTTGTTCGGCATGCCCGATCCCGAAGTTTGCGGAGGACAATGGCAAGTTGCAAGAGGTGAAGAAGCTTTCTAACATTCTGGGTAGCGCATGGAGCTCGCGGAGAACGTCGTTGTCGCGGGGAAGTTCCGGCTGGTCAAGATGATCGGCCGAGGCGGAATGGGGTCGGTTTGGCAGGCCAACCACCTCGCCCTCGACATTCCTTGCGCCGTGAAATTCATCGAGGGCGATTTCGCCCACGTCCCGGAGATGCAGGCGCGGTTTCAGCGCGAGGCCAAGGCTGCCGCCGCGCTGCGTAGCCCGCATGTCGTGCAGATCCTCGACCACGACATCTGGGAGGGCATGCCGTACATCGCGATGGAGCTCCTCGACGGCGAAGAGCTCAGCAAGCGCTTATCGAAGCAAGTCGCGCTCTCGCCCGCCGAGACGGTCGCGGTGCTCGGGCAAGTTTGCCGCGCGCTCAGCAAAGCTCATGCGGCGGGCATCGTTCACCGCGATCTCAAACCCGATAATTTGTTTTTGGTCCGCGACGATGATCGCGAGATCGTGAAGATTCTCGATTTCGGGATCGCAAAAAGCAAAAATCCGAACCTCGACATCGGCGGCAACACCAAGACGGGCGCCATGCTCGGCACGCCCTATTACATGAGCCCCGAGCAAGCCCAGGGGAACAAATCGATCGATGGGCGCGCGGATCTGTGGGCGCTCGGCGTCATCGCGTTCGAATGCATGACGGGCAAGCGTCCGTTCGAAAGCGACGCCCTCGGCGATCTGTTGATGCAGATCATGGTGAAGCCGTTGCCCTTGCCATCGCAAGAGCGCGTGGGCGTGCCGCGCTCGTTCGATACGTGGTTTCAGAAAGCGTGCGCGCGCGATCCGAACGATCGCTTTCAAACGGCAAAGGAGCTCTCGGAAGGACTCGCGCTCGCGCTCAACACCGGCGCCGTGACGGAGATGATGGCCGCGCCTTCGAGCGCGATGATGGTCGGCGCAACGCTCCCGTTGAACACACCGAACCCGCTCAACACGCCAAATCCGTATCTGCCCGTCCAGCCCGCACTTTCGCAAAGCGCACCGGGCGTTCCCGGTCCGCCGACACCGTTCGTGCACGCGGCCAGCATCGAAGCGTTCGAATCGCCGAAAAAATCGATGCTCGGCGTGTTCATCGGCGTGGGCGCCGTCTTCGCCGTGATGGTCGTCGTCGGCATCGTTTTCGCGATGAAGAGCGGAAGCGCGGGCACCGCAACCACCGTAACGCCGAGCTCCGCCGCCGCCAGCACCAACGCCAACGCCGCCACCAGCACCAACGCCAACGCCAACGCCAACGCGACAGCAGCGACAACCACGCCGACGGTCGCGGCAACCGCGGAGCCGACCGCGACCGCGACCGCGACTGCCGTCGCGACCGTTGCCACGGGTCACGGCCGTCCGCTTCCGTCCGCGACCGCGAAGCCGAGCGCTCAGGCGACGAGCACCGTGAAACCCGGCACCGATCTCGGGTTCTAACGTGCGACTCGCGCGTGTGATCACGTCACTCGGCGATCCCGTGCTGAGGCGCGAGCTCGTGATCGAGAAGATTTCGATCGAGGACACCGCCGCAATCGCAGTTGCGCTCGACGAGCTCGGTGTCGCCGCAGAGCAGGGCGACGTGCACGCGAAAGAAGCGCTCATCGCAGTGGTCGATGCGTTCGCGGATTTGCGCGCGGAAGCGGCGGTTCAGCGCTTGCGCGAAGAAGCCGCGGGCGCGGGGCTCGTGACGCTCGACCGGCTCCTCCGCCGGCCGGTGCATTCGATCCCCACGGGCCCGCGCTCTCAGCGACCACCGGACTACGGATACGGCCGCCCGCTCACGCTCGGCGAACGGAAATCACTCGCGCGCCGCCCTGATCGCAACGTGCTCGAGCGGTTGCTCGGCGATCCACACCCCGACGTCATTCGCGGCGTTCTCCGCAACGCGCGCCTCACGGAAGACGACGTCGTGCGTTTCGTCGCGCGCGTACCGGGTCGCCCCGAGCTCCTCAGCGAAGTCGCGCGTTCCCCGGCGTGGGCGCACCGCCCGCGCGTGCGTTTGTCACTCGTGCTGAACCCGCTCACGCCGACCGATCTCACGATGCCGCTCGCGGGCCTCCTCCTTCGGCACGAGCTCAAGCTCGTCATCGAATCCACCAACGTACCCGCCGCCCTCCGCGCCGCCTCGGTCGAGCATCTCCGCCGCAAATATCCTCACGACAACGCTTCGAAGTCCCCGACGGGGGACTCCCACGGCACTCAACTTCACTGAGTCATTCTTCGTCGTCGAGGTCGATGAGGGCGACAGCGCTGGCGAAGATCGCGTCGCTGCAGGTTGGGCAGAGCGGGACTTCTTCGCGGCGGACTTCGGCGCCGCGGGCCCAGATGTAGACGCCCGTGCCTTGCTCTTCGCTGTTGGCTGAAGAGAGGGGTGTGTCGCACACGTCGCAGCGGATGATGGAGGCTTCCGCGAAGAGGTCGTGGTGGGTCGCCGTCGCGAACGGAGTGGTTTGCGGCGGGGCGGGCTCGCGTATGCTTTCTTGGCGGGCGGATTCGGGGCCCGCTTGGGGCTCGTGAGCTCTCGCCGTCGCGCGTCCCATCGAACGCTCACATTACATCACGTCGCCACGCTCGTCATGGGCGTTCGCGCCAGTGCCGGACCCACCTCTTCTTTGGGAAGTTGGGCCAAAACCTACGCTTGCTTGCTCAGGATCATGCGCGCAAGGTAAAAACAAGCTCGTGAGCGATCCCAAGGACCCAAAGGACTCAAGTCGACGCGATGCGCTCCAGCGCGTCGGCCTCGCCACGGGTGTGCTTGCGGCTGGCGCCGTCATCGGCCGCGCCGCGTGGGACCACGGCGGCTTCGGTCTCGAAGCCGCGCAAGGCGCTCGCCAAGTCCGCGATTTCCGCGATCCGTCTCTTCGCCAAGACACGCAATTCGCCGAAATCGGAATCGCCAAGCAGGGCTCGCCCGAAGAGCTCGTCACGCGCGCTCTCGCGGCGCTCGGCGGCATGAAGCGCTTCGTGTCACGCCATGACGTCGTCGTCGTCAAACCGAACATCGGTTGGGACCGCATGCCGATCCACGCGGCCAACACGAATCCCGATGTCGTCGCGGCAGTCGTCAAAGCCGCATACGACGCGGGCGCCAAACGCGTCGTCGTCGCTGATGGGTCGTGCAACGATCCGAATCGCTGCTTTCAGCGCTCCGGCATTTGGAGCAAGGCCTACGCCGTCGGCGCCGAGGTCGTGCTTCCCGCGGAGCATCGCTATCGCACGATGCGCCTCCAAGGCGACGTCCTCGACGAATGGCCCGTCTTCACGACGCTCGTCGACGCCGACAAGGTCATCAACGTCCCCGTCGCCAAACATCACAACCTCGCGAAGTTCACCGCGGCGATGAAAAATTGGTACGGCGTTCTCGGTGGCCGCCGCAATCGTCTCCACCAAAACATCGACACATCGATCGCCGACCTCGCAACCTTCATGCGGCCGACGCTCACCATCATCGACGCCGTGCGCGTGCTCGTGCGCAACGGCCCGCAAGGGGGCAACGTCGACGACACGCGCGAGATGCACACCGTCATCGCATCGGTCGATCAAGTCGCCGCTGACGCCTACGCGTGCACGCTCATCGGCCAACACCGCGACAACCTCCCGTACCTGAAAATGGCTCACCAGCGCGGCATCGGCACGATGTACTGGGAAAACCTGCGCGTGAAAGAAGTCTGAGCGTGAGCGAAGTCGATCACGCAAACCCCATCCCGTGGAAAACGGGAACGCCGGGCCCCGTGCCTAGCCTCGACGCGCCCGCGAAAAAGACTGCGCCCGCGCCTGCGCCGAAAAAGAAGAAGCTTCCCGGTTCGGGGATTCAGGCGCGCACAAGCATTCGTACATTGAAGTGGGCGCGTCGCGTCGCCCAGGTCGGGTTCTTCGGCCTCTTCATGTACTTCCTGTTTCAGACGGCGTTTCGCGGCTCGTTCGCGGCGAGCGCGGATCAAGCGGTGAGGTTGCCGCTTCCAGTCGAAGCGTTCTTGCTCGCCGATCCGTTCGTCTCCGCCATGACAGCGCTCTCGACGCACACGGTGTATCGCGGGCTTCTCTGGAGCATCGGGCTGCTCGCGCTCACGCTCGTTTTTGGTCGCGTCTTCTGCGGATGGATTTGCCCATTCGGAACGCTCCACCACTTCTTTGGTTGGCTCCTTCCGTCGCGGCATGGTCGCGGCGCGTCGCGCGTCGAGGCCAACAAGACGCACACGTATCAGCGCGTGAAATATTATCTGCTCTACGCGTTCTTGCTCGCGTCCGTCGCGGGCAGCGCGATCGGCGGCATGTTCGATCCGATTTGCATTGCGGTGCGATCGATCGGCCTCGGCGTCATCCCCGCAACGCAATACCTCACCGGTCGCGGCCTCAACGGCATCGAGACGCACGTTGGCTCGCGCGCGCTTCAGGCATCGGCTGATCACACACAAGACATCCTCGCGCGCCAAGTGTGGCAGGCGCATCAGTCGTACTTTCACCAAACGTGGCTCATCGTTTTCCTGCTCGTCGGGCTTCTCTTCTTGAACCGTTTCATTCCGCGCTTCTGGTGTCGCGTGCTTTGCCCGCTTGGCGCGTTCCTCGGCGTGTTCGCGCGCTTCGCCCTCTTCGGCATGGAGAAGGACCACGCGAAATGCACCGACTGCAACTTGTGCCTCGTGCACTGCCAAGGCGCTGACTCCCCGCAAGGCGGCGTGAAGTGGCGGCAGGACGAATGCCACATGTGCCTCAACTGCGAAACCTCGTGCCCCGAGGACGTCATCAAGTTCCGCTTCTTGCCGAACCGGAAGAGCACGATCACCGTTCCCGACACCGATCGCCGCACGGGTCTCGCCGCAGCCGGCGCTGGCATGCTCTTCTTGCCGGTGTCGCGCGTCGCCGATTCGCTCGACGTCAACTACCACTCGAAGGTGATTCGCCCCCCGGGCGCGGTCGAAGAGCGCGAGTTTCTCGAGCGCTGCATTCGATGTGCAGAATGCATGAAAGTCTGCCCGAACAACGCGCTCCATCCGGCGTTCTTCGAAGCGGGCATCGAAGGTTTGTGGACGCCCATCTTGATCGCGCGCATCGGCTACTGCGAGCACTCGTGCGTGCTCTGCGGCCAAGTCTGCCCGACAGGCGCCATCCAGAAAATCACCGAGAAGGAAAAGCTCGGCATCGGCCAAGAGCCGATCAAGATAGGCACCGCGTTTTACGATCACGGTCGCTGCTTGCCTTGGTCGATGCAGACGCCATGCATCGTCTGCGAAGAGTTCTGCCCGACCTCACCGAAAGCGATTTGGGTCGAAGAAGTCGAAGCCCCGATGCGCGACAGCAAGCCCGGCCCGAACGGCGAGTCACCCGCAATGAAGACGGTGAAGCTCCAGCGCCCGCACGTCGACCCGTCGCTCTGCATCGGCTGCGGCGCGTGCGAGAAGGTGTGCCCGGTGCAAGACCAGCCGGCCGTGTACATCACGAGCGTCGGCGAATCGCGCAGCAAGACGAACGTCATCCTGCTCGAGAACACCAAGTACAGCTGACCTCGCGCACGCCAACGCGGACGCCAACGCCAACGCCAACCGAAGGCTCTGACGAGGAGACCGAGACGGAGACCGAGACGGAGACCGAGACGGAGACCGAGACGGAGACCGAGACGGAGACCGAGACCGAGACCGAGACCGAGACGGAGACCGAGACCCGGTCGGACTCCGTCTGTGAGACCGGAGACATGCCTGACAGATCAGTCCGAGGACATGCCTGACAGGTTCTCTTTCATTAAATCCTTTTTACGTCTCTCCCAACGTTAACCAATTCACCTCCACGCAGCTGACCGAGCAGGACGGGACCAAACCAAAGGTCGCCCTCACGATCGTTTCCATCGTCGGGCATGTTGCGTAGCTCGACTTCGAGACAAGCGAGAGCCGTGCTGACAAAGATACGTTTGCCGTCACAACGAATGAAGCCACGCTTGTCGACGCGCAGAGCGATGTTCCACGGCTCGCACTCGAATCGCAGAAGAGGGCGCGGGTAGCGACGCGGTGAGCGACGAAAAAGCGACTCGGGCGTCTTCATCGCCAAAGCCTCGTGAGGACGCACCTCGTTGTAGGTCTTGCGAAAGAGATCGCTCGCACGCTGCTGCGCGTGGACGTCGCGCTGAGGCGGCACTTCCGCTTTGAGCGTGCGATGGAAGCGCTCTTGGCGGCCATTCTGTTGCGGCTTGCCGGGCTCGATGCGCTCACGACGGATGCCGAGCCTCAACCACCAGACTGAGAGATCCGAAAGGCCGCCCGCGCCGACCGTCACAAAGGGAGGCCCGTTGTCGGTGCGAATCGCCTTCGGCATCCCGTACTCTTGAAACGCTGAATCGAAACGCGCATCACTTCGGCGCCGTTCGGCTCGAGCAACACTTCACAGCGCACGAGGAAGCGCGTGTGTGCGTCGATGATCGTGAGCGGATAACAAACGCGACCGTCGAGCATTCGGAACTGACCTTTGAAGTCGGCGCACCACGTCACGTTGGGCGCGTCGACAGAAGCGAAAGGCTCGGAGCTCCACTTCGAGCGGACGCGCCGACGACGCGGCAGCGTGAGGCCCCGGCGCTTGAGTATCTCGCCGACGGTGCTCGGCGCAGGAATCGGCACGTCGCAGCGGTCACGCAGCAACTTGCGAAGCCTCTTCGGGCCCCAAGTCGGATGCGCTTTGCGAGCAGCGGCCACGAGCTCCTCGACGCGCTCGTCGACTTTCATAGGCGTCGTGTGAGGCCGCCGTGAACGCTCGGCAACCGCCGCAACGTCGCGTCCGCTCCTGCAGTATCGCGCGATGAGCCGATGCCCCGCATCGCGACTGACGCCGAACTCGCGGCACAGCTCGCTCACGTTGACGACGCCTTCGCCAGCGTCCCATCGCTTCTCCCACTCCAACACGAACTTCACTCGCTCCTTCATCGAATCCGTTTCCTTCCAGGGCATGCGCCACTGTCAGGGATGTCCTCGGATTCCGTTGCACCGACTGTCAGGCATGTCCCCGGTCCGTTGTGTCAGGGATCTGTCCGGTCTGTACCCGTCAAAAATCAACGGAGGGACTTGACCGGACGAGGACGGGATGTAATATATGCTAAATCAATATGAAAGCGGCGCGGCAGCTCGAGCTTCGGTTTCATCCACGCGGGGGCAAGCGGCGCGGGGCGGGGCGCAAGCCGAAGGGGGCGACGGCAGGGGTCTCGCATCTACGGCGTGAGCGGTTTGGGCGGCTCTTGCCGGTGCACGTCACATTGCGGATGGCGCGGCATGTCTACAACTTGAGGAGCCGGCGCTCGTTCTCCATCGTGGGGCGCGCCATCGTGAAAGCAGCAGACCGCTTTGGCGTGACCATCGTGCGGTTTTCCGTGCAGGGCAACCACGTGCATCTCATCGTCGAGGCGCCGGGCGAGAGCGCGCTGTCGCGTGCGATGCAGGGTTTTTCGATTCGCGTTGCGAAGCGCCTGAACGCGATGATGAAGCGTGCCGGGCGCGAGCTCGCTGATCGGTATCACGCCCACGTCCTACGCACGCCAACCGAGGCGCGCCGCGCCGTGCGCTATGTCGCCGAGAACGCGAGAAAGCACATGGCTGAATTCGGGCGCGTCGTCCGCGCGACGTTTATCGACGACTACTCATCAGAAGGCGCACCCATCGCGCTCCCACGTGCGCGAACCTGGCTACTTCGCCGCGGGGTGTCGCCGCCGTGACGCCGCGCGCGCGGGCACCCCTGCGAGGAGCGCGTCAGATGCGACGCAGCAACGAGGTTGTGTGCTCGACCTGCGTGAAGCCGAGGCGCGCATAGAGGCGGTCGGCCTCGGTGTCGGGCCACGAACCGATGTGCACGGGCTCGGGCCACTTCTCCAGCGCAAATTGCGTGACGCGCGAGACGAGCGCCGCCGCAATTCCACGACGACGCCAAGGCGCATCCACGTTGACCATCTGAAAACGTGACAAGCCCGCGTGCGTGAAGACGCCGCACGTGGCGACCAGTGCGCCGTCGACGAAAACGCCGAACCAACGCCCATGACCCGCGTCAACGAGTCGTGCGTATCGCTCGACTTGGATGCGCAAGAACTCGCGGTAGCCGGCGGCGAAAATCGTGTCCGGCGTCATGCAGCGGTCGCAAAGCTCGAAGACGGCGCCCCATTCCTCGACGCGCGTCTCGCGAATGTTCCATGTGGAGCTCGATGGCTCGAGCTCGGCAGCGCGCTCGATGCGACGAAGCACCGTGTCATCGCGCGTGAAGCCGAGCGGCTCGAAGGGCGACGCATCGAAAGACGCCGCGTGGATGTCGTCCCACGCGAACAGGCGATGGCGCGCGGTTGGAAACTCCTTCGCGAACTGTGATTCGCGGACCCCGCCCGGCGCGAGATCGGCGGGCGCGGGCGCATCACGAAAAACGATGAAGTTTCCCCAAAAGAACGTCGGGTTCGAAGGCGTGCGCACGACGATGTATTCGCCGCGATCGACGACCGTTCCGTCGAGCTCGGCGAACATGATTTCGGTGCGCAGCGCGGCCGAACGGATCGCGGGCACGGTGCGAGTTAACGAACGGGCGGGGGAGGAGGCTGGCTGTCGTTCGTGATGCACGACGACAGATCGAACAGCAAGAACTCGAGCGCCTTCTCTTGCGCGGTGAGCGGGTTCTTGTTGCAGTTGCCGGGGAACGTGCCGCCGGGGCTGTCGCCGGAGCCAACGTGCAAGTCGGAGAAGACGACCTTGCCGCATTGTTTGTCGTCCGGGACGCCGACGGGCGTGTTGAACGTGTAGTACTCGACGAGCGGCGTCCCTGGGTCCCACACCCAGCGAATCGAAATCGGATCGGTGGGCGGGTTGCCGTTGACGGCGTCGACATCGTGACGCCCCTCGCTGATCGGGAAGGTGCCAAGCGTCGTGGAACCACCGACGTTGAGCATCCATTGGGCGAACGCTGCACCCTTCGCGAACGACTGATCGATCGTGACGGGCCAGTTCGTTTGCGGTGGGCTGCCCGCGTGATCGAACGTGGCCGTGGTCGGCCAGAGTGACGGGCCCGGGTTACTCTCGATCCAATAGTAGTGATAGTGCGTGCCGAACACGCGGCCGCCGATGTTGGCGTACTGCTCCATGTTCGGGAGCGACGTGCCGCCTTTGTTCTCCGGGTGCGTGCCGCCCTCGCAGCCCATGAGCACCATGTCGTAATTGACGAGGTTCGCTTCGCTCGTCCAGAACGTGTTGACGTTCGGTGAGCCACCCGAAATCGAGGAGCCGCCGACACCTTGATAGATGTTCACGCGACCCGCGGTGCCGACGTTGACGAACTGATCGGGGTTGATGCCGATCTTCGGAAGCATGCACTCGAGCGCGTCGGCGCCGCCCGTCGTCTGTGCGATGTACGGGATGTCGTCGTCGGGGTTGAGCTCGGCCGGTTTCGTCGGCAGGCGCGTCTGTGTTTTGTCGCTGATGGCGTTGTCGACGCACGAATTCACGTTTGCAATCGTGATGTGTCGACGCCATTTTCCGATCTGAATGACGAGCGGGATGTTCGTGTCGACGGGAACGTTGTCGAGCTTGAAGTGCCCCGCTGCATCGGTGAGCGTTGCAACGAGAGGATCGCCCGAGAGCGTCGCGCCGCACTTGTCGCAGGTGGCGCCGTGCGTGATCGGTTGGAGCGGCGCGTTCGGAACGTAAACGGCGACGTCGTAGAGCGGAACTTGATCGGCGGGATCGTAAACGGTACCGCTCAAGCTCGTCGTGGCGCTTCCGCCGCAGTTGACTTGTTTGAGGCAGAGTCCGGTGCACGTCTTTCCGTCACTGGAGCTGTCGGCGAACGGATTGCAAAACGGACCGGTGCAAGTGCCATCACCGCCGCTCGTGCCGTCACCTTCACCGCCGTCGAATTGGGAGCCGTCGTCTCCGCAGCCGCCTGTGACACCAGCGAACCCGAGAGCGAGCGCTCCAAAACAGGACATGAGCCCGAGCTGTTTTCGCATGGAAGGCCTCCTTCAGCGCGGTCCCGGCGGGGGCGGCGGTTGACTGTCATTCTGAATGCAAGACGAGAGATCGAACAGCAAGAACTCGAGCGCCTTCTCTTGCGCGGTCAGCCCGGTCTTTTGGACGCAGTTGGCCGGGAAGGTCCCGCCGGGGTTGTTGCCCGACGCGACGTGCAAATCGGAGAAGACGACCTTGCCGCACTGCTGCCCACCATCGGGCACGCCACCTTCGAAGACCGGCGTGTTGAACGAGTAGTATTCGGTGAGCTTCGGATTGCCTGCGGTTGGCGTTCCGGGATCCGAGTAGACCCAGCGAGTCGATTCGGGATCCGTTGGCGGAGTTTGGTTGACGCTATCGACGTCGTGGCGCGCCGCCGACACTGTGAATGTGCCGAGCACGCTGGAGCCGCCGTTGTTGAGCATCCATTGGGCGAACGCAGCGCCCTTCGCGAACGTCTGATCGATGAGGAGCGGCCAGTTCGCTTGGTTCGTCGGATCGCCTCCGTGATTCCACGTCGCGGTTCCCGGCCAAGGCGCGGGGCTGCTCTCGATCCAGTAGTAGTGATAGTGCGTTCCGAACACGCGACCGCCGACGTTGGCGTAGTCCTGCATCGCTTGGAGCGCCGGAAGAGGCTTCTCCACGGGGTAAGTGTTGCCTTCACACCCGAGCATGACCATGTCGTAATCTTTGAGCGGCGCGGTGCCCGCAGAGCCGTTGTTCGCCCAGAAATTCGTGGCCGAGGGAATGCCGCCGCTCATCGTCGAGCCGCCGGTGCCTTGATAGAGGTTCACGCGACCGCCGCCCGAGATGTTCGTGAATTGCCCAGGGTCGATGCCGATCTTCAGCGGCAAGCACTCGAGGGCATCAGCGCCGCCCGTCGTGAGCGCGATGTACGGGATGTCATCATCGGGAGACGTCTCGTTCGGTTTCGTCGCGAGGCGTGTTTGTGTTTTGTCGGCGAGGGCGTTGTCGACGCAGGAGCTCACCGTCGGAATCGTGATGCGGCGGCGCCATTTGCCGACTTGCATCACGAGGGGAACGTTCGAGTCGACCGGCACGTTTTCGAGAACGAAATGACCGGCTGCGTCCGTGAGAGTCGACACGAGTGGATCGCCCGAGAGCGTCGAGCCGCACTGGTCGCACGTAGCGCCGTGCGTGATCGGCGAGAGCGGCGCGTTCGGGACGTAAACGGCGACGTTGTAGAGAGGGACCTGATCGGCGGGATCGTAGACCGTGCCGCTGAGCGTGGTCGTGACCTTGCCGCCGTCCGTGCTCGGGCAACTGACCTGCTTCAAACAAAGGTTCGTGCAGGGCTTGGCGTCGGCGCTCGAGTCGAACGTGCAGAACGGGCCCGTGCAGCCGCCGTCGTTGCCAGCGTCGAATGCGCCGTCACCGTTGTTGTTATTGCCATCGTCCCCAGAGCTGCCGTCGAAAACGGCATAAGGGTTGTCGTCCCCTCCGCACGCGCTAAAGGCGGCCCCAGCGCCACCGAGTGCAAGAGCGAACCAACCAAGCTTACGCATCGACAAGCCTCCTTAACAAAATTGGACCTACAATAAAACTTTACATGGTCCTTGGAATCGATCCAACTGATTCGCCCAGGAAAATCGAAATGTGTAGTGGCGTTTGTTCCGATGTAGGTGAGCGGAAGCACCCGTGACAGAATCCACCTCAACTCCAATGGCGACCGGCGAGTCGATCCGTCTCGAAAAGCGTTTTTTGCGGGCTTGCCGGCGGCAGCCCGTGGATGCCACGCCGATCTGGTTGATGCGCCAAGCCGGCCGCTACATGGCCGAATACCGGGCGCTTCGTGAGAAGCACACACTTCTCGAGCTTTGCAAAACGCCGGAGCTCGCGACTCAAGTTACCCTCCAACCGTTACGGCTCGGTGTCGATGCGGCGATACTCTTCGCCGACATTCTTTTGCCGCTCGAGCCGATGGGGGCGCCGTTCGAGTTCGCCAAGGGCGAGGGGCCCGTCGTCCACGATCCGATTCGCACACGCGCGCAGATCGACGCGCTTCGTGTCATCGAGCCAGAAGACGGGCTCGGTTACGTGCTCGCGGCCATCAAGATGATTCGCGGCGAGCTCGCGGGTCGCGTGCCACTGATTGGTTTTGCTGGCGCGCCGTTCACGCTCGCGAGTTATTTGATCGAGGGTGGCAAGAGCGCGCACTTCGCGAAGACGAAGAAGATGATGTACGCGGAGCCCGACGCCTGGAACGCGCTGATGGGCAAGCTCGCCGAGGTCGTGCGCCGATATTTACGCGCACAAGTCGCGGCGGGCGCGGAGTGCGTGCAGCTTTTCGATTCGTGGATCGGCCAGCTCTCGCGCGAGGACTACGTCGAGTACGTGCAGCCACACGTCGCGCACGTGCTCAAAGATTTGACGGACGTTCCCGTGATTCATTTCGGAACGGGCACGCAAGGTCTCCTCGATTTGCAGCGCGACGCCGGGGGCGACGTCATCGGTCTCGATTGGCGAACGCCCTTCAATGAAGGTTGGGATCGCATTGGTCCGAATCACGCGGTGCAAGGCAACCTCGATCCGACGGTGCTCTTCGGGCCGGTCGACGTCGTGAAGAAGCACGCCGCGCGCATTTTGGATGCGGCGGCCGGGCGCGACGGGCACATCTTCAATCTCGGTCACGGCATCTTGCCCGAGACGCCCGTCGATACAGTGAAGGCGCTCGTCGACTTCGTGCACGAACGCTCCGCGCGATGAAGCAGGGCGTCGTCCTCGTGCACCACGGGACGGTCGAGGATCTCGATGACATGCCCGCGTTCTTGAAGAACGTCCGGCGCGGCCGCGACGCATCGCCGGAGCTCCAGCGCGAAATGCGACGGCGATACGAAGAAATAGGCGGATCGCCACTCGGGAAGATCACGGCGCGTGTCGCGAAAAAACTCGAGAGCGTGATCGGTACGCCCGTACGCGCCGCCGGGCGGTTGTGGCCACCGAGCGTGAAGGACGTTGCGAGCGAGCTCGGCGTGGAGCGGCTCGTCGTGATCCCGCTCGCGCAGCACTCGGCACGCGTCTACGCGGAAGCTGCGCGACGTGAAGCGGGAGTCCGAGTGGTCGCGGCCGGGAACTGGGGGCAGACGCCAGCGCTCCTCGCCGCGTTTGCAGCGCGCATTCGCGCGGCTGCTCGACCCAACGCAACGCTCGTGCTCACGGCGCACTCGCTACCGAAGCACGTGATCGCTGCAGGCGACGCCTACGAACGCGAAGTCCGTGTGAGCGCCGAAGCGATCGCTTCGCGCGTCGCCGACTTGTTTCCAGAAACGCGCGTGGCGTTTCAAAGTCAGGGCGCCGATGGGGGCGACTGGCTCGGACCGACGCTCGTGGAGACGCTCGATGCGATCAAGACGCCGCGCGTCGTGATTGCGCCGATTGGGTTTCTCGCGGACCACGTCGAGATCCTTTACGACATCGACATCGAAGCGGCGGCGCTCGCAACGGCGCGCGGTATCGAGCTCACGCGAACGGAGTCGCTGAACGACGCCGACGATTTCGTCGCCGTGCTCGCCGACATCGCGAAAGGGCTGCTCGCGTGAAACGCATCATCGTCGTCGGCGGCGGGATGACCGGGCTCGCATGTGCGTGGGCGCTTCGCGGTCGCGCGGACGTCACGGTGCTCGAAGCGAGCGATCGCATCGGCGGCAACGTGCTCACCGTGAACGAAGGCGGCTTCGTGATGGACGCCGGCCCCGATGGCTGGCTCACCTCGAAGCCCGCGGCGGGCGAGCTCGCGCGCGAGGTGGGTCTCGAAGGAGAAACGGTCGAAACGCTGCGCGAAAATCGACGCGTGTATATTGCACATGAGTCGCGTTTGTTCCCGATTCCCGAGGGAATGGTGCTCGGCATCCCGACGCGCATCGCGCCGATGGTAACGACGCGCCTCTTCTCGATGCGCGGAAAGCTGCGTATGGGACTCGAGCCCTTCATCCCGCGCCGCCGTAGCGACGAAGACGAATCGGTCGTCGACTTCGTCACGCGCCGCCTCGGTCGCGAAGCGAGTGACCGTCTCGCGGCCCCGCTCCTCGGCGGCGTGTTTGCAGGCGATGCGAGCGAGCTCTCGGTGCAAGCGGCGTTTCCGCAGCTCGCTCAGGCCGAGAAAAGATATGGCTCACTCGTTCGGGCGATGCGGGCGACGCGCCGAGGCGCGACCGGCTCCGCATTCACGTCGCTCGCCCGCGGCATGGGCTCGTTTCCGGAAGCGCTCGCGCGCGGTCTCGACGTCGCCACGAGCACGCGTGTCGAACGAATTTCGAGCGGCCCGAAGCTCGAGGTTGTGACGTCGTCGGGCGCGCTGTCCTGCGACGCACTCGTGCTCGCCGTGGGTCCGCGCGCCGCGCAAAAGCTTTTGGCCGACGTCGATCGCGATGCATCCGCAATCGTCGGCGACATCGCATGTGGCTCCTCGGCCGCGATCTTCTTGGGCTACCGCCGCGCGGACGTCGCACACCCACTCGACGCCACTGGCTTCGTCGTGGCGCGCGAACCGAATCGCAAGCTCGTCGCGTGCACGTTCGTATCGAGCAAGTGGCCGAGCCGCGCTCCTGCCGACCACGTTCTCCTTCGCGCATTCATCAGCGGCGCAAACTTCGGCGCCGACGACGCAAGCCTCATCGCCACCGCCCGCACCGAGCTCGGGGCACTCCTCGGCCACCTCGGCGATCCGGTCCTCACGCGCGTCTTCCGCCACACGAGCGCAAGCCCCCAACCCACAGTGGGCCATCTCGACCGCATGGCGATGCTGACCCGCCGCCTCGCGATCACCCCCAACCTCCACATCATCGGCAACGGCTACGCCGGCACGGGCATCCCCGACTGCATCTCTCAGGCTCTCACTCTCGCAACGCGACTCACCGCCGGGTAAGTCGCGCGGATGGGGGTCAGAATTCGGCTGGGTCCGTGTAGGTGCCCATCGTGTCGCGCAGGACGTCGCAGATTTCTTGCTGCGTGCAGTACGCTTTTGCCGCTTCGATGATCGGGGGCATGAGGTTCGTGCCCGAGGTCGATGCGATGCGGACGGCCGCGAGGCACGCGGTGACTTTTGCGGCGTCGCGCTCGGCCTTTGTTTTGGCGAGGTTAGCGATTTGTTGTTTTTGGACGGCGTCGTCGATGCGGAGCATGGGGATGTTCGGGCCGCTCGAGTCGGAGACGTATTTGTTCACGCCGACCATCACGCGCACGCCCGTTTCGAGTTGGCGTTGGAAGTGGTACGCGCTCGCGGCAATTTCGCGCTGCGGGTAGCCTTTTTCGATCGCGCTGACCATGCCGCCCATTTCGTCGATACGACGAATGTACGTGAGCGCCTCGGCCTCCATGCGGTTCGTGAGGTCTTCGATGAAGTAGCTGCCGCCGAGCGGATCGATCGTTGCGGCGACGCCGCTTTCTTCGGCGATGATCTGTTGCGTGCGAAGCGCGATCGTCACGGCCTCTTCGGTCGGTAGCGCGTAGGTTTCGTCGAGCGAGTTCGTGTGGAGCGACTGCGTGCCGCCGAGCACAGCCGCGAGCGCTTGGAGCGCGACACGCGCGATGTTGTTTTGCGGCTGCTGCGCCGTGAGCGAGACGCCCGCGGTTTGCGCGTGCGTGCGGAGCTTCATCGACTCGGCTTTTTTCGCGCCGAAACGATCTTTCATCAAACGCGCCCACACGCGGCGTGCCGCGCGAAACTTTGCGATCTCTTCGAAGAAGTCATTGTGGACGTCGAAGAAGAACGAGAGCCGCGGCGCAAACGCGTCGACGTCGAGCCCGCGCTCGAGGCAGCTCTCGACGTAACCGACGCCGTCGGCGAGGGTGAATGCGAGCTCTTGGGCGGCCGTCGCTCCGGCTTCGCGGATGTGATAGCCGCTGATCGAGACAGTGTTCCACTTCGGCACTTCGGTCGAGCAGAACTC
Source organism: Polyangiales bacterium (assembly GCA_038239005.1). GTDB lineage: Bacteria > Myxococcota_A > Polyangia > Polyangiales > Polyangiaceae > DASXHD01. Next base: position 26,846 of record JBBSFE010000015.1, read on the forward strand.
GATCATGTCCGTGACGATGCGCATCGCCGGCCGCGGAGGCACGAGCCACGCGTGCTGCGCGATGAACTCTTTCAAACAATCGTTTTGAACGGTGCCACCGATCGCCGTGCGAGGGATCCCGCGGACGTCGGCGAGGGCAATGTAGAACGCGAGGAGAACGATTGCGGGCCCGTTGATCGTCATCGACGTGGTGATCTTCTCGAGCGGGATGGCGTCGTAGAGGATCTGCATGTCGCGGAGCGTGTCGACGGCGACGCCGCACATCCCGACCTCACCGAGCGAGCGCGGTGAGTCGGAGTCGTAACCCATGAGCGTGGGAAAATCGAAAGCGGTAGAGAGGCCCGTCTGGCCGTGCTCGAGCAAATATTTGAACCGCGTGTTCGTTTGCTCGGGCGTGCCGAACCCCGCGAACATGCGCATCGTCCAGAGGCGACCGCGATACATGTTCGGTTGCACGCCGCGGGTGAACGGAAACTCTCCGGGGAAACCGAGATCGCGCATGTAGTCGATGTTGGCGTCGCTCGGCACGAGCATGTCGGTGATGTCGGCGTCGCTCCAAGTCGAAAAGCGCTCGAGGCGCGGCTTCATCTTCGCTTCGGACTTCGCGAGCGTGCCTTTTTTCCACGCTTCTTTCGCGGTGCGAATGGCGTCCAGATCCGGCGGCATGTCACCGCTGACGTCGAAGGCCTGCATAGTCATCAATCTACCATCCAGGTATTGGCGGAGCCAAACCCATCCACTTTTGGCGACGCGCCCGCAGTTGGGCTTCACGTTCTGATCGTGCTAGAGCCTCCGCCGGCTCATGCTGAAACCCATCTTTGCGGTCCTCGGATCGTTTTGCGTCTACACGATGGCGGCCCTCGGTTACGCGGGCATCGCGCTACTCATGGCCATCGAGAGCGCGTGCATTCCGCTCCCGAGCGAGCTCATCATGCCGTACGCCGGAGCGATGTCTCACGCGGGCGTGCGTGAAGCGCTCGCGGCTCAATACGGCGTCTCGCTCAGCGCGTTCAACTTGGTCCTCGCGGCTGTCGCGGGCGCGATCGGGTGCAACATCGGAAGCGAAGTCGCGTACTGGGTCGGCGCAACCGGTGGGCGCCGCGCGATTGAGCGTTACGGTCGCTACGTTCTCGTCAGCAAACACGAGCTCGAAATCGCCGACCGTTGGTTTCAGAAACGCGGCGACATCATCATCCTCGTCGCGCGCCTCTTGCCGGTCATCCGCACGTTCATCGCGTTCCCCGCGGGCGTCGCGCGAATGAACCGCGTGAAGTTCCACGTCTACACGTTCGTCGGCTCGTTCCCGTGGTGCCTCGGCCTCGCGTGGGTCGGAAAGTATCTCGGCCAAGAGCTCCTCAAAGAGAGCTCGCCGCTCAAGCACTTCATGCACCGCTTCGATGCGGTCATCGGCGTCGCGATCATCGTCGCAGCCGTGCTCTTCATTCGCTCGCGCATCAAGACGATGCGCGCCTATCGCGCAGAAGAAGCTAAGAATTGAGGCTCGCGGAGAGCGGGAGCGGGAGGCTCAGCTCTTCTCGGGCTTCTTCAGCTTCGCGAGCTCTTTCGAGATATCGAGGGCGGGCATCGTCGGCTCTTCGCCGATGTCTGATTGCGGCTTGCGGAGATCGATCGCGGGAAGGGTGGGGTCTTCCGCGAAGTCGGTCTTCTTTTCGGGCGGAAGCGTGGAGCCGGGAGGCGGAACTTCGGTCGGTGCGTTGACAGAGCGTTGCGACATGACGGCCGCGGCGTCGTCGATGGCCTTCGCGCGGCCGGTCGACTCGAGGGTGTCTTCTTCGATCGTGATGACGACGGCCGTGATGTTGTCTTCGCCGCCGCGCTCGTTGGCGCGTTGGATGAGCTTCTGCGGAACTTCGTGCATCCCGCCCGCGGAGGCGTGGCCGATGATGTCGAGGATCTCTTCGTCGGTGACCATGCCGGAGAGGCCGTCGGAGCAGAGCACGTAGACGTCGCCGGGTTGGCTGCTGTCGTGCTGCAAATCGACCGCGACTTGATCCTGCATGCCGAGAGCGCGCGTGATGACGTTCTTGGGAAGCTCTTTGCGTTGCTCTTCGGTGAGGTCGGGCATCGCGAGGAGGTAGTCGTTGAAGAGCGAGTGATCGCGCGTGAGCTGTTGGATTTGCCCGCCGCGAATGCGGTAGCAGCGCGAGTCACCGACGTGACCGATGTACATCGTGTGCTTGCGCGGTGAGAACATCGCGCCGACGACGGTGGTGCCCATGCCGTGGTACTCGCGCGAGCGCGTGCTGCGTTCGAAGATCTGACGGTTCGCGACGCGGATGCCAGTGAGCAAACGATTTTCTTCTTCGCTCAAGTTGGCGTCGAAGTGGAACGGCCAGGTCACGTCGTCGTTGGCGGTCGATCGGAAAAACTCCGAGATGGTCTCGGTCGCGAGCTTGCTCGCAACGTCTCCTGCGCGGTGCCCGCCCATTCCATCGGCCACGACGAAAAGGTCGTACTCCTTGAGCACGACAAACGAGTCCTCATTGTGCTCTCGCTGGAGCCCAACATCCGTCAGACCCCAGGCGACTGCCCGCATCAACGGCGTAGCTCCAAGCAAAAAATCATTTCACCGGCGCAGATGGGTGTCAAGCGGCGCGACATCACACTTCCATGATGTCTTTTTCTTTGTTCGCCACGATCGCATCGACCTGTTTCGTGGCGTCACCGATCGAGTCTTCGGCACGTTTTTTTCCTCGATCAACCTCGTCCGCGCTGGCCTCGCCCTCGGTTTCGATGCTGCTCAGCATGTCGAGCGCATCGTGGCGTGCCTTGCGAATCGAGACCTTGCACTCTTCACCGTATTTTTTGGCGATCTTCACGAACTCCTTGCGACGCTCTTCGGTCAGTGGCGGAAGCGGAATGCGAACGATGTCGCCGTCAGCTTGAGGGTTGAGGCCGAGATCGCTCTCGCGGAGAGCTTTTTCGACCGCTTTGATTTGGGTCTTGTCCCACGGTTTGACGGTGATGAGGCGCGGCTCGGGGACGTTGACGTGGGCCATCTGCGCGAGCGGCGTGGGGGTGCCGTAATAGTCGACGCGGATGCCATTGAGGAGCTCGGGCGTCGCGCGGCCGGCGCGGAGCTTCGATAGATCGCGCTTGAGCACGTCGTGCGCTTTCGCGACGGAGCCCAGAAGCTCCTTGTGAACATCGTCGATCATCGACATCTCGAGGGAGAGGAGCCTAGAGCGGCTCGGCCACCTCGTCGAGCCAGAATTGCGCAGTCGGTGGTAACGTCGGCCGCCTCGTGGGCGCTCGCATTCGGCTGCTGATTCTCGTCGTTTTGGCGTCGCTCGGCGCTGTGGCGGGCATTCGCGCGCACAAGCAGGCAGAGGAAGCGATGCTCCAAGCGCCGCCTCCTGCCGCGCTGCCGGCTGTTGCGGCTCCGAGCGGGCTCGTCGCCGAGGCCGTGATCGCATCGCCCGACGCCACGTGGCGGAAGGCGCAACTCGCCATCGGAGGCGTGCTTGTCCTCGCGCCGCCGACGTTCGGCGGGATCCTCGCCGCAATGACGCACGTTCCGGATCTCGCGGCCGTCGTCGATGGCGCAGCGCCGGCCTACGCGGTCGTGGATGAGCGATGGCGCTGGGTGATCGCGGCGCATGCGGTGAACGCGTCGCGCGCGAAGACCACGGCGGAAGCGAACCCGACGAACGTCGGCGCATCCGGGGCGTGGATTCTCGTCGGCTCGGATGCAAGCGCGGTCACGGACCTCGGTCCATACGCATCGGGAACGCTCCCAACGCGTGCGCTCCCGAAATCGGCAGTGTTCGCAAACGCGGGCGGCGCGGCGATCGCAGGCCCGCTTCGCGCAGAGGCCGAGCGTCGATGGACGAAGCTTCGAACGTTCCTTCTCGACAAAGACGACGAAGCGCGTCGCGATCACAATGGGCGCGCGCCCGATCTCGCGGACCCGAAGCCGCTCGTCGCTGCAGCCGACGCTTGGGTCTCGAAAGTGATCGCCAACGCGAGCGGGATGCAAACCGCGGAGCTCGCGCTCGACGTCATCGACGATGATTCGATCGACGCACACCTCACGCTCACGCCGCCACACGATGGCGCGACGAAAGCGTGGGTCGATTCCCTCGAGGGCGGCTCGACCACCGTGCTCGTCGGAACGAGCGCCGATGCGATCGGAACGATTTTCTGGCGGTCGACACCTCCTGAACGCGAAAGCACTGCAAAAGACTTCGGCGATCTTCTCGGGACCATGCTCGGCACGCGCGTTCCCGCCGCCGATGAAGCAAAGCTCGGCGAGCTCCTCGGCGCGGTCGCGAAAGCGCGTGCGGGTTGGTCGATCGCGTCCGTCGCCGCGGGCGCCGCGCCAGGCGGGTTCTTGCGACTCTCGACGAACGACTCGAAGAACATGACCACCGCTCTCGAGGGCATCGTCGATCTCGCGCGGAAACCCGCGTGGACTTCGTGGGAGAAAACGTTCGGCGTCACGAAGATCGATCGCGCTGGCGCTCATGCGACCGCCACGACCGACGGCGGACCAACCGTTCAAGCCACGTGGGTCGCACACGAAGGCGAAACCGATCTCGCTGTCGGCATCGACGCACAAAGCCTCGTTACGCCGCCCGATCACACCCGCGCGATCGGAGCCGATCCGAAAGTGAGCAGCTGGCTTCGTGCGGTCGGCGGAAACGTCATGGTCGCCATCATCGTGCGCCCACTTCTCGTCGCATCGTCGCCGCGCACCGATGCCGCGCTCGTCGCGTTCACCCGGCATCGAGACAGCGTCGAGATTCGCGCACGCACGACCGGTGTTCTCGTGCGCCAGGCCGTATCCTCGGGGAAGCTCTGATGTTCGACTACCTGTCGATTCCGCTCTTTCAGCGGGCACTCTTCGCGGGCGCCCTCTTGTCGGCGCTTCTCGCCGTGCTCGGCGTGCTCGTGACTGCGCGAGGCCTAGCATATCTCGGCGACGGGCTCTCGCACGCAGCGTTCGGCGGCATCGCGCTCGGGATGTTTCTCGGTCTCACGTCGCCGCTCGTCATCGCGATTCCGTTCACCGCGCTCGCGGCGATCGGCATTGGTGCGTTGCGCCGCAAGGGCGGGCTCCGCTCGGATGTCGCCATGGCGGCGCTCTTTGCGGTGTGCTTCGCGATGGGCATCGTGTTCTTGCGCAAAGCCAAACGCACGCAAACGACGTTCGATCCCGAGTCGCTCCTCTTCGGCAACATCCTCTTGGTCGGCGAGGACGACTTATGGATCGTCATCGCGATCGCCATCATCACGTTCATCTTCCTCGCTTTCACGTGGTCGCGCATGGCCTACGCGACGTTCGACGAAGAGCTCGCGCGCCTCTCCGGCATCGAGGTCGGCTGGCTCGAGAGCGCGCTCCTCGCGGCGCTCGCCGCCGTTGTCGTCGCGGCGATTCGCCTCGCGGGCGTCGTGCTCGTGAGCGCGTTCCTCGTGATCCCGTCGGCGGTCGGTCGTCTCGCGGGTCGATCGCTTGCGGGCGTTGCCGGTTGGTCGATGCTCGCCGGAGTCGTCGGCGTTCTCGCCGGCTTCGTGATCGGTCACGCCCTCGACTGGCCAGAAGGTGCGGCGATCGTGCTCAGCCTCGCCGCCGAGCTCGGAATCGGCCTGTCGCTCAAGCAGCTCCGTAGAGCCTGAGCTAAGATGCGCGCATGACTTATCGCCGTTTGAAGGCCGCGCTGTTCGTCGCGCTCGTCGCGGTTGCCGTCGCCACCGGCTGCGGTCGCTCCGACCTCAATCAATACATCTACGGTGACGGCAGCGTCGACGGACACGGCGACAGCGGCGCCTGCGATGCAACGACATGCCCAACCGGCTGCTGCGACGGCACGGGGACCTGCCGCGACGGGACCGAGCTCAACACGTGCGGCTTCGGCGGCGGCGCATGCAACGATTGTCTGTCGCAAGGTTTCGACTTCTGCGACGCCCAAGTCAAAGCGTGCGGCAACATCCAACCCACGTGCGATGTCACCTCGTGCGCGAATGGCTGCTGCACGCTCTTCAACGGCCAGCAAGCTTGCGTGTCGGGCGCGTCGTCACTCGCGTGCGGCAACAGCGGTAACAAATGTACCGACTGCACCACCGGCGGCCAGGTTTGTGATCCCGCAGCGAAAGCGTGCGTCAACGCGCCGTGCGGTCCGAACAACTGCAAGGGCTGCTGCAACGGCACGGCGTGCGTCGGCGCCGAGACCGATTCGCAATGCGGCACGGGCGGCCTCTCCTGCACCGACTGCACGAGCCTCCAGGAATTCTGCGACACCTCCACGGGCCTTTGCGTTTCCGTGCAACCTACATGCAACGCTTCGACGTGCGCGAAAGGCTGCTGCGCGGGCAACACGTGCGTCACGAGCGAAACGGACACGCAATGCGGCATCGGCGGGACGGCCTGCGCCGACTGCACCTCGAAGAGCGGAACATGCTCGGGCGGCACATGCGCCACGGCATGCAACTCGAAGACATGCCCCGGTTGCTGCCAAGCCGGAACGTGCTTCGCGGGCTTCGTCGATTCGCGCTGCGGCTCCGACGGCTCCACATGCGTCGACTGCACATCGTCATCGACGACGTGCGACACACTCTCCGTGCCGCGCGTCTGCAAAGGCACGACGACCACGTGCCCGGCTCCGTACACGAGCTGCCCATCGACCGTGACGACGCCCACGCTTTCCGTCACGAAAGGTTCGTGCGCCTCGACCGATCTCGCCGACGCAAAGGCCGCATGCACGACCGGTTTCGGATCGTCATCGTGCAGTCTGTTCTTCACCGACGAGCCCCTCATCAACGCCAAATGCGCGACGTGTCTCGCGTCGTTCCAGTACGCACTTCAGGACGGGCAAGGCATCTTCAACTGCGTCAGCCCGTTCGTCACGTCGACGTGCAACCACACGACGGGCTGCGTCGATGATTGCGAGCTCCAGAGCTGCGTGAAGTGTCCGTCGAGCTCGGTGCCGACATGCCGCAACTCGGTCGCTTCGGGTCAGTGTCAACCCTACATCACGAGCGCAACGTGCATCGGCACGGCCCTCCTCGGAACGGCGTCGTTCTGCAACCCGACGACCTACAGCGGCAACTACGGCAGCTGGCTCGCGGGCGTGGGCGCGCACTACTGCCAGTGACGTCGCACGACGAAGTCGTTCTTCTCACCGGTTTCCCGTCGTTTCGCGCGCGGCGAATGGCGGAAGAGATCGTGCTGGCCGAAGGCGCAAGCACGCTCGTGCACGCTGTCGTTCACCCGAAGCTCCACGAGGACGCGCTCTCCGCACTCGATGCGCTTCCACTCGAAGCGCGCCGCCGCGTGCATCTCATCGAAGGCGATGCAGCAGCGATGGACCTCGGGCTCTCGGGTGTCGAGTTTCGAACGCTCTCGCGCGAGATCGATCGCATTCACCATTGCGTGCAAGTGAACTACCTCGGCGCCGAGCGCGAAGTCGCCGAGCACGTCAACGTCGGCTCCGCGTACGAGATCCTCGAGCTCGCACGAGCGTGTCCGAATCTGAAATGTCTGGTCGTGCATTCGGCGGCGTCGGTGTCGGGCGATCGCTCCGGCGTCGTGCGCGAGGACGAGCTCGATCGCGGTCAGCGTTATCGAAACCCCATCGAAGAGACGCTCGCACGAGCCGAGCGCGTCTATCGCCGCGCGATGACGGGAAAGAAGCCCGTTCCCATCGCGGTGCTTCGCCCGACGATCATCGTCGGCGATTCGCACACCGGCGAAGTCGACCGCCTCGAAGGTCCGTATCTGCTCATTCTCTTGATGCTCGCGGCACCGCCCGACTTTGCGCTTCCGCTTCCGGGTCGCAGCGATGTTCCGCTGAACCTCGTGCCGATCGATTTCGTCACGAAGGCGGCGCTCCACATCGGGCGTGATCCGCGCGCCCCAGGTCGCACGTTTCATTTGGTCGATCCGGAGGCGATGCCGTCGCGCAAAGTCGTGGAGCTCGTCGCGCATGCGGGCGGGCGTCGCGTTGCGAGTGGTTTCCTGCCGGCGAATCTCACGCGCGCGCTTCTTCGTGCGCCGGGCCTCGAGCGCATCGCAAAGAGTCCGCGCTCGTTCCTCGAGGCGATGGTCTTGCCCGTCACCTACGACCATGCAAACGCCGACGAGATCCTGGCGGACACGGGCATTCGCTGCCCGCCGCTGCCGACGTACGTGGACCAACTCGTCGCGCACGTGCAGCGCTGGCTCGATGCACGGCACACCGAAAAAGAAGCCATGTCACACGATCCGCTCGGATGACGAAATCCGTTCGACCCGTCGCCGAAGATGGAATGATCACGCGCGAGCTCGTCGTTCGCGCGGAAGACGTCGTCTTTCTCAAAGGCGTCGTCGAGGCGCACGATGGTCTCGCACAAGTATTCGGCGAGCGCGGCGGCGAGCTCGTCATCACCGCGCCTGTCAGCCGCGAGCGCGAGCTCGACGAGCTCGTCCGTGATCTCTGCGCCGAGCTTGGTGGGATCCGTTGATGGAGCTTTCGGATTAATCGCGTGGGTCGTCTTCTTCGCTGACGATGTCTGCGCGAACGAGGCGGCCGTCGGATCCGCTCATCGCGGAGTCTTCGCGCAGCGAAGAAGGCGGCGGCGGGTTCGACGACGTCCGGCCGAGAGCGTTTTTCTGATCGAGAAAACGAAGCGTGCCCGGGCCGCCTGCACGCTCGAGAACCGCGACCAGATCGCCCGGAAGCTGGGATTCGACGACGAGGCGTGCTTTCGTCACGGGGACATCGACTTCGAAGCGCACGGAATGCAAGAACGTGCGGTCGAGGCCGAATTTTTCTTCGAAGTAGCGATTCGAGGGGGCGTGGCCAAAGCGATCGTCACCGAGGACCGGGTGCCCAATCGCTGCGAGGTGGCGGCGCACGTGACGCGCGCGGCCGTCCGCCATGACGCGTGCGACGCAATGACCTGCGAAGACTGCGAGGCGGCGATACTTCGTGCGTGTGGCGTCACGCGCGACCGTTCCCTTCGACGGAAGGACACCGCGCGTTGCCGTGAGAAGGACCCGGCGCGATTCGGAGGACGAGATGGCGGCGTCCCAAGCTGCGACGTGCGCTGGCGTGCGCGCGAACACGACGACGCCACTCGTACCGACGTCGAGCTTTTGCAGCGACACCGCTTCGCTCGCATTCGGAAGCCGACGAACGCGTGCGGTGAGCGAGTCGACGTAGTCCTCGTGTGTGGCGATGGGCTCGTGCGGAGCCTTCTCGACGAAGAGAACGGTGTCGTCCTCGTAGAGCACGCGCGCCGGCGGCATCGGGGCGCGCCGGAGAATTGCGATCGTTTCGACTTCGTCGCTGAGCGGAATCATGTCGAGCGGCTGCGCCGACGCGCAGCGGTAACCAAGCCGCGCAAAGTGATCGAGGTCGCGCGTGAGGGTGTCGGGGTCGCACGAGACGTACGCAACCACCGGCGCTGCAAGGCGTGCGAGCGCTTCACGCGCGGCAGGCCCCACGCCTCGGCGCGGCGGGTTGACCACGACCGCATCGAACGGCGCCGGGTCGACCGGCATCGCACGGAGCGCCGACGCGACATCGGAATGTACCGAGTGCACTTCGAGATTCGTTTTTCGCGCCGCCTCTTCGATACGCGCGGCCGCGGGGCCGAACGCTTCGACGCACGTGACCTCCGCGCCGCGCGATGCGAGCGCGAGCGCGATAGCACCGGACCCCGCGTAGAGATCGAGCACACGCACGGGCGCTGAGCCAGAACGCGCAACGCCGAGGTGCTTGCCGATGATCTCGTGAATGCGCGCGGCTTGACCCCGATGCGCCTGGACGAACGAACCGAAGGTTGCAATCTGCACGCATTCGCCGATGCGGTCTTCCGCGGCGCCGTCGCCCGCGAGCCGAATCGTTTCGGCGCCGAGAACTTGCGGCGAATCGCCGTCGTGCAAGCTCGCCGCGACACCTGCGATCTCGGGCATCTCGGCGATGAGCTCGGCGGCGACCGACCGAAGCGAAGTGAGATCACCCGCTTTGCCGCGATGAACGATGAGCGTGACGAGCGCGCGCGACGTCGTGCCGTCGAGCTCGCGCACGTCGATGGCGCGAAGCCCGCCGCCCGCTCCGTCGGGTGCGAGCGGGCCGCCCGAAGCCACATCGCGCTTCACACGCGCGCGCACGACTTCGGCCACACGCGCGAGCACGGGCGCGAGCACGCGACACTTCGGAACATCGACGACCTCGTGCCCGCCACCTTTCGCGAAGAGCCCGATCGCACCGCGCTGATCGACCATGAGCTTGGCGCGCGTGCGATAATCCGTGACCGAGTCCGCGGCGATCGTCGGGTCGGCGTAGACGAGCTCGAGCGCCGGATAGCGGGCGAGCGCTTGCACGACGCGCCCGCGTTTTAGCGCGAGCTGCTCTTCATAGGGCAGCTCGATCGCCGGGCAACCGCCGCAGCGCTCTGAATGCTCGCACGCGACGCGATCGGCCATCAGACCGCAGCGTACAGCAGCTACTTCGCTGCCGCGAGCACCGGCCAGCTGTGGCGCGTGCCGCTCGAATCCTTCGAAGAGATCGAGAACTCGTCTTGGCCTTGCTGCATCGCCGCAACGAGCGTCACCGTGAGCTGGATGTGGCCCCCGTTTTGGAGCGAGGTGCTGTCGAACGCGAAGCTGAGGCTGTTCGTCCCGGATTGGAACGCGCCGTAATCGACGGCGTTGACCGTCCATGGAGGCGTCGGAGCGGTCGAGTAGCCGTCGATGTCGACGACTGCGGTCGAGCCGACCTTCGGCAAGATGATCTTGCTCTGACGCGGTGCGGAGTTGAAATAAATTTCGCCGTCCGGGATGGGCACGCACGGATCATTGCCGGCGGCTGCGCTCTTGTTCGACCACATGCGCTGCACGGTGAAGTTGTCGCCGATGATGGTGTTCTTGCCGGTGCAAAGGTCGCCAACCTCACCACCGCCAGAAGCCCACAGCTGATTTTTCACCATGTAATACGCAAGCGATCCGAGACCGATGTCCGGATCCGTCGTTGCCTCGGCGATTTCGTGGCTCGCCGATTCCGTCGTCGTCGATTCTTTCGTGCCGCATCGTGGAATGATCGCGTACGGCGTTGCCGAGGGAAGCGTGTTGGTGTGCGGGACCACGACCGTATTGTGATACGCGAGCCAGCTCTGCTGACAGCCGATCTCGCCGTCGAGCGTGATCTGAACGCCGGGCGGGAAGTAGATGACGTAGAGCGTGTTGTCGTCGGGCGTGGGGAAGTCGGGTGCGAAGCCGCCTGCATCCGGGTCGGTGCCGTCGCCGCTTACGTGGAGCTTGATGAAATCCTGAAGCGAGCTGGCTGCGCCTTGTGACGAATCCGTATAGGAAGAGGCGGGCGGCGTTTGAATGACGACGTGTCCGCCGTTCGTGCCCTTGCCGATGCAGGCTTTCGTCGAATCGCAATATTCGGACGTGATGGCCGTCCAGTAATCGCCGGTTGCGATCGTGTCGTCGAGCTCTTGGACGCGCCCAACCGTCGTGGCGTTGTCGCTCGCGAACGTGACGGTCACGATGCTCGGGTTGATGAGGATGCGGCCGCCGTTGTAGTCGACGAGCGGCATCGGCGTGTGATCCGCCGGGTAGGCGGCGGCTGCGTCGAGATCGGTCGTAGCGTCGTCGCTGGCCTCGACGGGCGTCCCGCTATCGTTGCCGGACCCGGAGTCGCCGCCATCGGCGGTCGTGCCTCCGCAACCCATGAGAAAGAGCCCAGCCGCACAAGCAAGAACGAACGCGCGCATCGATGCCTCCAAAGGGGACGGATGCTCGTAGCGTGCGCCGCGATGCGTTCGCAAGGCGGATTGCGATGGATAAGGGTGCCCGACGGCTGATTTTAGCTGGGTTTGTGCAGTGCCACCCGAGCATTGCCGAGTGAGTGCGTCTTTCGTAGGCGGATGTAGGTCTAAGCAGCGCTGGAGAGGATGCGCGACACGCCGTCCTCTGCACGCTTCATCGCGACGTCACGCGCGTCGTCCGACGCCGGACCGCGAGCACAAAGAAGGACGCGATCGCCGTCGATGTTGACGCTGCGAATGGTGACGCCGTCCATCCCGAAAGTTTCGCCGCGCGCGATGAGCGGCGCAAACGCTGCGAGCTCTTCACAAGCGGCCCAAGATCCTGCGCCCGCGACGACGACGCCCGAGCCGTCGGCGAGAACTACGGTGTCGAGCGAGCCTTCGCGGCGCGTCGAGCTGAGCTGGTAGTGGAGGGCAACGAGCGGGTCGGGGCTACGGCGGCGGCGGCGTTCATCAGAGAGCATGGATGAAATTGTCCGAGACGCGGGCCTCGGAGGCCAACTTTTGGTATGACGAGAGGCGTCATGCACGCGTGCTTCCTAGACCTCTATGCGCGCCGGCGCGCCCACGTTCTCGCCGCCATGTCCGCGAGCGGCGAATCGGCGATTGCGGTGCTTCCGGCCGCGCCGACGTACATCCGCAACAACGACGTCGACCACGACTACCGGCAAGATTCCGACCTCTTCTACCTGACGGGCTTCGACGAGCCCCAAAGCGTCCTCGTCCTCGCGACCGCCGGGAACGACGCGCCCACGAGCGTTCTCTTCGTTCGCCCGCGCGATCCCGAACGCGAAGTCTGGGACGGGCCCCGCGCCGGGACGGAAGGCGCCAAAGCCGAGTTCGGCGTCGATGAAGCGTTCACGTTCGAAAAGCTCGTGACCGAGCTGCCGCGGCTCCTCTCGAACCGCAAGCGCCTCTACTACCGACTTGGCCGCGATCGCGCCTTCGACGACCGCGTTCTCGAGGCGATGGATGCAACGCGTCGTCGCGCGCGCACGGGCATCTCGTGGCCCACCGACATTTCCGACCCCGCAACCATCCTCCACGAGATGCGCCTCTTGAAGGGCACCGAAGATCTCGACGCCATGCGCACGGCCGCACGCATCACACGCGACGCACACCTTCGCGCGATGTCACACGCGCGTCCGGGCATGCACGAATACGAAGTGGAAGCGCTCTTGCTCGAGACGTTCCGCAAGAACGGCAGCGAGCGCCCCGCGTATGGGAGCATCGTCGGCTCCGGCGCCAACGCGACCGTGCTCCATTACCGCGCCAACAACCGGAAGATGGAAGAGGGCGATCTCCTCCTCATCGATGCGGGCTGCGAATACGGCTACTACGCAAGCGACGTCACACGCACGTTCCCCGTGAGCGGCAAGTTCACGCCCGAGCAGCGCGCGATTTACCAAATCGTGCTCGACGCACAGATGGCGAGCATCGAAGCCACGCGCGAAGGCGCGACTCTCGAAGAAGTGCACATGAAGAGCGTCGAGATCGTGACGCGCGGCCTTCTCGACGTCGGCGTGCTCAAGGGCGACGTCGGCGAGCTCGTCGAAAAGGAAGCCTACAAGCCGTACTTCATGCACCGCACGAGTCACTGGCTCGGCATGGACGTGCACGACGTCGGCTCGTACTACGTGGGCGGCAAACCCCGCGTCTTGGCAGAGGGCATGGTGCTCACGGTGGAGCCCGGCATCTACATCCCCGCAAAGGACGACAAGGTCGACGCGAAATGGCGCGGCATCGGCGTCCGCATCGAAGACGACATCCTCGTATCGAAGGATGGTCCGGTGAACCTCACCATCGACATCCCGAAGACTATCGAAGACCTCGAAGAAGCCTGCTCGTAAGGCGAGGCTTTTGGCCTGGCGCGCGCCGTGCGCTAGATGTGAAGCGTGCAGAATGCCATCGCCGCTTTCGTGGAGCATTTGCGCTCCGAGAAGCGCGCGTCGCCGCACACGGTCGAGAGCTACGGCCGAGACTTGCGCGGGCTTCACGCGTTCTTGCTCGAGAAGCGCGGCAAAGAACCAAAGCTCGCGGACGTCGACATCTATGCGCTCCGCGGTTGGCTCGGGTCGATCGCGCGAACGCATGCGCCAAGCAGCGTCGCGCGCCACATCGCAACGGTAAGGACGTTCTTTCGATGGGCGCGTCGCTCGTCGCTCGTCACGAAAGATCCGGCGGAGCTCTTGTCGAGCCCGAAAGTGCGCCGGCCTCTCCCGACGCTCGTATCGGCTGCGGCCGCCGGGGAAATCGTCGAGACGCCCGATGGCGCGCGTGATCGCGCCGCCCTCGAGCTGATGTACGGCTCGGGGCTTCGCGTGAGCGAGCTCTGCGGATTGGATCTCGGCGATGTCGATCTGCGCGAGCGTCGCGTGCGCGTCACGGGCAAGGGCAACAAAGAGCGCATCGTTCCGCTCGGTGACAAAGCAGCGGCTGCCGTCGAAGCTTGGCTCGAGATGCGCCCCAACACCGAAGAGCGCGCGCTTCTTCTGTCGTCGCGCGGACGCAGGCTTGGTGTGCGCGCGGTGCAGCTCATGACGAAGAAGAGCGGTGCGCTCGGAGCCGGTCGCGCCGATCTCCACCCGCACGCGCTTCGTCATGCGTGCGCGACGCACATGCTCGATGGCGGCGCAGACTTGCGATCGATTCAGGAAATCCTCGGTCACTCGTCGCTCACGACGACGCAGCGCTACACCCACGTGTCCATCGACCACCTCATGCGCGTCTACGATGCGGCGCATCCACTCGCGAAAAAGAAAATAGGTTAGAACTCGCGCATGATCGTTCGGCGCGCGCTCCTTGCGTGCGAGGGAGGCCTCGTCGGCGCGGCTCTCGTCGCGCTCGTCGAAGCGCGCGCGGTCGCAGCTCGCGGAGTAACGATGGGGTCGGTCGCGCTCGCAGACTGGGCGGTGCTCGTGCCCGTCGCGATCGGCGTATCGGCCGCGGTGGCGCTAGCGCACGTGTATTTCGAGCCCGATGAGCTTCGTTCGCCGGCCGAGATCATCGCGGCGATTCGTGCCGAGCCGGTGCTGCTTCGTTCGCGCACGGCAGCGATGGGTCCGCTCGCGGTCGCTGCAGCGTTCGTCGGGCTCGTGGTGCTGGCTCGAGGCGCGCGCTCGGTGCTCGCGCGTGGGCACGCGGCGGGGGCGGGCCTCGAGCTCGCTGGGATGTCGGCCGCGATTCTTTTTGCGGGCGCGATTGCGGTGCTCGCGCTCGCAAAGCCCATGCGGCGCGCTCTCGCATCGGGTGCCGATCGCGTTCCACGATTGCTAGACCCGGTGTCGACCACGGGCGTGGCGCTCGCGATCGTGCTTGCGATGTTCGCGTACGGCATCCACGTGGGCGACGCCGGCGGTGACGGACCCACGTCGCTCGCGATCTTCGGCGTCCTCTCGCGCGCCGAGTTGGATTTGCGGCCGCTGCTCGATCTAGCGGCGATCGCGGTGTCTGCGTACATCTTTCCCGTCGCGCTCGTGCGCGGTCGTCGCTCGCTCCAAGCATCGCTCATCGCGGCAGTCGTGATCACGGGCTCGGTCGTGTGGACGGCGCGTGAGGCGAAGGCGTTCGCCAAGACGCCACAGGTGACGCGCGCCGTCGAGCACGCGCCGCTCGGGCGCATGGCGCTCGCCGCACTGCGCCGCGCGTCCGACAAAGATCACGATGGCGCCTCCGCGCTCTTCGGCGGTGGCGATTGCGACGACCGCGATCCCAAACGGAACCCGCTGGCGTTCGACATTCCCGGAAACGGCATCGACGAGGACTGCTCCGGCTCCGACACGCCCATCCCGCCGCCACCTCCGCCACCGCCACCGCCACCGAAGGTCGCGCTTCCAACCGATCTCAACGTGATTTTGATCACGATCGACACGATGCGCCTCGACGCGGGTTTCGCGGGCTACGACAAACCCGTGACGCCGAACCTCGATGCGCTAGCCCAAAAGAGCGTCGTGTTCGATCGCACCTACTCGCTCGCGTCGTACACGGGGAAAAGCATCGGCCCGTTCTTGATCGGAAAATATCCGAGCGAAACGGATCGCGACGGCAGCCACTTCAACAAATATTCGACGAAGAACGTGCTCGTCGCCAAAAGGTTGCATGATGCAGGCATTCGTACGTTCGGTGCTGCGTCGCACTGGTACTTCGCGCCGTGGAGCGGGCTCTCGCAAGGCATGGACGAATGGGACATTTCCGCGAAGCCGAGCGAGGGACAGGGCGAGGAGGACACCTCCATCACGAGCGACAAGCTCTCGGACGCGGCGCTTCGATTGCTCAAGAAACCCGAAAACACCGGCTCGCGCTTTTTCATGTGGGTCCACTATTTCGATCCGCACGCGCAGTACATGCCGCACCCGGGTGCGCCTGATTTTCTCGGCGATGGTCGCGGCGGTGTCGCGGCGACACGCGCGCTCTACGACGGCGAGCTCTGGTTCACCGACAAGCACATCGGTCGCGTGCTCGACTACGTCGCGTCGCAACCATGGGGCGACAAAACCGCGATCGTCGTCACGAGCGATCACGGCGAAGCGTTCGGCGAGCACAACATGAGCTGGCACGGCGGCGATTTGTGGGAGCCGCTCGTGCGTGTGCCGCTCGTCGTGTACGTGCCGGGCACCAAAGGCCACCACGTCGCCGTGAAACGCAGCCACATCGATCTCGTGCCGACGCTGCTCGATCTCTTCGCGCTACCGCAGCCGCCGCCCGGCGAGCTCGCGGGGCGCACGCTGATCGGCGACATCGCGGGCGACGGGCCTTACGAAGAGCGCGATGTCTACATGGACATGCCCGTGGGCCCGTACACGCCGATGCGCAAAGCGATCATCGTCGGCGACATGAAGCTCACATACGCCGGCGGCACCCTCTATCAGCTCTACGATCTCGCGACCGATGCCGAGGAGAAGAATGATCTCTCGACGGACGCCGAGCGTCTCGCGCCCATCGTGAAGGCGTTCGAAACGCAGCGTGCACGCACGACCGAAATCGACGTGAAGCCCGACGCTCCCTGAAAAACTGCGTTCAAGCCGCTTCGAGCAAGGTGCGGAGGCGAGCGCGTGCGCGATGAAGGCGCGAGCGGACGGCGCTTTCGCTGATGCTCAGCTGCGCGGCGATTTCTTGGAGACCCAAATCATGGTGGTAGTGCGCGACGACGACGTCGCGATAGTCATCCGGCAACGCAGCGAGAGCCGTTGCCACGGCCGCGCGCATCGCGCTCGATTCGAGTCGTGCGCCGGGAAGCTCTTCGTCGCTCTCGTGCGCAGCAATCGCGGAGTCGAAGTCGGCGACGTCGACGACACGCGCGCGCAAGCGGCGCTGCGATCACATGAGCATGAGCGCTTCGTTCGCGGTCACACGAAAAAGCCACGTGGAGAAGCTCGAGTCGCCTCGAAACGAAGACAACTTGCGCAGCACTTGGATGAGCGTGACCTGGAGAAGATCGCGACGGTCTTCGTCCGTGAGCGGGTAACGGAGCAGCTGTCGTTCGATGTGCGGCGATGAACGTGTGACGATTTCGCGCAGTGATGGTTTGTCGCCCGCGAGGGCTCGTTCGACGAGAGCGGTTTCGAGAACGAGAGCCACCGAGGGGGCGACGAAGCGAAGTACGTGCCAGCGCGAAACACCGCGTTTTCGCTCTCTCGACGTGCTTCAAGATGTAGGAAAAACGACAGGTGCAAGGCCGGAAGACACCTGTAGAGTTGCGGGTCGTGGGTAATCAGCTCCCGGCTGGCATGCGCGATCTCCTCCCGGAGGAAGCACGCGAGCGGCGCGTTCTCGCGGGCCGTGTGCTCGCGCGACTCGAGCTTTTTGGTTACGAGCTCGTGCTTCTGCCTGCGTTCGAGTTCGCCGAAGTGCTCGAGCGTGGGCTCGGTGCGCTCGATCCGAGTGAGGTGCTCCGGTTCGTCGAGCCCGAGTCGGGTGAAGTCGCAGCGCTTCGACCAGACATGACTCCGCAAATCGCGCGCCTCATCGCAACGCGCCTGGGTGGACGCCCAGCGCCGTACCGTCTTGCCTACGAAGGAACGGTCTTGCGGCGCCGCAGCGGCCGCGCGAGAAAGCGCAGGCAGATCCCGCAAGTCGGCGTCGAGCTCGCAGGTGTTGCGGGCGTCGCGGGTGATGTCGAAGTGCTCGAAGTGATGTCGAGCGTCCTCGAAGCCGCAGGGCTCCAAGATTTCGTGATCGATCTTGGTGATGCAGGCGTGGTGCGCGCACTCGTCTCCGATCTCGCACCCGAGAGCGTTGCTGCAATCGCAGATGCGGTCGGTCGTCGCGACGAAACCGAGATCGCCTCACGCGTGCGTGATGCCGGAGGCGATCCATCCGTGCTCATCGAGCTCCTGCGCACGAAGAGCTTCGACGACGGCGCACGACTTCTCGCGAAGACCGCCGCGGCGCCGGCAGCCGAGCGACTCGCTGCGCTTCATCGCGCCGCACTTTCACGCGGGCTCGGCGACCGACTCACCGCGGACCTTGGCGAGATTCGCTCGGCCGCGTACTACACCGGCATGCTCTTTCGCGCGTACGCACGCGGTTGTCCCGACGCGATCGGCTCCGGCGGGCGCTACGACGAGCTCCTCGGGCGCTTCGGCGCGCCGATGCCTGCCGTCGGCTTCGCGATCGACCTCGACGCGCTCACGCTCGCCGTTCGCGCGGCATCCGCGCTCGACAAACCTCGTGAGCGCGTGCTCGTGATCGGCAGCGACGAAAAGGCACGCGCGCTTCGAGCAGGCGGAGTTCCCGCCGTCGTGCGCGCCGACAAAGAAGGTGCGGATGACTACGCGCGCGCGTGGGGCTTCACGCGCGTGGAGAGTTCGTCATGATGAGAGGCGTCGTCGTCGTCGGTGCGCAATGGGGTGACGAAGGCAAGGGCAAGATCGTCGACATCCTCACCGAGCACGCCGATGTCGTCGTGCGTTTCGCGGGAGGACCCAACGCCGGACACACGCTCGTCGTCGGCAACGAGAAAGTGATCGTGCGCCTCGTGCCGAGCGGCATCCTCCGCAAAGGAACGACATGCGTTCTCGCGCAAGGGATGGTCATCGACCCTGTGCGGCTATGCGACGAGATCGACGAGCTCACCAAACGCGGACACGTTGAGGCGCAAGCCCTCCACATCTCGGATCGCGCGCACGTGATCCTCGGCTATCACCGCCTCGTCGATGGGCTTCGCGAGCAAGTGTCGGCGTCCGCGCTCGGCACGACGAAGCGCGGCATCGGTCCTTGTTACGAGGACAAAGCGGCGCGCCGCGGCATCACGATGGGTGCGTTTCGCAACATGACGACCATGCGCGAGCTCGCTGCGCGCGCGCTCGACGCTTGGAGGCCCACCATCACCGCACTCGGTGGGACGACGCCATCGGTCGATGAAGTGATCGGCGAGCTCGAGCCACTCGCAAAGCGTTTGGTGCCGCGTTTGTGCGACGCATCTGCGCTCGTCGATGGCGCGCTGCGCGGCGGCAAGACGGTGCTCTTCGAAGGTGCCCAGGGCACGCTTCTCGACGTCGACCACGGAACGTATCCGTTCGTTACCTCGTCGAACGCGGTCGCGGGCGGCGCATGCACGGGCGTCGGTGTCGGTCCGACGCGCATCGGGCGCGTCATCGGCCTCGTGAAAGCGTATTGCACGCGCGTCGGCGCCGGCCCGTTTCCCACCGAGCTCGACGACGCCGTAGGCGAGCGTCTCCGAAAAGTCGGCGACGAGTTCGGCTCGGTGACAGGGCGACCGCGCCGCACGGGCTGGTTGGATTTGCCTGCGCTTCGCTATGCAGCGCGCATCAACGGTCTCGATCGCATTGCCATCACGAAGCTCGACGTGCTCACGGGTCTCACGACATTGCGCGCGTGCGTCGGTTACGACACACCGGCGGGCAAGACCGACGAGCTTCCCACGAGCGATCTCGCACACGCGACGCCGATCTACCGCGACTGCGAGCCCTGGAACGACGATCTCTCGCGAGCGCAAAAGATGGAGGACCTCCCGAGCTCCGCACGCGACTACGTCCGGATGATCGAAGAGGCCGCCGGCTGCGAAGCCATGATCGTCAGCGTCGGCTCGCGCCGCAACGAGACGATCATCCGCAGCAAAGTCTTCGAGTGACGGCACGCCTCGTCACGATTCGCTTCTCGCACTATTGCGAGAAGGCGCGCTGGGCTCTCGAACGCGCACACATCGCCTTCGTCGAAGAGGCGCACGTGCCCATGCTCTCGTGGCTCGGCACACTCGGCGCGCGCGGGTCACGCACGGCGCCCGTGTTCGTTGTCGGGAGCCGGGTGCTTCCCGAATCGACCGACGTGCTGCGCTACGCCGACGAGCACGGTGACGCGGAGCCGCTCTTCACGGGCGACGCCGAGGTCGAGCGTCTCGAAGAGCGCTTCGATCACGTGCTTGGTCCGACGGTCCGGCGCGTGATCTATTTCGACGTGCTCCAGTTGCCACGCGCAACGGTCGCGAAGCTGCTCGGCACGGGTACACCCGCGTGGGAGCGCGTCATCGCGCGCATCGCGACGCCCGTGTTCACGACCGGGATTCGTCGCGGCCTTGGAGTCGTTCCCGAGAAAGTCGCGCGCTCACGCGAAGCGATCGACACGATTTTCTCGGAGGTCGAAGAGTTGCTACGCGACGGTCGCCGCTTTCTCACAGGCGATCGCTTCACCGCAGCTGATCTCACGTTTGCATCGCTGGCGGCCCCGCTGATCTACCCCGACCGTTACGCGGCCTACGCGCTTCCGCGCTCGGATCTCTCGGAGGCGCTCCATGATTTGAGCGTGAACTACGGCGAGCGCCCAGCCGGGCAATTCGTCATGCGGATGTATGCCGAGGAGCGTTGATCACCGCGCATCCGTTCCTCCATCGTGTTAGCGGGACGATCTGCTGGCGACGCTTCATTCTAGCGGCACAGCGAAGGCTTGCGGCGGTAAAGGGTCGACGACCCCTCGCGCAAGAACTACTGCAACCAACTTGCGGAGACGTGACCTGAACTGCGCGAACGCGACGTGCGCAACGTTGTCGTCAGCCAGCGCAAGCTGGTGCCTCGAGGCATTCAAAGCCGAGACGTGCGCCAGCTTCAAGCCGGAGTTCATTCGCAGTTCACGAGCGGGCAATCGGGTAAGTGCGTCGGGCCAATCCTGATGCTCGGCGACCCGGAGGTCAGCAACTGACGACGTCGACGACGCAGTCTGGTCGGTATGACATTCGTCGATCCAGCCGCAAATAACTACACGGCGACGAGCTGCTCGTTCACCTATCCGAGCAGCGGCGGAATTTACGAGAACTGCCTCTCGCAGTGACACCTGGGCGTTCGTCGAGATGGACGAGGCCGCGGCGTCGCCAGCCAGTGGCGCCCAGCCAGGTTCGTGAAGCGAACACCGGGCACGGCTCGGCCGATGGCACGACGCGCTTGGCGAAACCGGCAAACCAAGGCGCTGAAGAGAACGCGTCGACTCCCGAGGCGATGCGCGCGCCGTGTTTTCTTGCGTTCATCAAAACGTAGACGATCGCGTTTAGCGCGGTCAGCCCTCGGAGGTTTTGTCGGCGCGCGCGCCATCCATGCAGCCGTTTGCGAAGTACACTCAATCGCGTGGCGCCGTACGGCTCTGCGGAGCGATTTGACGAACGGAGGAGAGAGACTCGACCTCGCAGGCGACGAGCGCTTTGATGCGGTCGGCGTATTTGTCGCATGCTACATTTTAGGCGTGATACCGGCGCTCCTCTTCTTGGCTCAGCTGTCTCTTACCGCCGCTGCGCGCCCGCCGGAGTGCGGCGTGGATGGGTCGCTGCGTGGCACCAACATTTGGGAGCGCGCCAAACACCCGGAGCTCCGCCACTACTGCGATTTGCTCGCGACGGGCACGAGCAAGCTCCTGTCGCCATCGACGGCAGCCGACGCACTTCGCGAGGCGGACGAAGCCGAGCAAGTGATGGCGGGCCACGCGGGGCCGTCGACGCTCAAAGGTCGCGCACTCGCGAGGCTCGGGCGATACACGGAAGCGTACGCGTCGTTCACCGAGGCCAAGCGGCGCGATCCGCATGCGCTCGATGATCCTGCTGCGCTTCGTGAGTTCGCGCGCTCGTGTGCGCGCAGTGGTCACGCGCCCGAAGCGCTCGCAGCGTTTCGCGCGCTCTTGCCGCGCGCCGACGGGCTTGCCTCGTTCGATCGCGCACCCGCTTACGTCGAAGCGGCGTTTCAGGCGATGAACGCAAGCGCCAGTTACGTCGACGACGCCATCGCGATGCTTCGGCAAGCGCGACGTGAAGCGGCCGATGCACTTCAACCCGTCGCAACGCTCGCGCTTGCGCTCGCGCTCGACCGCGCCGGCTCACGCGAAGAAGCGCGCGCCGTGCTCGATGATCGCGCGCGGGCCGCTGCACGCAACGTCGCGCGCGATGCGAACGTGACGGCGCTTCTCGGACCGCTCGCGTTCGAAGCCGAAGCCATGGCCGCGATGGGTCTCGAAACGACTGACGCCGCAGCCTCGCAGGCCGCATGGCATCGGTTCGCAGAAGCCACGGGCGCGAGCGGCACGTGGCTCCAGCACGGAACGTCACACTTCACGCTCTCCGCGAGGCTCACCGCAACGACGCGCCCGGCCGCGCGAGGTGGTGTTCGGTGAAGCACGCGCGGGTCGCCATCGCGATCGCGCTCGCAGCGGGCACGGCCCATGCGGATACGCCACCGACGATTTGGGATCTCGCGAAGAACCCTGACGCGTACAAGCAGTACGAACATCACGTTCTCATCGAGCGCGACATCGACATCGTGAGCGAGCTCCAAGAAGACACCCAAGAAGTGGGCACGCTGCAGTCGCTCATGTCGCTCGATCACGCGCGCACGGTGATCGAGGGCATCATCGAGCCAAAGACTCCTCTTCTTCGTTTCGACGAAGCATGGGTCCTCACCAAACGCGGCCTCTGGGCCCAAGCGTTGCCGATTCTCGAAGGCCTCACGCACGACGTCGGCACGAGTACTTTCTCTCAGGAGGTCTGGGAGAAGCTCGCCGAGGCCTATGTTCACGTCGAGCGCACCAACGACGAAATTCGCGCCTACGACGAAGTGCTCGCGCGCTCGATGAGCGACGTCGATCAAGTGACTCCGCTCCTCAATCAAGGCGAAGCGTACTTGCGCGCGGGCGACGCGAACGCGGCCGTCGCGCAGTTTCGTCAAGTGCTTCACCTCACGGCGACGATTCCGAATTTGAACTCCGTCGAGATGCTCGCCGAATGGGATATCGCGCTCGCGCTCGATCGCTCGGGAGACCCGCGGGCCGCGCGAGAAGCCGCACGCGCGGCAACGCGCTTGGATCAACGTTGCGTCGGGATCGTCGGTCACGATGTCTTGGTTTTGTCCGGCCCCGACTGTGCACGTGTGCAGATGTTCATCGTTCCGCCCGGCCTCTTCCCAATCGCGAAAGAGAACAAGAGCGTCTATTTCGTTCCTGATTACGAGCGCGATTGGTATCTCGCGCTCGGTTACGAAGCGCTCGCCGTCGAAGGCGGCGGCTCACAACCCACGAAGCCATATTGGCGCGATGCCGAAGCACACATGATGAGCTACGTCGTCGGCGCAACCCAAGCGACCAACGACAAATGGCTCGACCTCGGCCGCCAGCGCCTCGACGAGCTTCGCAAACGCCGCGCCGCTTCCGAAGCGAAGCCGCCGCGCTAGCTCTGGTTTCGCTGCGCGTACTCTTCGGAACGCTGCTGCGCGGCGAGTCGCGTTTGCGTTTCTAGAATCATTTGCTGGAGCGCTTGCGCTGGAAGATTCAGCGATGCGCACATGCGCTCGAGCGTCTCTTGCTCTTGTGTGTCGATGGTTCCGTCGATGAGGGCGGCGCTTACGAGGCCCGAGAGAAACCACTCCGGCGATGCGACCGGGCCGCCGCCTTGCGCAACGAGCTGACCCGCGAGCGCGCGGCCGACGATCTCTTCCGGAATTCCCCAGCGCTTGCCGCACTCGACGATGAGCTTCTTCTCTTCGCGCTTGAGACCGCCCGACACCATCATGTGCGCCATCTGCGAAAAGAGAACCATGCGCTCGCGCGGATCGCGCACATCGGGAACGAGGAAGCCGACCGACTGCGACGCGCCCACCGGATGACGCGGCTGCGCCGAGCCCGGCGCACCGACCGCATCGAGCGCCCAGACTTGGCCCGTGGCGACGACGTCGCAGTGGCAGTGACTGCACTTCGGATCATCTGTCTCGACGAGCGGGCCGCCACAGCTCGGGCACACGACTTGGGTCATCGAGAGCTTGGTGCTCGTTCCGCTCTTGCGTGCGAGGCGCAATGTGGATTGGCGCGGGAACGGCTCTGCGCCTGGAGCGAAGCGCGCTGACCAGAACACGTTTACGTAGACGAGATCGTCTTTCTCGCCTTGTGCGACGTCGCACAAAACGACGTCTGCGCCGCCGACGGCGATGTCGCGACCGCCTTGAGCGATGTTGGCGCCGTCACCGCCGCGTGCGATGAGCTCGTTCGTCGAGGCCTTGCGAAGCGGCGCGGCGGTTTGTTTGCGGCCCGACTCGATCCATTTCCAGAAGAGGTAGCTAGCGCGATCTTCGATGGTCTCGCGCGTGACGCCGAGATCGACCTCACGCAAGCCATCGAGGCCGGGCACTTCGTTGGCGGAGTTCGGGTGCCACTCGGAGAGCTGCGTGATCTCCGTGAGGACCCAATCGTGCTCGCCGGAGCACACCGTCGCTTTGCAGTACTTACACGAGATGACTTCGCCGCCGCCGAGATCGAACGGCGCGCCACACGACGGGCACGCCTTGCCGACGTTTTCCGCGCCCTGCTTGGTGACGGCGCCTTGGCGACGAACGAGCGACCAGATTTCCGTGTACGGCGTGACGGGCGTCTGCGAGAGGGCAGCTTGGATTTGCTGCGGTGTCGACTGCATCGGCACGGTGGCGTCGCGGGCTTGCGCGGTGAAACGCACGTGAACGATGTCGAGCGGCGGCGACGCTTGCACCGCTTCGATGGTGACGAACATGACTTGGGTGTCGCCCATGACGTTGCGAACGCCCTCGGTCTTCATCAGCTCTAGCTGCACTTGGAAACGCGAGAAGCACCCATCGGACATGAATGCGCGCGACATGCGCATGTCGCCGCCCATCCAGCCTTCGCGAAGGATGTCGCTCATGCGCCGAACGCGGTCGACAATGCTCGCTTCGGTGATGTTCGGATCGCGCGCTTGAATCGCTTCGAGCGAAACCGATCGGCGACTGCGCGCTTCTTGATCGTATTGCGCATCGAGCACGGCCGAGCGGACATTGCCCGATCTGCGATTGGCGGCAGTGACCGCGACGATCACGATCAAGATGATGCCGCCAACGACGAAGAGGCCGCACAAGAAACCAATCGGGCTCGACGAGCCACCACCGGACGAATACGTCGTGCCGCCGCCCGTGGAGTACGTCGTGCCGCCGCCACCGCCACCGGTGCTGTGATAGCTCGAACCGCCGCCGCCGCTTCCGGTGGATGTGCGTCCACCCCCGCCACCCGACGAACCGCCGCTGCGAAAGCTCTGGCCGCCGCCGGGCCGCGCGAACGCGAGCGCAGTGACGAAAAACAAGAGCGCGCCGAATACGAAAATCCGCCGAATCATTTGACCGGAAAGAGCTCGCGGTTTTGCCACGTGGGGAGCTGCCTCAAGTCAGCCCAGACTTCTTTCGCGGACGTGTAGCGATAGGTGTCGCGGCGCCGGAGCATCTTCGCGATGAGAGCCCCGAGCGGTGTTCCGATTTGCTCGGCGCGCCGGCGCGGAATGCCTTCACCCACGATGCGCACGAGCTCTTGATACGGCACGCCTTGCTGAACGGCGGGCTCGCCCATGAGCATCCAGAACATCAAAAGGCCGACTTGATAGAGATCGCTCTGCTTGCTCGTGTATCCACTCGCGACGACCTCGGGTGCCATGATCTTGTGATGCACCACGTTGGGCCGCACCGCGGGCGCGCCGCGAAGCTCGTGGCTGATTCCGAAATCGCTGATTTTCACCGTGGGCCGGTCGACACCGTGAACCACGAGCACGTTTCCCGGATGGAGATCGTCGTGGACGATGTCGTTGTCGTGGAGAAACTGCACGGCGGCGAGGAGCTGACGCGCAAGCTCGATGACGAGCCCTTCTTGCATCGGCGTGCCGACCATGTCGTTGAGCGAGTGCTCGCACTTCTCGAGCGCCATGTAGAAGAGGTGGTCTTGCTCGAAGGCGTCGTGCATGTAGACGACGTTCGGGTGGCGCAGCGACATGAGCCGCTGACTCTCTTTCGCCCACTCCGAATGCACCTCTTGATAGGGGCGGTTCGCGGGGCGAATCATCTTCACCGCGTAGACTTGGTCGAATGGGCCAAGGCACCCGTAGACCGCGCCGAACTCGCCCGTGCCGAGGATGCGTCGCACTTCGTATTCGCCGCGCTTCGAGATGAGGCGCGTGCCGACTTGCGGCAAACGCACGACGAGCCTCTGCGCGGGCTGCGCGTTCACGCCGGACGTTGCGTTGGGCGGCAAGGCGGGCTGCGAAACCGGCGGCGGCGGAACTTGCGGTGACGAGTTGGGCGACGGAAACGCGCCACTCGAGGTCGCATTCGGCGGAAGCGGCGACGCCACGGGCGTTCCCATCGGAGGCGTGTGAGCCTCGCGAAGAGCGTGGCTGGGCGTCGCTGCGGGCAAGTTGCCCGAAGACGGTCCAGAGGTCGGGGGCGGGGGAGGTCGAGCCGTCACCGATTGGCGAAGATAACCTATAGTGGCGCGCACGGCATGCCGAAGATCCGATCCGCGGAGCACCTACGCCTCGAGGAAGCACGCGAGGGCAAGAAGTGGCGACGCTGGGGCACTTACCTCAGCGAACGGCAATGGGGCTCCGTCCGCGAGGACTATTCAGCCAGCGGCGACGCATGGAATTATTTCCCATTCGACCACGCCCACCTCCGCGCGTACCGCTGGGGCGACGACGGGCTCCTCGGCCTCTCGGACAACCGCGGCCTCATGAACTTCGGGCTCGCGCTCTGGAACGGAAGAGATGCGATCCTCAAAGAACGCCTCTTCGGGCTCTCGAACCCCGAGGGCAACCACGGCGAGGACGTCAAAGAGGTCTACTACTACCTCGACGCAACGCCGACGCACTCATATGCGCGTGCATTATACAAGTATCCGCATCGGGAATTTCCGTACAAAGAGCTGCGTGAGCGTGCGCGGGCAGCGGGCAAGCAAGACCCCGAGCCCGAGCTCATGGACATGGGCGTCTTCGACGACGACGCCTACTTCGACGTGCAAATCGAATACGCGAAGACCACCTGCGAGGACGTGCTGGCGCGCATCACCGTCACCAACCGCGGCGCGCGCGCGAAGCTCGTGGTCGCGCCGCAGCTTTGGTTTCGAAACACATGGAGCTGGGGCGACGAAACGCCAAAGCCGAGCCTCCATCGCGGCGGCAAAGACTTCGTCGTCACCGATCACGTGCACCTCGGGCGCCGATTTTTCTACGCCGATGGCGCGAAGCAAATTCTCTTCACCGAAAACGAAACCAACAAGCGCGCCGTTTGGAACATCGACAGCGCCGGCCCTTACACGAAAGACGCCTTTCACCGCGCGATCGTGAACGGCGAGCGCAACGCCACGAACGCCCTCGACGAAGGAACGAAGTGCGCCGCCGTGTTCGAGCTCGAGCTCGACCAAGGTGAGTCCGTCACGTTGCGACTCCGCTTCACCGACGAGCTCGAAGACAAACCGTTCGACGACTACGACGCCGCATTTGCCAAAGCCATCGTCGAAGCCGACGCGTTTTGGGCGGCGATCATGCCGGCCGGGCTCGACGAAGATCAGCGTCGCGTGTTTCGCCAAGGCGCCGCGGGGCTCCTGTGGTCGAAACAATTTTATCACTTCGACGTCGAGCGCTGGCTGCGCGGCGATCCGAAGAGTCCGGCGCCTCCCGCCGAGCGACGCGAAGGAAAAAACGCAGAGTGGACCCACCTCTTCAACAGTGAGGTCCTCTCGATGCCCGACAAATGGGAGTACCCCTGGTACGCCGCGTGGGACCTCGCGTTTCACTCGATACCGATCGCGCTCTTCGATCCCGAGCTCGCCAAGCAGCAGCTCTCGCTCCTCACGCGCGAGTGGTACATGCACCCGAACGGGCAGCTGCCCGCGTACGAATGGGCCTTCGGTGACGTGAACCCGCCGGTGCACGCGTGGGCGAGCGAGCGCGTCTATCACATCGAACGAAAGATGACGGGCCGCAGCGATCGCGGTTTTCTCGAAAGCGTCTTCCACAAGCTGATGCTCAACTTCACCTGGTGGGTGAATCGCAAAGACGCCAAAGGCCGCAACGTGTTTCAGGGCGGCTTTCTCGGCCTCGACAACATCGGCGTCTTTGATCGCTCGACACCGCTTCCCGGGGGTCACGTGCTCGAGCAAGCCGACGCCACGAGCTGGATGGGCATGTACTGCCTGAACCTTCTCGAGATCGCACTCGAGCTCTCGCGCGAAAACCAAAGCTACGAAGACGTCGCCAACAAATTCTTCGAGCACTTCCTCTTGATCGCGAAAGCCGCCAACAAAGGCGACGAGAGCGGCAAAGGCATGGCCGGCCTGTGGGACGAAGAAGACGGCTTCTTCTACGACTGCGTCAGCTCACCCACGGGCGAGCGCACGCCGCTCAAGGTGCGCTCCATCGTCGGTCTCATTCCGCTCTTTGCGGTGTGCACGCTCGACGGCGACGTGTTCGAGCGATTTCCAGCATTCTCGAAGCGCGTGAAATGGTTTTTGTCCAATCGCCCCGAGCTCGGCGAAGGTATCGCATCGATTCACGACAAGGGCTCGGGTCAGCGGCGACTTCTTTCGCTGCTCGATCGCCGCCGCCTCGTGCGCGTGCTCTCGCGCATGCTCGACGAAGAGGAATTCCTCTCGCCGTACGGCATTCGCGGTTTGTCGCGCGCCCACAAAGATCAACCGTTCATCTTCCAAGCCGACGGCCGCACCTATCGCGTCGACTACGAGCCCGGTGAATCGCAAACCGGAATGTTCGGCGGCAACTCCAACTGGCGCGGGCCCGTGTGGTTTCCGGTGAACTACCTCCTCATCGAGGCGCTCCAAAAATATCACCACTTCTACGGCGACTCGCTCCGCGTCGAGTGTCCCAGCGGCTCGGGGCAGTGGATGAATCTGTGGCAAGTCGCCGTCGAGCTCTCGCGCAGGCTCACGCGGCTCTTCTTGCGAGACGAGCACGGTCGCCGCGCCGCACACGGAGACGTCGATCGATTGCAGAACGATCCGAACTTCAACGACAACGTTCTCTTCTACGAATACTTCCACGGCGACACGGGCGCAGGTCTTGGCGCATCTCATCAAACAGGCTGGACGGCGCTGTGCGTGAAGCTCCTCCAGCAAAGCCCGCTATGGAACGCGACGTGGGACGACGAGCTCTCGCGCATGTCGATTCGCCCGCCGAAGATTTAGATTTAGAAGCCCGAGTCGTGCATGCCAGCTGCGTTGAGCTGGAGCGTGACATCGCGCTGCGTTGCGGAAGGCGCCATCGGCGCGGCTTGAACTTGCTGGCGTGAGGTCGCGACTTTGCGGGCCACTGCGACGAGGCGGCCGCGTTCGTTGTCGTCGGTCGTGGCCTTTGCGCGCGTCTCGAGGGCGAGCTGCGCTTGTTCGAGCTGTTTGTCGGCGGCGGCGAATTGACCAGCGCCTGCGCTTTGCGAAGCGGAGAGCTCGAGCTTCGATGCGTCCATCACGGCCGCGATCGATTTGGCTTTGGCGTTTTCGGATTTCGCGACGGCGCTCGAGTCGGACGAGAAGCCCGCGCGTGCGATGACTTCTTGAATGCGCGGCACGTCGCCGTCGTCCGGATCGCGGAAGTGCAAACGAATGCTCGCAAGTGCGCGCGACGGCGTCACGTTCGGATCGTGAATGCGGACACGCACGACCGCTTCGCGGTGCTGACCCGAGAAGAGCGCGCCAAGCGGAAGCTTGAGTGAGCCATTTTCACCGCGCTCGCTGCGAACGCCCTCGACCGCGAGGAGATCGACACCCGGAGCCGGCACGACCTCGACGAATGCGTCGGTCGCGACGGTCGAGCGAAGCAAATCGAGCTCGTGCTGGATGAGCGACGCCATCTCTTTCGGGTCACTCAGGTGATAGAGGCGGCCCGTCGAGCGGAGTGCGAGCGAGTTGAGCGTGCGCTCGTCGTAGTCGTTGCCGACACCGAGAGACGTCACTTGTGCGTGGAATCGAAGGCCGCGTTCCGCGAGCGCGCCGAGCGCTTCGGGCGACGACGGGCCGACGTTCGCGATGCCGTCCGAGATCACGACCACGCGACGAACCGCGTGCGTCACCGGCGCGCGCGCCACGAGCGACTCACCAAGGCCGAGGCCGTCGAACATGTTGGTGGAGCCATTCGGCTGGAGCTGCGAAATGCGCGTCTTCAATGCAGTGCGCGTCGAGGTCGAGAGGGTGGTCGGCTCGACGAGGGTCTTGGCGTCGTCGTTGAAGCTGACGATCGAGACGATGTCGCCATCGGCGAGATCATCGACGAGAAGCGCGGCGGCGCGGCGTGCGTTTTCGATCTTGGCGCCGGCCATCGAGCCCGAGGTGTCGATGACGAGCGAAACATCCGTGGGTACCTTCGCGCGCGGACGCGTTTGCGGCGCGTCGATCCACAGCGCGAGCGATGCGGTGCCGTCGCCGGCGAGGAGCACGTCGTTCTCGGCTGCAACACCAACCCACGTTCCCGCGGCGTTCGTGTTGTTGGCTTTCGGCACGTCCGTTTGCGCGGGGTCCTTGTTCGTAGCGATGGGCATTTCGGTCACGCGACCATCGCTCGTGACGACGACCGGACCGCGCGTTTGAGCGGCGCCACACCCGGCAAGCAGCAAAAACACGGCAAATAGAGAGCTCTTGTGCAGCATGTCGTCTTGAGACGGCTGGGCGCACAAAAGGATCTGCGCGCTGCCGTCAGCGTGCGAGCAAGAAGCGCGACACGGGCGAGAAGATGCGTTCTTCGGCGCCGGTCGAGATGAAGAGGTCGGCGTGCGCGATGGGGTGAGCCGGATCGCCGCCCACGACGAGGAGCTCTTTGTCACGCGAGCCGATCCGTTCGTAGACGTCACGCGCCGTCGCTTCCGGGACGATGCCATCGTCACGCGCGACGACGCACATGAGCGGAAATGTCATCGACTCGATCGCGACCGATACGTTCACGCCGCGCAGAATCAAATCTTTGCGCGCGATCCAGTACGCGATCTCTTCGTTCACCGGCGCGTGCGGGTCTTCCACGGTTTGCACGAGGTCCGCGGTGCGCGCGAGATCCGACGACGTCGTGTTCACGTAGAGCGAAAGCACGCGCGGAAAAAAACGCGACACCGTCGGAAGCGCCGCGCGCGCGAGATCGCGCGTGCCTTTGAAGCGAACTTTGGACGCGAGCGCCGGCGACGCGAATGCCGCGCGGAGGAGGGGAGCGATCTCCACCCACCGAACGAGGCCGCCCATCGACACGAACGTGCCGACGGCCGAGTCGCCGGCGTGCGCGATGTATCCGAACGCGAGCGCTGTCCCGAGGCTGCACCCGATCAAATCGACGCGGTCGACCTGCTCGCGCTCGCGTACGCAGTCGACGATCGATCGCACGTCGTCAATCGCGAGCTCCGCGAGCCCGTAGTTATCGGCGGCGCTCGGACCCGCGCGAGAGCGCCCTTGTGTGCGCAGATCAGCCGCGTACACGGCGAGCCCGTGATGCGCGAGCGTGCCTTCGAGGGAGCGCTCGTTCGGATGGAACCCGAAGATGTGCGAGTTCATCCCGTACCCCGGCACGATCACGACGGGGCGGGCGGTTGATTTTTCCGGCCCGCTCCGCCGAAGCGCGAGCTCGTGACCGTGGCCGCGCGCGTAGAAGATCTCGCTCACGTGAGGACCGCGAACTTCAGATAGCGCCCTTCGGGAAACGCCGCGAGCGTCGGGTGATCGTTTGGCGCGCCGTAGAGAGCGACGAGCCTCAAGTCGACTTCGAGGGCTGCGTCGTCGAGTGTGCTGGCAAACATTTCGGCGTCTACGTGACTCGAGCACGAGCTCGCGCAGAACACTCCGCCCGGCGCGAGCACTGCCGCGCACGCGCGATGGAGCCCGCGATACGCCGAGAGTGCACCAGGCACGGCTTTGGCGCTCGGTGCGAAGCTCGGCGGATCGCTCACGACGACATCCCACTTCGTGCCGCGCGCTTTGGCTTGCTCGAGAAACACGAAACAGTCTTGGGTGACGAACTCGTGCGCCGACGGCGAAACGCCAGCGAGCTTGAAGCTCTCTTGTGCAGTCGCGTGACCTTGCGCGGCGATGTCGACACTGGTCACGCGCGACGCACCGCCGAGCGCTGCGTGGAGCGAAAAGCCCCCCGCGTAAGAAAACAAATTCAGCACGCGCTTGCCGCGCGCGAGCTCGCCGACACGCACGCGATTTTCGCGCTGATCGAGAAACGCGCCCGTCTTTTGGCCGTGCTCGAGGTCGACCACGAATGGAACGCCATGCTCTCGAACGCGCACGCGCATCTCTGCGCCGTCGCCGGCTACGCGCTCGATGGTTTTCTTTTCGCCGCGCCGCCCGGCACGTAAAAATACCGTGCGAACGCCGAGTGGCTCGAGAGCGCCGATAATTTCCTGACGGAGCATGTCCCACCGCGCACGGAGTCCCGCGTCGTCGAGCGTGACGACCGCGTTTGCCCCGTAGCGATCGATGACGAGCCCGGGCATCCGATCACCTTCGCCATGCACCACGCGAAATGCATCCGTTTCGGCGTCGAACCAGCCTAATCGCAGCAGGGCAGCGTCCTTCAGGCGCCTGCGAACGAGCGCTACGTCGATGCTGGCATCGCCGTGCGTCCAAGCGCGAACTGCGATCGGACCTCCCGCCGAGCCGATGCCGTGAGCGAGCGTGTCGCCCTTGAAAGCGAGGCGGATCTCGTCGCCGTCAGCGAATGTCTTGGATTCGATCTGCTCGCGGTAAACCCACGGATGACCGCGCCGTATAGGTTCTGCGGCCCGCGAAGACAGGCTGAGCGTGATCAAATCGTTATCCTACATCGGCGCCTTCGATCGACTCGGCGGCGAGTTGTGTCATGGTGGCCCAGACCGCTGGGTTGTGCGATCCTAATGTCGCGAAACGTTACCGCGCAATCCTTGACGCCCTCTTCGAAAATCGCTCAAATCATCGCAGCTTTTTGCTGCGCACGTTGCTTGCTTCTCTGCCGATGACTTTGTCGATCTCTGGCCATTCGAATTCGACGGTGTGAGGCACAACCATCATGGGAAAGAAGCGTAAGAAGTCTTCGCAGGGGCAAGCCGCAGACGTGGTGAGCGAGGCGATGGCCTCTGCTCTCGCGCCGACGCCGCCGCCTCCAGAAGCTCGCGTCGAGATCGAAGCCGCTCCAGCGCTTCCCGAGCCCGCGCGCTCTCAACCGGCTCTCACAGAAGAGAAAGCCGCGGAGCTGATCGCTTCTGCGCCCGAGCTCGTCGACCTCGCGCCGCAGCTCGAGCCTGACGCTCTCGAGCCTCCTTCGTCAGTCGCTGCTCCCGCAAGTGAAGCCGCGCCATCGACGTCGCGCCCGCGCAAGCGTCGCAAGAAGCGCGTCACGAAGCCGCCCGTCAGTCGTGAAGTGCTCGATCAAAAAATCGATCGCCTCGAAGCCAAGCTCGAAGTGAAAAAGACGCAAGCCGCGCAAGCCGCGCGCGAAGGCTTCGACAGCAGCGTCGACGACACGAGCGTTCCGCCCGTCGAGCAAGAGATCCACGAAGAGTTCTTCGCCGCGGGCGAAAAAGATCATCCGCTCCCGCGTGCCGAGAGCGGCCCGTACTCCGCGCTCGATCTTCGTCACGCGCAGAAGATGACGCCCGCTGCGCAAGCACGTCGCGCGCATTTGTCTCGCTACGTGAAGTGGTCCGTGGGTGCCGCTGCGTTCATCTTGTTCTTGGGCATCGGCGTGCAGCGCCTCCGTGGGCATCCAAGCGACGAACCCGTCCGCAAGGAGGTCGCGCACGCGACCGAGCTGGTCGCGCCGCCGCAAGAGACGACGAACGCGGTCACGCCGCCTCCCGTCGAGACGACCACGGTCGCCGAGATGAAGATCGAAGAGCTCCCCGACGAGGTGCTCGGCGCCGACGGCGGAAAAGTCGAAGGCAAAGTCGAAGACCCCGACAAGAAGCCCGAAGACATGCCCGCCGAAAAACCGAAGAACGCGTGGCAAGAAAAACAGGCCGCCAAAGCTGCTCTCGAACGTGGCTCGAGCGGCGCGGCGATCGCCGCAGGTGAACGCTCGGTCGCGCTCGATCCATCCGACGGCGAAGCGTGGCTCGTGCTCGGCGGCGCATACCAAGCCATGGGCAACAACGGCCAAGCCAAGCGCTGCTACAACGCGTGCATCTCGCAAGGCAAAAAGGGCCCCACCGGCGACTGCAAGGACATGCTGGGCTCGCTCTAGCAGCGATTCGGCGCGCGACGTGACATTGGAGTGACGCCGTGCGTTGACACGCTGTCGTGCCGAAGGTAGACGAACGCGCACGTGTTCAAGAAAGTCTGCATCTTCTCGGGCAACGCGAATCCGTTACTGGCGCAGTCGATCGCCACTCACCTGGAGACGCCGCTCGCCAAGAGTCGGACGACGCGTTTCTCCGATGGCGAGAGCTTCGTCGAGATCAACGAGAACGTCCGCGGCGTCGACGCTTTCGTGATTCAACCGACGTGCAGCCCCGTCAACGACAACGTGATGGAGCTCTTGATCATGTGTGACGCGCTCCGTCGCGCGTCGGCGGGGTCCATCAACGCGGTCATCCCCTATTACGGCTACGCACGGCAAGACCGCAAAGTCGCGCCGCGCACGCCCATCACGAGCAAGCTCGTCGCCGATTTGATTCAAGCGGCCGGCGTCACGCGCGTCGTCACGGTCGATCTCCACGCCGGGCAGATTCAAGGCTTCTTCAACATCCCGGTCGATCACCTCTTCGCGATGCCCGTCCTCCTCGACGACTACTTGAAGAAGAAATTCGATTCGTCGGCGGTGTTCGTCTCGCCGGACGCAGGCGGCGTCGAACGCGCGCGCGCGTATTCGAAGCGGTTGAACGCGAGCCTCGCCATCATCGACAAGCGCCGCGAGCGCGCCAACGAGAGCGAAGTGATGAACCTCATCGGCGACGTGAAAGGTCGCCCGTGCATCGTCCTCGACGACATCATCGATACGGCAGGCACGCTCTGCAACGCGGCGAAGGCGCTCATGGCCAAAGGCGCTACGAAAGTCGTCGGCGTCGCAACCCACGGCGTCCTCTCGGGCCCGGCGATTCAGCGCATCATCGAATCGCCACTCGACGAAGTGATTGTCACCGACACCATCCCGCTCAGCGAGCCCGCCGCTGCGAGCGGCAAGATCACGCAAATAAGCATCGCGAAGCTCCTCGGCGAGGCCATCAAGCGCATCCACTCGAGCGACTCGGTCAGCTCTCTCTTTGCGTAGAGTCACGCACGCCCGGCCGCTGACGCTCGATCCTTGATGCTTTGCGGTTGGTATGGGCTTCTGCTAAGAGGCGCCTCCCACCATGTCGCTCGTCACACTCGAAGTAGAAGGCCGCACGGCCGGCGGTAAAGCCGAAGCTGGTCGCCTTCGCCGCACCGGGAAAATCCCCGCAGTTGCGTACGGAAAAGAGCTCGCGTCCACCCCGCTCGCCATCACGCCCAAAGACGTGGTGACCATCCTCAAGAGCGAGCGCGGCAAGAACACCGTCATCCAGATGAAGCTCGGCGGAAAAGACCTCACCGTGATGATCAAGGATTTCACGGTGCACCCGGTCGATCGCGCACTTCGTCACGTCGACTTCGTCGAAGTGAAGCTCGACAAACCCGTTGACGTCGAAATCCCGCTCATCGCCATCGGCAAGCCCCTCGGCGTCACGGCGGGCGGCATTCTTCGCCAGGTTTATCGCCTTCTTCCGGTGCGCTGCCTTCCGGGCTCCATCCCGCTCAAGGTCGAAGTCGACGTCACCCACCTCGAGCTCGGCTTCGCCGTCGCCACGAAAGACGTGAAGCTCCCCGACGGCGTCACCGCGCGCGTTCCGGCGGAGCAAACGCTCATCGCGGTCGTCGCTCCCGAGAAGGAAATCGTCGAAGAGCCCGTGCCGGGCGCAGTCGTTCCGGGCGCTCCTGGTGCGGTCGCCGCCCCTGGCGCTCCTGGCGCTCCCGCCGCAGCGGGCGCAGCGCCAGCCGGTGCAGCCCCCGCCAAAGACGACAAGAAGAAGAAGTAAGTTTCTTCGGTCGTGTACCTCGTCGTTGGGTTGGGGAACCCCGGGAAAAAATACGAACGGACCCGGCACAACGTCGGGTTCATGGTGGTCGACCGCATGTACGCCGAGCGCGGTCTGCCCGAATGGCGCGAGAAGTTTTCCGGTGTGTTTTCGCGCGGTGACGAGCTGATGTTGCTCAAACCGATGACGTTCATGAACGTCTCTGGTGACTCGGTTCAACCGGCGGCCGCATTCGTGAAGGTCGACCCCGCGCACGTCATCGTCGTTCACGACGAGCTCGATCTCGCGTTCGGGGACGTCCGGATCAAAATGGGCGGCGGCCACGCCGGACACAACGGGCTTCGGAGCATCATCGACCGCTTCGGTAGCCCCGATTTCTTGCGCGTACGCATCGGCGTCGGTCGCCCGCCGCCGGGTTTTCTGGGCGACGTCGCCGATTACGTGCTCTCGGACTTCGATACGGCCGAGCGCGCCGAGCTCCCGGATGTCCTCGCGCGAGCGATTTCGGCGGTCACGGCCGTGCTCGAAAAAGGGCCCGCTGCGGCTCAAAACACGGTCAACGCCAAAAAAACGTGATACACACCCGCCTCCCCTTGCTCGTAGGCATGCCTGCGGGCCAACCCGAGTGACCCTCACGCTCTCCGCGAGGCTCTCTCACTCGGGCGTCCACGAGAGGATCTCATGACCCAAGAAGTGACACCGCCGGCAAACGCGGCTCCGCGCACCATGCAGATTCCTTCCGGCAATCGCCCGAAGGAATACGAGACGATCTACATCCTTCGCTCGGACGTCGACGCCGACACCGCCGAACGCGTGCAAGCGCGCGTCGTCGAGGTGTTCGAGCGCGGCGGAGGCAAGCTCGTCAAGGTCGAGTCGTGGGGCCGTCGCAAGCTCGCGTACCCGGTCGCCAAGCAGCGTCGTGGCGTTTACATCTACGTGAAGTTCGTCGGTGGTGGCGGCCTCGTCGCGGAGCTCGAGCGCAATCTCAAGCTGCAAGACGCCGTGCTGAAGTTCCAGACGGTCATCACGCGTGACGAGGTCGATGTCGCGACCCTCGTGATCGACGCAGAAGAGACCAAGCTTGCTCGCCTCGAGCTCGCGCCCGAGGAAGAGAAAGAAGAGTCGCGCGAAAAGGTTCTCGGCCTCGTCGACTTCGGCGATGCACCGCAGCGCCCGCGCCGCGATGAAGACAGCGACGAGTTCGCCGACGAAGAACCCGGCCCAGAGAGCACACCCGGTGAGCCCGCGGCTGCGGCCACTGCAGCACCCGCCGCAGCACCTGCTGCACCTGCTGCACCTGCAGCACCCGCCCCGGACAAGGCCAAGAAAGAGGAGCCGTCATGACGAACCGAGTTCGCGAAGACGCCATCGGTGGTGGCGGTGGTGGCGGCGATCGCCGCCGCAACGAGATGATGGACGACGACAAGGACATGCGCACGCCGGACCTCAACGCCGACGTCTCGCGTCGTCGTCTTGGCAAGAAGCGTGTTTGTAAGTTCTGCGCCGAGAAAGAAATCGGCATCGACTACAAAGACCCGCAAGCGCTGAAGTACTTCGTCTCGGAGCGCGGCAAGGTCGTTCCGCGCCGCATCAGCGGCAACTGCGCGCTTCACCAGCGCAAGATCAATCAGGCGATCAAGCGCGCTCGCAACATTGCGCTCTTGCCCTTCACCGTGACGAACTAGTCGAGGTTTTTGGCCATGCCCGCCACCATTCAAGTCATCCTCCAGCACGACGTGCAGAACGTCGGAAAATCCGGTGAGCTCGTCAAAGTGCGTCCGGGGTTCGCGCGCAACTTCCTCATCCCACGTGATCTCGCCGTTCCGGCGACCACGTCGGCGGTGAATCGCATCGCCCACGAAAAATCCGTGGCGGTAGCGAAAGCCGAAAAAGCGAAGAAGGAAGCGCGCGATTTTGCCGCGAAGCTCGAAGGCCTCGTCGTTCAGCTCCCGCGTCCCGTCGGCGAAGAAGATCGGTTGTTCGGATCGGTCACCACGAAAGACATCCACGCGGCGCTCGTTGCGAAGGGTTTCGATATCGATCGCCGCAAGCTTCACCTCGCCGATCCCATCAAGGCTCTCGGCACGTACGACGTTCCGGTGAAGCTCCTCGGCGACATCGGCGCGACGCTCAAGGTCGAAGTCGTCAAGAAGTAGCGAGCGGATGAAGGTTCGGCGCGCGCTCGTGACCGGAGCCGGCGGCGTCGGGTGCGGGCGCGCGATCGCACGACGCTTCGCGCGTGAAGGCGCCGCGGTCGTCGTGTGCGATCTCGACGAGCTCGGCGCACACGAAACCGTGCGCTTGATCACGAAAGACGGCGGTCGCGCGATCGTGCGCGGTTGTGACGTCCGCATCGAAGCTGACGTGCGCGAGTCGATTGCATTCGCCGCGCGCGAGCTTGGCGGCCTCGACACGGTCGTCAATGACGCATCGGCGCCGTATCGCCCGCAAGCTCCGCTCGACCACTGGAACGACACCATCGCCACGGATCTGCTCGGCGCGATGACTTCGACGCATGCCGCGATCGAAGCGATGCGGGGCAGCGGCGGCGCGATCGTCAACATGGGCTCGACGAGCGCGCTCTCGCACGGCCGCACCCACCGCGGCGGCTCACCCGCATACGACGTCGCCAAAGCGGGCATCATGCGATTGACGACGATGCTCGCAACGCTCGGCGAGAGCGACGGCATCCGCGTGAACTGCCTCGTGCCCGATTGGGTCGCGACACCGGAAGTGCAAAGTTACGTTGACTCGGTCGCGCCGGAAGAACGCGTGTCGCAAGGAATTCCGTCGCGCCTCACGACGATGGAACAAATCGCGGACGCCGCGATGCTCCTCGCGACCGACGAGTCGCTCGCAGGCCGCCTCATGGTGTGGTGGTCGAACGACGACGCGCCCAAGCTCGTCCCCATCGGGGACCGGGGATACGTAACGCTGGACGAAGTTTAGGCGGAGCCGGAAACGGAAACGGACGCACGTTGCTCTGCATGCTTCCGAGGTGCTATGAGTCCACCCGCGCCCTGATCGCGGAAGCGGTCGGGGCGAGCGTCATTTTGGCTGGTTAGTTGGGGAAAAGATGCGGGAAGCTCGCGCAAAACCGGTGGAGCCGTTGATCATCGACGGCCGCGTTCCGCCGAACGATCTCGATGCGGAGGCGGCGGTTCTATCGGCCGTGATGCTCGACACGAGCGCGCTCGACAAGATCCTCGAGTTTCTGAAGGCGGAGCATTTTTACTCCGAAGCGCACCGTCGAATTTTCGAAGCCGCGATCGAGCTTCGCACCGTCGGGCAACCGGTCGACGTCGTGCAGATAGGCACGTGGCTGAAGAACCGGGATCGCATCGCGCAAATCGGCGGCATGGCGTACCTCACCGAGCTGCTCAACGCCGCACCCGCCGTGACGAACGTCGCCGCGTACGGCCGCACGATTCACGAAAAGTGGCGCGTGCGTCAGCTCATCGCAACGTGCCAGCGCGTCGCTGCAACCGGTTACATCGACTACGGCGAAGCGCAGGAGTACATCGACGGCGCCGAGCAGAGCGTCTACGAAATCGCGCGCACGCCCGAGTCGAGCAGCGTCGAGAAGCTCCTCGACGTCATGAAGAAGTCCTTCAAGGCGCTCACCGAAGCGATGCAGCGCGGCGATCGCATCACCGGCACCGCGACCGGATTCGATCGCTACGACCGATTGACTGCGGGTCTGCACCCGGGCGATCTCACCATCGTTGCGGCGCGCCCCGGCATGGGCAAGACGAGCTTCGTGCTCAACGTCGCGACCAACGTCGCGAGCCCGAAAGGTCGCGAGCTCGAAGGCGGCAAGACCGACGACGAAAAACGCTGGGACGAGCCCGGCGTCGGCGTCGCGGTTTTCTCGCTCGAAATGCCCCGCGAGCAAATCGCGAACCGCATGCTGTGCAGCGAAGCACGCGTTGACGTCGGCAAGCTCCGCCAAGGACATCTCTCGCCCCAAGATTGGAGCCGCCTCACGCAAGCCGCGTCCTATCTCGGGAGCCTGCCGATTTGGATCGACGACTCACCGTCGCTTTCGATCCTCGAGCTTCGCGCCAAAGTTCGCCGGCTCCAGGCCGAGTACGATCGGCCCGATCCGAATGGCGCTTCGATCTCGCGCAAACGAATCGGTCTCGTCATCGTCGATTACTTGCAGCTCATGAGGGGTCGCGAGGGCGCCCAATCGCGCGAGCAAGAGATCAGCGAGATCTCGCGCGGGCTCAAGGGCCTCGCGAAAGAGCTCCATCTTCCGGTCGTTGCGCTGAGCCAGCTCAATCGCGCCGTCGAAACGCGCAGCGAGAAGAGCAAACGTCCTCAGCTCAGCGATCTACGCGAGTCGGGCGCCATCGAGCAAGATGCCGACAACATCGTCTTCATCTACCGCGACGAGTATTACAACCGCGAGGCCTCGACCGAGCCCAACATCGCCGAGCTCATCATCGCCAAGCAACGTAACGGGCCCACGGGTACCTGCAAAACCCGCTTCGACCACGCCTACACCCGCTTCGACAACCTGGCCGACGGGGAATTCGAGAACGATCCGTAAGCGTGGATCCAAGCGAGAAGCTTTTCCGCGCATCCAACGTAAGACGCATGGTGGGAAAGTCGCGCGCGCTCTCATCCGTCTTGGCGCTGGGGCTTTGCGCTTGCGCGGGCACTCAAAAAAGACCGGCCAGCGTGGTGCCCATCCCGTCGGCACCGCAAGTTCGCGTGGCGACGGGGCTCGAAGACGCGAGTGAAACCGTGCGCATTTATCAGCACGACAGCGTCGACCCCGAAAACGCGATGCCCACGATTGGCGGTTACGTACGCGTTCACGCGCCGATCGCCGTTGCGTACGAAATGGCGACGCGCTTCGGCGAATACAAAGACCTCAACCCCGATTACATCGAGCAAAGCACCGTCGTCGATCGCGAGCCGTCGGCGCACACGGCCGATCTCTACTTGAAGGTGCCAACCATCATCGGCGAGTACGTGTGGGCCGTCGTGCGATTCAGGCCGGTCGCAGCGGCGACGGGGTACGCCTATCGCGGCGATCAGGTGAATGGCAATCTCGACGATTTACGCATCTTCTGGCGCATCGTCCCCGATGGACCGAACGACACCATCGCGCAGTTCGAGTTTCTCGCCGATCCGCATTTGCCGATCCCGCGCCCGTGGATCATCCCCGAGGTTCGCGAGGGCGTGCGCATCATGCTCTCGCGTTTTCGCGCAAGAACCGAAGCGTCCGTGCCGCGCCACAGCCGCAGGTTCGACGATATCGACAACCAATAGCTGCTAGAAACGGGCGCGTGTCTCCCCCGACGCTCGCCGAGCTCCTCGCGACACGCCGTGTCGTGATCACCGCCGGGGCGGGTGGGGTAGGGAAGACGACAACAGCCGCGGCTCTCGCCGTTGCAGCCGCGCGCGGCGGCAAGCGCGTTCTGTGCCTCACGATCGATCCCGCGCGGCGGCTCGCCGAGAGCCTCGGTCTCAAGAGCATCCAAGCCGAAGAGACGAAGATCGACAAATCGCGCTTCGACGCCGCCGGCGTTTCGTTCAAAGGCGAGCTCACCGTGATGATGCTCGACACGAAGACGACCTTCGACGAGCTCGTTCACAAATATTCGTCGTCGCCCGAGAAGGCAGCCCATCTTCTCGACAACAAGCTCTACAAATACGTGTCGACCTCGCTCGCGGGTACGCAGGAATACATGGCGGTCGAGAAGCTCGTGTCCGTGAAGGAAGACCCTCGCTACGATCTCGTCATCCTCGACACGCCGCCTACCGCGAACGCTCTCGATTTTCTCGACGCACCCGAACGGCTGATGGACGCACTCGATTCGGCAGCGATGAAGTGGTTCATTCAGGCGTTCGAGACGAGCGGCAAGCTCTCGCTCAACATTCTCGCGAAGAGCGCAGCGGTCGTGCTGAAGGGCATCGGTCGCATCACGGGCGGCGGTTTCCTCGAGGCGATGGCCGAGCTCATCACCGAGCTCAACGATTTGTTCGGCGGGT
This sequence comes from Polyangiales bacterium, assembly GCA_038239005.1. Lineage (GTDB taxonomy): Bacteria > Myxococcota_A > Polyangia > Polyangiales > Polyangiaceae > DASXHD01. The sequence goes on from JBBSFE010000015.1 coordinate 68,896, forward strand.
TCAAGCAGCGTGCCCAAATCGTCCAAAAAACGCTCCGCTCGAGCGACGTCGCCTTCGTGCTCGTCACGTCACCGGCGCCGATGAGCCTGCGCGAAGTGCAGTACTTCGCCGAGCGACTCATCGAGCACAAGATGCCGCTTGGTGCGTTCGTCGTGAATCGGTTGCGTGTTCCCCCGCCGGGCGCTTCGGCCGCGGCCTCCACTGCCGAAGCTCTGGCCGCTCTGAAGAGCGCGGGTCTCGACCTCGGCGACGACGGCCCCGAGCGCATCGTGCGTGCTCACGCCGATGCATTCGCGCTCGCAACGCTCGATGCGCGCAACATCCACATGCTCGACGCTTTCGCGCGCCACGCGCCCATCGTGCGCGTGGCGGAGCTCGCCTCCGATGTCCACGATCTCGCGCTGCTCTCGAATCTCGGTGACACGCTCGTGAGGCAGGCGAGCTGAATCAGCCTTTCGTCCGCGTGTTTTCCGGTCTTCGCGATGGCCTTACGCGCTTCTCTTCGCCGCGCCCACGCTTTTGCCTGTAGAATACACGTACCGGCGAGCCCACGAACCCGAAGCGTTTGCGGAGCTGGTTCTGGACGTAGCGCTGATACGAAAAGTGGATCGACTCGGGCGCGTTCGACATCGCGACGAACGTCGGCGGTGCCACGCTCGTTTGGGTGATGAAATAGAGGCGTGGCGCGCGTGAGCCCATCGTGGGCGGCGGGCGCGTGTCGAGGACTTGCTCGAAGAAGCGATTGAGCTCGCCCGTGGTCGCGCGGTGAAAGTAGCCCGTGCGCACTTCGTCGATCGTGCGAAAGAGCTCCGCGACGCCGCGCCCGCTCTTCACGGACATCGGAACGATGGGCGCGTAGGAAGCGAACGCGAGCTTGTCGCGAGCGTGCTCCTCGGCTTTGGCGAGGGCTTTCTTGTCGCGAATGAGATCGCTCTTGTTCAGCACGATGATCATCGCGCGTGCGCGATCGTGCGCAAGCCCGAGGATTTTCGCGTCTTGCTCGGAGACGCCTTCGCTGACGTCGCACATGACGACGACCACGTGCGCGCGCTCGATGGAGCGAATGGCCGAGAGCACGCCGAGCGCCTCCACCGCGTCTTCGGCTTTGGTGACTTTGGATTTGCGGCGAATGCCGGCCGTGTCGATGAAGACGTATTTCTTTCCGTCGTGCGTGACGAGCGCGTCGATGGCGTCGCGCGTGGTGCCGGGGCGGTCGTCGACGAGCATGCGCGCTTCGCCGAGCACGCGATTCAAAAACGAAGACTTGCCCGCGTTCGGCCGGCCGACGATCGCGACGCGCAAAAGCTTTTCGCCGTCTTCCTCGGGCTCGCGCGGCGGCTCTTTCGGGAGGCGCTCGATGATGGCGGCCTCGAGCTCGCCAATGCCGCGCCCGTGGAGCGAGCTAATGGGAAATACTTCGTCGACGCCGAGCCTGTAGAGATCGAACGCTTCGGCATCGGCGCGTGGGGAGTCGGCCTTGTTGGCAACGTAGAGAACCGGCTTCTTGCTTCTACGAAGCAAATCCACCGCGACGCGATCTGCATCGATGACAGGCGAGCTTCCATCCGACAGAAAGACGACGACGTCTGCTTCTTTGATCGCGGCGCGTACGTGATCGGCGATGCCCGCTTTCATCGGGTCGTCGCTTTCGGGGTCGAAACCGCCCGTGTCGACGATGGCGTACGCCGTGCCGAATGCCGTGGTCGTCGCGTAGTGACGATCGCGCGTGACGCCTGGCTCGTCATGGACGATGGCGAGCTTGCGGCGCGCGAGGCGGTTGAACAGCGTGGATTTGCCGACGTTCGGCCGCCCGACGATTGCCACGAGGGGAAGCGGCGCGTCTTCGGCGACGGGAAATGCGTCGTCGTGTGGTCGAAAGTGTTTTGTCATTGTCCGAACCCGAGGTCGCCGAGAGCGCGCGGATCGTCGACCCAATCGGGCGACACGCGAACCCAAAGTTTCAAATGAACTGGTTGCCCGAGCAAGCGCGATAGCTCGCGCCGCGCGGCGATGCCGACGGATTTCAAAAGCAACCCGCCGCGCCCGACGACGATTTTCTTGTGGCTCTCTTTTGCGACGTGAATCGTGAGCGAAATGCGCGGGCCGCGTTTGGCATCTTCGTCGAACGAATCGACCGTGACCGCGATCCCGTGAGGCACTTCTTGGCGCGTTCGCACGAGGACTTGCTCGCGCACGAACTCGGCGACGAGAAACCGGATGGGCTTGTCGGTGAGGGTGTCTTCGTCGAAGAGCGGCTCGCCATCGGGAAGGCGCATCCGAATTTCGTTGAGCAAACGCACGACGCCGCTCTTGGTTTTCGCGCTGATGGGCACGATGACCCCGAAATCGTGGGCCTTCTGCCACAGCTCGAGCCGCGGAAAGAGGCGGGTCTTCGGTTGGACGAGGTCGATTTTGTTGAGCGCGAGGATCGCGCCCTTCGGAATGCTCGCGAGAAGCTCCGGGTCCGGATCGCTGCGCACGTCAGCGACGAGCATGACGATCTCACAGTCTCGAAGGGCTTCGATGGCCTCGTTTTGCATCCGAACGCCCAACCGATGGCGGGGAAGGTGGAGGCCGGGCGTGTCGACGAACACGATTTGTCCGCGCGAATCCGTCAAGACGCCGAGCAGCCGCTGCCGGGTGGTTTGAGGATGTGGGCTGACGATCGCGATCTTTTCCCCGAGCGCTACGTTAAGGAGGGTGCTCTTTCCGACATTGGGCCGCCCCACGAGCGCCACGCGCCCGGATCTACGCCCCGTCGGAACGCGACTTTTCTCGATCACGCGCATCGTTTAGCACGGTAAGGTCCCCGCCCCATGGCCGACGAAGACGCATTGAAGACGGAAGAGCCCGCCGCGCGCGAGGCCATTGCGCCACGGAAGGAGAACCCGCGGGATTTACGTGACATGCCCGCCGGGATCAGCCTTGCCGTCGCCGCCCTCTTGCCGACCATCTTCTTTTTGATCCTTCCGCCGCTCTCGAAGAGCGGCCTTTGGGACCCTTTCGAGCTCAACGTCGCCGACATGGCGCGGCGCATCGCGCTCAATATGTTCCACGCCGACAACCTCGCGCTCATCGGCGCCGACAACTCCCTGCCTCACTTGAACGATCTCGGCCGGCCCGAGCTGCCGTTCACGTCGATGGCGCTCGGCTTCAAGGTCTTCGGTTTGCACGAATGGGCTGGGCGTTTGCCGCTCGCGATTTGGGGCATCGTTGGGGTGGTCGCGACGTACGGCTTCGTCGCGCGCTTGGTCGATCGTCGCGCGGGCCTCTTCTCGGCCATCGCGCTCGCGACGATGCCGCTCTTTTTCGTGCAGTCGCGCACGATGCTCGGCGACGTCGTGACGATGACGAGCGTCGCGATCGCGTTCGGCGGTCTCGCCGTTGGCGCGTTCGACCGCACCGAAAAGGGCCCAGAGATCACACGCGCACGCGTGCTCTGGACGCTCTTCGGTTTTCTCGGGCTTTTCACGGGTTACTACTCGCGCGGAGCCATTCTCGGCCTCGGCGTGCCGCTCGTGTCCATCGGCGCCGCGTGGGGCGTGACGTGGGCCGCGGGTCGCCGAACGCGCGATCTATACGGTGACATTCTCGGCTTGCTCGCGCTCGTGTGCGGAGCGGCCGCTGTTTACTGGGGCGTGCTCGCGACCGCAAAAGTAGGGCCGACGCTCGTCGTCGCCGCCGGCGCAATCATGAAGACGCCCGCGCGTTACCCGACCTACGACCTCATCATCGGCACGGTCGGGCACTCGCTCGTTCCGTGGGCCGCGTTTGCGCCCTTCGCGTTTGGTCGATTGCTCCTCGCACCGACGTCACGGATGGGACCCATCGCCGAGCGCGAGAGCTACACACGCGTCGCGCTGCTCATCGGCACGGCCGTCGCGTTCGTCGCGCACGGCTACCTCGCCGCCAAGACCGACCTCATCCCGTTCTGCGCGCCCGCGCTCGTCGCGGCTGCA
>JBBSFE010000016.1:0-71420 GCA_038239005.1 Polyangiales bacterium
GAGATTTGCTTGCTTCCGACTCTGACCCGTTGTGCAAGCCACTTTCGTTTTGTTAAGATCGATTCCTTTCGTAAGAACGTTTCACAAAGAGCGCGCGCGCAGCCGATGGCAGAGCACGCACCGTGCCGCGTGAAATCGCCGCGTTTTAGCAATTCGCACCTGGCACGGCCAAATCCGGCCAGGCCGGCGGGCCAGGTGCTCAGTCGGTGGGGCGAGACCACGTCGCGCGGATGAACGCTTCGTGGGGGCGGCGCACACTCTCGCGAAGAGAAACCGCGATTGGAGTGACGCCGAGGAAGAATGCGAAGCACGCGATCGCGCCGATGATGCTCGTGCGTCCGAAGTGCGGCGGCTGGAGTGCGAGCCACGTCGCGCCGGCGCATACGGCGAGCTCGAGCGGGATGAAGACCGCGACAAGGGCGGATTTTTTCGCGCAGAACACGGCCGGGTCGAAGGTCGACACGAGTGTGTCCGCAAGCCTCGCGGAGAGCGTGACGAAGACGCGGTCGCCCGCACGCACGCGGACGGTTGTCGTGCGCGGGTGGCCTTTGGCTTTGCGCGCCTGAGCGTAGACATCATCGAACGTGGCGTCGTCGGCGCACTCGGCCGCGCGCTTGCGGACGTCTTCGGCGATCCACACGTTACCGTTCGTCGCGGAGACTTCGTAGACCGTGCCGTCGTCTTTGCGAATGTTGCCGCCGAAAATTTCGCTGCGGAAACCGCGGTCGTGAAACGCGATGGCGCGCCCGCCCTTCACGTCGATCGCGCGCGCGGTTTGGTCGACGTTCCACGCGGCGAAGTCGCCGTCGACCACGACGCCCGTCACGACCTTCCGCGCGAGGCGCGCGATCCGGCGTAAATCAGCCAGATCGTGAAGCGCGGCAGCCGCGACCAAGAGCGCCGTCGTCCAGACGACGCCCAGGCAGAAGATGCCCATCACCTCCCGCGACAGCATCCGTCAAATCGCTTCGGCTTCCGCCTGCGCTCTCCGAATTTCGCGCGACTCGATCTCTACGGGCGCAGCGTCGCGCTCGGCGGCGCCAACGTTCGCGCCCGCGGGTCGCGAGAAACGAAGCACGTACGTGCGCGCGAGATAACCGAGCATGCTTGGCTCGTCGAGGCTCGGGTCGATGCGCGGCACGACTTCTTTGCGATGCGCGAGCGCGAGCTCCGACCAATGCATGCCCGCGCGGTTGTGATGAATCGTGTGGTAGCCGTTGTTCATCATGAAAAAGTTGAACACGCGGCCTACGAAGTTGCGCGAGTGATTCCATTCGGTCGCGGTGTCACACCCATCATGCTGGATGATGTTGATGCGCAAGAACCACCGCGCGCCCCATAGCTGCGGCACGACGACGAAGAAGAGCGCCGTCCAAAAATCGAACGCGAGCAAAATGCCGGTGACGCCGAACGCGAACGCGAGCTCCGTGGTGTATTGCCGACGGAACTCGCCCTTGCCGTAAAGACGCGCCCACCGCTGGACACCGTTGAACGTCAGCGGGCCGGCGACGTTCGGGAAGTGGATCAAGTTGAGGAGGTTCCACTTGAAGCGAACGTGCTCGGGCGCGGCCCAGTCGGGTTGGTCGTCGTCGTCGAAGTGGTGGTGCACCAAGTTGTGGGACGGGATGACCGCCGAGATTGGAAAGAGCCCGCCAAAGCTCAAGACGTACCGAAAGACCATGTTGCGGCGCTTCGAGACGAACATCGCCTGATGGAGCGTGTTGTGGCCGACGACCGCTGTGAGGAAGCTGAACGCACACGCCGCGCCGAGGAAAAACACGTTGCGGCACGCCGGCACGAAGTACATCGACGCAAGGAGGCCGTAGTACGTCGCGACGGTTGCAACCTGGCGCACGTCAGACGCGTATTTCACCCCAAAAACACGCTGCAACATCGGCAGGGTCTCTTTACAAAATGGTTGGGATTTCAGCCAGTGCGAAGCGGTCGTCGCACGGGAAAAGTGCCACGCACTCGACGAACCAAAAAAAACCTTGTAGGAGCTGTGGCGTCGTGGCCGGAGCTTTGGGAGAGCACGTGGGGTTTCTGGCGTTTCTCAAACAGCACCCGTTCCAGCAGTTCAAGAAAGACCGTCGGTTTTATCTACGGTACGACGCGTGCTATTTTCTCCTTTCGGTCGTCGCGGCCGGAGCTTTGCTCGCGTTGCATGTCCGCCCACTCGACAGCCTCGTCGAATGGAAGCCGTGGCACTTCGTGCTCGGGTACCCGCCGCTCGTCTACTTCTTCATCTGCTGCCACTTGTGGATTCACAACGCAACGCACGGCAACTTCCCGCGCGCAGTGAATCGCATCGTTGGCGAAATCCTCGGCGTGCTCGTGTTCGTGCGTTACGCCTCGTGGGACATCGTCCACATGCGCCACCACCGCTTCAGCGATGACGGCGCCAAAGACCCGCACCCGACGTACCCGAGCTACTGGCGCTCGTTTTTCTCGAGCATCGTTTACGTCGAGAAGCAGCTCCAGCAGCAATACTGCGACGTCTGGGGCGACACCGAAGAGAACCGCCGCTACGAGGCGTTTCGCTCGAAGGTCAGCTACGGCACCAACATCGTTCTCGCGCTCGCGCTCTATCTCTTGCTCGGGCCGATTGGGTTCTTCGCGCTCTACTTTCCGGCCAACGTGATCGCGGCGGCGTTCGTCGGGCACTTCAACTGGTCGACGCACAACGGCATGGCCGGTCGCGATTTTCGACCCGTGAATTTGAACCACGGATATTTCTGGCTCGGCAACAAGCTCTTCACGGGCATCTACTTCCACGCGAATCACCACAAGCGTCCGCATCTCTTCAATCCGGCGCGCTGGGACGCGAAGTTCGGTCCGCAAGAAGAACCCGTGGACGAGCCGAGCTCCGCGCAGACGGCCTGAGCCGGCGTGCAGTCGCTCGGGCCCGCGTATCGAATCGTCACGCCGCGCCTCGTCATCCGATGTTGGTCGCCGCTCGATGCGCCCATGCTTCAGCGCGCGATCGATGCGAGCTTGCCGGCGCTGCGCGTGTACATGCCGTGGGCACAGGCCGAGCCGGAAGAGCTCGATCTCAAGCGCGAGCGTTTGCGTTCGTTTCGCGGCCGCTTCGATCTCGGGATCGATTTCATTTACGGCATCTTCGATTCGGCGGAAAAGGAGGTCATCGGCGGGACGGGCCTTCATACGCGCCAAAACACCACGATTCGCGAAATCGGCTACTGGATCGCAACGCCGCAGACACGGCGCGGCTACGCAACCGAGGCGTGCAACGCTCTCTTGCAAGTTGCTTTTCGCGTCGACCAAGTGCCGCGCGTGGAGATCCGCTGCGATCCGGAGAACGTCGCGAGCTCGGGCGTCGCGCTGAAAATCGGAATGAAGCTCGACGGCGTCATGCGCGGCGACACCGTGACTCCAAGCGGCTCCGTGCGCGACACAGCCGTGTACTCGGCGCAAAAAGCCGAGCTCGAGTCGCTCCCTGCGAGCAGTCTCCTCGTGCAAGCGTTCGACGTCGTGGGAGAACGCTTGATCTGATGATCGTGGATCGACATGCGCGCCCGCTCGGAACGCTTCGACTCTCCGTGACGGACCGATGCAATCTGCGATGCGTCTACTGCATGCCGGAGGACGACTACGCGTGGCTTCCGGACGAGTCGATCCTATCCGTCGACGAAATCGAACGCGTTGCGCGAGCGTTCGTGTCGCTCGGCGCGAGCGAGCTTCGCGTGACGGGCGGCGAGCCGCTCCTTCGGCCCGAGCTCGAGTCGATCATCGCGCGCATTTCGCAGATCGAGGGCGTGCGTGATGTGGCGCTCACGACCAACGGCGTTCTCTTCGCGCCGCGCGCCGTTGCGCTGAAAGCCGCGGGGCTTGGGCGTGTGACATTCAGCGTCGACACGCTACGCGCCGAGCGCGCGAAAAAACTCTCGCGAACGACGCGCCTTCCCGACGTGCTCGCCGGCGTACGTGCCGCGCGAGATGCGGGGTTCACCTCCACGAAGATCAACGCGGTCGTGTTGCGCGGTGAAAACGACGACGAGCTCGCCGAGCTCGTAGCCTTCGGACGTGAAGTCGGCGCCGAGGTTCGATTCATCGAATACATGGACGTCGGCGGCGCAACGCGGTGGAACGCGCGCGATGTGGTGTCGCGTGAAGAGATCCTCGCAGCGCTCGGCTCGCCCGCGCCGATCTCCGCGGAGACGGCTGCACCGGCCGCGCGTTACCGAACAGAAAGCGGTGACGTCGTCGGCGTCATCGCGAGCACGACGGCGCCGTTTTGCGCGAGCTGCGATCGCGGTCGCGTCACCGCGGACGGCGTGTTCTTTGGATGCCTCTACGCCGATCGCGGCGTCGACTTGAGAATGCCGCTCCGGTCAGGTGCGTCGCTCGATGCGCTCGCCACGATCGTTCGCGCGGCTTGGGAAGCGCGCGACGATCGCGGCGCTGAATCACGACACGCAACGACCGATCGCGCCGCATTCGTCCCACTCAGCCGCCTTCGCGCGGACCCTCATCGCGAGATGCACACGCGCGGAGGTTGAGGCGCAGTTGGCGCGGTGTGGCATTTTTTCATCACGAAACGCCCTAAATTAGAGCGTTTTGTACGGTCCAAGGTTTGCTTACTCGTGAGGGATGCACGTACCGAAAACGCTACTCGTTCCGGTCGACTTCAGTGACACATCCGAAGTCGCGCTCGACTACGCCTTCGGTCTGGCTCACTCCCTCGGGGCTCGCCTCGTCGTGATGCACGCGTACGAGCTACCAATCTACGGCTTTCCTGATGGCGCGCTCGTGGCGTCGGCCGATGTTGCGGCGCGCGTGATGCAAGGTGCACAGGTCGGCCTCGAGGGGATTACCGCGCGCTACCGCGATCGCGACGTGCGCCTCGACACCGTGCTTCGGCACGGCGTGCCCTGGGAAGAGGCAACGGCCGTCGCGGAAGAAGTTGGCGCCGACCTCATCGTGATCGGTACGCACGGCCGGCGTGGCGTCGCGCGTGCTCTCCTCGGAAGCGTTGCCGAGAAAATTCTACGAACATCGACCCTGCCGGTGCTCACCGTTCATCTGCCGAAAGACGCTCAAGATCAGAGAACGTACAAAGCGCCCGCGTCGTCAAGCATCCCCGCGGCGCCCGTCGCGAAGTAACCCTCCTTCGCGGCGAGCGTCGCGGGGGAGGCAAGGTTCGACGAGCGCACGGCAATTTCGCCGACGACTTTTGCGGCAACGCTCAGGCCGGCATCGTCGACGATGCGAACGTCGACGTTGGGCAACACATGCGCGGGCTCGTTGCTCGCGTTGAGCACGGCCACCGGACCGAATTCGGTCGCGCCGAAGAGCTCGATGGCGGTCGACCCGGTGGGTGGTGAGTCGTCGCTGCGATCGTCGACGATGAAGAGCGAGCGGCCGTTTTCGCCAGCCTCGCCGAGAGCGGCGGCGATGCGAAACGACGCACCGGCAATCGCGCACGCGACGGCAATCTCGGCGAACGCGGGGCCAGCGAGGGCGTCACGAGCGTCGAGTGCGAGACCGCGCACGAGCGTCGAGCCGCGCGAGATGAGCACGCGATGCGAGAGCGCACACCAGTGGCCGTCGTCGTCTGGCTCGAGCCAGGCGTCGTCGAGGTCGATGCGGCGCGGCGACGGGCTCGAGAGCGGGTCTTCGTCGGCGAGAGCGTTTTCGTACGACACATAAACGGCGGAACCCGTGGCTTCGGACTCGGCGCGCCGCCCGCGGACGATCACGACGCGAAGGTGCGGAACGCGTGCGACCGCATGATGAAACGTGGGCGCGATGGATGCATCGACGACGAGCGCGCGTGCGTCGAGCTCGCGCAGCACGGCCGCGAGCTCGTCGACGTCGTCTGCGTCGAGCAGGACGCCCACGGCGCCAACTTTCGCGATCGCCCAAAACGTAACGAGTGACTCCGCGCTATCGAGCAGCATCGCCACGCGATCGCCCGGCGCAACGCCGCGCCGCTCGAGCGCGAACGCCAGCGCACTGCTGTTTCCTTCGAGCTCGTCGTAGGTAACCGTTCGTCGGCCGTGTGTGAGCGCAAGCCCATCGGCCGCGCGCGTCGCTGCCTGCTCGAGCACATCAACGAGTAGAAACGGAACGGACATGCCCATCCTTCCTACAACCGTTTCGTCAGAATGTACGCACTAGGATGACGCGAGCTTCAGGCGGAGTGAAAATGTCGTGCCGGCGTTCGACGATTGCACGAAGACTTTGCCGCCGTGGTCTTCGATGATTCGCTTGACGACGGCAAGGCCAAGGCCCGCGCCCGTCGCCTTCGTCGTGTAGAACGGCTCGAAGATGCGCGGAAGGTCGGCGTCGGGAATGCCGGAGCCTTCGTCGGCGATCTCCATCACGAGCTCGCCGGCTTCACGCTCGATCGATGCGCGAAGGCGAAGCGCACCACCGCGTGGCATCGATTGAACACCGTTGAGCGCTACGTTGATGAGCGCTTGGCGCATCAAACGGCGATCGATGACGAGCATCGGTAGATCGTCGTCGATCATCACTTCGAAGCGGACGTTCGGCGCTGTGCCAATCGCTTCCACGACCTCGCCGAGAACGCGCGTGACGTCTTCGGGCTGCATGGAGAGTTGGCGCGGGCGCGCAAAATCGAGCAAATCACCGACGATTTGATTCAGGCGCTCGCACTCTTCGCGCACGATGTTGACGAGCGTCGTGCCGTCCGCCGAGCCGTGGATGAGGCGCTTGAGAGAGTGTGTCGCGTTGTAGATGACGCCAAGAGGATTGCGCACCTCGTGAGCAACGATCGCGGCGAGCTCGCCGAGGCCTGCGAGCCGTTCGCGCTTGACCATCTCGGCCCGCGTCGCCGCGACTTCGTCGTAGCTCTTGCGAAGTGACTCGTAGAGGCGCGCGTTCGCGATCGACAAACCGACTTGCGCAACCATGGCAGTTGCGATCTCGACCCACTCGGCGGTGAAGGCGCGTGGCCCGCGCGTTTCGTCGAGCAAGACGACGCCCTCCAGACGACCACGCGACACGATTGGAAACGCAGCGAGCGCGGTCTCGCCGAAACGCTGGACGAGCGGAGCACGACGCGCACGCGGATCGGCCGCCGTGTCGGGGATCACGATCGGCTTTCGCTCACGGGCGGCTGCGGCCGCGATGCTCGTCTCGTCGGTGAGCGAGATTTCGATGTCGTTCACATGCTCGCGCCGCGCGATCGACGAGGCGCCGCCACGCAGAACGTTGGCCTGCTCGTCATGGAGCAAGATGAAACAGCTCGATACGTCGAGTAGCTGGACGAGCGAGTCTGCTGTCACGTTCATGACGACACCGAGATCGAGCGTCTCCGAGGTGGTGCGCGCGAGCTGAAGGAGGAGCTGCGTGTCGCTGAGCTTTCGCCGCGCCGCCTCGCTCGCTTGCACGTCGAGCAGCGCCGTCGACACGAGCTTCGCGAAAAACCCGAGCGCGTACGAGTCTTGGGCCGTGAGCCCGGAGCCGCTCACGCGCACGACCTCGTTGTTCGATAGCGGCACGAGCACCGCTTCGGGTGCAGCGGAACGGGCCCCGATGAACGCTGGTTTTTTGCTCGCGATGGCGCGTTGAACGTCCGGGTCGCTCGTGTCGGCAACGAACTCCGTGCGAAACCCTGCGCGGACGAATGCGGCGCGCGTGCGCTCGCGGATTTGCTCCTGCGACGATGCGCCGATGAGGTCGGCCGATAGCGCGAGGAGCTCGCGGCCGAGCGAAAGATCACCCGCCGCAGATTCGGCAAGCACGAGTGTGACGCGATAATCCGGCGGCTCCTTCGCGTGGAAGCGCGACGTGTACACACGCACTGGCAGAATGCGCCCGTCGGCCATCCGCGCGATCGTGCGGAGCGGTGCTTCGAACGAGACCTCGGCGTCGGGCAAGAGCGTGCGCTGCATGAGCCGCTCGCGTTCTTCCGTGGCGAGGAATGTATCGATGGGTTTGCCCTCGATGGCTTCGCGTTTGAAGCCGCGCTCGTCGAGCCACACGTCGTTGACGGCCACGACGAACGCGCCGCGCGTCGCCATGGCCGGGTGCTCGAGCGAGTCGACGATGCCGCGAATGTCGTCGTCGTCGAACACGTGTCGAGTCATGCTGCCTCAGCATAACCCGCGGTCTATTCAGCGCCGATACATCGTCACGACGCAAGCGCCGCCGAGACCGAGATTGTGCTGGAGTGCGACCTTCGCGTTCGGCACTTGGCGTTTGTCGGCAGTGCCGCGAAGCTGCCAAACGAGCTCCGTGCATTGTGCGAGGCCCGTGGCGCCGAGCGGGTGGCCTTTCGAGAGTAAGCCGCCCGATGGGTTGGTCACGTATTTCCCGCCGTACGTGTTCTGGCCGTCCCAGATGAATTTCTCGGCTTCACCTTCTTTGCAAAGCTGCAGGCCCTCGTAGGTGAGGATTTCGTTGGTCGTGAAGCAGTCGTGGAGCTCGATGACGTCGACGTCCTTCGGACCGACGCCAGCTTCTTCGTAGACCTTCTTCGCGGCAGCGACGGTCATGTCGTAGCCGACCATTTTGATCATCGAGTCACCGAAGCTCGAGCCGTAGTCGGTGGTCATCGCTTGCGCGGCGATCCACACGGGCTTCGAGATGCCCTTTTTCTGGGCGAATTCGTCGCTGCACAAAATCGCAGCCGCGGCGCCGCACGTCGGCGGACAGCATTGGTAGCGCGTGAGCGGGTCGAACACTTCGGGCGAATTCATGATCTCGTCGAGCGTGAGCGGCTCGTTGAAGAGCGCGTAAGGGTTATTGGCGGCGTGCTTGCGCGCCTTCTCGCTGACCTTGCCGAACGTTTCTTTCTTCGTTCCGTAGCGCCAGCGGTACTCGCGACCGGCGCCGCCGAACATTTGTGCGGCAGGCGGTGCTTGCGCGAAACCTTGCACGTCGTTCATCACGCCGGCGTGCTTGTCGAGGGGGTTGGTGCGGTCGGTGAACTTCGATCCGAGCGCGCCTTTTTCCATTTGTTCGAAGCCGACGACGAGCACGCACTCGGCCATGCCGCCCGCGATCGCTTGGCGCCCGAGCATGAGCGCGGTCGACCCGGTCGAGCAGTTGTTGTTCACGTTGAACACCGGGATACCGGTGAGCCCGATTTCGTAGACGGCGCGCTGCCCGCAGGTGCTGTCGCCGTAGACGTAGCCTGCGTATGCTTGTTCGACCTCGCCGAATGCGACGCCTGCGTCCTTCAACGCTTCGCGCGCCGCCTTCGACGCCATCACGTTGTATTCCTCGCTCGCGCCGGGTTTGGCGAACTTGATCATTCCCACGCCGATGACGTTGACCTTGCGACTCATGTTCATGCTCCCTAAATCAGGTCCTTGAAGATTCCGAGCTTGTGAGCGAGCCGCACGTCGCCGTCGACGCGAAGCTGGCCGTGTTGATACAGCGATTGCGCCGACGTGCCTTTGACGAGCGACGTGAGGTCTTCGTCGCCGATGGTGACGACTGCGGTTTCGTTGCTTGCGCCAAAATCGATCGGGTAGCGCGTGCCTTCGACGACGAACGTCACGCGTGATCCAATCTCGGTTGCAAGCTTGGGGTTGTCTGCGAGGCGTTTCTTGAGCGCTTCGAAGATCTTCGCGGCGTTGGCCGAAGCCGACTTCGGCGCTGATGCGGTCTGAGCTTGCGGAGCCGCGGCAGGAGCCTTCTTCGTTCGGTCGATCTTCTTCAAGAACTCGAGCTTCTGCGACGCCATGACGTTGCCGCTGATGCGAAGTTTCTTGTCCATGAAGAGCTTCATGGCGTCGGCTTTGCCGGTCGTCATGTCGATGAAGTCGCTGTCGGAGAGCTCGAGCGTGCACTCGGCCTTTGCACCTTCACCGGGCCCGACTTTGCCGGCCTTGAGGTCGACGGTCCAAGCCGAATCGGGATTCGTGAGCTTGAACAAATAGACGACGCCAATCTTCGCGAGCTCGGCCGCGTTCGTTTCGACGTGGTGCTGAATCGCGCGGAACACGTCACCACTCACCGATGCCGCCGCTGCTGCTGGAGCTGCGGCGGTTGCGCCAGCAGCACCCGCGCGCTTTTGCATCGCGTCGATGACGGATTGCGGATCGATCTTCTTCAAGAACTCGAGCTTCTGCGACGCCATCAAATCGCCGCTGATGCGGAGCTTCTTGTCCATGAAGAGCTTCATCGGATCGGCTTTGCCCGTGCACATCGCCATGAAATCAGCGTCGCTCAATTCGAGCGTGCACTGCGCGGGCGTCGCGCTGCCGCTCGCGACCGACGCGGTCTTCGTGTCGACGGTCCAGACCGACTCGGGATTGGTGAGCTTGAATTGATAGACGACGCCGATCTTCTTCACGGCATCTGCGTTCTTGCCGAGGTACTCGCCCATGCCGGCGAAGATGTCCGCGCTGATCGGCATCGTGCTCGGTGCTGCGCTTGCCGCGGGTGCGGCAGCCTTCTTCGCGACCGGCTTCGGGATCTCCGTATAGAGCTCGACAGCCGCGTTCGAGAGGACGACCTTGTCGCGCTCTTTGACCTTCGTGCGGAAGATGATCTTCTGCCCCGCATTCCCGATCGGGTCCGAACTCTCGCCTTCGGCTCGAGCTTGCGGCACTCGCCACATTTCGGTCACGAGCGTTTCGCCGGGGAAAACGCTGTCGGCCATGCGGACTTTGATGCTCTTGAAGTAACGCGGATCGCCGTTCGAAAACGCCTTGATGACGGCGCGCGCCGCGAACCCGAACGTGCAGAGCCCGTGAAGAATGGGTTTGTCGAACCCGAACGACGTCGCGAAATTTGGATCGGCATGGAGTGGGTTGATGTCGCCCGACAAGCGATAGAGGAGCGCTTGATTCGGATGCGTCTTCTCTTCGACGACGGCATCGGGTTTGCGATCCGGCGCGACGTTCACTTCGCCGCTCGGCCCGCGCTCGCCGCCCCAGCCACCCGCGCCGCGCACGAACGAGGTGAGCTCGTTGTACGCGAGCTCTTCGCCCGTTTCGTCGGTCGTGGTGATCGACGTGACGACGACGGCGTTCTTCCCTTTGTCGAAGATGTCCTTCGTGCGGATCTTGTGCGAGAGCTTCGCGCTCGTCGGAAGCGGCCGCTTGACTTCGGTGTACTGCTCGCCGTGGAGGATGCGCTCGAAGCCGTAGTTGAGGCCTGGCGCCGTCTCGCCCTTCTTGAAGCGATCGAAGATGACGCGCATCGCGGGGATGACCGCGAACGTCGGCAGCGTATAGAAGCCTTCGCCGCTCATCTCGTAGACGAGGCTCAAATCCTTCGGATCGAGCGGGTTTTCAGCCGCGCCGACACCCAGCGCGTAAAGCGCGACGTCGCGCTCGTCGTATTGGTTGCGCACGGGCGGCAGATCCGCTTCGAGCGCTGCGTCGACGTCGATGAAGTCGTTTCCGCCGCGCGATTTCTTGTCCAGGTTGCCGAGGATGGGGCCCATCGACGAGGTGATGTCGGTTGGGTGCGTGGTTTTCTCGAACCCCGAAATCTCGTTCCAGTTTTTCTGGAGCAGCTCGGGCGTGAGCGCGCGGCCGAGGCGGAACGTTTTGCCTTCGGCACGCTCCCAGCGGAGCTTCGCGTAGAAACCGCCGCCGACTTCGAAGAGCCCGCCCGTTTCTTCGCACGACTCATGACAAAGAAGCGCGACGAGCGGCGAGACGTATTCCGGTTTGAGCGCATCGATGAGGTTCGGCGGAAGCACGGTCTCCGTCATGCGTGAGCCCGCGATGGGCGCGATGGCGTTAACGTGGATGTTCTTCTTTTTGCCTTCGATCGCGAGCGTGTTCGAAAGCCCGACGAGCCCGAGCTTTGCCATCGCGTAGTTCGATTGGCCGAAGTTGCCGTAGATGCCCGCGGCCGACGCCGTGAAGATCACGCGGCCGTAGCCCTTGTCGCGCATGCCGCCCGTGACGTTCCACGCCGCGTGCGTGACCTTGAAACCGCCGAGGACGTGGACGCGATAAATGAGGTCCCAGTCTTCCTGGGTGATTTTCTGGAACGACGTATCGCGGAGGATGCCGGCGTTGTTGACGATGATGTCGACCTTGCCGAACGCGTCCATCGCGGTCTGCACGATCTTGGCGCCGTCCTCGACCGAGTCGTAGTTGGCGACGGCTTCACCGCCTGCATCTTTGATCTCTTTGACGACTGCGTCCGCGGCCGCCGAGCCTTTGCCCGTGCCGTCGTGCTTGCCGCCCAAATCGTTGATGACGACCTTCGCGCCGCGCGACGCAAAAAGGAGAGCATGGGACTTTCCGAGCCCGTTTCCTGCCCCCGTTACGATCGCCACGCGCCCTTCAAACCGCAGATCCGCCATGAGTTTCTCCTACGAAAGTTTCGCGTGCGAACTATTCTTCCGGACGGGGCTTTCGTCAAGCCCCAAGGCGTTCAATGTGTCGTCGTCGAGGGTCTCGGCGGCCGCCTTCTCGAGGGCGACCCGAAGGCGAGGTTCCACCACGCTTTCCGCGACGACCCGGACGCGATCGGCGCGCGACGCATGGGCGAGCACGATTGCGGCGCCCACGCGCTCGTCGTGCGTTGCCGAGCCGGACGCCACGATTCTCTCGGCGTCATCCGGCGAGAGCTGACCTTTGCGATACATGGGCGACGTCAGCTCTTGTCGCCACGCCTCGGCAGAACGACCTTTGCGATCGAGCAGGGCGGGTGCATCAGCGGCGCTTTCGATGCGAGTGAGCGCGCGATCTTGAATGGCTGCGGCGAGGTGCGGGCTCGTGAACGACGCCGTGACGCTAGTGTCATCGTGACCGACGAAGACGAGCGATGAGCCGCTGATGCCCACCGCGCGCAATTCGCTCCATCGAAGCATGCGTGTGCCGATGCGAACGCCGTCGACACCCACCACCACGGGGCGCGCGGCAAGCACGACCATCGTCGCGGCAAGCGCATTCACGGCCGCGACGTACGCACCCGCGAAGAGCGACGCTGCAACGCGAGGAGCATCGGCGAGCGCGAAGTACGCAATCGTAGTCGCAACGCCAGCGCATGCGAGCGCAAGCACGATACCGAGCGCCAAGCTTCCCTTTGCAACGGACCGAACACGAACCACGCTGAGCGATTCGATTTCGCGGCGCGTGAGCTCCGAACCGAGCGCGAGCATCGCGCGGCCGCCGACGGCTCCCAACCCGATCGCTCCGGCAACCAAAATCAGTGCAACCGGCAGCGCCGGCGCGTGCCAATCCTTCGCAACGCATGCGACAATCATCATCACGCCGATGGCGACGGATGGCATTGCGACATAAAGCCACCGATGGCGATAGGCGAAGTCGTTCAGGGTGGGACCGAATGTAGGGAGTTTCATGCACCGTCGCGGCAACAATTTTTCTTTGTCGCGCGGGTGACACGGGTCACAATTTGAGCCAAGAAAACGCCCAAATGACGCGCATCGCGATACTTCTCTTCTCGTTCGCGGGTTTCTTCGCGTGCAGCGGCGATAACGGCAATGGCAGCGATGCCGGAACCGACGCCGATGCCGGGCCGACTTGCGATCCCCACGGCACGAGCGGGACGACCTTCGTCGACTCCACGATCGCGTGGGGCCTCGCCACCGTCACGGGCAATCGCATCGTGTCGTCCGATCTCGACGGCGACGGCTACCCCGATTTGATTCTCTCGAACGACGCCACCAACAAACGCGACGACACCACGATGCCCCGCACCACATGGGTGCTCATGAATCGCCCGAACGGGTCGGGTGGCCGCACATTCGTCGACGCAACGGTCGACAGCGGGCTTTTCCAAGTTCGTGGCGGCGGCGCCACGGCAACGCAATTGCGATCTGCGAACGTCGCGTCCGTCGGTGACGTCGACAACGACGGCGACCTCGATGTGTTCAGCGGCACGTACGCCGATCCGACGAACCCCACGACCGACACCGGCGACCGAAGCGAAGTCATGATCAACGACGGCACGGGCCACTTCGCGCTCGGGCCGATTTCGGATCCGCATCCATCGGCCGCAGATCTGTGGACGACGACCGGCGCGACGATGACGGACGTCGATCGGGACGGCAAGCTCGATCTGTTCGTGGGCTTTTGGTACCAAATGTACGGGCAGACGTACGCGGGCTTTCAAGCGCAGCTCTATCAAGGTCACGGCGACGCGACCTTCACGACGATCACGAATTCGGTCGGCCTGAAGACCGACAGCGCGGGCTTCGCGAAGGGTACCAACAGCCGCCCGGCATACGGCGTCACGTCGTGCGACATCGACGGCGACGGGTCGCCCGAGCTCATGGTGAGCGCGTACGGCCGCGAGTGGAACTTGATGTACCAAAACGACGGAACCGGCCATTTTTCCGAGGTCGGGCAAGCAAGCGGGTACGCAGCGGACTCGGACCTCAACTACAAAGACAATCAGTTCTTCGCTTGCTACTGCACGCTCCACTCAGCCGAAGCCGATTGCGCAGGCGTAGGCGCGCCGCTCATTCAGTGCCCCGCTCCAGCCGACGCCGATTGGGCGCACGGCTCGGACGATCAACCGTGGCGACTCGGCGGAAATAATTTCTCCACGTACTGCGGCGACGTCGACGGCGACGGCATGCTCGACATCTACACGGCTGGCATCCACCACTGGCACATCGGCGAATCGGGAGACAGCTCGGAGCTTTTGCGCAACACGACGCAAAACGGAACCATCACGTTCGACCGCCCCGGCAACGCAACCACCGGCATGGTGTGGCCGCACCCGACGAGCGACTGGAACGAAGGCGGGTTGATGGTCGCCGGTGGCGATCTCGACAACGATGGTCGCGAAGATCTCGTCGTCGCCGCGAGCGATTATCCGAATCAGTTCGGCCTCGTGTTTCATCAAAAAGAAGACGGCACCTTCGAAGAGGTCGGAGCCGCCTGGGGTTTGCATCACCCGTGCATGAGCGGGCTTACCGTCGCCGACTTCGATCGCGATGGTGATCTCGATGTCGTCGTCGGCTCCGGCACCGCACGCGACTGCTCGGCGATCTGGAAGACGAACGAAGTTCACTTCTACGAAAACCAAGGCGCGTCGGCGCAAAAGTGGATCGAAATGCGTCTCGTCGGCGACGGCATCGGCGCGAACAAGAGCGCATTCGGCGCGCGCGTGCAGCTCGGCGCCGGCGGCGTCACGCAAACGAAAGAGCGCAACGGCGGCTACGGCCACATGGGCATGATGAACGACACGGTGCTCTCGTTCGGTCTCGGTGCATGCGCGCAGGCCGACTCGGTCAGCGTGCGCTGGCCCGACCAACCGCTCACCACGCAAACGTTCAACGGCCTCACAGCCGGCAAGCTCTACGAGCTCCGCATGGGCGACGCTCAGCCGCACGTCGTCACCCTCCCGTAGCGGGCACGGAACCACACTTGCGTTTGGTCGTACTATACGAAAGTATGGTTATGTGAACCGCACGTTTTGGCTGGAGGCACTTTCGCGCGCATTCGCCAAACACAGCGTGGTTTGGCTCGCAGGCGTGCGGCGCTCGGGCAAAACGACGCTCGTCCGTTCGCTCGCCGGCGCGAGCTACCACGACTGCGAGCTCGTGCGCGTTCGTCGTGCGCTCGAGGATCCGGAGGTTTTCTTCCGCAGCCAAGCGGCACCGATCGTGGTTCTCGACGAGGTGCATCGGCTCTCGAATCCATCCGAAGTCCTCAAGGTCGCGGCCGATCACTTTCCGAAGCTTCGCGTCGTGGCCACGGGCTCGTCGACGCTCGCCGCGCGCAACAAATTCAAAGACACGCTCACCGGTCGCAAACGCGACGTGTGGCTCGTGCCGATGATCGCCACCGACCTCGAAGACTTCGATGATGTCGATCTCGACAAGCGCATGTTGCGCGGCGGGCTACCGCCGTTTTTTCTTTCGCGAACACCGGACGACAAAGACTACGAAGAGTGGGTCGACTCGTATTGGGCGAAGGATTTGTCGGAGCTCTTCGTCGTCGACAAGAAGTCGGCGTTCATGAAGTTCGTCGAGCTCGTATTCGTGCAGAGTGGCGGGCTCTTCGAAGCTCAGGCTTTCTCGACACCGTGCGAGGTATCCCGACCGACCATCCAGCATTGGCTCACCATTCTCGAGACCACGCTCCTCGCGACCGTTCTTCGCCCGTACCACGGTGCCGCGAGCACGGAGCTCAAGGCGCAGCCAAAGGTCTATGCGTTCGACACCGGTTTCGTTTGCTACTTCCGCGGCTGGGATTCGCTCCGCGCCGACGACAAAGGGTTTTTGCTCGAGCATTTGGTCTTGGGAGAAATCGCCGCACGCGCCGGTACGTCGAGACTCCACTACTGGCGCGACAAGCAAAAGCACGAGGTCGACTTCGTGCTCGAGGTGGGACGCCGTCGAGAGCTATTGGCCATCGAGTGCAAAAGCTCACCGTCCAAGTTTTCGCCCGAGGCACTGCGCGCGTTTCGTCGCATGCATCCGCGCGGGGACAACGTCGTCGTGACACTCCACCCCACCGACCATCATCGAAAAACGTATGGAGACATCGAAGTGGAGATCATGCCGTACACGTCGTTCGCAAAGGCGCTCGAGCAACGCCTCGCTCCCAAGAAGTGAGTCAGGGTTTTCCCCCGTCGGGGATCACGAAGCGCGTCCCCCCGTCGGGGATCACGCGCGTTCCCCCGTCGGGGGCGCCGAGCTTCGTGTTGTGCTCGTCGATCATTTGGCCCCACGTGTTGCCGATGGGCGCAGCGACGGATTTGGGCACGATCTTCGGCGTGGCGGCGTCGAGGATCGCGATGCGTAGGTCGAGCGCATGCTTGTACTTTGCATCCATTTGCCCCGAGCCTTCATGGAGCGCCGCGAGCGCATCTTTCCAGAGCGCGAGGCCACCCGCGACGCCGCGAAAAAGGCCTTCGCCGTACGTCGGGCCGGGCCCATCGCGCCGCGAAAGATCGTGCTGAACGCACGCGGAGTGATCCGGCGAATCGGCGGGCGGCATCGCGTCGACTTTGTCGCCTGCGCCGAGTGATGCGTACGTCTTGCAGGCACCGGGGATCGCTCCCGCGATGCTCGCGACAAACGCCCGCGCATCCGCGTCCGTGTCGATCGCGTGCGCGTGCTTGTCAGCGACGAGGCTCATCTCGCGCGCAACAGCGAGCCGCATCGCATCCGCACCAGGCCCCTTCGCCTTGCGCATCGCGGTGAGCCAAACATCGGGCGATCCAAGCACACTGCCTTTGACATCCCGCCCAACGATCACCGCAACGACGGCCGCCGAAATCTGGTCGGGCTTCTTGTCGTCGAACGCCCCGCCGATCGCAGCCGCGATGTCGTTCGCGCAACTCGCCGCAGCGCACGCCGGCAACTTCCCATCCCACCGCGGCGAATCCCCCGCGAGCTGATCGCGAATCTCTTCCACCCGATCCATGGGCGCCCGCTTGCACGCCGGGCCCATCAACATCGCGACCGCAACCCACCAACCAACGCGCATCTCACACAATCTACGTGATAGCGCCGGCGATCGGTTGCCCGGAGTCCGTGATGGCGATGGGGCGGCCTACTTGGGACATCGCTTCTTCGTGCGGGTCGAGGCCCATGAGCGTGGCGCAGGTCGCGAGGAGATCCGGAACACCGTAGTTTGGGGTCGAGACGTGCTCGCCCGCGGCGTCGGTCGAGCCAATGAGGCCCGGGCGCGTGCCGCCACCCGCGAGGGCGCATGACCATGCTTGCGGGTAGTGATCGCGGCCCTCGTTTCCGTTGATGCGGGGCGTGCGGCCGAAGTCCCCGAGCCACACGACGAGCGTGCTCGCGAGGAGACCGCGTTGATCGAGATCTTTGATGAGCGCGGCGGCCGCGGGGTCGACGATGCCGAGCTGAGATTTCGTGCGCGCGAAATTATTTTGGTGCGTGTCCCAACCGTCTTGCACGACCTCGACGAATCGCACGCCGGACGACACGAGGCGACGCGCGACGATGCAGCCGCGACCGAAATCGGTGTCGCCGTATTCGGTCTTCACCGCTTGTGGCTCAGCGTCGACGTCGAACGCTCCGAGATCGCGCGAGCCCATGAGCGAGACTGCGCGAGCGTAAACGGCGCGACGATCGTCGACCATCGCCGACCCGCTTCGTTGCGCGAACTCTTGCTCGGCTTGATCGAGCAGCGCGCGCCGGCGCGCGAACCGATCGCCTGAAGTTTCGGGCAGGATGTTGTCGGGAGACGCGCCGGCCTTCTGGATGACGAACGGCCCATTCGAAACACCGAGAAACCCGGCCCCAAAGCTCGGCCCGCCGAGCGACACGAACGACGGCAAACCATTTGCGGGCGCGCCGAGCTTCTTCGAAACCCAACCGCCGAGCGAAGGATGCGTCACTGTGGGCGTCGGCGAGTAACCCGTGTGCATCAAGTATTGCGCGCGCTGATGGTTGCCCTCTTTGCTCGACATCGACCGAATCACCGTGAGCTTCTGCGCGACCGCTGCGAGGTGCGGCATGTTCTCGCTCACCGAGAGGCCCGCGAGCGCCGTGCGAATCGCCTTCGTGGGGCCGCCATTGAGATGCCCCGGTTTCGGATCCCAAGTCTCGAGATGACTCGGCCCGCCGTTCATCCACAAAAGGATCATCGCCTTGGCCTTCGCGGGCCGCGCCACGATGGCACCATCGGCGCGAGCCTCGCGCGCGAATCGCGTGACCATCGCGCCGAGAAATCCGCCGGCGCCGAGCATCAAGAGGTGTCGTCGGTTCATCATTGATCCAAAGTTGAGTTGATCGATTCAGGTGATTGCCGCATCAGTGGTTCAAAACGAATTCGGAGGAGTTGAGGAGCGTCCACATCAAGTCTTCGACGATCGCGATCTTCGGCTCGCGCGTCTCGGGCACGCGGTTGTTCAGTTGCGCGAGTGGATCCTTCGGGTTGCGCTGCACTTTCTTCGTCGGATCCGGATCGGGCAGCGGCGGCGGGTGCGCGAAGAGCGCCGTCCACGTCGCGAGCTCGGTCGCGCTCGGTTTTCGTGAAAGCGTTCGCATGTAGAGCGCCTCCACTTTCTGCGCGTCGGTCATGTCGCTCCGTGCGACGCGCCCTACCGCGCTGCCCGGAAGCGCACTCGAGCCGCCTGCGATCAATCGGCCATTGAGCTGGATGAGCGCTTGCGTGATCGTGCCTTCGAACGTGGGTCGATCGAACTCTTCGTCGACGTCGAACACGAATCCATAGAGCGTGCGCAGTCGCTCGGTGAGCTCTTCGACGTTGAAGCGACCAAGCCTTCGCAGCGCTTCGTCCACGCCTGTTGCATCGATGACCGCATCGAGCATTTCGTTCGGCCCGAGCGGCGTCGCGCGAAAGTGACTCCACAAAACGTTCGGCGCCTTCGCCGTCGCCAGCCCATAGGCACGCGAGAGCGCGATCGTCCGCATCAAGCGTTTGAGATCGTACTGATGCTCGGTGAAGTCCTTCGCGAGCGCGTCCTCGAGCTCTGGTGCGTCCGAAATGTTCGATGGGCGAATGTCGTCGATCGGGTCGACGAACCCGCGCCCTAGAAAATGCGCCCACGCTCGATTCACCGCTTCGCGTGAAAACCATGGGCTCTTCGTCATCCACGTCGCGATCGATTCGCGCACGGTTCCCGTCATCGCGGTTCCGTCGAGCGCGGTCGGTGCGGCGCGTCCGATCGGCTGCAAATCCGCCTCGCGCATGAAGCGTGGCAACGGCCGATCGATGTCGCGCACGAGTGCGCGCTTGAGCCCCTTCATCATGGGACCGTCGAGCGGGAGCGTTTGCGCGCGCATGAAGCACGCCGCGAACTTCTGGAAGTCTTGCTGCTTCCACTTTTCGGTTTTGTGATCGTGACACTGCGCGCACTGAATCTGCACGCCGAGGAACGTCTTGCTCGCGCTGCCGGCAAGAGCTCGCTCGACACGGCTTCGGTGCAACCAATGACGACACGCTCCGCCGGCGCCGCAGGTGTTTGGAGCGAGCCCGCAAGCTCGACGAGCTGCCCCGAAACGTTTCGCATGCGCGCGCCGAGCCCGGTGAGGCGAAGGCCGCGACCGCGACCGGTGACGAGCGGACCACCCGCGTAGTCGACCAGCGCTTGAAGGCGGCGCCTGAGCACGCTCGCATCGAGATGGAGCTTCCGTGCGGCGCGCTCGAACGCGCCGGACCCTGGAACATCAATTTCGGTCGCCAGGACGTTAAACGCCCTCGCGTGCTCGACCAGATCACCCGGAAAACGAGCACTTCGGTGCGATATTACGTTCATGCAACACCTGCATGAACCATGAACCAAAGTTGCATCGACTGCAACTCGATTCGGCCTCACGATCGATGCATGGAAACATCATTCTTCGTCCTCGCTGTCGTTCCGTACGCTCCACGTCCCAAAGACGCTCCTGCGCGATACCTCGTCGTGCAGGAGCGCGACGGAACGTTCTACCTTCCAGCCGGCCGCGTCGAACGCGGCGAGAACCTCGTCGCGGCGGTGGTGCGCGAGACCATCGAGGAGGCCAAGCAGCTCGTCGGCGTTCTCGGCATCCTCGCCATCGACCACGACATCGCGCCCCACGCCGCGAAGATGCGCTTCGTCTTCAGTTGCTACCGCGGCGTCGTGTTACCGACCAAAAGCGAGCCCGACGAACACTCGCGCGGCGCCGCCTACCTCACGCGCGCCGAAATCGCGGCGCTCCCACTCCGCCACCCCGAGGTGCTCACGTTCATCGACGCGCACGAATCGGGCCGCCCGCTTCTGCCCACCGGTGCGTACGACGTTCACCTCGCGGGCGCCTTCGGCAAAATCGTGCTGGTCCCCTGATCTCGCCGGAGGTCCAAAAAACTAGGTCTGGATCTTCGTCTTCGTCGCAGTGATCTGCCACTTCGAGCCGTGCTTCTCGAGTGTGTACTCGACCTCGCGAACGCCGCCGGCGCGATACACGCCGCCGCTGACGATGCTCGCCTTTCCCTGCTCTTGCGCCCATTCGATGGGCCCGATGTCGATTCGAACCGCTTTGGCACCTGTCGTGATGACGACGACGTGGGAGCCATCCGGGCCGCCGCCGGAGCACTGGCCATCCGGCACTGCGGTCGGATAGCGCGAACGAATGGCCGCGAGTAGCGCGCTACCATCGCTCGTCGCACCGCGCGCGCCCACGCACACGCCCTCGCCGGACGCGAGCGACGCCTGCTCGAGATCGTGAAAGATGACGACCGCGAAGATTTCGTCGTCGTCGGACATTCCGCCACCAGGCGTGGCCGAGGAGGGCGCGCCGCCACACGCGACGGCGAGGAGCGCGCATGCGCCGAGGCAGATGGATCGTTTCATGGTCGAAGGTTCTCGGTGTCTAAACCGTAGCGAAGGCGGCGTCGGGGATGTCGAGCGGGGAGCGATCCTCGTCGTTCATTTGTTTGGCGAGGAGCTCGACGTGTGGAAGAGCGCCACGCGCGTAGAAGCGTGCCGCGTGGATCCTTCCTTCGTAAAAAGATTTGTCGGTCGTCGCCGTTGCGAGCTTGCTGTCGGCGATGACGGCGCCTTCGAGGAGGAGCCACGCGACGGCGAGCTCGCTCATCATCTCGAGGAAGCGGTTCGCGAAGAGCGGGACCATGTCCATCTTGCCCGTCTGGAACCACATGAGCAGCTTCATCGCGCTGCCCGCGAGCGCTTCTTGTGCCACGCCAAGGCCCTTGATTTGCGGCCCGAGCGACGCGTGGTCCTTGTATTGTGCAACGAATTTGGAAACGTCACCGAGGAACGCCTGGAGGTTTGCGCCGCCCGCTTGCCCGAGCTTGCGCCCGACGAGGTCCATCGACTGAATGTGGTTCGTGCCTTCGTAGATGCTGAAGATCTTGGCGTCGCGGCAGTATTGCTCGGCGGGGTAGTCGCGCGTGTAGCCCGCGCCGCCGTACGTTTGGATCGCTGTCTCACAAACGCGGAACGCTTGATCGGACCCGTACGCTTTGAGCAGCGGCACGAGCAAGTCGACTTGGCCTTGGTGGTACGCCTTTTCTTGATCGTCCTTCGCGGTCGTGACGCGGTCGAGGTGATCCGTGAGCTTGATCGCGAGCGCGCGAATGCCTTCGACGCGGCCTTTCATGTCGAGCAGCATGCGACGAACGTCGGCGTGCTCGATGATCGGCACGCGCGGCGCAGTTGCGTCCTTCCAGTGTGCGATCGACGAGCCTTGCTTGCGCTCCTTGGCGTAGTCGAGCGCGTTCAAGTACGCGCTCGATGCGACCGCGAGGCCTTGCACGCCGACGGCGATGCGCGCGCCGTTCATCATCATGAACATCTGCGGCATGCCTTTGTTGATCGACGCCTCACCGCCGACGGGCCAGCCGATGCATTTGCCGCCCTCGCCGAAGTTGAGCACGCACGTCGCCGAGCCGTTGATGCCCATCTTGTGCTCGATGGCGCCGAGCGTGACGTCGTTCGTTTCGCCGAGCGCGCCCGAATCCGCGACGCGCACACGCGGCACGATGAAGAGCGTGAGCCCCTTCGTGCCTGCCGGGGACCCTTCGGCGCGCGCGAGCACGAGGTGGATGATGTTCTCGGCGAGATCGTGATCGCCGCCAGAGATGAAAATCTTGGTGCCGGTGAGCGTGTAGCTGCCGTCGGCGTTCTTCGTCGCGGCGGTGCGTGCCGAGCCGACGTCCGTGCCGGCGTGCGGCTCCGTGAGGCACATGGAGCCGCCCCAGGTGCCACCGAACATGCGTGCACAATACAAGCTCTTCTGCTCGGGCGTGCCGAACGACGCGATGACTTCGCCCGCGCCAAATGCGAGCCCCGGATACATGTTGAACGCTGCGTTCGCGCCGGAGAGCATTTCTTCGACGAGGATCTGCACCGTGTGCGGCGACCCCGCGCCGCCGTGCTCGGTCTCGACGCCGATCGATTTCCAACCGGCTTCATAGAGCTTCGTCCAAGCGTCTTTGAAGCCTGTGGGCGTGAGCACGCGCCCGCCTTCGACGCGGCAGCCTTCGTGGTCGCCCGTGGCGTTGAGCGGCCCGGTGACCTCGCGAACGAAGCGGTAGCACTCGGCGAGAGAGCTCTTCACTTCGTCCTCACCCCACGCTTCGAACGGTGCCTTGCCCAGCAGCTCGCCGATTTTGAATTGCTCGAACAGCAAAAACTGAAAATCGCGGAGGTCGGCCTTGTAACGATTGATCGCTTGGATGGGTTTCGGGGCACTCACCAGACGCACACTATCCTTTCAGCAACTCGACGTCTCGGACGAGCTCCTGGGGAAGAGCTCCAAATCAGTCCGCATCTTGCGCGCAAGATACCTGATGTATGCTCTTCGCTGAATGGATGCGCCCGCCGATCCGCGACAAGTGCCGATGCTTCCGGTGCTCGTCGATCTCGAGCTCGTGACCGGGCGCTTGGTGCGGAGCACGCTCTTTTTGTCGATGACATCTGCATCACGCGCGGGCCCTGAAACCATCGACGAATTTCTCAACTCCGAACGCCGCGTGATGCCCGTCCGAAACGGCGAAAAAGACGAGCTCACATCGCGCGACGCCATCGTCAGCGTGCGCGTCGTCAGCGACATCGCCCCGCGCCAGGAGCCGGCAGCGCCTCCTGCCGTCGACCTCGTTCATGTCGAGCTCGCCAGCGGCAAAACGCTCGACGGCGCCGTGCAGCACCCGCAAGCCGAGCGCCTCTCTGATTTCTTCAATGCCGCACCGCAGTTTTTCGCCGTCGAAGACAGTGGCGGCATCGTCTTCGTCAACAAACGCCACGTCGTCGCGATCAAATTCTAGGGAGATGAACCAGTGTCGAGGCTCGATCCGCTCGTCGATGCATTGAAGAAGACCGAGGCCGACGAGGTAAGGCTCGTTGCCGGTGAAAAGATTTTCCTGATGCGTGGAGGGCGCCGCATCGAAATCGGCCGCGAGCCACTCCAGCAAGCGAGCTTGCTCGCGCTTGCAGCCGAGGTGCTCGACGCCAAAGACGTCGCGGCCGTCGCCAAAGAAAAACGCTCGGCGCAAGTCGAGCGAGGCGGCGAGAAGATCGAGGTCACCGTCGCGACGCTCGCCGGCATTCTCACGATCACGGTGAAGCGTGTCGCGGCGAAGGCTGCGGTCCCGCCCGTGCCGCCGCCAGAGCCGAAGGCCGCGTACGCGAGCGTCCCAGAGATGGCTGCGATACAGCCGAACGCTGCGAAACCTGCATCGTCGTCGAAGCGCAAACACCCCATCGACGAGATCCTCGAAGAGATGATGTCGAAGCAGGCGTCCGATCTCCACCTCACGACGGGCGCATGCCCCGCGCTTCGCATTCACGGCGAGATGCACTTCTTGAAGGAGCGCCCGATGCTCACATCGGACGCCGTACGCGCGCTCATGACGCCGCTCTTCAACGAAAAGTCGCGCAAAGATTTCGACGAAAAACACGACGCCGACTTCGCCTACGAAGTGCCGGGCCTTGCGCGCTTCCGCGTGAACACGTTCGTCGATCGCAACGGCATGGGCGCCGTGCTCAGGCAAATTCCGATCGACATCATCCCCGCCGACAAGCTCGGCCTTCCTCAAGCCGTGCTCGATTTGTGTTTTCTCACGAAGGGCCTCGTCGTCGTCACAGGGCCGACGGGCTCCGGAAAGTCCACCACGCTCGCGGGCATGGTCGACTTCATCAACAAGAACCGAAGCGATCACATCATCACGATCGAAGACCCGGTCGAGTTCGTTCACAAGAACATCAAATGCCTCGTCAATCAGCGCGAGGTCGGCCAGCACACGAAGAGCTTCAAGAATGCGCTTCGTGCGGCTCTTCGCGAAGACCCAGACATCGTTCTCGTCGGCGAGATGCGCGATCTCGAAACGATCGCCATCGCGATCGAAACGGCAGAAACCGGGCACCTCGTGTTCGGGACGCTCCACACCACGACGGCCATCTCGACGATCGACCGCATCATCGATCAGTTCCCGACGGATCAGCAGGAGCAGATCCGCGTCATGCTCTCGGAGTCGATCAAAGGCGTCATCGCGCAGGTGCTCTGCAAGAAAATCGGCGGCGGTCGCGTCGCGGCGATGGAGATCTTGCTCGGCAACACGGCGGTGTCGGCCCTCATCCGCGAAGGCAAGACGTTCCAAATCCCGTCCATCATGCAGACGTCGCGCGGTGCGGGCATGGTGACGATGAACGACTCGCTTCTCGCGCTCGTTCTGAACAAGCTCGTGGAGCCGCGCGAAGCTTGGATGAAGTCTGTGGACAAAAGCGGTCTTGTCGGCATGTTCAAGAGCGCGGGCGTTCAACTCCCTACTTCCTGATCGCACTTGCCCCCGAGATGAGTGATAGGCTTCGGGCATGGCTTTCTCACTTTGCGTGGCGTGCGCTCGGCACGTTCGCACTGCCGACGCTGCCTGTCCGTTTTGCGGCGCCACGGCAGCGCGCCGCGACACCCCGCGCTTACCCCGACGCAGAAGTCGCAGCGCGATGATCGGCGCGGCCGCGGTCGCGCTCGCATGCGGCGGCTCCACACCCGGTGACGACGGCGGCACCGACGCCAAAGAAGACAGCATCCATGCGACCGACGCCGCATTGTATGGCGGCCCGCCGTTCGACGCGGGCACCGACAGCTTGCAAGGCGCATACGGTGGTCCGCCCGTCGACGCGGGTCTCGACGCCGCCGACGGCAGCGACTCGAGTGGGCAAGCTCTCTACGGCGCGCCACCTCCTCCGGAAGGGCAGTGACATGAGTCTCAGCGTTTGTCCGTCATGCTCGCGCCACGTGCGCGAATCGGCATGTCCGTTCTGTGGCGCGCATGTCGAGGCAGCGCCACCGATTCGCACCCGACGCGCATCGCGCGTAGCGCTCGTCGGAGCGGCGGCGGTCATGAGCGCGTGCGGCGTGAGCACGCAGCCTCTCTATGGCGCCCCCTACGACGCCTCGCAGGATCAGGGGTCGCAAAAAGACGCCGCCGATGAATCGATCGGCACTTTCTACGGCGGCCCACCGTTCGAAGCCGGCACGGGAGATTGAGCGTGGTGCTCGGCGATCGTCCACGGTCGCTTCCGATTGCGCCGGTTGCGCTGCCAGCGAAACGTCGCTTGCCACTCGCCGATGGCGTGCGCCCGCAAGATGGCGTTCGTCCGATTTACGCCGTTTGGGAAATCACGCTCGCGTGCGATCTCGCCTGCCGACACTGCGGCTCGCGCGCCGGAAAACCACGGCCAGATGAGCTCTCGACGGCGGAGTGTCTCGACCTCGTCCACCAGATGCACGAGCTCGGCGTCTACGAGGTGACCCTCATCGGAGGCGAAGCTTACCTCCGAGACGATTGGGTAGAAATTGCACGAGAAGTGCGAAAATTAGGCATGCAATGCACGATGACCTCTGGCGGTCGCGGGCTCACCGCCGAGCGTGCGCTCGCCGCGAAGGAAGCGGGCATTCAGAGCGTGAGCATTTCGATCGACGGGCTCCGCGAGTCGCACGACATGCAGCGAGGCGTGAAGGGGAGCTTCGACTCGGCGATGGCCGCATTCGACAACCTTCGCGCGGCAAAAATTCCGGTCGCGGCGAACACGCAAATCAACAAAGTGAATCTCCACGAGATCCCCGCGGTGTTCGAGCTGCTCGCGTCGAAGAAGATTCACGGCTGGCAATTCCAGCTGACGACCGCGATGGGCCGCGCAGGCGACGAGAAGAACATGCTCCTCGAGCCATGGCAGGTGCTCGACGTGATCCCGATGCTCGCGGAGCTGAAGACGAAAGCCGACGCTGCGAAGGTGCGTTTCTTTCCCGGCAACAACATCGGCTACTACGGCCCGTACGAAGCGATTTTGCGCGCGAGCTTCCCGGGCCAACACCGCGGCTCGTGCGGCGCGGGTCGCAGCACGCTTGGCATCGAGGCCGACGGGAGCATCAAGGGATGTCCGTCCCTGCCGACCGAGTCGTACGTAGGCGGCAACATTCGCGACGCAAAGCTCGTCGACATTTGGGAGCGCTCGGCGGCGCTTCGCTTCACGCGCGATCAGAAAGTGTCCGACCTCCACGGCTTCTGCAAGACTTGTTACTACGCCGAAGAGTGCAAAGCCGGCTGCAACTGGACGACGCACGTGCTGCTCGGAAAAATCGGCGACAACCCCTACTGCCACCACCGTGCGACCGAGCTCAAATCGCAAAACATCAAAGAGACAATCCGCAAAGTCGAAGACGCGCCAGGCCTCCCGTTCGATCACGGCCGCTTCGAGATCGTCCGCGAACCCTGGGTCACGTAGCCTCCGATTGACTACTTGCTTGCTGTGAGATGCGTGTGAAGATTGCCGAGTGATGCAGCGCCTGCGCATTTGGGATGGAGCACGTGCCTTCTTCGGCGGGATCGGCTTCGTCGTGTCGCGGCCGCGCGTGTGGCCGTATGCGGCGGTGCCCGTGTTCGTCCTGCTGATGCTCGTCAGCGGTCTCGGGTTTCTCGGCATCTGGGGGAGCTCCCATCTCGTGAGCGCGCTCGTGTCGGGTGCGAGCGCGTGGGCCGAGGCCGGGCGGTGGGTGCTCGAGATTTTGATTGGCGCGGTCGTCCTCATGACGGCGGTGCTCACGGGCTTTGCGTTCACGCAACCGCTCTCCGGGTTTGCGCTCGAGTCGATCGCGGAGCGGCAAGGGCTCGCGCTCGGGCGCGGGCCGCATCCGAAGCCGGCGTTCTTCGACAACATGAAGCGATCGATCGCGGTCAACCTTCTCGGGCTTGCGGTTGGCGTTCCGCTCTTCGTGCTTCTCACGGTGATCGAATTCGCGGCGCCGCCGGCAGCTGTCGTCACGTGGCCGCTCAAATTTATTTTGTCGGCGCTGCTCCTCGCGTGGGACTTGCTTGATTATCCGCTCGGTCTTCGCGGCGTGTCGGTGCGCGCGCGCCTCTCGTTTTTCGGTCGCAACTTCTGGGCGTTGCTGCTCTTCGGTTGTTTCGGCGCGATCATTCTTCTCGTGCCTGGGTTCGGTCTTTTGCTTCTTCC
Organism: Polyangiales bacterium; assembly: GCA_038239005.1. Taxonomy (GTDB): domain Bacteria; phylum Myxococcota_A; class Polyangia; order Polyangiales; family Polyangiaceae; genus DASXHD01. The sequence continues at coordinate 27,820 of JBBSFE010000016.1, forward strand.
GTTTGGCGTTGCGGGCGCAACGCGTCTCGTCGCGTGGACGGAGACCGAGCCCGCATGATGAAGCTCGTCGTGATCGCGTGCGCGTGCGCGGCGTGCGGCACCACGCTCAAAGCCTCCGACTACGCGAGCGATTGCGACGCCGACACACAATGCCTCCGCGTGCGTGTGGGCGACATCTGCGCGTGCTCGTGTGACATCGTCGCTATCAACATCAGCGACGAAGGCAAATACGAGTCGGACTACGAACGCATCGGCGGATGCCGCAACTCGTGCATTTCCGGCAACGGCGACGCAGGCTTTTCCTGCGGGGAAGGGCTCGGCCCGCAGTGCACCGCGGGCAAATGCACAATCGTCCAATTGCCCACCGACGCCGCAGCGGAGTGATACGCTTTCGGCATGACGCGTAACCCCCAAGCGGGGACAACGACAACCGCCGCGGTCCGACCGCGCCGTGAACCGCTTAGTCAGGAGCGGATCGCCAAGACGTCGCTCGAGCTCATCGACGACATCGGCCTCGAAGAATTCTCGACGCGCAGGCTCGGCGCCGCGCTCGGCTGCGAGGCGATGGCCATCTACAATCACTTCCCGAGCAAAGACGCGCTACTCGACGCCGTCGTCGACAGGCTCATTCGCGAGGTGACCGTCCCCTCGAAAGGCGACGGTTGGGAATCACGCGTCCGCGGCTTTGCCGCTTCGTACCGCGCGCTCGCACACGCCCACCCCAAAGCATTCGCGCTCCTCGCGACGCGCCGCTTTCGCACGCGCGCGCGAAACCTCGTCGACCAAGTGATCGCCGCGCTCTTCGAAGAAGGTTTTTCCCCGAAGCGAGCAGCGGAGCTCTTCCGCGTCGTGTCGAACTACTGCAACGGCGCCATCCTCGACGAGCTCTCCGGCGCGTTCCCACCCGCAACCACCGACCACCCCAACATCGCGCGCGTCCAAGAGTTTCTAACCCCCGAACACTACGACGCCCTCTTCGAACGTGGCCTCGTGCTCTTGCTTGGTGGCTTCACGCCGGGCTGAGCGTCACGCTCTCCGCTCTCCGCGAGGCTCTCACGCTCTCCGCGAGGCTCTCACTCAATTCGGCGGAGCAATGACGGGCGCGACGGTGGTGACGCCGGCGCCCGAGAATGCGATGCCGTTCGGAACGGCGACGAGACACGCCGACGCGTCGGTGTTGCTGATCGCGACGATGCCCGTGTCGTGCGAGAAGCCGTAGATCTGATCGCCATAGGCGGCGATGCCGTACATTTTTCCGTACGAAGGCGCAGCCGTGGAGTTGGTGCAGCCCGAGCCTTTGTGGAGCACGCCGCGCACGTTTTTGACGACGCTCGTGGTGTTGCCGGTCTTGAGCTTCGACATGTCGATCTCGACGAGAGTGTCGACCGTTGCGCAGACGCTCTTCGGGCACGTGCGCACAGTGGCGAAGCCGAGCGGGGTGCCGCCGTTCGCGAGGAACACGATGTCGCCGGAGAGCTGATACGCGTCGCCCTTGGCGTCGTTGCCGAAGTTGCCGAGGATCGTCGTCTGCCCGATCGACGAGATCGAATAAATGTCTCCGCCCGAATCCGCGGCGACGAGCGTCTCGGCGACGGCGACAGTGTTCTCCGGTGCGAAGGTGAGCCCGTAGAAGACGTTTGCGCTTGGCAGGCCCCATGTTGCCTTGCAGTGAACGACGCTCCCTTGAATCTCGAGCGGGTACGCCGCGACTTGGCTGACGCCGTAGAGGTTGCCGTCTTTGTCGACCGCGATGTCGGTCATCGATGTCGGCTGGCCGCTGCCGCCGATGCAATCGAAGTCGCCGATCGTCACGATGGGGGCGCTCAAGTTTTGCGGATCGAGTTGATAGAGCGTGGTGTTCGAGTGTGCGTAGAGCAGCGTCTTGCCGCCGCCGCCGTCACCACCGGTTCCGTCCTTCGATGCGCCGTCGCCGCCGAAGGGCGAATCGGAGCCTTGGCCCGAATCATCGCCGCCTGCATCGGTGTTGAATTTGTTGCCCCCGGCGCACGCGCAAAAAGCGACTGCGACACTTACTGCAAGAAAGCGCATCGGGCTCTTATAGCTCAGCGCGGACGAGAACGAACTTATTGCAAACGTCTTTGTCGGTGATTTCTTTGTAACTCTTTGCCTGCACTTCGCTACGCAGGCCGCCCGTGCGTGAGTGCTCGGTGACGAAGAAGATCACTTTCGTGCCCTTGTCTTTTTGCTGCTTCACCCACTGCGTGAACGTTGCGCCGCTCGACACGAACGCGGGGATCTTGTTTCCCGCGTAGAAGTTCTCGCCCTTCCAGTTCATCTGGTACGCGACGACGGGCTCCTCGGGGCCGCTGCGCGCGCGATAATACGCTTCGAGCACTTCGTGCTGACCCCAGTGCGGCGCGGTGCGCACCATGTACACGTCGAGGCCCCAAAGCGCCCACACGAACGCGAGCCCGCACATCGCCACGACCGCAAGGCGGCGGATGCGCTGAATCGCGAGCAAGACGAACGCTGCCGCAGACACGATCGCGAATGCGCCGAGCACCGCGTTGAAGTCGAGCATCTCCGGCCACGGGCGCCGGTAGTTGTACGTGAAGAGGTGAAGGAGGTGAATCGCGCCCGGTTGATCGGCGCCTTCCGGCTTCGTCGAAAGATCGCGACCGACGAGAAGCACAACGAGCGCGCCCGCAACGGCCGCTGCACTCCACATCAAGCGCTCGTGCATTTGCACGCGCTCACGTTCTTCGGCAAGGTCTTTGCTTTCTTCGGGATCGGCAAGCGCGACCGCCGCCGGTTGCTTGAAGCGCCGGCTCACAACGAGCGAAAGCGCAGCGACGACGAGACCCACGGTGAGCACGACCTTGTCGATGCCGGCGTAAACCTTCGCCTTGTCACCCCAGAAGCTGCCACCGGCTTTCCACGTCACGACGACGATGCCTGCCGCCATGATTCCGGTGCATGCGATCGCGAGAAGCGGGAAGCGCGGGCTCGATGTGTCGGAGCGACCGAGCATGTCGTCGAGGACGATGCCGATGAGCATCGCGATCGGCGGCACCGCGGGGAAAATGTAGTGGTGGAACTTCGTCCCCATGAAGGAGAAGAGCGCGAACGCGAAGAGGAACCACATCGCGAGCATGACCGAGACGTCATTGGTCGCGAGGTTCGCGCCGGTTGCGGGCGAGGTGTCGGTCTTGCGCATCCACCACATGAGGCCGAGAGGCGCGAGACCCACCCACGGGAACGTCGCGTAGCCGAGCTGCCAAACGTAGAAGCGGAAGCTCGTGTCGTCGCCTTCGTTCGTGTCGTGCACGTGGTGGAAGGCGCGGTTGAACATGTCGTGAAAGATGAGCCGGTCGGTGAATGGAGATCCGTGGCGTACGTACATGGCGACGTACCAAGGGATCGCGACGCACAAGATCACGAGCAAACCGGACACGAGCTCGAAGCGCGTGAGCTCCGACCACTTCTTCGTCGTTGCGACGTACGCGACACCGACGAGCGCGGGCAAACAGAAACCCGCGGGGCCTTTGCCCATCGTTGCGATCGCGGCGAGAAACCACGCGGCGAGGTAATAGAGGCGGCGCACGCGACGCTCGCCCCAGTTCAAGTAGATGAGCGTGCCGAGCGCTGCGCTCCACACGACGGCTTGGATGATCGGCTCGAAGCCGCCAAACAATCGGAGCAAGCTGCCGCCGAACGAGTCGGGGTGAACGCCCGCAGCTTTCGGGATCGACGCCGGATGCGACGGGTTGCACGCCTCGTTGCCTGGAAGGCCGCAGTTGCCGCCGCCCGAGCCGCTGCGGAACTCGTCCCAGTGGAAACGGAAACCTTTGGGCCCGTCACCGTGGAGGACGAGCTCGATGTTGCGCGAGAGCAAATAGAGAATCTGCGGAAGCGTGACGAGCGCGATCGCGCCGAACACGAGGTGCCACGCCGACAGCTTCCATTTTTGGCCGAACGCGTTCCATTCCCAAGTGCGCGCGCGCACGCTTTCGTCGGTGGCGAGGCCGAGCATCAAGAGGCCCATGGCGCCGCACATCGGTGCGACGAACGGCATGTCCGTCATCGTTTGGTGCGCCAGGAAATACCAATCGGGCATCGTCGCGAGCACGACGCCACCGAGCAAACCGGCACGCCGCCCAAAGACGCGCGCGACGCCTTTGTAGAGGAGGTACATGCCGAGCACGGTCAAAAGAAAGTTCGGCATGCGCACGACCCATTCGGGGTGCGCGCTCGCGAGGCCATCGGAGCCGATCAGCATCTGATCGGGCATGTAGTGCGTGCCGATCGTCGCCATCGAAAGCGCCTGAATCCAGAAATTCAGGATCGGCTTCGACCAGAACCAACCATCTTGGGCCCACCACAGCGAAATCCAGTCGTCGCGTGCGAGGATCTCGCGCGAGACCTCGCCGTAGTGCGTCTCCCACGGATCCCACAGCGAGTAGCTCCCGAGCGTGGGCAAATACAAACACGCGGCGACGACCATCAGCCAGAAGCCGTGACGCTGCCAAATCGGACGCGCGAGCCCGGTTTCGTCTTTCGCCCACGGGCCGATGACGACGCCAACGTTGAACACCGCGATGACGAGCACGAGAAATGAAATCGTGACGGCCGCGCCCCACACCCACTGATGAAGCGAGCCGCTCTGCCCGCCGGCGAGCGTGCCGCACATGAGGAGGCCCGCGCCGAAGAGTTGCGCGATCGTGCGAACGAGCTTTTGCCCGTCGACCCTACCGGCGGGTTCCACGGCGTCGTCGAAGGTCCCGGCGAAATCGAGCACGCCCCACGCGGCGACGAGCATGAAGAGGAAACCGATCGGCACGCCGAAGCGCCACTGACCGTTGTGCGCCATCAAAAGGAACGCGCCGAAGCCGCCGACGAGCGCGGTGATGCCGCCACGCTTTTGCCTGAGCGGGTTGCCCTTCGCGAGCAGACGCTCGCCCTCGGGCTTTCCTTCTTTTTTGGAAGGAGGCGCCGGGGGTTCCGAGTCAGCGACGGCCGCAGGCGGGGGCGCGGGCTCGGAAGCCGGTGTGGGCTCGTTCTCGGTGGGTAACTCGGCCATGGCGGAAGGGGCTTACCACAACGAGTCAGGGGACCGAAACGTACTAACTCTAAGGAAGTACGCTGACCTCGGACACATCGACGACGATCGTGCCGTTCGGCATGCCCCAGCCGCCGCACGAAGAAAACGAGTCGTTGAAGGCCGTGATCGCGAAGCCGAGGTCCGAGCCGGTGACCGGGAGCGCGACGATCGCCGTAACCCAGACCGTCGCGAACGGATAATCCGGGTCGCTCGACGGCGCGAGCTCGGGCACGAGCTGGGGATCGCTGAGCGGCACGGCCACATTTCCGGGCGTCGCGACCGTCACGCCAACGCCGCCGCCCGCGTAGCCTTGAACGGAGCGAACGCGGTAGACGAGCTTCAACTTGGTCGCGCTCGTGGCGTCGAAGCGCCCTGCGACACCTGCGGGGGCGGCGTTGCACGGTCCCAAGACGGGTCCGATTGAAAACCCATCCGTCGTCGTGGAAGCCGCGCCCCACATCGCGGGCGCGGTCGATTTTCCGAATGCCGTCGCAGTCGGTACGGCGAGATAGGTCGCGGCCTTCGACGTTGACGTGGACGCGTTGCCCGACGGATCAACGAGACCGCCGGCGACTTGAAGCGTTCCCGAGCTTGCGAAATCCCAGCTCGTTCGAAGCGCCGAGACCGTCACGATCCCGGCCCAATCCGTGGGCGCCGACGTGGGCATCGAGAAGCTCATCGCGGCGCCGCCCGACCCGAGCGAAAGCGAAACGGCGTGCTTCAGCGCGATCGCATCGACGGGCTCCGAGATACGCACGGAGTAGCCATCCCACGGAAGCATTTGCGAGTCAGCGCTCGGCATCGGCGACGCAGTCGTCGTCGGGGCGCGCGCGTCGCCCGCGAGTGATCCAGTTGCGGTCGCGTCGTTGTTCCAACCGACGTCACCTTCGAACACGTCTTCCTCGCCAGTCGCGGTCCACGATCCCGTGAGGTGGCCATCGCTGCCGACCGTCATTGCGATCGCTCTGAGCCTGTCGGTCGTCGATTGGTATTCGTACGTGCCGGCGACGAAGCCCAGGTCTCCCGAGAGGAGCACGGCGCCGTCTCGCGAAATCGCGACGGTCATTGCCGTGGGCTCGCCAAAGTCGGGCGTCACCACCGCCTCGAGCTGGCCTGCGTTCTTACGAATGTCGAGCCGCGCGTGCGCGTTGACGGCGGGATGCGTCGGCGGCGGGGGGTTCGGTTGATACGGACCGGGCGTCACGGAAAAGCCGTCGACCGAGATGTCGTAACTGCCTTCGATGTGGAGCGAGCCAGGGTCGACGGGCCCCACGGTTCCGCCGCAAGCCATCGTCAGAGGGGAGATCGCAAGGATCCTTGCGAGTTTGGTCAATGAGCGCATGGCACGCTCTAGTGCATGCCGAGTGCCACGCGTAATAACGAATAATTACGCGAGGAAAATCACTTCAATGTGTGCCAAAGCGTGCAGGGCGCTTGGCAAGGAAGGCAGCCATGCCCTCGCGTTGCTCCGCCGTTTCGAAGAGGTCGGCGAAGGTCGTGGTCTCGAGGGCGTTCGCATCCTTGAGATCGAGGTCGGCGCCTTCGAGCATGACGCGTTTGCACGCGGCGACGGCTTTCGGACCCACGGTCGCGATCGCTTTGGCGACCTCGGTGACTTTTGCGATGAGGTCCGCCGGAGCGACCACGGCGTTGACGAGGCCGATGCGGAGCGCGGTTTGCGCGTCGATCACGGCGCCGCTGTAGCAAAGCTCGCGGGCCATCCCGAGGCCGACGCGGCGGGCGAGGCGCTGGGTTCCGCCGAAGCCGGGGATGACGCCGAGCTTGACCTCGGGCTGCCCGAACTTTGCGCGATCGCTCGCGTAGAGGAAGTCGCATGCGAGCGCGATCTCGCAGCCGCCACCGAGCGCGAAGCCGTTGATCGCACCAATCACCGGAAAATGCGCCGATTCCATCCGCGCGCCAATCGCGTGGCCCTTTGCGGACATCGCTCGCGCCTGCGCCACCGTCATCTCGGACATCGCCGAAATGTCTGCGCCGGCCGCAAATGCTTTCTCTCCCGCGCCCGTGAGGATCACGATCCCCACGGAAGGATCGCCGGCGAGCCGCTCGAACGTCGAATCGAGGGCGCCAATCAGCTCGGCATCGAGCGCGTTCAGCTTGTCCGGGCGGTTCAAGGTGAGGGTGACGATCTCGCCTGCGCGAGCCTCGAGAAGCACAGTCATGCGGGCACCTATGACACGATTGTCAGACTGGTTGGTGGAAGAGACTCACAAAAGCACTGAAATCTTGCGTTGGCGCGAGACTTGTAAAAGATTGTCGGTTCGATGTCTTTCGTCATCCGGCTCTGCCTTGCGCTCTGGCTGTTCGCGTTCCTCGCGGGCGCTTCGTACGCCATGGGCAAAGAGCACGACGGCGCGCCGCTCGTTGCCCACTCGGGCAACGTGAGCCTCGATCAGCGCTGAGCGTAGACGTAGAAGCCGCGCCCCGATTTGCGGCCGAGCCACCCCGCCGACACGAGATTCCGAAGGAGCGTGGGCGCGCGGTATTTGCTGTCGCCGAAATCGCGATGGAGCACTTCGGCGATGAAGAGCACCGTGTCGAGCCCGATCAAATCGGCGAGCTCGAGCGGGCCCATGGGGTGATTGAGTCCGAGCTTCGCGCCCGCGTCGATGTCTTCTTTCGTACCGATGCCTTGTTCGAGCGTGAAGATTGCCTCGCACAGCATCGGGATGAGCATGCGGTTCACGAGAAAGCCGGGTGCGTCGTTGCTCGTCACCACGGTCTTCCCCATTTTTTCTGCAGTGGCTTTCGCGAGCGCGTACGTCTCGTCGCTCGTCTGCGCGGCACGCACGATCTCGACGAGCTTCATGAGCGGCGGCGGGTTCATGAAATGCAAACCCACGACGCGCTCGGGCCGCGACGTGCACGCGGCCAAGCGCGAAAGCGAAATCGACGACGTGTTGCTCGCGAGGTACGCGCCGGGCTTCAGCGCTTCGTCGCATTGTTTGAAGAGCGCGATTTTCAAATCCACATTTTCGGTCGCCGCCTCGATGACGAGATCGCAATCCGAAAACGCCGAAGGTGATCCAACCGGCGTGATCCGCCCGGTGATGGCCGCGCGCGCGCCTGCCTCGAGCTTGCCCTTCTGGACTTGCTTGTCGAGCATCGCGTCGATCTTCGCGAGACCCTTCTTTGCGAGCTCGACGGTGGCGTCGCACAAGCGGACGTCGTAACCCGCGGTGGCGGCCACTTGCGCGATGCCGCCGCCCATCTGCCCGGCGCCGAGAACGCCGATCGTTTGGATTGTCATGGGTGATGCTTATACACCGTTGCGCATAACTGGTGAGCAGTTATATTGACGCCCGCATGAACTTCAACCTCTACCTAGACGACGCAACGGCCAAGCGGCTTGGTAGGCTTGCGAAGAAGCTTCGGAAGCCGCGTAACGCCGTCATTCGCGAGGCAGTTGAAGCGTGGCTTTTGCACGAAGGGCCCAGTTGGCCTGACTCCGTTGCCAAATTTCGTGGAGATCCGAGCGCACCGCGATTCGAAGCGACTCGCGCCGAGCTCGGCAAACTTCGGGAAGACCCATTCGGTTGATCCGCTACTTGCTCGACACGACGGTCTTGAGCGATTTCGCGCGCGGCGATCGCAACGTGCACGCCCGCCTGGTGACAACGCCGCCGAGTCGGCTCGCCGTCACGACCATCACCGTCATGGAAGTGGAGTACGGCCTAGCCCTGTCCACAAAACGCGCGAAGACGATCCGTCCAGTGCTCGACGCGATTCTCGGCACGCTCACGAGGCTTGCGTACTCGGACGATGACGCGCGCGCCACGGCAACGTTGCGCGCCGTGCTGCGAAAACGCGGCACACCCATCGGACCGTACGACGCCTTGATCGCAGGTACCGCAGTCAGCCGGGGGCTTCTTTTGGTGACATCGAACACGGGCGAATTCGAGCGCGTTCCTGGGCTCGAAGTGGAAGACTGGCGGACGTGAAGCGTGCCTTGGCGTTCGTGTTGTGTGCATCTTGCGTGACGCTCTCGCCCGTAGACCGGGCACTTTCGCTTTCGCGGCAAGAGCGGCGAGGGGAGGCCGAGCAAGTGTTGCTCGCCGAGCTACGAGAGCATCCCGATGACGTGCCCGCGCGAAAGCTCATGATTCGGTTTCTCGGATTCGACGGAGACCTCGGAGCGGCGAGCGCGCAAGTCGAAGAGCTTCGCGCGCGCGTGAAGAGTGGCGATCCGTCGCCCGAGATCGAGCTCGGTCACGCTTACGAGCTCGCGCACAAATTCGAAGAGGCGCTCGCGCAGTACGACGCAGCGGCCGCCCTTGCTCCCGATTCGCCGCTCGGGCCCCGCGAAGGGGGCATGCGTTGCGCGCGATGGGGCGAGGTCGAAGAAGCGAAGCCGCGTCTCGAAGAAGCCATCAAACGTGGCGCTCGCGATCCGGAGACGTACCACGCACTCGGGCTCGTTCGTTTACATCTAAAGGACTTCGATGGCGCGGCCGCCGCATACCGCGATGGGCTGAAGGTCGATCCGAATCATGACGAGAACATGCTCGGTCTGGCGACTGTTGCCGTGATGCGAAACGATGCGGCCGGTGCGCTCGGCGCCTACGACGCACTCGTGAAAAAGCATCCGCAATATGCAGCGGGATATCTCGGGCGCGCGTGGGCGCTCGCGCAGCTCGGACGCAAAGACGACGCACGCGCGGCGCTCGACCGCGCCGAATCACTCGGCGCGCCGAAGGTGAACGTCGACAAACAGCGCGCAGCCCTCGCGCCATAAGTGTCGTATTCTCGGAGGATGAAACGCGCACTGCTCGTGCTTCTCGCCGCGTGCGGAAGCACGCCTGCAGACACGGATGGCGGCGTCGATTCGGGCGGCATCGATGCCGGCGGCGATGCGATCGTCCCGCCGAGCGATGGCGGGGCAAACGAGTCGTCGGTGCCCGGAACGCTGTCGGCGAAATATCCAGGCGACGTCGGCATGGACAAAGATCCGGCGATCGTCTGGATGGAGAACTTCGAAGAAGGCTCCGTCACCGCGGTGACCGCACGTTACGACGACAAGTCGAACGCGCCCGGCATGTCGCTCGCGGCCGACGTGCCCACGAAGAGCTCCGGAAAATCATCGATGAAGATGACGTCGAACGGCGACACCGCGAACGCCACCGACGTCTACAAATCTTTTTCGAAGGGCTACGACGAGTGGTACGTGCGCTGGTACGCGAAGTACCAAACGGGCAGCGTCATGTGGCATCACACCGGCAACTGGTTCGGCGGCTACAACCCCGCGACGCCCTACGCGAACCCGCAAGCCGGTTTGAAACCAAACGGCGCCGATCGATTTTCGATTTCGATCGAACCCGTCTTCGACGTCGGCACCGGCGCCGCGCGCTTCGACACGTACGACTACTGGACGCAGATGCACTCGTGGATGGACGTGCCCTCGGGCAGCACCGCGTATTACGGCAACGCGCTCGTGCACCAGAATGCGTTCAAGGTGGGCGAGGGGAATTTTTCGTGCCTCGAAGTGCACATCAAGCTCAACACCGACGTGTCGTCGGGCGCGGGCGCGGTGCTCGAGATCTGGCACGACGATCAGCTCGTGCAGAGCTTCACTGACGCGGGCCCCAAGGGTTACTGGATCAAAGACAAATTCTGCCCACAAGGCGACGACGGAACCGAGTGCACGGACTACCCGGCGCCCTTCGACACGATTCTCAATCTGCAAGAGCGGAGCACCGCGTCGCTCCAGTTGAATTATTTCTGGCCGCAGAATTACATCACGCAGGCAGGCACGACGGCGTGGGTGGAGTATGACGACATGGTGATCGCAACGAGCCGCGTAGGGTGTTTGCAATGACCTGGGCACGAACGCTCCCCGCAGGCCGCGCACACGCTCACCCCGAGCCCATCAGCGGCGCGCCGTACAGCGCCGTCGAGCTGATGGTCGGCGACAAGACGCTCATGCTTCTCGATCAGCGCAAGCTCCCCGCGCACGAGCGATACGAGTACGTGAGCGAATGGACTCAGGTCGAAGAAGCGATCAAATCGATGATGGTGCGTGGCGCGCCCGCGATCGGGATCGCCGCGGCCTACGCGCTCGTGCTCGCCGCTGCGCGTGGCGCAGAGACGCTGCGCGCCGCAGCCGATGCGCTCGGCAAGGCACGCCCGACGGCCGTGAACCTCGCGCACGCCATTGCCACGATCATGCGCGAAGCCGAGAAGAACAGCGCTCCCGCACATCTCGCCGAGGTCGCGCGCACGTATCACAAGGAAGAGGTCGCGGCGTGCAAACGCATTGGCGCGCGCGGTGCCGAAGCGCTTCCGCAAAAGTGCACGGTGCTCACGCACTGCAATGCGGGCGCTCTCGCCACGGGCGGTTTCGGCACGGCTCTCGGCGTCGTGCGTGCAGCGCGCGCAGCTGGCAAAGACGTCCACGTGATCGCCTGCGAGACGCGACCGCTTCTCCAAGGCGCGCGGCTCACCGCGTGGGAGCTCGCACGCGATCACATTCCCGTCACGCTCGTGACCGACTCGATGGCGGCGTCGATCATGGCACGCGGCGAAATTCATGCGGTCGTCGTCGGCGCCGATCGCATCGCGAAAAACGGCGACGTCGCCAACAAAATAGGAACGTACGGGCTCGCGGTTCTCGCGCACGCGCACGACATTCCGTTCTACGTCGCGGCGCCCTGGTCGACGGTCGATCTCGCGTGCGCCGATGGCGCAGCCATTCCAATCGAAGAGCGCAGCGAGGACGAGGTGCTCGCCATCGAGACGACGCGCATCGCTCCGGCAGGCGTCACCGCGCGAAACCCCGCGTTCGACGTCACGCCGGCCCGCCTCATCCGTGCAATCTACACGGAACGCGATGTCGACCTTCTTCACCCCACGCCCTAAGATTCTGCCGTGACGATCGAGCGGTTCGCCCCGAAGCCCGAGTGGCTCAAAGTTCGCGCTCCCGGAGGTGCAAACTACACGCATCTCAAGGAGACGTTCCGCACGCTCGATCTGCACACCGTATGTGAAGAGGCGCGCTGCCCGAACGTCGGCGAGTGCTGGAGCGAAGGCACCGCAACCATCATGCTCCTCGGCGACACCTGCACGCGCGGCTGTCGCTTCTGCGCCGTGACCACCGGCAATCCGCGCGGCGCGGTCGACGGGCGCGAGCCCGAGCATGTCGCGCGCGCTCTCTCGAAGCTCGCGTTGCAATACGTCGTCATGACGATGGTCGATCGCGACGATCTCCTCGACGGCGGCGCAAGCCACGTCGCGAAAACCGTCACGCGTTTGAAAGAGCTCGCACCCACGATGCTCGTCGAGACACTCCTCGGAGATTTCCAAGGTCACCTCGATTACGTCGACGTCACGGTCGACGCCAAGCCGGACGTCTGGGCGCACAACGTCGAGGTCGTCCGGCGCCTGCAACGAACCATTCGCGACGTGCGTTGCAGCTACGAGCAATCGCTCCGCGTGCTCGCGCACGTGAAAGAGCGCGCCAAGAAACAAGGCGACGAGCGCATCACGAAGAGCTCCATCATGGTCGGCATCGGCGAGACCGATGAAGAGGTGACCGAGACGATGCGCGATCTCCGCAGCGCGGGCGTCGACATCGTCACGCTCGGACAATACTTGCGGCCTTCACCGAAGCACGCGCCCGTGCATCGCTTCGTTCACCCAACGACGTTCGATCGCTGGGCCGACGAAGCACGCGCGATGGGTTTCGCATACGTCGCAAGTGGGCCGCTCGTGCGGAGCTCGTACAAAGCAGCGGAGGCTTTTGTGAAGGGGATTTTGCGACCCGCAACGCGCGAGCCCGCAGTGGATCACGGGCTCGTTTCTGCCGCCTCACTCGTTCGACGATGAAACGCGCTCTCCTCATCGTGACGGCTGCGTGTCATTCGTCGACGACGGCGACCGCAACCTCGACACCCTCACCGCCGCCGATCGAAGCGCACTTTTCGGATCTTCCACTTCACGTCGCGGCGAAGGAATGTGACGTGCAAATCATCGCGGTCGTTTCGGGCTCCGCCAGAGCGGGGAGCGACACGCTCGGTGTCGGCGACACGCTCTTCACGCAAGCCGCGTGTTGATGCACGCAGCCGACGCGCCCGAGCTCACGTGGGCGAATGGCGCGATGCACGCGCATCTCGACGGAGAAAAACTTCCGTACGCCTACGTCGGTCGCCTCGAAGGAACCGCTCCGGTTGCGGAGCACGTGCACGAATCGTCGTGGGAAGTCTTGTGCGCCATCGAAGCGTCGGGAACGTTCACAGTCGCGGGTGTTGCAAAACGCCTCGGTGCGCGCACGTGTGTGAGTGTGCCGCCCGCGACAAAACACTCGTGGACGCCCGATCCGGGCACCAAGCTCGTTGGCGTGCAGTTTTACGATCCGCCAGGCCCGCAGAGTCGCTTCAAAGCGCTCGCTGGTCAGTGAACCGACCACGTTGAACCTTTCGTCCAGAAAGCGATACGCTCGGACGATGATGAAGGCCAAGGCAGTACCGCTTCTCGCGGCTCTCGCGACCGCGGCCATTCCGTCGTTCGCATACGCAGACAGCACGATCAAAGAACCGGGTCAGCACCTCGACTACCACGTCGAGATCGAGCCGCACGGCGTACTCGGCCTCGCGTATTGGGACTTCGGTCCGTACGGAACGCTCGGGTTCGGCGGTGGAGCTAGGTTTTCGATTCCGATTTGCAAAAACTGCTTCATCCCGAAGATTAACAACAACGTCGCGATCAGCTTCGGCGCGGACTTCGTCGCCTATCCATTCGGCAACGGTTCGTTCGTGTTCACCGATATTTATTTGCCGGTCGCGATGCAGTGGAACTTCTTCATCCACAAGAAGTGGACCATCGCCGGCGAGTTCGGATTCGCGCCCGTGGTCGGTGCGTTCTACGACTACGGTTACTGCGGTGGCGGTCCGGGTTGCCGCAACTGGTGGATCTACCCAGACGCTGGCTTCGTGGCCCGGTACCACTTCAATGAGCGCGTGGCGCTCACGATGCGACTCGGGTTTCCCGAGTTCTTCAACATCGGCGTCTCGTTCTGGCTCTGACGTCGAGAAGAGAAAGCCGCCAAGGCGCCAGAGGACGCCAGAAGAAGGATTTGGTTCGAACCGCGGGTTACGCGCGGCAAGAACCCTCTGTCGTCCGCTGGCGTCTGCTGGCGCCTTGGCGGCTTTCTCAGTTTTCCTCTTGACGCCGGGGCTGTGAATGAATATTCATTCACGCATGGCGGCGGTTGTGACCCGGAGCGAGGACAAGAAGGAGTGCATCCTTTCGGCTGCGCTCGAGCTTTTTGCCGAGAAGGGTTTTCACGGGACCGCCGTGCCGGAGATTGCGGCCAAGGCGGGCGTCGCTGCGGGCACCATCTATCGGTACTTCGACAGCAAAGAGGCGATGGTCAACGCGGTGTATCAGCGGCACAAGGCCCTGATGCTCGCGGCGGTGCTCGATGATTTCCCCTATGAGGGCGAGGCGCGGGCGCAGATTCATCACTTCATTTCGCGCGTGTTTTCGTTCTCGAAGAAGCATCCTTTGGCGTTTCAGTTTCTCGAGCTGCACCATCACGCGCCGTACTTGGACGACAAGAGTCGCGAGGTCGAGGCGAGCGTCATCGAGATGGCCAACGGGTTCGTCGAGCAGAACGAGCGCTCCAAAGTGCTTCGAAAGGCTCCTCCCGGCGTGCTTTGCGCGGTCGTTTGGGGAGGCGTTGTGGGGCTCGTGCGCGCGGCTTGGGAGAAGCGAACCGAGCTCGGGCCCAAGAGCGAAGCGGCTTTCGAAGATGCGATTTGGGATGCGATCCGCATCCACTGAGTGGTTCGCGTGCGCGAAGCGTCCGCGAAGTTTTGACCCGTAACAGAATGAACGTTCATTCGGAGAAAGAGACCATGAAGCCTTTGACGATTCTCATCACCGGCGCAACCGCCGGAATCGGCCGCACCACCGCCATCGCGCTCGCACGCGCAGGACACCGCGTGTTCGCGGCGGGCCGCCGGCAGAACGCGCTCGATTCACTCGAGAAGGAAACCTCGGCGTACAAGCTCGAAGGCATCGTGCTCGACGTGACGAAGGCCGAGTCGATCGCAGCGGCGAAGAAAATCATCGACGAGCGCACGAATGGCTATGGCGTCGACGCGGTCGTCAACAACGCAGGCTACGGCGTGATGGGCGCGCTCGAGGACATCTCGGACGAAGCTCTTCGTGCGCAGTTCGACACCAACGTGTTCGGCCTCATGGCCGTGACGCGCGCATTCTTGCCGAAGATGCGCGAGCGCGGATTCGGTCGCATCGTGAACGTCAGCAGCATGGGCGGCAAGATGACGTTCCCGCTCATGGGCGCGTACAACGCGACGAAGTACGCCGTGGAGTCGCTCTCCGACGCGCTTCGTAACGAAGTTCATCCGTTTGGGATCCGTGTGTCGCTGGTCGAGCCGGGTTACATCCGCACCGAGTTCGCGGACGTCGCGCTCAAGACGATCGACGTGCCCGCAGGCTCTCCGTTTGCCGCGATCGTATCGCGCGCAGACGAGATGCTTTCGCTGTTCGAGCGCACGGGCGTCGGACCCGAGCACGTTGCACGCGCGATCCGCAAAGCGGTCGAGGCGCGGTCGCCTTCGGCACGCTACGTCGCGCCGTGGCGCACCTACATGGGCCTCTGGATTTTCCGTTTGATGCCCACCGCGTGGATGGACGCAATTCTTCGCGTTGCGACAGGTTTGACGCCCAAACTGCTGAAAAAGCTGCCCGAAACGGCGACGACGCCGGCTCATGCATGAGCCAACACGACCGACCGACGTGAATAGTGGCGGCGGAGGCCTATGATGAGCACAGAGAACAAACCGGTTCTCTCGAACGTAGAAGGATACGCATGCGTCACCTCGCCATACTCCTCACCTCCGCTGCCTTTCTCGCTGCTTGCCACACGTCGGAAGGCGCCGGAAAGGAATCGGTGCCCATCACCGGTTCCAGCGATCCTTCGAGCATCGTTTCGGCGAGCGACGAGATCGCTGGCGAGATCCTCATCGACGCCAAAGACGATGTGAGCGAGAGCGACATCGCAGACCTCGCTCGCATCGCAGGCGTGCCGCTTCACGCGGCGAGCGATTCATCGGCGCAGGACAAATTCGAAATCGCAGACGTTGCCGTTGCGGACGAAGCGCGCATCCTGGACGCCCTTCGCGGCGACGCGCGTGTCGAGCACGCCGAAGCGATGGGCGTCTACACGGCGTCGTTCGTGCCGAACGATCCGCTTTATTCCGAGAAGCAATGGCACATGAAGCGCGTCGGCGCCGAGCGCGCGTGGGAGTACGCGTGCGGGGAAGGCGTCACGGTCGCGGTCGTCGATACGGGCATCGCTTGTTACGACAAGCAACCCTTCATGAAGGGAACCGATCTCGTCGGCACGAGCTGCACGTCGGGTTGGAACTTCGTCGACAACCGCGCCGAGGCTTGGGACGACCAAGGTCACGGCAGCCACGTCGCCGGAACGATCGCGCAGACGACGAACAACGGCAAAGGCGTCGCCGGCCTCGCGCACTGCGCCACGCTCATGCCGGTGAAGGTGCTCAGCAAGCAAGGCTGGGGCACCACCGCGAACGTCGCCGAAGGCATTCGCTGGGCGGCCGATCACGGCGCGCAAGTCATCAACTTGTCGCTCGGCGGTCCGATCAAAAGCCAGATTCTCGAAGACGCAGTGAAGCACGCGACCGCGAAGGGCGCGCTCGTCGTTGCGGCCGCCGGAAACTCGGGGCGCTCGGTCGGATATCCCGCCGCGTATCCGCAAGTCGTTGCGGTCAGCGCGACGGACGCAAACGACAGCATCGCGTGGTTCAGCTCGCGCGGCCCGCAGATCGCCATCGCCGCGCCTGGCGTCGCCGTCACGCAGCAAACGATTTGCAATAGCGGTCGCGACAAGTGCGAGGTGTTTGGCACGTTCAACGGAACGAGCATGGCCTCGCCGCACGTTGCGGGTGTCGCCGCGCTGCTCGTCGGGCAGGGCATCACCGATCCCGGCGCTCTTCGCGAAACGCTGCAAGACACCGCGCGTCCGAAGTCGGAGAAAAATCTCTACGGCGCGGGCATCCTCGATGCATCCGCCGCCACTACGCATGTATTCTACATGCACCTCGCGTTGCGTCTCTTCGCGCTCTTCGCGTTCGGTTTGCTCATCGCGCGGCGCATCCGCAAAAAGAACGGCACATTCGCGCTCGGCAAGGGCGGCGCGTTCGGCGCGCTGCTCACCTCGGTCGGCCTCCTGCCATTCCTCCCGATCGTCGGCGGCCTCGCACGCGCTGGCTCGTGGCGCGCCGCTGCGGAGATGCTCGCGCGCCCGCTCGGCGAGTGGGACATCCTCCTCGGCGCCGGCCTCCACAAATATCTCCTGCTCGCGAGCGTTGTGCCCGCGCTCGCTTCGGCGCTCGTCTTCTTCTCGAGCAAACGCCTTCGCCCGATCGTGGGCGGCGTCGCCCTCGGCTCGGCGGCGCTCTTGGCTCAGCTCGCATGGAGCGGCGAAACAGCGTTCGCCTTCGGCATGACCGCCATGCGCGTCTGGACCGTCCTCAACGCCGCCGCCTGCATCTGGATCGCCCGTCTAGCGCTCGACAAGAAGTAGTCAGCAGTCTCGGTGCTCAGCGCGTCAACTCGGGTCGCATACGAGGCGCACGCCGTTCCAGATTTGAAGAAGGCGAGCCTTCGACACCGTGCCCAAACGTGCATCGACGTATTGGCGGTCTATCGTCGCAATCTGCGTGACGTTTGCTACGGAGTCGCGCGGTAGCCCGGCTTCACCTTTTCGCAATCGCACGTTGCCGGGAAGCATTGCGTACTTCAGCTTCGATGTGAGCGCCACCACGACGACCGTTGCTAGGCGGGTGTCGTTGAACCGGTCGTGCTGGAGGACAACCATCGGACGCCGCTTCGCCGGGGCCGACCCACGCCCCACAGGAAGATTCACCCACACGACGTCACCCTGACGAATCACCATTCGGTGCCGGCGTCTCGACGCGCCCGCAAGAGATCGTCAGTCGACTCCTGTTCGATGTGCTCGAGCGCCGCGTTCACGCGCTCGGTGACGTCACGGCTGTGTTGTTTGCGGGCCACGGCATCGAGCACGAGCGAGATGAACCGGCTTCTCGTGACCTTCATGTGGCGGGCGGCGCGGTCGACGCGAGCGACGGTTTCGCGGGGGACTGAAATGGCTATCTTGGCGACGGTCATGGTATTCCGATTGTAGAATACCGCCGCGACGAAGCAAGCGTGGTACACTTCCAGTGCGTTCTACGATGTCGCTCAAGATCGACCAAGACCACTCGCGCTTTAGACAGATCGTCCGCGGGCGAATTCGCGAAAATCTCCGGAAGTACATTTCGCAGGGCGAGCTGATCGGGCGAAAGGGGAAGGACCTCGTGTCGATTCCCATCCCGCAGATCGACATTCCGCGTTTTCGTTACGGCGACAAACAGCAGGGCGGGACCGGCCAAGGCGACGGTGATGCCGGCGATCCAGTCAGCGGCGAAGAGGGCGAAGAGGGCGAGGGCGGCAAGAAAGCCGGCGAGGGTGCGGGTGAGCACCTCCTCGAAGTCGACGTAACGCTCGACGAGCTCGCGGCGATCTTGGGCGAAGAGCTCGAGCTTCCGGATGTCCTCAACAAGGGCAAGAGCAAGCTGATCAACGAGAAGGATCGCTATACGGGGTTGCGCCGCGTCGGCCCCGAATCGCTCCGGCACTTTCGTCGCACCTATCGCGAAGCGCTCAAGCGCACGATCGCGACGGGAATTTATTCGTCGGAGATGCCCGTCATCGTCCCGCACCCCGAGGACAAACGTTATCGCTCGTGGCGCACCGTCGCTGAGCCAGTCGCGAACGCCGTCATCGTCTACATGATGGACGTCTCCGGCTCGATGGGCGACGAGCAAAAAGAAATCGTCCGCATCGAAAGCTTCTGGGTCGATACGTGGCTCCAGCGCCAATACAAAGGGCTCGAGAGTCGGTACATCATCCACGACGCCGTCGCCCGCGAAGTGGATCGCGACACCTTCTTCCACACGCGCGAGAGCGGCGGCACGATGATCTCGAGCGCTTACAAGCTTTGCTCACAGATGATCGACGATCACTTCCCGCCGGACGAATGGAACATCTATCCGTTCCACTTCTCCGACGGCGACAACTGGTCGATGGACGACACGCTCCAATGTGTCGAGATCTTGAAGACGAAGCTTCTCCCGCGCGTGAACATGTTCGCGTACGGCCAGGTCGAGAGCCCGTATGGCTCCGGTCAGTTCATCAAAGATTTGCGCGACCACTTCGGCAAAGACGAACGCGTCGTGCTCTCCGAGATCCGCGACAAGGATGCCATCGTCGGCAGCATCAAGGAGTTTCTCGGGAAGGGGAAGTGAGCGCGCCGACGTCGACATCGACACCCGGGCTGTAAAGCACGACGGTTCGCGCGCCGCGATTCACGATTCCTGCGGCGGCGATGAGTGATTCGTCGAGCCGGCGAATGGTTGCAGAATGCAAGGGATACGGCGTGTGCCGAACCCGGCCCGATCGCAGCTCGCCCCGACCGTTGCGTGTGTAGAGAAGGTAGCGCTCGGCGAGAAAGAATTGGAGCGTTCCCTCTTGGCTCGCGGGGAGCGCCGCGCCGATGTCGTACTCGAGGTCGAGCGTCGCGGGCGTGGGCTCGGGCCAGAGACGGCGCGAGCGATACGTGACGTGATCGCCGTCGCGGTCGAGCTGCATCTCGGCGCGGAAATACGGAAGATGGAAGAAGCGCCGCGCAGCACGCACGGCAAGCGAGCTCGCAGCATCGAGGCTGAAGAAATAGATGCCGGGCTCACCGCCGCGATGGCGCACGTACACGCGCACGTTCGTTTCGTGAAACGCCGACACGCCAGGAATCGGCGGGAGCGCGCGGAGCGGACGGATGGCCTGCATCGTGAACGGCACGAGACCCACGAACGTTTTCCCGACGAAGGTGTCGATCTCGAGCTCTGGCGGAACGAGCCGCCGCACGAGCGCGACGTCGACCTCCCAGTGTACGAAGAGCAGCGATCGCCACTCGTGATGCCCCGTGAGATCCACGCCGCGAGTCTACCGAACCTGCGCTATCTTGAAGTGACCGATGAGCGAGTTCGCACTCAAGACGAGTCTCCCGGCGTACCTCAAGGCCTGGCAAGACAAAATCTCCGAGATCGCGCGCGGTTTCGGGCTCGATTTCTTCCCGACGGTCTTCGAGATCCTTTCGTACGACCAGATGAACGAAATCGCCGCGTACGGCGGGTTTCCGAATCGCTATCCGCACTGGCGCTACGGCATGGAGTACGAACGCCTTGCCAAGAGCTACGAGTACGGCCTCTCGAAAATTTACGAGATGGTCATCAACAACAATCCTTCGTACGCGTACCTGCTCGAAGGAAACTCGCTCACCGATCAGAAGCTCGTGATGGCGCACGTGTACGGGCACGTCGACTTCTTCAAGAACAACTACTGCTTCCGCTCGACAGACCTCGACACCGGCGGCAAGACGACGAACCCGGCCGTGCGCCCCGCGAGCTATTCACCGAATCGCCGGTGGATCGACAAGATGGCGAACCACGGCTCGCGCGTGCGCCGCATCATCGCGCGCCACGGCATCAATCACGTCGAGGAGTTCGTCGATCACTGTTTGTCGATCGAGAATTTGATCGACCCGCACGCGGCGTTTTCGGGCAAGCGGAAGCTTGCCGTCGAAGGCGAAGAAGAGACCGCCACCGAAGTGCCGCGCCTCCGCTCCAAAGACTACATGGAGAGCTTCATCAACCCGGACGAGTACCTCGAAGAGCAGCGCGCGAAGATCGTCGCCGAAAAGGAAAAGGCGAAAAAATTCCCGGAGCACCCCGACCGCGACGTCCTCTCGTTCCTCCTCGAGCACGCGCCTCTCGAGCGCTGGGAGCACGACATCCTCGAGATCGTCCGCGAGGAGTCCCACTACTTCGTCCCGCAGATGCAGACGAAAATCATGAACGAAGGCTGGGCCTCATTTTGGCATTCCAAGATGATGACGGAGAAGATCCTCGATGCGTCCGAGATCATCGACTACGCCGACAACGCGGCGGGGGTGCTCGCGACCAACAAGGGGCAGCTCAATCCGTACAAGCTTGGCATCGAGCTTTTCAGGAACATCGAAGAGCGATGGGACAAAGGGCAGTTCGGGCAAGAGTGGGAAGAGTGTGACGACGCCGCCGCAAAGAAGACTTGGAATTTGCGGCTCGGGCTCGGGCGGAAAAAGATTTTCGAGGTGCGGTCGCTCTACAACGACGTCACCTTCATCGACGAGTTCTTGACGCCAGAGTTCGCGCGCGAGCAGAAGCTATTTTCGTTCGCGTATTCGAATCGCAACGAGCGGTACGAGATCGAGACGCGCGAGTTCAAGGCCGTCAAAGAGAAGATGCTCTTTCAGCTCACCAACGCCGGGAGCCCGTTCGTCTACGTCGAAGAAGGCAACTACGAGAACCGCGGCGAGCTGCTTTTGCGACACGATCACCAAGGGCTCGATTTACGCGTCGATTACGCCAAAGAAGTGATGCGCGGGCTCTTCCGCATTTGGAAGCGGCCCGTCGTCACGCAGACGGTCGCCGACGGCAAGCCCGTGCTCCTTCGCTACGATGGGCGCGAGCACACGTCGAAGACCATTCGCAAAGAATGAGCGACTGGCTCACGCGCCTCACGGCCGACGAATGGATTTCGGCGGCGCTCGGCGAGCTACGGCGTGCCGAGGAGTCGTATGCGCGGAGCGATGCGCGCGGGGGCCTTGCGGGGTGCAAGCGCGCGGCCGGGATGGCGCTCAACGCGGCGCTCCGTGTCGAGCCGAACGATACGTGGGGGCGATCGTATGTCGATCACGTCGTTGCGCTGTCGAAGGATGCGTCGGCGCCCGAAGCGGTGCGCGCCGCATGCACGCTCCTTCTCGAGACGCGGCCGCCAAATTCGGACGTGCTCTCGCTGCGCAGCAAAGCGGGCGACGCGAAGTTGATCGAAGCCGCGCGCGACGTCATGGCGCACGCCTATTGGGTGGTGAAAAAGCATGCGTCCTGAGATGTTTGTATTCTGCATGTGTGTGGTCGCGTGTGGCGCGGCTCAAACCGACGTTGCGAAGCCCGAGCCGTCCGCTTCGTCGACCGTCATGGTCACGCCACCGCCGCTCGACGATGCGGGAGCCGTTGCACAAATGGACGCGGCCGTCGTCGTGCCACCAGAGACCTTGCCGCCGCCGAAGCCAACGACGATTCGCCTCTCGAGCACGACGGGCGATGCGGTCGATCAGGAGCTCGACAAAGGCGATGCGGCATTCGAACGAAACGCGCTCGATGAAGCGCGCGTCCACTACGATGCCGCGCGCAAGCTCGGCCCGAAACGCGCAGGACCTTCCGTGGGGATTGCGCGCGTGCGCATCGCGAAGAGCACGAGCGCGCTCGATTACGGCGTTGCGAAGGGAAACGCGGAAGTGAACACCGCCGTGCGCGAGCTCAAGACCGCGCTCGCCATCGAAAAGGATTACGGCCCGGCGTACGCCGAGCTCGGGCGCGCGCAGCTTCTCGTCGGCGATGGCGATGCGGCGCTCGTCACGTTGCGTCGCGGCGCCGAGCTCTTGCCGAACGACGCGGAAGCGCAATCGGCGCTCGGTGTTGCGCTCCTCGCGACGGGCCACAAAGAAGACGCGCTCCAAGCCTTGCAACGTGCGACCACGATCGATTCGGGAAGCGCACCGCGGCACGGCAACCTCGGGACGGTGTTTCTCCTGCTCGGCCGCGTGAGCGATGCCGTGCGCGAGTTCGAAACTCAAGCGCGACTCGCCGACGGCGACGCACGCGCGCATTCGGATCTCGGCGCAGCGCTCCTCCAGACCAACGCCATGCCGCGCGCGATCGCCGAGCTCGAACGCGCCGTGCACCTCGACGGAACACGCGCTTCGTATCTCACGAACCTCGGCTACGCATATCAACTGAGCGGCCGCCGCGCTGATGCCATCGCGAAATACCGCGAGGCGCTTCACATCGACGACAAGTTTGCGAGCGCGTGGATCAACCTCGCGACCGCTCTCGCGAAGGACCCAAAGACGTGGCCCGAAGCGCGCGCGGCGCTGATGACCGCGAAAAAAATCGATCCGAATGATCCACGAGTGAAGGCAAATCTCGATGAATTGGACGACCTCGAGAAGTCCAAACACTGAGGCCGATGTCACTTGAAGCGATCGAGTCTTGTCGTTGCGCAGAGACCTTGCGGCTTGAGCTGTCTGGGAGCATTCATCCGCCGGCCCCGCCGGTTTCGTCCCGCTGCCGCCGGTCGATCACGATGACGTTCCAAGACAATCACTTCAAGTGGGCTTTGAAGTAGTTGACGATTCAGTCGAGCTTCCCCTAGTGTCCGCCTCGGCTTTCGGGCCCGCGCCGTGCCGGCGTGAGTAGAAGTTGCATCAGTTGAAGTGGAGGCATTCCGATGGCAGTGGGAAGGGTCAAGTGGTTCAACGACGAGAAGGGCTGGGGCTTCATCAAGCAAGACTCAGGGCCTGACGTCTTCGTTCATTATTCGCAAATCGCCGGAGACGGGCGCCGTCGTCTCTTCGAGGACGAGCTCGTAGAGTTCGAAATCAAGGAGAGCCCGAAAGGCCTCCAGGCCATCAACGTCATTCGGATGCCGGGCGGCGGGCAGGTCGATCAGACCGCCTCCTGAACCGTATTCGAGAATGGCAAAAGCCCGCGGTCAGTCGATCGCGGGCTTTTCTCTTTTTGTGCCCGTTACCAATAGCCGCGTGGCGCTTCGGGGATCCGTTCTTTGTGGAACGTGTGCGCTGCGGGGTCGAACACGTCGGCGTCGAGCGAGACGAGCGCGCCCGCGTCGTCGAATTCGTAGACGTTGAAGCCGCTCATGCGCGCTTCGTCGCGATGATGGAGCGATGCGCTTGCCGCGCCCGCAACCACGAGCTCGCCCGCATCGGTCGTGATGTGACTGCGCATGCGTTTGTGGAGATGACCATGCACGACGAGCCCGCGCGGCACGCCGCGTAAACGTTCGAGCAGGCGCGGAGCATCACGCAAACCCTCCATCGCCATCTTCGATTTCGACGTCGGGCCGAGCGGCGGATGGTGGATCAGGATGACGGGCGTTCGCTTCTTCACTTCGGGATGCTCGAGCGCCGCGCCGAGCGCATCGAGCTGGACACGCCCGAGCTCGCCTGCCGCAACGAACGGAAGGCGCGGCACCGCGCTCGAGAGGCCGATGATGGCGCACGGCCCGCGAAGCTTCACGTATGGGAAATCGACGCCCGTGCCGATGTCGTCACGTGTGTATTCTGCAAAGAACTCGGAGAAGCGACGACCGCGCACCGCGCCGCGCGTGTACGTGTCGTGATTGCCGGGAATGATGCTGATGTCACGCGGCGAGAGGTGCAGCTCGCCTTCGAGGATTGCGCGCGCCGCGGCAAACTCGGGTTCGAGCGCGAGGTTCGTGATGTCGCCCGTGATGACGACGTGGTCGACCTTCCGCCGCGCGACCTCTCGTGCGATCTCGCGCACGAGCTCGGTGCGATGAACGTCCTTCTTGCGAAGCGCGACCGGCATGCGCTCGGCCGCGGCGCGCCACGCGCCCGTGAGCTCTTCGAGTGGTGCGCGGCGAAGCGCGAGGTTCGCGACGCCCGTGAGCCGCTTGTTCATGTAACGCGCCCAACCCACGCCGCCGAGCGAGAGCACGTGCAAATCCGAAAAGTGCGCGATGCGCATCACGGATCACTCGCGCATCTGAACCCGACGAACGGCGTGCGCCGCGACTCGTAGCTCATCATGCGCGCCGCGGAGCGCTGCGAGTCGGCGCCGTGCATGTACGAGCCTCCGCGAACGACCCGACGCGCGCCCGTGTCGTGATGCGGATTCGTTACCGCGACGGGGGCGTACGCGGGCACTTCGCCGCCCGGATCGGGATCGACGCCATCGGCAACCCACTCGGCGGCGTTGCCTGCCATGTCGAGCAATCCGAGCGGGGTCCTCCCGTCTGGAATCGAGCCCACCGGCGCGAGGCCCGCGAATCCGTCGGTGGCGTCGGTTGGATCGAGCGCGATCGATCCGTGGTTTGCGAGGTGTGGGTTGTAGACGTTGCCCCATGGAAACGTGCGACCCGTGAGACCGCGCGCAGCGAGCTCCCACTCGGCTTCGGTCGGCAAACGGCCTTTGGCGAATGCGCAGTAGTCGCGGGCGTCGGTCCACGAGACGAGCACGACCGGCAAATCGGGGAGCGCGAAGCGCGCGTCGCCGAGCGAGAACCCCGGCGCACTGCAAGCGCCCGAGGACGCGCATCGCAAATAGTCCGCGACGCGCACTTCGGTTCGATCGATCCAAAACGGCGAGAGCGTGACCGAGTGCGCAACCGCCTCGTCCTCGAAGCGCTCGACGTCGCAATGGAGCGAGCGACGATGAATGATGCCGTGACTATCGGAGATCGGCACGAGCACTTGTCCGAGCGGCTCGCGCTGGCAAAGCTGCACGCCTTGGAGCATTTCGATCGCCGTTGATCCCTGCGTGAAGGTGCCACCAGGAACGAGAATGCGTCCCGATGGTGCGGCGCGAAGCACTGTGATTCCGTCGGAGGTGTTGCCGAGCGCGCGCGCGGAGAGACCATCGCTGTAACGCTCGGGCGAGCTCGCGCCGGCAACCGACGCGACGAACATGAGCCCGAGTACTGCGCGCTTCACGCGGTCACCCGGTCAAAAGGCGCATGGGGCGCGCGAGGAGGCTGCGGAGCTCGGCCAAGAAGGCGGCGCCGACTGCGCCGTCGACGACGCGGTGATCGCACGAGAGGGTGAGGGCCAGGCGCTTGCCGGGGACGATGGCGCCGTCTTTGATGACGGGGTCGTCGCGGATGCGACCCACGGCGAGGATCGCGCCTTCGGGCGGGTTGATGACGGCGGCGAATTCGTCGATGCCGAACATGCCGAGGTTCGAGATCGAGAACGTGCCACTGGCCATCTCTTCGGGCCTGAGCTTCTTGCTACGCGCGCGCGAGGCGAGCTCGCGAACTTCGCGGCCGATGCCCGCGACGCTTTTTTGATCCGCGTTGCGAACGACCGGCGTGAGCAAGCCATCAGGCACGGCGACCGCAACGGAGATGTCGACGCGGCGGTGAACGAGGATCGCCTCGGGCGTGAACGTCGCGTTGCATTCGGGCACGCGGAGGAGCGCGAGGCCGCACGCCTTCACGAGGAAATCATTCACACTGAGCTTCGGGGCTTTGCCTTCCGGTTGCTCGTCGGCGAGCTCGCGGTTGACGTGCTCGCGAAGCTCGAGGAGCGGCGCGGCGTCGACGTCGATGTTCAAATAGAAATGCGGGACGGTTTGTTTCGCCTCGGTGAGACGGCGCGCAATCGTTTTGCGCATCATCGAGAGCGGGCGCGCTTCGGGCTCGGCGAGCAAGATGCCGGGCGGAGGCTGGAGCGTCGACGGCTCCGCACGGACCATTTGCGATCGCGCGGTGTCGTCCTCTTGCGGTGATGCGCGCATGCGATCGAGATCGCCTTGAACCACGCGGCCACCCGGACCCGAGCCCTGCGCGCCGCGGAGATCGACGCCCATTTCGCGCGCCGTGCGCCGCACATACGGCGAGGCGAGGACGCGGCCATTCTTGCTGTCTGCCGCGGGCTCCGAGACATGCTCCGTGCGATCGAGCGCGCTCGTCGTCCGCGCCGGGACACGCTGCGCATGCGGACTCTCTGTATCGGGATTCGGAGACGGAGTCGGAGGCGGAGACTGAGCCGGAGGCGGAGTCGGAGTCGGAGCTGAAAACTGAGCCGGAGTCGGAGACTGAGGCGGAGTCGGAGCCGGAGCCGGAGCCGGAGTCGCAGTGGCAGAGGGGGTGAGAGAGGTGATGTCTTCGCCCGGATCGCCCAAAATCGCCACGGGCTGACCCAGCTTCACATTCGCGCCCGGAGCGACGAGAAGCTTCAGCAGCGTTCCTTTGTCGAACGCACGGAACTCCATCGTCGCTTTGTCGGTCTCCACCTCGGCCAGGAGATCGTCGATCGCAACCGGATCGCCCTCCTTCTTGTGCCACGCCGTGAGCAGGCCCTCTTCCATCGTCGGCGACAGCTTGGGCATTTCGAGAATCTTTGCCATTACTCGAAAGCCCAGTTGAGTTGAGGGTATCGCGACGTGTTCGCGATCGACCGGCGGCAGCGAGACGAAACCGGCGGGGCCGGCACGTGGATCGCTGCAGATCCGTGGCAAGACTCGATAGATTGAAGTGACATCTGCGTTAGCTGTTCCTCGTCATGACACGTTTGACCGCAGACACCACACGCTCGGCGTTGGGCATCACTTGCTGCTCGAGCTTGGCGTTGTATGGCATCGGAACGTCGAGCTGCGAAACACGCAGAACGGGCGCATCGAGATCGTCGAACGCGAGGCGCTGCACGCGGTCTGCGATTTCGGCGCCGACGCCACCATACGGCCAGCCTTCGTGGACGATCACGCAGCGATGCGTTTTGTGAACCGACGCGAGGATCGCCTCTTCGTCGAGCGGCCGGAGGCTTCGCAGGTCGACCACTTCGACGTCGATGTTCTCCTTCGCGAGGCGGTCCGCCGCATCGAGCGCAACGTGTGTCATGCGTGCGTACGCGATGATCGAACAATCGCGCCCTTGTCGCACAGTGCGCGCAACGCCGAATGGGATCGCATCTTGATCGTCGGGCACGTCGCCCTTCAGCGAGTAGAGCGTCTCCGATTCCATGACGAGCACGGGGTTGTCGTCACGAATCGCCGCCTTCAGCATGCCTTTCGCGTCCGCGGGAAACGCGGGCGCGATCACTTTGAGGCCCGGCACCGTCGCGTAGAAATGCTCCATCGCGTGCGAGTGCTGGCTACCGACTTGGCGCGCGCTCGCGTTCGGTCCGCGAAACACGATCGGGCAGCTCAACTGCCCTCCCGACATCTGCCGAACCTTCGCGGCGTTGTTCAAAATCTGATCGAACGCAACTGCCGAAAAGTTCCACGTCATGAACTCGACGATGGGCCGGAGGCCGACGATGGCTGCGCCCACACCAAGGCCCGCGAAACCGCCTTCCGCGATGGGCGTGTCGATGACGCGCTTCTCGCCGAAACGCTCGAGCATCCCCTCGGACACTTTGTACGCGCCGTTGTAGTGGCCGACTTCTTCGCCCATCAAGAAGACGCGGTCGTCCGCTGTCATTTCTTCGATCATCGCTTCGCGAAGGGCTTCGCGGTACCGGAGGCTTTTCATGGCGGCTTAGTAAGCAAATGCTCCGTCGTAGGTGGTGCCTTCGAGAATCGACAGCTCGGGTTCGGGGCTTTCGTCGGCGAACTTGATGGCGTCGGCGACCTCGCGCTCGACGTCGGCTTCGAGCGCTTCCAGCGCCGCTTTGTCGGTCGTGCTTTCGAGCTTTTGGCGCCCGAGCACTAGCGGATCGCGCTTCTTGTGCTCGTCGAGCTCTTGGGGCGTTCGATATTTTCCAGGGTCGCTCATCGAGTGCCCGCGGAAACGATACGTGCGCACCTCGACGAGCGACGGAAGCGACTCTTCACGCGCGCGTTTGATCGCAACGCCGAGTCGCTGCTCGACCTCTTCGACGTCGGTCGCGAAGAATCGATCGTGCGCGATGCCGTAGCCCGTCGCTTTGAGGGAGATGTCTTCGACCGAGACGGTGCGCGAGAGCGGCGTGCCCATCGAGTACTCGTTGTTCTCGCAGATGAACACGATAGGAAGCTTCCACAGCGCAGCGAGTGAAACGCCTTCGTGGAAACCTTGAATGCTCACTGCGCCGTCGCCGAAGAAGCAAAGCGTGACGCGCTTGTTGTCTTGGTACTTCGACGCAAAGGCAACGCCCGCCGCGAGCGGAATGTGCCCGCCCACGATCGCGTGGCCGCCGAGCATCCCGTTCGCTTTGTCGAAGAGGTGCATCGAGCCGCCGAGCCCTTGCGAGCAGCCTGTCTTCTTGCCGTAGAGCTCGGCCATCATTGCGCGCGCGCTCATGCCCTTCGCGATGGCGATGCCGTGATCGCGATACGTCGTGACGACGTAGTCGTCTTTCTCGAGCGCCGCGCACGCGCCGACGCCGACCGCTTCTTGCCCGATGTAGAGATGGAGAAAGCCGCCGATCTTTCCCATCGCGTACGCGCGCGCCGCCTCTTCTTCGAGGCGGCGAATCAAAAACATTTTCCGATAGAGGCCCTCTAGATGCACGAGCTGTAACCGAGGGAGTTTCCGCTGCCGTCGACGGCGCCGGCGCACGTAGTCGTTCCTTTGCACTGCGTGTTGTTCGCGCAGATCTTCGCGCACACGGCGTCGGTGGCCGTCACGGTGACGCACGAGTAGCCACATTTCCCGTCGGCGAGCTCCGCGTTTGTCGTGTTGGGCGCGCAGCCGCAATCGGAGTGGCTCGCGCAGGAACGCGTACATACTCCGAGCGCGTTGCAGAAGCCGACGCTGTTCGCGTTGGAAACGCCCGCGCAGTCGTCTTGCGAGTTGCACGCACCACCTATCTGTCCCGCACCTCCTCCGCATGCGATTACGATCACTGCGCATAATGCAACACTGCTTGCCACGATTTTTTTCATGTCACGTCCCTCCTCGGTTTTACTTTTTCTTTGGGTCGGCGGTGCATGTTCCTGCGCCGCAACTTGCTTGTCCGGTCCCGCCGCCGCCCATGTGACGCTTCGGCGAAGCGGACGCCGAGCCTCCGGGGCCGCCCGTGACGGCGTTCGCAGTGGCTGTCGCGACCGGTGAAGGCTCGGCTTGTTTTCGTTCGCCATCGCTTGCTCGGGTCGTTGGCGGAGGCGGCGGGCTCGCGGCGCTCGCGCTCGCAGCACTCTGTTGCGCCGGCTGATCAGAGTGCACGCTCGCAGAGTCAGCCTTCGTGCACGCGACGAGAACCGCCGACGTTCCGAGCGCCGTCAGCGTCATCGCGATGTGCTCGAGCGTCACGTTGGGTCGCGGCATCGGCACGAGCCTATCAGAGCGGGGCGAGGGGGGTTAGGGAGACAACTTGGCGTAGCTGCCGCAGCCATCGCCGTCGCCGCCGTCGCAGGCTTTTTTGTAGAGCACCTTCGCGCGCGCAACATCGAGCGGCACGCCGCTTCCGTATTCGCAGAGCCGCCCAAGGTTGTAGCAACCGGCTGGTTTGCCTCCGGTGCACGCGCGCTCGTAATAGATGGCCGCCGAGTACGGATCGATTGCGGGCGAGGCGGTGCCTTTGCCCTTTTCGTAGAGCGTGCCGAGGTTCACGCACGCGCCCAGCGAGCCCTTATTGCAGCCTTGCGTGTAGTACGCGAGCGCCATCGAATCACTCTGCGTGACGCCTTCGCCTTTTTCGTATTGCACGCCGAGGTTGTGGCACCCGCTCGGATCGTTGCCGTTGCAGCCCTTCGTGTAGAGCGCGAGCATCTTCGGGAAATCCTGACGCACGCCGAGGCCGCGGTAATACATGTAGCCAAGGTTCGAGCACGCGTACGCGTCGTTCTTGTCGCAAGCCTTCGTGAAGAGCGTTACGGCCTTTGCGTTGTCGACGCCGTGGCCGCCCTGCGCATAGAGGTAGTGAAGGCCGAGGTGGTTGCAGCCGCGCGTTGCGCCGAGATTGCATGCGTGATTGTAGAGGCCGTCGGCCTTGAGCTTGTCTTCGGGGAAGCCTTTGGCGTCGTCGTAGAGCG
This sequence comes from Polyangiales bacterium, assembly GCA_038239005.1. GTDB lineage: Bacteria > Myxococcota_A > Polyangia > Polyangiales > Polyangiaceae > DASXHD01. The sequence goes on from JBBSFE010000016.1 coordinate 58,546, forward strand.
CGCCGAGGTTCGCGCAACCATCGGCGAGCTTCGCGTCGCATGCAATTTTGTAAAACTTCGCGGCGGCTGCGTAGTCGCGTGGTGTGCCGTGCGCTTCTTCGTAGTCGACACCAAGGAGGTTGCAGTCTTGCATCGCGCCGCGGCCTTCGTTGCACACGGTCGTGTGTGCACCGAACGACGACACCATCGTTGGATCGGTGACGGTGCTCGTCGTTGCGACCGAGGTGGGAAACGGCGCGATGACCGTGCCTGCATCGAGCGTTGCAGGCGGCGGGATGGTTGGCGAGAGGGTCGTGTACGTCGGCGAATGGCGACGGCGAAAGAGCTTTCGACAACCCACGGAGGACGATGCGATCGCGACGACGCAAAGCGCGAGCACTGCTCGACGCTGCGGTTCGCGGTACCCGACGGGGTGCATCACGGCCCCGACATGGCGGGCATCGCCGGCATCGCCGAGCTCGAGACACTGGCGGACGGCGGCGGCACGTGAATGCGCGGCCCGCGATGTCGCGGCTGCACCGTCGCCGAGAAATCGCTCGCGACGGATTTCAGCGACGCGTTGTCCTTGTCTTTCTCTTTGTTCTGCTCGCTGCGCCCAATCAAGAGGAGCACGACGATGACCGCGAGCGCGGCCGCCACGACGATGTTCTGCCAGCGGCGCGTCGCGCGCGGGACGATGCTTGCAGAATGCATCGAAATCGTCGGAAAACCGCTCGAAATACGCACGTCGATGGCGGACCCGAGCGCCTCGCCGAACGCGCGACACGTCGGGTAACGAAGCGTCGGTTCCTTTTGGAGGGCGCGCCGCATGACGCCTTCGGAGCGCGTGAGCATGAGTCGCTCACTCGGATCACTTCGCTCGCTCGGCGGACGCGCTTCGGAGAGCGGCTGGGGTTCGTCTTTCGCGATGCTCGCGGCGAGCGCGCCGAGATCGCCACCGGCGAATGCGCGTTTGCCCGCGAGCGCTTCGTAGAGCGACACGGCAAGCGAGAATTGATCCGACGCGGGCGAAAACGAGCCGCCCTCCACGAGTGTTTCGGGTGCCGAGTACGCGACGGACCCCGTGCTCTCGGAGGAGTAGCTCGAGTCGAGGCGCGCGAGACCGAAGTCGGCGAGCACCGCGCCCGTGGGCGAGCAGATGATGTTCTCGGGTTTCACGTCGCGGTGCGTGACGCCAGCTTCGTGCGCGGTCGTCAGTGCGGCGCCGAGCTCGATCGCAATGCGTGCGACCTCGAGCGGCGGGATCGGCCCGGCCGAGATTCGTTCACGCAGCGTCGGCCCCGGCACGTATTCGAAGACGAGAAACAAACCAAGCTCGCCTTCGCCCATGTCGTGCAGCGTGACGAGGTTCGGGTGACGCACGGTCGCTGCCGCACGTGCCTCGGCGCGCATCCGCGCGACCATCTCTTTGCGCGCGTCTTCTGGAAGCGCGCGGTCCTCGCGGAGCACTTTGATGGCGACATCACGTGCGAGCACCGGATCACGCGCGAGATAGACGCGCCCCATGCCGCCTTCGCCGAGCAGGCTCTGCACCTCGTAGCGACCGATGGTCTTGGGCGCGTCAGTCATGAGGGTTGAAGCACGCGACGCGGTGGCCGTTGCCTTTGAGGTCTTCGAGTGTGGGCGTGTCCTTGTCGCACTTGCCTGGAAGGGCACGCGGGCAGCGCGGATGGAACGAGCAGCCCGCTGGCGGATCGATCGGGGAGGGAAGATCGCCCTCGAGCAGCACGCGGAGGCGTTTTTTCGCTGGGTCGGCGACAGGCACAGCCGCGAGGAGCGCGCGCGTATAAGGATGGCGCGGATTTTCGTAGAGCGTCGCCGCAGCGGCCTGCTCGACGATGCGTCCGAGATACATCACGGCGACGCGGTGGCTCACGTGCTCGACGATTTTCAAATCGTGGCTGATGAACAAATACGAAATGCCCATCGACTCTTGCAGCTCGAGCAAGAGGTTCACGATCTGCGCTTGGATGGAGACGTCGAGCGCGCTGATGGGCTCGTCGCAGACGATGAAATCCGGTTTCACCGCGAGAGCGCGCGCGATGCCGATGCGCTGGCGCTGCCCGCCGGAGAACTCGTGCGGATAGCGATCGATGTGCTCGGGGCGCATGCCGACTCGCTTGAGGAGATCGGCGACCATCTCTCCTTCTTCGCGTTTGTCTTTCGCGAGATCGAATACGCCGATGGCCTCGCCGACGATTTCGCGGACGGTCATGCGCGGGTTGAGGCTCGAATATGGGTCTTGGAAGATGATCTGCATACGCCGCCGAATCGGGCGCATTCCCTCGTGGCTGAGAGGAAGGAGATCTTTTCCGTCGAACACGACGCGGCCGAACGTCGGCTCGATCAATCGCAAGATGCAGCGGCCGAGCGTGCTCTTGCCGCAGCCGCTCTCACCAACGAGCCCGAGCGTTTCGCCGCGACGAACGCGAATGCTCACGTCTTCGACCGCGCGGAGGTATTTGGTGCTGCTCCCGAAGAACCCGCGCTCGACGGCGAAGTATTTCGTCAGCTTGTCCGTCGCGAGGAGCGTTTTGGGCCGTTTCGATGGAGTGCGGATCTCTTCGTCGGTGTCGGTCATGGCGACACCTCTTTGCTGCGCCAGCACCGCGAAAAATGACGCGCTTCGTGATCCCCGACGGGGGGACGCGCTTCGTGATCCCCGACGGGGGGACGCGCTTCGACCTCTTCGAGCGGGGGCTCGGATTCGCGGCACTTGTCGATGACCATGTTGCAGCGATCGGCGAAGCGACACCCCTTGGGGATGTCGCGCAAATCGGGGACGACGCCTTCGATTGTGGGGAGCCTCGTGCGGACGCCGCCCGGTTGCGGAATGCTACCGAGCAAACCCTTCGTGTATGGATGGCGCGGCGCCGCGAAAATGTCTTTCACGGGCGCGCGCTCGACGATGCGCCCCGCGTACATCACGACGACGTCTTTTGCGTACTCGGCAACGACACCGAGATCGTGCGTGATGAGCACGACGGCCATGCCGAGCTGATCTTGCAGCTTCTTCAGGAGCTCGAGGATTTGCGCTTGGATGGTGACGTCGAGTGCGGTCGTGGGCTCGTCGGCGATGAGGAGCTTCGGTTTGCACGCGAGCGCCATCGCAATCATCACGCGCTGCCGCATCCCGCCCGAGAGCTGGTGCGGATACGCGTCGACGTTCGACTCCGGCGACGGGATGCCGACGAGCTTGAGCATCTCGATGGCGTGCTCGCGCGCTTCGCTGCGCGACTTTTTCTGATGCATCCGGATCGCTTCGACGATTTGCGCGCCCACCGTGTAGACGGGGTTGAGGCTCGTCATGGGCTCTTGGAAGATCATCGAGATCTGATTGCCGCGAACGCCCTGCATTTCGCGCTCGCTCACGTCGAGGAGGTTCTTGCCCTCGAGCTCGACCCTGCCGTGATCGACGCGGCCCGCGGGCTCGGGCAAAAGGCGCATGATCGAAAGGGCCGTCACGCTCTTGCCGCAACCGCTCTCGCCGACGATGCCGAGCGTCTCTCCGGTGGAGACATCGAACGAGGCTTCGTCGACGGCGCGGAGTGAGCCTTCATCCGTGCGGAACGTCGTCACCAAGTCGACGACGCGAAGGAGCGGCGCGGCCGTAGACACGAAGACTTCGTAACACGAATCGGATAACGTGGGCCGCGATGAAACGCGCGGCCGCCGCGGCCATTTTGCTCTGCGTGGCCTTTTTCGCGCTCGCGATCAGCGAGGGTTGCATCGAGCGCGACAGGCTCTGCGTGAGCACGGTCGAGTGCGGCACCACGAGCGCATGCATCGCGGGTCGCTGCCAGCCCACACTCAAAGACGACGCCGGTCGCGTCCTCCCTCCTGCCATCTCTTCGCCGATGGTGCGCCGCGTCGTCGCGTCGCCGACCGACATCGCCTACGTGAGCTCGAGCGGCGTCGGCAACCCCGCCGATCTTCCGCCCGTGCTCGTGCTCGGACGCAAAGGTGATGGCTCGGCGCTCCTCCTCAGGTTTGCGGTTCCGATCACTCCTGAGGAGTCGGTCGTCGAAGCGTACGTCTTGCTCGACCGCACCGATGTCGTCGAAACCGATCCGAAACCGATCTCGCTCCATGCCACCCGGATCATCGACGCCTGGGATGGACGATCCATCTCCTACGAACGCCAGCCGCGTTGGGAAGAAACCGGCTCGCCCGGCGCCATCGTCACCGGCGCGGGTCGCCCGCTCGTTCGCCTCGATGTGCGCGATCTCGTGATGCATTGGAAGGAACGCGATCCGCGCGATCAGGGCATCGCCATCGTTGCGGATGAGACATCACGAACGGGAATGGCGTTTGCAGCTGCCTCCTCCGTGGTCGATCAAGGTCCTACATCCATGCTCGGGTCCGCCCCAGACGACGGGAAAATCCCCTGGATACCTTCCCCCCCGCGGCTAGAGCTATACTTGCGCTCGGGCCCGCGTGAGGCCCATGTGAATCTGCCTGCGGCTTCGTCGTCCAACACTTCAGTGGCAGACGCTGGAAAGCCCGATTCCTCGGTCATCAAAACGAAGAAATAGTCAGGCCAAGACATAGGAGAGAGTCGATGCGTTCGAAAGCTGGGATCGTTTTGGGTGCGCTCGCCATCGGGTCGGTGATGTTCGGAACGTCGACCGCAAGCGCTGATCAAGTGGCGAAGGGCAATAACTTCGTCGTCAACGCCACGGCCGCAGCGTGCGCCGCCAACGCCGAGTGCAAAATCGATTTGCGGCTCGAAGCGCAGGGCGATTTTCACGTGAACAAAGAGTACCCGTACAAATTCAAAGCGACCGCCGCGAGCGGCGTCACGTACCTCGGCAAAGATCCAACGGGCGTCGACACATTCTCGAAAGCCGCCGGCGACTTCGCACTCGACACGGCCAACGAAAAAGCCGGCACGATGACGATTCGCTTCAAGTCGGCGAACAAAGGCGCCGTGAGCATCGGCGGTACGTTCAAGCTGAGCGTCTGCTCGGCGCAAAACTGCCAGCTCGAGCAAGCGACCGTCGCGGTTCCCGTCACCGTTCGCTGAGCCGCATTCATTTGTGGCACACTAACCGTGATGCCGCAGGACGACGCTTCGAAGTCCCCGAAGGGAGACAAGTCTCTCAGCGCCGAGATCGAAGCCGTCGCTGACGAAGTCGAGCGGCGCTTCACGACCGGGCGACTGCTCCTTTCGTTCGGCGAGTATCTCGATCTGTTCGCGCAAGATCCCGTGCGGCAAGCGCGCGATGCGAGTCGTTATCTCCGCGACGTATTCGATCACTACGGCACCACCAAAGTAGAGCAGCCGTTCGGCACGTTCACGCGATATCGCCTCTTCGATTTGCCCTGGGAGCAGACGGACGCTTCGCGACTCCCGCGCGGCGCGCTCGTCGGCCAAGAGCTCGTGCAGGGCGAGATTTATCGCGCACTCTCGAACTTCGCCCGAGAAGGTCGCCCGAGTCGTCTTCTTCTTTTGCACGGACCGAACGGGTCGGCGAAGAGCACGCTCGTCAGCTGTTTGATGCGCGCGATGGAGAACTACAGCGCACAACCCGAAGGCGCGCTCTATCGATTTCACTGGGTGTTTCCGTCGCAGAAGACGATGCGCGGCTCACTCGGTTTCGGCGCGCGTGAAGAGGGCGAGCGCGCCGCGCCGACGAGCACGTACGCGCACCTTTCCGACGATCAGATCGACGCGAAGATCGTCCTCGAGGTGCGCGACCATCCGCTCTTTCTCGTGCCCATCGAAGAGCGGCGCAAGCTCCTCCTTCGCACGTTCAAATCGAAAGCGATGGAGCCCGAGCCGCCTGGCGAATGGATTTTACGCGGGCAGCTCTCGCACAAAGCGCAGCAAGTCTTCGAGGCGCTTCTCGCATCGTATCGCGGCTCCTATCGCGAGGTGCTCAAGCACGTTCAGGTCGAGCGCTATTTCATTTCGCAGCGCTATCGGGTCGGCGCCGTCACGCTTGGTCCGCAGATGAGCATCGACGCAGGCGAGCGCCAGCTCACGGCCGATCGTTCGCTCTCGGCACTGCCGCCCTCGCTGCAAGCGCTCACGCTCTACGAAGTGAAGGGTGAGCTCATCGACGCTGCAGGTGGCGTGCTCGAGTTTTCGGATTTGCTGAAGCGGCCGCTCGACACGTTCAAATATCTCCAGCTCACGATCGAAACGGGCGAGGTCTCGCTCACACAGCAAAACGTGCTTCTCAACTGCGTGATGCTCGCAAGCGCCAACGAAGTGCACCTCGATGCGTTTCGCGAGCATCCCGAGTTTGCGAGTTTTCGCGGGCGCATCGAGCTGATTCGCACGCCGTATTTGCTCTCGTGCGCGAGCGAGAAAGCCATCTACGACGCACACGTCGCGCCTCAAGTGCGCCGTCACGTCGCCCCGCACGCCACCGAGGTCGCCGCAATGTTCGCCGTGCTCACGCGCATGCGAAAGCCGAGCCCCGACCGGTTCGGGCGTGCGCTCGGCGCCGCCGTGACGAGCCTCACCGCGCTCGAAAAGATGGACCTCTACGCCTATGGGCGCGTGCCCGAGCGTCTCGAGGCCGATGCGCAAAAGCTCCTGCACGCGAACATCGCCGCACTCTACGAAGAGAGCGACAGCTATCCGATTTACGAAGGCCGCGTCGGCGCGAGCCCACGCGAGATGCGCGTCGTCCTCCTCGATGCCGCGCAGTCGACGAAGTTCCAGTGCCTCTCGCCGCTGGCCGTGCTCGACGAAATCGAGCAGCTGTGCCAGCGCCGCAGCGAATTCGAGTGGCTCCAGCAAGATCCACTCGGCGGCGGCTACCACGACACGAAGCAATTTCTCGAATCGCTCTCTGCGCGCCTCCTCGATGAATGGGAGCGCGAGCTCTACGCAACGAGCGGCCTCGTCGATGAAAGCCAATACGAAGGGCTCTTCGACCGCTACGTGCAGCACGTGAGCGTGTGGGTGAAAAAGGAACGCATCCGCAACAAGCTCACTGGCGAATACGAAGAGCCTGACGAAAAGCTGATGCGCGAGGTCGAGAAGGTGCTCGACACCAAAGGCGACGCCAACGAAGCGCGCCAGGCGATGATCAGCAACATCGCTGCATGGTCGCTCGATCATCCCGGCGCCAAGATCGACGCGGGCACCGTTTTCCCGCACGTGATGAAGCGCATGCGCGAAGCGATTTACGAGGGCAAGCGGCCGCTCGTCGCGGCGCTCGCGCGTGACGTCGTCATCGTCGTGCGTGATGGCGCATCGGGTCTCACCGCCGAGCGCAAGAAAGCTGCCGAGACGTGCATCGCCGAGCTCGAGAAGAAGTTTGGTTATTGTCAAAGCTGCGCGGCCGATGCAGCGAGCGCGACGCTCCGTCGGCGCTTCACTGATCTCGTCGTTTGACCGCGCTTCGAAGCTCGGGGCTCGAGAAGGACGTTCGCGCGCTCGCGCTGCCGGCGATCGCGCAATCGCTCTTGGCGACGCTCGTCTTCGTCGTCGACCGCGCCATGCTCGGGCACCACGATGCGTCGTCGCTTGCGGCGATGCAGATTGCCGGTCCCGTCGAGTGGAGCATTTGGTCGATCTTTCTCGCGTTCGAAGTCGGCACGATCGCCGTCGTTGGGCGGCTCGTTGGTGAGAAAGACCGCGCAGGCGCACGCCGCGCCGCGATTGTCTCGATTGCGTACGGCGCGATCGCCGGGCTGCTCGTCGCATGTGCGTCGCCGCTGCTCCTCTCGGCGATCTCGATCACTGCGAAGGGCGCGAGCGCAGGCGTCATCGAGGCGGCGCGCGGATATCTGACGGTCACGCTGCTCGCGTCGCCCGTGATTTTCGTGTCGTCCGTCACAACGACGGTTCTCCAGGCCGGCGGCAACACGCGCACACCGCTTGCGATTGCGATCGCGTCGAACTTTCTCCACATCGGCGCGAACGCGCTTCTCATCCCGCGGTTCGGCATGCGCGGTTGCGCTTGGAGCACCGCGGGGACGTTCACGCTCGAGGCCGTGCTCGGGCTCGCGATGCTCTCACGCCGTCGCGAGCCTGCGTCGCTCCGGGGAATGGGCGAGGCGCTCACGAACGGCATGCGCGGCGAAGTACGCTCGATCATTCACGTCGGTTGGCCGGCGCTCGCCGAGCGCGTGCTCTATCACGTCGGTTTTCTCGGCTTCGTCGCGATGATCGGCCGGCTCGGCGACACCGTGATGGCGGGCAACCAAGCGCTCATCAGCATCGAATCGATTTGCTTCATGTCGGCCGATGGCTTCGGCATCGCTGCGGCAACGCTCGTCGCTCAAAAGCTCGGGGCGCGCGCGCCGCTCGAAGCGAAACGCGCAGCGCGCATCGCAGCACGTGATGCGGTCGTGGCACTCACGGTGTTCGGGCTCGTCGTGCTCGCGTTTCGCCATACGGTTCTTCCGATTTTCGCGAAGGACGCAGCCATCATCGGCGTCGGCCTTTCAGCCATTTGGGTTTTGGCGATCGCTCAGCCATTCATGGCGACCGCGATCGTTCTTGGTCAGGCGATTCGCGGCGCGGGTCGCACGCGCGTGTCGCTGCTCGTCAGTTTGATCGGCGCGGTTTGCGTACGCCTCGGCTTTACGTGGCTTTTCGCGTTGAAGCTTGGAATGGGCCTTCCGGGCGTGTGGCTGGGGTCGACGTGCGATTGGGTCGTTCGTGCCGTGCTCGTTGTGGCGATTTGGGACGGCAGGTTGATTGGTCAGCGATCGTCCGCAGGTTAAGGGCATGCAATCCCTCATTCGCCCGTTCACGGTCCTCGTCGTCGACGACGCAGCGCATGCCGGCGGAAGCGCGCTCGACGCCGCGGCGCGCATGTCACTCCGCATTCCGAACGCCGGCATCCACGCGCTCTTCGTCGTTCCTCACGGCATCTTGCTCGGCGAGCTACAAGAAATTGCAACGAGCCTCCGCACCGACACGGTAGGCCGCGCCGCAGCACTCGGCACGAACCACAGCGTTCTTGCCGTGCACGTGCACACGGGCGATCTCGTCGAGCAAATTGCGAGGACTGCAGCCGAAGTCTCCGCCGACCTTGTCGTCGTTGGCGCCCGCGAGCGCGGACATTTGCGCGGTGTTCTGAAGCGTTCGGAGCTCGACAGGCTCCATACCGAGATCGACACGCCCATCGTCGTCGCCGGCACCTCAGAGGCAACACCCGACATCGACCCGCCTTGCGTCGAGTGTGAGAAAGCTGGTGCTTTTTGCGCACGACATCGCGTGCACCACCCGCGAGCGCATCGCTACAATTTCAATCACCAAGCGGAAGCGACGTACGCCGGCAGCGAGTTCACGCACTGAGCTTGGGTGCGCCCATCGTGCGTGCCGTCGCCCAGACCAAAATGCGTCTAGGCACAAAGCGCATGAAAAATACGGAAAGCGTGTTGAAAATGCCTGAAACGATGTTTCGCCTTCCGCGGAAGAGCGCACCGAGCCCGATGTCAGCGCAATCTTCCGCGGACATGAACGTCGCGCGAAACGCTCTCGACATTTCGTGGCCCGCGGCTTTGTGAAACTCGGTGATCGTGCCGCCCGGGCAAAGCGAGCAAACGCGCACGGGCGTATCGCGAAGCTCGTAGGCGACGGCTTCGGTGAAATCGCGGACGTAAGCTTTGCCTGCCGAGTACGTGGCGTAAGACGGCGAGGGCGTGTACGCGCCGATCGACGAGATGTTGAGAATGTGCCCGCGCTTCCGCTCGACCATCACTTTTGCGAAGCGGTGCGTGAGCTCGGTGAGGGACGTCATGTTGAGCTGAATCTGCCGCGCGAGCCGATCCCATTCGGTGTCGATGAAGTTCTGGTGAATCCCGCCGCCGGCATTGTTGATGAGCACATCGATCGCTTTCCCGGCGCCCTCGGTCGCGTCCCAAAGCTTCTCTGGCGACCCAGCCTCGGAGAGATCGAGCACGACGACGTCGACCTTCACCGAATACTTCTCGCCGAGCTCCTTCGCGACCTTCTCGAGGTTCTCCTTGCGCCGCGCCGTGATCACCAAGTCCGCGCCGCGCTCCGCGAGCAACCGCGCAAACGCCACCCCCAAACCACTCGACGCGCCCGTGACGAGCGCCGTCTGGCCCTTCAAATCTCCCATGCACGCGACTCTACACAACCTAAGACGACCGCCAAGGCGCCAAGGACGCCAAGAAGAGGAGATGGGTTCTGTTCCCGGTTAACGGGCGGTTCGAACCATCTTCCTCTCCTTCAGGTCTTGGCGTTCTTGGCGCCTTGGCGGTCGTCTTAGGCTTCGTCGAGTGCGGAGAGTCGGATGCGGGCGGAGCGAACGCCGATGAGCGTGGTGTCGGTGAGGATCGGGCCGAGGTGGACGCTGGCAAGGATGGCGGCGATGGTGAGTGAGGTGCGGTCGGTCACGGATTCGCGGGTGATGCACCAGACCGTTTTGCAGCGGCGGTCCGCGAGATCGTAGAGGCCGCCGCCGTTGTCGCCGGCGAGGGCGTCGCGGAGGTCTTCGTCGGTGCGGGCGCGGCCCGTGATCGTGCGCGAGGCGCCGTCGATGGTGATGCGGGCTTCGGTCGGGCTCGTTTCGGTGATGTCGAGCTTTACGTCGAAGAAGCGTTCGGCGTTGTGGCGCCAGTCGATCGCGCGGATGCGCGGCGATGCGTCTTGCGCGAAGACGATGAACGGTTTCAACGAAAGCTCCGGCCCAAACGGCGCTCGGCGTTGTTCCACAGCGCGACCGAAAGCTCGTCGACCGTGGTCTTGCGGAGCTCGGCGACGCGCTTGGCGGTATGGACGACGTACGCGGGCTCACATGGCTTTCCACGCATCGGCACGGGCGCGAGGTAAGGGCTGTCGGTTTCGATGTGAATGCGATCGAGTGGCGCGTTCGCGGCGACGTCGGCGACGGCGTGAGCGCTCTTGAACGTGACGATTCCCGAGAATGACAAATCGAAGCCGAGCTCGAGCGCGCGGCGAGCGAATTTGTCGTCCTCGCTGAAGCAATGAATGATGCCGCCGACCTCGCGTGCGCCTTCGCCGTCGAGGATCGCGAGTGTGTCGTCAGGGGCTTGCCGCGTGTGAACGACGATGGGCTTGTGAAGCTCGCGCGCGAGGCGAACGAGCTTTGCGAACACCGCGCGCTGCACGTCGCGTGGGGAGTGGTCGTAGTGATAGTCGAGACCGATTTCGCCGATCGCCGCGACGGCCTCGCGCGCACCGAGCGTTCGAAGCTCGTCGTGTGCGGCGTCGTCGAGGGTGGTGGCGTCGTGGGGATGAACGCCAATCGCGGCCGCGATGGTTTTCGAATTCGCCTCGGCGAGGGCGACCGCGCCGCGAGCTGGCTCGAGCGTGTTGCCCACACCAATCACCATGAAAGCCGCTACGCCGGCCGTTTTGGCTCGATCCAGCGCAGGCCCCGGCCCTCCCGGGAAATACTGCGCGTCGAGATGACAGTGTGTGTCGACGAAGGGAAAGAGGGTGGGGGGCAAAGCTTCCTCGCGATCCGAGCGTATAATAGACCGAGATGCTCGAAGGTCGCGCTGCACATGTACGTCGGGCGAGCCTGACGTGGGCGCTTTCGATCTTCGTGCACGGCGCCATGATCGGCGCAGTCACGCTCGCGGCTGTCGCCAACCTCCGAAAGCAGCACGAACAAGAAGAGCAGCACGCGCGTGAGATGGCCGCGCGTGAGTCCGTCGCGATCGAGCTACCTCTAGCGTTCGATGGCGAGACGGTTTCGCGCGTCAAAGTCGATCACGTAGGCGTCGTTCCGGTCGTCGCGGGCGGCGCAACGGATGAACGCCTCGACACCGGCCGCGCAGGTCACGGTGGCGATCGCATTTCGCATCAGGCGACCCACCTCAGCGATCGCGACGAGCGCCTCCACTTCACGCCCGATACGGTGAGCCACCTCGATCGCGATCAGATGCAGCGCATCAAGAGCGACGCCATGCGCTCCACCCGGGAAGACCGTCGCATGACGACGCACCCGATGGAGCTCTTGCTCGTCACGAACGGTCACGGCGCGCTCGAACAGCGACGCACGCTCGCGAAGAGCGATCCGAGTCGCGGCGCACTGCGCTCGGGCGACGCATCGGTTCGCGGCGGCGCTCCCGGGACGACCCCCACGGCGGCCGGCGACGAATATGCCGCACGACGAAACTTCGGCGCCGAGCACGAAGGCGCACTCGAATCCGCATCTGGCGCAGGCATCCACGACGCACGCATCGGTGAAGATCACCGCGAGAGCGCCGACTCCGCACACGCGCGACCCGATGTCACGCAAGGCCCGGTCAACGTCGCCGCGACGTACATCGATCGCCCGCGCGACAACATCAACGCCGATCAAAACGTGGCCATCGCGCTTCGCTCGATCGTGCACGCAAGCTACGCAGGCGGCACCGACGGCGACGGCCGCGGCGGCTCCGGCGGCGGCGGCGCATCAGGCTCCGATGGCGCGTCAGGGGAAGGCTCACACCCCGCGCCGCTCGGCGTCAGCGATGGCGACATCTACGATCTCGAAACGACCGACCCGCGCCTCCTGCCCTATTTCCGTCGCCTCAAAGCGAAGATCGATCCGCTCTGGCAAAACGCATTTCCGCGCAGCGCGATCGTCGATCTCAAGCAGGGCACCGTCATTCTAGAAATGGTGATCTCCAAAGACGGCACCGCGCGCGTCACGTGGCCCCCGCTCCGCCCGAGTGGCATCGACGAATTCGACCGCAACTGCGCCGACGCAATCAAACGCGCCCTCCCGTTCGAGCCAATCCCCGCCGTGCTGGGCGTCAGCTCTCTTCGCATCCGCGCCCCATTCGTCGCAAACAACTTCGTGGTCAAATAAGAATCTGGCTGAAGAATCTGGCTGAAGAATCTGGAGGAGGAGAATTTGGTGCCCCCTCCCAGGCGGGGGGGGCGGGGGGGGCCGGCGGCGCCACACGCGGCGGTTGGGGCC
>JBBSFE010000017.1:0-68899 GCA_038239005.1 Polyangiales bacterium
GCTGACCATCCCGCCGGAGCTCGCTTACGGCGCGCGCGGGGGGGTTGAGTGCGGGCGCCGGCGAGCCTCACGCTCCGCGTGCGCGCCGGGCCCCGCCCCCCCCCCCCCCGCCGCTCCCTCGCTCTTTTCACTCGTTCCGTTTGCTCGCGCCATGCGCAAAGAGCCCACTCGGAGCGAAGCTATTCTTTGGGCGCAGCTTCGCGGGCGCAAGGTCGTCGGCGCGCGGTTTCGGCGCCAGGCCGTGCTCGGGAGATTCATCGTCGATTTTTACGCGCCGTGCGAGCGGCTCGTCGTCGAGGTCGACGGAGCCGTGCATCTTCGCATCGAGCAGCAGCGCCGCGATGCGCTCCGGCAAAGCGAGCTCGAGCGAGAGCACGGCGTGCGGTTCGTTCGCGTCAGCGCCGAGCTCGTCGAACGCGATGTGGTCGCAGCGATCGCACGTGTACGCGCAGCGCTCGTGCGGTGAGTTACTCGCCGAGAGACGACGGGGTTGAATCGGTCCGTCGTCCCGTCGTAGTCGCCTGGCGGACCACGCGCGACGTCAGCTGACCTTCTTCTCGATCGCTGCAATTCGACGTTCGTGATCTTCGACGCGCGTGCGCACGGTGCGGTCTTCTTGGAGAAGGTCGCGAACTTGAAGAACGGCCGCGGCGACGCCGACAAGCTCGGTGGCGAGCCGCATTTCGGTCTCGGTCTGGCGCTTCTCGAGGCGCTCGCGCGTCTCTTTGATCTCGGTGCGCACGCCTTGCAGTCCTGCGTGCGTCTCTTGGATTTCACTGCGCACATCGGCTAGTCCGTCGCGCATCTCACTGCGCACGTCTTTGATCTCATCGCGAATGCTTTTGAGGATCTCGATCGTGATGTCTGTCGGATCCATGGTTCGTCGCTCCTAATTATGGCACGCGCCATAGCAACCGCGAGGCCAACCAAAACCCGGGCGTTTCTTGGCGATCGCCCTGGCCCGGCCAGTTTTGGGCCAGGCCACGTGGCCGACCGGGTGGGCTCCAGTGAAGGCTAGCCATCGCGAGGCCACCCAACGCGGCGTTGTGAGCTAATCGCGCTTGGCGTTCGACGAAGCGTCGTGCTCAGTCTTGGGATTCGTCCAACAGCCACGGGGATTCTCCCGTCTCGACGATCCGATCGAGCTGCTCATCCGTGAGCTCGATGAAGTCACCGTTCTCGTGTGTGTACGGCCGTCGTGGAGTTCGAGCGACGTCTCGTGTAGCGCCGGTTTCGTGACGTCCGCACTCGATGGTGGGAATCTACATGCATGACGCCGAAGACAATCGGTAACCAATCAGGTTTCGGGAGAGCGTCGAGCGCTCCCGAACTCCCGTCATGTGCCTTTGTAGTAACACAAGCCTCCACCATCGACTCTCAGCAAGCAGACCGACTCTGGCGGCTGGCAGTAGATGAAGCTCAGCGTGTAGGTGCACTGGCCTGCCACGCACGCCGCCGGCTTGTAGTCGACCTCCCAGTCATCCCCATCGCACGCTGGATCGCGAGGAGGGCAGACGCTCCCGCCGTCGATGCAGTCCGCCATCGGTGCTGCGCCGACGTCTGGAGGGATTGGGCCCGTATCGACGACGTTCGCGTCGGGCCAGGTAAGAGCGGCGTCGGTCAAGCTGGAGTCGGTCTGGGCGTCGTCACCACCGTCGAGCGACGAGACGACCCCGACGTTTCCGCACCCGACCAAGCACAAGAACACCGCGAGGCGAAGCCGCACGGTCTTCCATAGCCTCGTTCTGCACCTCCCGCAACGAATGAGATCCACGATCGTCATGTACGCCCTGGCGTGGGAGGGGCCGCTGCCGATTTCCACACTCGGCGCGAAGCTCCGTCTGTCGCTCGGCGCAACTAGCCAGCTCGTTGATCGCCTTGTAGAGGGCGGCTACGTCGCGCGCGAGGAGGACGCAACGGACCGTCGAGTGCGCCTCGTGCGGATGCGTCCCGACGGCGTGCAGTTCATGGAACGCATGCAAGAGATTCGAAGGCGCGAGCTCGAAGCCGCGTTCGGCCGCCTTTCGCCCAACCTGCGCAAGCGATTGGCCGAGGTGCTCCGCGACGCGGTCGCCTCCCTCGAGAAGTGACTCGCCACTCCGAGCGCCGGTGGAGTGCCGACCCGATTCACTGCGTGCCGAGTGAGATTGTCGTTACGCGCTACACCGACCGACTGTCGCATCGAAGAGGCCGCAGCCGACGATCCCCGCTCTAATTAACCGACAGCACGACGTTGTCGTAGTGGATGTTCGCGCCGTCGGACGGGCCGGGCGAGTACGCATTGCCGACAAAAAGACTGATCGGACCTGCGACGTAGGCGGCCGTCATCGCGACGTGATCGACGACGATCGACGAATCGACCGTGACGGTGATCGTGCGCGGGGTCTTGAACGTGAGCGCGATCGTCACGTGCACCCACTGCGTCATCGCGACCTTCGCGGAGAAGAGGTGCTGGGTGTACGTCTTGCCGCCGTCGAGGCCGACGATTTCTTCGCCCACTTCGCTCGATGCGGTCTTCAAGTTGAACTGAAGCGATGAGCTCGTCGCCGACTGGCACACCATCGCCAACGCTTCGATGACCGTGCCTTGCGATGCGAGCGCGTCAACGCGCAAGTCGAAGTCGAGTGTTGCCGAGTTTTGCGGCGTCCTGCCCGTGTCGCGAACGACGGCGCCGTGCGCGCTCGCTGACGCGCCGAGCGGGGTGTTGCCCGTGAGAAGCGACGCGGGTGGCGACGCGCTCACCGTGTTGTCGAGCGCGACCACGCCACCTTCGCTCGAGTAGATCGTCGAGAAGCCGGCCGCGACATCCGGGCTCTCGTCGAAATCGGCACAAAATGTTGCGTCGATACTCGAGCAGAATGAGACCTTGGCGGCATCGGCGTCGTTCGTCGTCGCTCCATCCGAAGCTTCGCCGATTGCGTCCGCCGAAGGCGCGTCGACGAGCGCGTCGGTCGCGATCGCGTCGCCTCCTCCTTCGAGACCGCTCAAGTCGGGAAACAAGCAGGCGCCGAAACACGCGGCCGAGAGCACGGCGAGACCGACACGCATTCGCGCCCGCATTCTTGGAGGCTACCCGACCGATGGATATGCGGCTACCGTTCGAAGATGCGTCGGCTGCTCGCGCTTGCCCTTGTCGTGATGACGCTCGTGCTCGTCTCGCAACCCGCGCGCGCAGCGCACACGTTCGATCTCGACGCGAAGATGCCGGCGCATCTCGCGGCGGTCTGGGCCGTCAATTGGTTCGGTATCCCGAGCACCGATCCCCAAGGCGGCGGGCTCGATCCCAACTATGGAAATTGGCTCCAGACATTTCCGCAGTGCGGGCTCGACAACGATCCATCGAAGTGCGCGGACTTCGCGGACGCGGGGCGGCAGAGATGGATCGCATCGAAGAGACGCCCGCTCGCCGGGATTTATTCGTCGAGCGGGCGCGATGACGAGAGCAAGAAGCGCATCGACCTGATGCTGTCGTGCACGCGACGCGCGTGCGATCTCGGGGGGCGTCTCGATGCGTTCTTGCTCCAGCTCGACAGCATCAAATTCACGTCTGCCTATCCGAGCAATCAACAGGTCAAGGTCTGGGACATCGCGTATCGCGCGGTGCGCTCGTTTCTCGACGAGGCCGACAAGGCCCAGTTGAAAGGTCCCGTTTGGATTGGAAACGACGCGACCGTATATTGGCATTTTGGCTCATCTGTTGGACTGACCACTCAGGCGTTGCGCATGGCCGCGCTCACCGAGGACATCGTCGACATGGCCAAGCTCGCCACGGCGCATCCGTCGGCGACTTCGGTCGCGGGAAGACCGCTGCTGGGTTTTTACGTCGACTCGGCGCTCATGACTCCGATCGAATGGCAAACGGTGCTGGGCGATGCGCGCACCGCGAGCGGCGTCGATTTTTATGCGATGGCGACCACGCTCAACGCGGGGTACTTCGCGGCGTTCGATGCGCTCTCGCCGTGGGTGAATCTCGGTTTGTGGGCGAACGCGAAAGGATCGAACCTGCACGATCAAGGCGTCGATTACGCCAAACAAATACACGCGCAACTCCTCGCGGCGCTTGCCGCGAATCCCGGCCGCGTGATGTTCGGCGGCGTGGCGCCCGGCTTCGACGATTACACTCAAAACTGGGGCGCGTGTCAGGCGCGCGAAATTCCGCGCGATCCCGACGTGCTCGCCGGGCAAATGGACTATCTGACGACGCTCAAAGTTCGCGGCGTCATCTGGGACACGTGGGACGACTGGACCGAAGGCACCGAGCTCGAGCCCGACGTGGTCGACGGTCCGGCCAAGCTCGTTCAATTCAAACAGCTCCTTGGCACGCTCTACGGCGAGCCCGCCGACACCGCGGGCGATCAAGCGCTCATCGATCGATGGCGCGGGTACGGCCAAGCGCGCAGTTGCTGTTTCGAAAACGGGGCGTGCGAAGCCGGCGCGTCGCCGCAAATCGATCTGTCGTGCGCGGCGCCACCCGCGGACGCCGGATCCGACGCGAGCGATTCAGGCAGCGTGGGCAGCGAGCCGCCGCCCACGCCAGTCGACGGCCAGCCGTCTGGATGCGGGTGTCACGCGGCCGGCGCAACCCGAGCCTCACTCGCCTGGATCGCGATCGCGATCGCCGCGATCATCACGAGAATGCGACGCTGTGCGCATCGTTGTTCGCAAAGGCCATGAAGAAGGCTCGGGATCGAAGCTACCGACGATGGAACGCGTCGCGCACCACGGAAAGCCAAGCTGCTGTCGTCGACGCCAGCGGATGAGCGCTTCGATCGCGCCGCCATCACGAAGACGCTCGCGCTCGTTGCCGATGTACGGTTTCGCTCCGCGCGGGGCGTGCTTTGTCTTGCAGTTCGATCGGGCCACCGGGCTCAGCGACAGCAGAGGGTGCGTTGTGTCGTTGCGTTTACCTGAACGGTGGTCGACCCAGATGCCACGCACCCGGTGTACGAGTACGCCGCAGTGTAGGTCGCGCTGCCGACGTAACTGCCGCCCCCCGTCGAGTTGCAGGTTCCGTCGCTCGGGAACGTGGCGAGCGCGCTCGTGCACGTGCCATCGGAGAACAACTGCACTTTCGGCGACGCGCACGTGCCCTGGAGCGAACAGCTCGTACTGCAAGTCGGCGTACAAGCCACGGTCGCCGAGGCGGCGACTGTGTGCTTCTTTGTGAAGCTCGAGCCGCTCGGGCACGTTTGATCTCCATCCACGACGATGCATGCCGCAAAGCCCGGCGGTGCGTACCCGCCGCAAGCTGCCGAGGTACACGAAGGGTCGGGAGCGCAGAGGCGCGCGGGCGTCGTCTTCAGCGTGCCGAAGCTCGTCGCCTGTGTGGTGCACGATCCACCGACCGGGCCAATCGCGTCGGAAGCGTAGTAGTTGTCGAGGTTGCCGCCGACTCCGATGCACCCGCCGTTCGAGAAGGTGAGCGACTGGCCCGTGGTCCCGCAGCCCGGCCCACCGCTATAGTGCGTCGCGATCTTGCCTGTCGTGCAGCCGGGGTCCGTGGTCTTGCTGCACGTGCAACCGCACGTCACGCCGCTCGAGTCGAGGTTCGTTATGACGTCTTGTTGCGACGTGAACGGTGAGAGGCAGTCCGTGGTCTGATCCTCCTTGTAAGCGACGGGTGTCCAGCCCGACGGCACGTCCGGAGAGGTGCACGCGGCGGCATCTGTGACGCACGGGCCGGCGTCGACCGGCACGTCGGCGACGACATCCGATGGTGCGTCGAGCGGTAGAGCTCCGTCCGGCTGCGGACCCGCGTCACCGATCGGTAGTAGACCGCTCTCGTCGAGGCCACACCCTATCGACGCAAGCAGGACCACGCTCCCGAGCGCACGAATGTCCACGATCAAACACTACCACGCCGCTCGATCACGAGCGGCACCGATCAGTTTCATCGGCGGAAACAATGGGTTGTTGTGATTGTGGGAGGCGAACTGTCGTCTTCGGGAACGCTCGAGTGGTCGCGCGATGCTCGAACAACGGCGTCATGTCCGCGCGCTCCTTCGTGACCGCACTCGAACTTCCCAGACCAAGCGAGTCGGAACGGTGGTCGACGTTCCCATCGGCCCACCGTGACCGGCCTTCCATTTTTTCGCACCGCCACTCTATTGAGAATTGAGGGGGCACCCCTCCGCCGTGCTCCGGCTCGTCCTCGCTCGTGCTCGGCGACGCGGGGATCGCGGGACGCGAGAGTCGCCTCCGCGCGAGCTTGCGGGCGAGCCGTGCGCGCGGCGGTTCCCCTCCGGGCGTCGGCTTCGCCGCCGCCGAGGAATGGATCTCAGGGGTACGTGGAGGTGGAATCAGAGTGGGGGTCGCACGCAGTTTGGGTGCGGCGGGCAGAGAACGCTCGGGGCGATCGATCGCGAGGGAGCGTCGTTGCGAAGGTGCATGTTCGCCGCGAAAGAAGCGCGCCAGCCGATCCGGGGAGTGAGGGATGCGCGGCGGCTGTCACGCTTCTTTCGCTCTTCGCTGCCATGCACCTTCGCAACGACACTCCCTCGCTCTTTTCACTCGTTCCGTTTGCTCGCGCCATGCGCAAAGAGCCCACACGCAGCGAAGCTATTCTTTGGGCGCAGCTTCGCGGGCGCAAGGTTCTCGGCGCGCGGTTTCGGCGCCAGGCTGTGCTCGGGAGATTCATCGTCGATTTTTACGCGCCGTGCGAGCGGCTCGTCGTCGAGGTCGACGGCGCCGTGCACCTTCGCATCGAGCAGCAGCGCCGCGATGCGCTCCGGCAAAGCGAGCTCGAGCGAGAGCACGCCGTGCGGTTCGTTCGCATCAGCGCCGAGCTCGTCGAGCGGGACGTGCTCGCAGCCGTCGCTGGCGTGCGCGCAGCACTCGCGCGGTGAGTGGGTTTGTCGCAACGTCGCCGCCGCCGCTTAGACTTCTACGCGAGCTACTTCCGGATTCATGTCCGAGGCGTTTGCGTTGCGAGCACATGCTACACATTCGTGCGGCATGATCTCGATGCGCTATTTCATGCTGCTCGTTGGGCTCGTGCTCGCATGTTCTTCGGATGACGTCGTGCAGACCGACGCAGGCGCAGACGCCGTGGCTGATGCGGGATATCCGGCGTCACATCCGGCGCCGCCGCAGGTCCAGAATCAGCAAGGCCCCGTGCTCGCGACGCCGAAGGTCATCCCGATTTTCTTCGCGAACGATACCGAGCAACCTCAGATCGAGGACTTCCTACATCAGCTCGCGGCGTCGAGCTATTGGAGCGCAACGACAGCGGAGTACGGCGTCACGTCGCTCACCATCGCAAGCTCCATCGTCGCGAGCGGCGCACCACCAACGACGCTCGATACCGTGGCCATCGAGTCGTCACTCGGCGCGTATAGCGATGGCGATCCGAACGATCTCTTCGCGATCTTTTATCCCTCGTCGACCACGATTAGCGATCCGCTGTTTGGTACGAGCTGCACCGACTTCGCGGGCTTCCACTTTCAGGGCCTGAAAAACCCGCAGCTCGTTTACGCGGTATTGCCGCGGTGTGCGTCGGCCGGCGCGCTCACGGGGCTCGACGGGCTCACCGCGGCGCTCTCGCACGAGCTCGTCGAAAGCGCGACGGATCCTTTTCTCCAAACCGCTCCGGCGTGGGGCTTTACCGACGTTGACCACCTCATTTGGAGCTTCCTGCCCGGCGCGGAGGTCGCCGACATGTGCGATCTCGAGCCTCAGAGCTTTCAGCGACTCGTCGGTCCTTACTTCGTGCAGCGCTCGTGGTCGAACGCAGCGGCGCGCTCAGGTCACGACCCGTGCGTTCCCGCACTCGCGACGCCTTACTTCAACGCCGCGCCCGTGTTGTTGGCGAAACAAGAAATCACGTTTCAGTCGCAGGTGCTGACGACGAATGGCCTCGCGCTCGCACTCGGCGAGACGAAGACAATTGCCGTAGAGCTCTTCTCCGATGCGCCCACGAGCGACTGGAGCGTCGACGCGTTCGACACCGCGCAGCCGCCAAGCATCACGTTCGCGTGGGATGCGCAGTCGGGCGACAACGGCACGACCCTACACCTCTCGCTCACACGCACGTCGGCTGCGTCTTCCGAGATCGTGATCGAGTCGAAATCCGGAACGTCGACGAATCTGTGGTTCGCATACGTGACCGTGCCGCCCTGAGACGATCCGTGTTGTCAGAGAGGCGTGCGTGCCGAGCGAGCTCGAGCGAGAGCACGGCGTGCGGTTCGTTCGCATCAGCGCCGAGCTCGTCGAGCGGGACGTGCTCGCCGCCGTCGCTCGCGTGCGCGCAGCACTCGTGCGGTGAGTTACTTGCAACGTCGACGCGCGGTTTGTTCCCCAGACTGCCGGTGAGCAGGACGATGCCAGTTCCTCAAGCTAATGGCCTAAGTCGGCGTACGGCGTCGCTCACGAGGAGTCTCGTCATGCGTTCGATCAAGTTCAACAAAGCACAAACCTCCACCGCTCCACCGCCGAGAACGCGCTGCAGCGCGCGATTCACTTTCTCCGCGCCGCAGGCACCGACCCGGCGATCATGAGGGAGCTTCGCAACGTCGGCTTCGGCGAAGAAGACGTGAAGCAAGGCCGGGTGCTCGTCCTCAAGGCGTGCTCTACGCCGCAGGCCGCGGTGCGCTTCACGCCCGACGCGGGTCCCGTCGCCGATGCCACCGAGAAGCTCCTCGCGTGGCAATCGTCGATGTTTCTTCGCGCGCACGCAGCGCTGCGCCGGCTTCTCGACCAGCTCGAGAATTCGGCGGCGCGCAAGTCGTCACGCAAGGCGGACCACGCCGCGCTCGCCACGCTCGAAACGCGCGGCGTCACCAAAGAGGAGCGCAAGCAAGCCAAGCACCTCGTGAACCTCATCGAGACGACGGCCGCTCCCGACATCACGTCCGCGCCGCCGTCCGCCGACAAGCGCATGTCGGCGCTGATGGACGTTTACGAATGGGTGCAAGACTGGAGCGACTCCGCGCGTGCCGTCATCACGCGTCGCGATCAACTCATTCGCCTCGGCATCGGCAAGCGTCAGACGCGCGCTGTGCCGGTCGATCCGCAGCCCGCCGCCTCGCCTGCCCCGCCGCCGGCGCTGCCGACCATCACCATCGCAGCGCTTCCGCCGAAGTCGAACGGCGTTCCCAGCGGCGCGATGGTGCTCGCCGCCGACGGAGGTGCGCACGCGTGACGTTCGCTGACAACCTGGTCGTGATGAGACGCGCGGTCCTCGAAGGAGGCACCGCGCGTTTCGCTTAGATCCCTTACGCTGCGCTTCTCCGATGCCCCTCGTTCTCACGACCATCGCCGAGCTGTTCGAAGGTATCGACGCGACCAGCGAGACGGCCGGGGGCTCGATGGTGGAGCTCGGGTGGGACGATTCCGAAATGACCGTAGAAGCGCATGAGAGCTACGTTCGCAGTGTCGACTGCGCGCGCGAGCCGTGGTTTCCAGCGTTCGTGCGACTGCGGCGAGCGCTGGTAGACGCGGGCTGTCCGACCAACGACACCGACCTCTCCTTTCTTGGGATCTCGATGCCTCCGCGGCTCACGGTCAGGCGCTGGTTCGGTACGAGGGAACGCGACGTCTTGGTTCTCGCCGTGAGTCGACAGATTGCGATGATCTCCGTCGGAGTGGCGCAAGACCGCCACCACAGGCGCCTGGTCCACACGATGGACACGTTCACGACGTTCGAAGGGCTCATGTCGCGGGCAACCCTCGATCTGCGCGAGCCGTTCGGCGACGAGCTGCCGCCCGTGGAGCAAGCGCTCGAGTTCATTGCCGAGGCGCTCGCCCGCCGAAAGAAGCTATTCATGAAAATCGAATCGCCCGTGCTCGTCCTTCTCGACGGGATCACCGCCACCGCAACGCTCGAAGAGTCGCACGCGATTTTCGAGGGCGTGTGCACGGAGCTCTCGTCTCGGCACGGCACCCCGATCCGCGGAACGCACGGCGCATTTCGGTCGGCGTGGTGGCCGCACGATGGCGGAGCGATCGGGATTTGGGAAGCCGAGCTCGAGGTCGCGTCGTGCATAAGGCTGGAGCTGGGACTCTGGCCAAAGGGCACGCCGACCGCCGTACCGCCCGAGGGCGAACCAGTGTGGCACCTTACCGCGCGAGTGAATTGATCGAGCTCAGGGCCGACACGCGGCTCGACTCGGGCACGACGCTCGAGACTGGGTGAATGACGCGTTCGTCGATCGGCAGGCGGAGCGTGAACGTCGAGCCGGTGCCGCACTTCGATGTGAACGTCAGCGAACCAGAGTGACGCTCGGCGATTGCGCGCGCGATCGCGAGGCCTTGGCCAGTGCCTTTGCCAATGTCCTTCGTCGTGAAGAACGGCTCGAAGATCTTGTCGTGTGCGTCCTGGGGGATACCTGCGCCGTTGTCTTGAATGGAGATGACCGCACTCTCAGCTTCGAGGCCGGTCGTAACGGTGATTGTGCCGCGCGCGGCATCTTTGCCATATCGCTCGGCGATAGCGTGCGCGGCGTTGACGATGAGATTGACGATGACCTGATTGATCTCGCTCGCGTTCGCGGTGACGGTCGGAAGCTCGGCGAGCGACGTCTCGAGCTTCGCGACGTATCTGAATTCGTGACGTGCAATGGCGATCGCCGAGCGCACGGCGCGATTTACGTCCACGGCCGCTTTCGCCGTCTCGGGGTGTGCGAAGTCTCGGAGCGATGACACGATGGTCGTCACGCGACCGAGGCCGTCCTTCGCGAGTTGCAGCGCTTCTGGCATGTTCGCACGCAGATATCCGAGCGCGTCGAGCTCTTCGGGTGTCGTCGCGTGGGCGGTTCCGAGCGCGAGAACCTCGTCGACGCCCTCCGTCAGGAATTGAACGCTGTCGCCGACGAACTGGAGGGGCGTGTTGATCTCATGGGCGACGCCGGCGGCGAGTCGACCGATCGCTTCAAGCTTCTGGGATTGTCGTAGCTCGCGCTCGACTTGCTCCAGCGCGCGCTGCTGCGCCTCAGTTCGCTCGAACATTTCTCGAAGCACGGCTTGTCGCGCGTCGGTGAGGAGTCGAGCGATGATCGCGAACACCGTGAACGTGACGGGAATCAGCCACGGGACGCCGTCATAAAGCCCACCCGCAATCGCACACCCACACGGGACGAGCGCCTGCGTCCAGTTCACCCGACGGTGTCCGTCGTAGGCGAGTCCTTGAAACGGGAGCCAGAACCACACGGGCAGCGGCCAACCCGTCGCGTGGTTGATGAGGAGCGTCGCGAGGTTGTTCATGACGATGCGCACGAGCTCGACGTGCGCCGTTGGAAATCGCTTGAGCAGAACGAACGTGAACACGACGTTGCCGACGATGAGAACAGCGAACCCGCCGACGCTGATCCACACGAGCTTCGGGTGCGACCACAATGACGCGATCGTCAGGACCTGAATTGCCAACCCACACCAAGCCCCGAGCGGCGTGAGCCTGCGCATCACGTGCGCGTAGTGTTGGTTGGGCAGAGGAGCCATCATGTGCCGCCGAGCTTGCGCACCGTGGCGACGAAAACCTCGTTCTTGAAGACCGTGATGATCGAGGAAACGAGTGCCGTGTTGGCCCGCTCCCACTCGACTTTGCGCATGTCACGCGAAAGTACGGCCGGCCGTCGAGCTTTTTAAGGCAGCCTCGCCCTATTCTGGCGTTGACAAGCTCGGCGGTCAGCATCGAAGCCGCACCGAACATGGTCGCGCTCGATTCCATCAATTGGCTCTACGTCGCGCATCGAAAGGCCTTCTTCTTCGCCGCCTCGATGAACACCGGAAAGCGGTACTCCTTCGCCGCCGCGGACAGCGCCGCTATCTGTTCGGGTCGAACGTGTACAGATGATCGTCGTCGTAAAAATCGAGCGCGCTGCCTTGACCCTTCGCTCGGCAACGATCCGGTGAGCGCGCGCGGCAACATGTTAAGCTCGGCACTTGGCCGAGACTCGACTGACTCGCTTCGGCACGCTCGCGGCCTCAGCGTGTCGAGCGTGACGACGTTCCTCTCGAGCGCCGCGCGCAAGCTGGGTGTCCGCTCTCGCGCAGAGCTGGTCGTTCTCGCGCGAGCGCTCCTCAAACACATGATCATCGCCGAGAAGCTTCACCCGAAGAAGGACCCGTTCCACAGTCACGCCAAGGTCGCGAGCTCTCCTTCGATTCGGGCGGGGCGGCGCTCAGCAGCGGCCCGGCGAACGCGGCGATCGTTTCGGGCATGTCGACGAACGGCGCGGCCGCGAATGGTCGTCGTTGCCGGACCTCGCCCGACGTCAGACGCGGTTGCGAAAGAATGCGAGCGCTTCGGCTTCGCCATGCGTCCGATCTCATAGTCGCGTGCCGATCGTGCCGCCAGCGTTGCGCGCTCACACATCGTCGATCGGAACCGGCGGCTGTCCTCGCGCGGTCATCACGAAGAGATGATCGTCGTCAAAGCGGTACAGGGTCGCTGACACAGCGTGGTACGTCGGCGACCCCGCGCGCACGCCAAGCACGCTCCGACGGAATGTCGAACTTACTCGGAGGAGTCGTCCGGCCACGGCCACTCTCCAGCGGCGATGCACCGATCGAGCTGTTCGATCGTCAGCTCGATGAAGTCACCTCGCGCGAAATCGCGCTCTGCTTCGAGAAGCTCGGCTTGGAGATCGCTCTCCGCGTCGTCCACGATGCGCGAAGTCTTCGATGTCATACGTAGAGATTCTCACCTTCGTACGGTGCCGTCACGAAACCCGCGAACGAACGACGATGAGCGCATCGAACGGAATCCACACGCTCGCAACGCCGCGATTTCCTTCGTCAGGAAAGTCTCGTTGAGCGCCCGCGCAACCAAACCGAAGGCCTCGCTGAGAATTTTGCTGGCGTGCTCAACTCGGATGCCGAGGTCGCCCTGCGCGAGGCTCGAGCGATGGCCTGATGGGGACGACCTGCGCGTCGCCGACAGCGACGGAGTCGAGTCGGTCGAGGACGGCATCGTCGTTTTGCGCAAAGGCGCCGAGCGCTTCGAAGATGCGCTCGATCATCGTCGCGTTGCCGGCGGCGACGGCGGCTTCGAGGAGCGGAGCGGCCGACGCGGCGACCTGAAGGACGTGCTCGCGACGCTCGCGAACGCTTCCGGGGAATGGCCTGATGCTCATGCTTCTACCCATGCATGAACGGAGCGAACCGGCCAAATTTCTGGCATGAGCCTTTGCTCCGGGAGCGCGGCGCTTCGACATGCTTGGAGCGCATGGCTACGCGCGTTCGATCAGGATCTCCGAGAACGCCGGAACGCCGTCGCGAATGCGCTCGAAGTCACCGACGTCGGACGTGTAGACGACCTCTGCGCCGCGTTGCGATGCGGACGCCATGACGATTGCGTCGATGGTCGTAGCGCGTGGAACGAGCGTCAGCACGACGCCTGCGGTGCGAGCCATTTGATCGCTGAGTGGCTCGATGCGCATCGAACGGAGAAGTAGCGCGCGCGCTTTCTCTCGCAGACCAGAGCGCCACCACTCCGCAACGACGACCGTGGGAATCACGATCGGCACGTCGCGCATGATGGCCGTGTCGTAAACTTTCCGCATGAGGTGTCGCGACCGCTCGAGCCCGATTAACGCACCCGTGTCGAACGTCAGGCCCATCTACTGCACGCGCCGTCGTTTTGCGGTCGCTCGTGCGGACCAACGTTTGAGAAGCGCGTCTTGCTCGTCGCGACTCGCGCGATCCGCAGCGGGAAATGTCGCGAGCACCGCAACGCCGGCCTCGCGCCGTCCTTGCTCTTCGATTCGGAGCCGGACGGCGTCGGTGATCACGGTGGAGAGGCTCACGCGAAGACGTGATGCAAGGACCTTCGCTCCGCGAAGCTCGTCGCGGCCGATCGAGATGCTGATTTTCTCCGTACCGGCCATCGACCGAACATAACACGGAGTAGGATAGTTGTCCTACCTCGGCCACGAACGACATCTCCACGATGCCCATTGGCTTTCCGGTAGAATCCCACGCCATGGGCCTCCTCACCTTCAGTCTCAACGTGACCTTGGACGGGTGCATTGATCACACGCAGGGGATCGTGGACGACGAGCTGCACGACTATTGGACCCAGCTCATGGATCAGAACGGGGCGATGCTCTTCGGGCGCAATACCTACGAGCTGATGGAGGGAGCCTGGCCCGCGGTGGCACGCGACGAAAACGCGCCGCGCGCGATGCGCGAGTGGGCACGGAAGCTCGAGGCGAAGGCGAAGTACGTCGTGTCGGGCTCGCGCAGCGATTTTCCGTGGCAGAACACGATCAAGCTGGAGGGGGAGCTTCGCGAGGCAATCTCGGCGTTGAAAGCGAAGACCGAGCGAGGCGTCCTCGTCGGAGCGCCCAAGCTCGCGGCTGCGCTCGAGGAGTTGGGTCTCATCGACGAGTACCGCATCGTCGTTCATCCCGTCATCAGTGGCCGCGGGCCGACGTTGTTTGATGGCCTGTCGAGTGCTCGGCATCTCGAGCTCCTATCGACGCAGCGGTTCAAGTCTGGCGTGCAGGCGCTCCACTTCCGTCGCAAAGCGGGATGAGCGTGGAGTACTTCGCCGCCAGCAGAGTACACTCGCGGCATGCGCGCCTTTGTTTTCCTGACGCCGCTGCTGGTCGTCGCGTGCACCGCGCGACCGACGAACAAAGACGAAGCACAAGCGCAATTCGTCAAGGCGTTCAGCTGCCCGAAGGAGCGCACGACCGCAACCGATCGCCCGGACCTCAACGCCTATGACCTCAACTTCGGCCCGTCTCCCGCGCCCCCGGCCGACGTCGCCGCCGATCCCGGTCGCCTCGCCGAGTGGAAGAAGCAAGAGCAGAAACTCCGCGAGGGCTACAACAACTCCGCAATCGTGCAAGTCCGCGGGTGCGATCACGAGACGTACTACAGCTGCGGCATCGGCACGACGGGGATGGGCGAGCAAGTCATCGCGTGCCCCACCGTGCAGCACCCGCCGCCGACTTCGAAGTAAATCGTGTATCAACGTCGGGTGAGAAACTCATCGGCGTGCGCCGCAATATTTGCAGTCACACTCGTAGCGGCCTGCTATCCGAAAGCGGCGCCGCCTCCGGGCGCTCCGTCCGCACAAGCCGTCACGTGGGCGTCGGCGCGATGGCCCGGAGAAACGGCAGCCTCGCTGACGCACGGACACGATCTCTTCGTTGCAAAGTGCAACGCGTGCCACGACCACCCAGACCTTACCGCGATCGCTGACGATCGTTGGCCGGGCATCATCAAGAGCATGGGCGGCAAAGCTCATCTCACGCCGCCGGACAGCGACGCAGTCCTTCACTTCATTCTCGCATCGCGGTCGGAGCAAACGCCGCGGTGAACCGCCACCATCTGCGGTTCGTGCTTCGGCAGTACATCGAGCACAAAGATCCGTCGAACCTGCGGCTGCACGTTTGGACCTACGCCGCTCGCTGGCTCGCTCTCACGACGTGTCTCTCGCAAATTCCGATTCCGTTCAAGGTGCCCGTTCTTGGCGCGAACGTGGGCGCGGCGTTCACGGTCATCTCGCTCCTCTATTGGTTGCCTGTCGACGTGCTCGTCACGAGCATCATCGCCATCATCACGACGGCGTGGGCAGTCGTGCCCTTCTCGCCGTGGGGTCCTGGCCACGGCTGGCTTGGCGTCGCCGCACCGCTCGCGGTCTTCATCGCGATGGCCGTCACCGCTCGCTACGCGCACGTCTACTTCCACGAGCACGCTGAGTTCCTCAATGGCGCGCCGCCGCTGCGCGCCGCGCTCGACACCGCTCACGTCGCGGCGTGGGGTGTCTTCCATTTCTTGCTCGAGCGATTGCTCCACGCCGGGTTTAGGCCGAAGCTCAAGACCGAGCTCGATGAACGAGAGCGACAAACGCTCCGCGCGACCGAGCAAGTTCCGTGGGTGAATTGGGCGGGGCTCGCGTCGTGTCGCGCGCAGCTCGTGTCGACACCGCAAACCGTCGACGATCTCGTCGCGGCGGTCGGCCAAGCGCGCCAACGCGGGATGCGCATTCGCGTCGTTGCGTCAGGTTTCTCGTGGTCCTCGCTCGTCCCATCGAGCGATGCACTGATCTTCTGCGAGCGCCTCGACAAAATATCCGTCGACGCTTCGGATCCCATGCACCCAACGGTGTGGGTCGAAGCCGGCGTGACCAACCGGCAGCTCAACCGCGAGCTCGATCGCCACGGGCTCTGCATGCCGTGGAACGTCGTGCTCGAGACCGTGCGCATCGCAGGCATCGCATCGACGGGCACACACGGCACCGGCAAGCTCACTGCCACGGTCGGTGACCTCGTCGAAGCGCTCGAGATCGTCGACTCTGGAGGAAAGCTTCGCGTGCTTTCGGAAGAGACCGTCGGCGCCGAGACCATGAACAGCGCGCGCATCGGCTTGGGTTTGTTCGGTGTGATTGCGCGCATCAAGCTACGCGTCGTGCCGACGTATCGCGTGCGCCAAACCGACAAGCGCCTTCCCATGAGCGAGATGCTCGAGCAACTTCCCACGCTCATCGACACCCACGACTCCGTGGAGCTCTATTGGTTCCCCTTCAACCGCGACGTCTGGATGCGGACGATCGATCGCACGGGCGAGCCCCGCACGCTACGCGGTCATGGTTTCTTGTTTCGCGCGGCGAACTTCCTCCAGAACGCGGCGGCGATCGTCTTCTTCAACGTCGTCACGCGGCTCGTGCCCGCGATCACGCCGGCTCTCTTGCGCGTCGGCATGTACATGCTTCCGTTTCGCACGCGCATCCTCGACCTCCCCGAGTCGCACCACTATCATCATTGGATCGAGATGATGCCGTGTGGGTGTCTCGAGGTCGGGTTCAAAGCCGACGCCGACTACGCAAACGTGCGTCGCGCTTGGGCAACGACGCAGCGTGTGGTCGACGACTACGCCAAGCGCGGACTCTATCCGTTGAACCTCTCGCTCAACGTACGCTTCATCGGCTCGAGTGGCGCGCTTCTCACGCCCGCTTACGGCGATGGGCTCACTTGCTACATCGAGATCATGTGGATGGGTCGCCCGAAAGGATGGGCCGAGCTCTCGTCGGAGCTGTGTCGCGAGTGGTTGAAGGTTCCCGGTGCGATGCCGCATTGGTCCAAGGAGTTCGAGCACGTGCCCGGCGTCGTGCCGATCATCCGTGCGAGCCTCGGCGAGCGGCAAACGCGCTTTCTCGATGCGCTCGCGAAGTCCGGGATCGATCCGGACCGAGTGTTTTGGAATCCGCTCGTTCGTCGTCTGTTCGAGGGTGATGGGGTGGTGGGATGAGTCGCGCGCTCCGCATCGGAATCATCGGCGCCGGCGTCTCCGGGATGACCGCCGCTTGGCTTTTGCAAAACGATCATCACGTCACGCTCATCGACGGCGCAAAGCAGCTCGGCGGGCACACCGAGACGGTTGCCGTTACGGTTTCCGACAAGACCGTTCACGCGGAGCTCGGCGCGCGTTTCTTTTTTGATTCCGCATATCCGTATTTCTTGGCGCTCCTTCGTTTGCTCGCGGTTCCCATCCGCTGGAGCGACGCGAGCGTCTCCATCACGGATGCGGGTCGCACCATTGTCCTTCCGCCGCGCTCGCTCGGGCAGATGGCTTCGCTCGTTGGCTCGCCGCGACTCGTTCGTCACGTGTTGTCGTTGCGTCGCTTGATCAAGGAGCAGCCGGTGATCGCCGCCGGCCGGGACTTCTCGATCACGTTTCGCGATCACCTCGCGCGTAGCGGCTATCCCGCATCGTTCGGACCCGAGTTCGCGTTTCCATTTCTTGCAGCATGTTGGGGCGCGCCGCTCACCGCGCTGCCGGATTTTCCGGTGTACTCGCTGCTCAAGGGAATGCCCCCGGGTAACAAACCCGGCTTCTACGAAGTGGAAGGAGGCATGTCGCGCTACGTCCAAGCCTTCGGCGCGGAGCTCACGCGCGTCGATGTGCGTCTCGGTGAGGGCGTTCAGCGCGTCGAAGCCACCAACGACGGTTTCCGTGTGGACGACCACCATTTCGATCGCCTGATCGTCGCCACGTCTTCGCGCGATGCCGCAAAGCTGCTTCGGGACGTGCCCGCCGCCGCCGAGATGCAGGCAACCGTCGGCGCCTTTCGACACTTCGACACCGACATCGTGATCCACGGCGACGTGTCACTCATGCCCCGAAACCGCGGCGATTGGACACACACGAACCTCTTCTTCGAGGGCGAGCTCGCCTGGATGAGCGACTGGCAAGGCATCGGCCATGATGCTCCCGTGTTCCGAACGTGGCTGCCGCGGGAACGCCCGACGCCGAGCCCACTCTATGGACGGCGGAGCTACCACCATTTGATCATGAGCCCCGAGAATGCCGTTTTACAAAGACGCATCGCCGCGCTGCAAGGCGCGAATGGTTTGTGGGTGACGGGGATGTACGCAGCCGACGTCGACAACCACGAGAGCGCACTGCTCTCCGCCGTCGTGCCCGCGAAGGCTCTCGCGCCGCACGCGGAGAATCTCCGAAAGCTGCTCGGTGCGGTCGCCGCTGACGCACCGCATGGTCTCGAGGTGTTGCCGATCGCGACCGACGCGCTCCTCGCGGGGGCGAGCTGATGTTCGCGGCGCTCGGTGCGTTCATCTACAAGCGCCGCTGGGGAACGCTCGTCGTGTCGACGCTCTTCCTCGCGTTGTCGATCGCGATGATCCTCCGCGGCGGCACGCTGACGGGCGCGACCTTCGGCGACAACGAAGCCGAGAAAACCCAGCGACTCACCGAGCAGGTCCTCGGCCACTCATCGACGACAACGTTCGTCGCCGTCTTCCACAGCGACTCGCTCGATCCGCGAACCGAGGCTTTCCAAACGGCGATGCGCACGGCGCTCGCACCGATCGCGAAAGACCCAAACGTCCTCGAGATCATGACGCCCGACGACGCACCACCGATGCTCGCGGGCTCGATGGTGAACGGCGCGGCCAAGAGCGCGATCGCAATGGTCAGCCTCAAAGGCGACTTCAAGACCGCACTCGCCCACTACCCGAGCGTGCGCACGCGCCTCCGTTCGCCCGAGCTCACGATCACGTGCACGGGCCAAGTGCCGTTCATGGATAATTTCGACCGGGTTCTCCAGCACGATCTCGTCCGCGCGGAGATCGTCTCCTTGCCGCTTGCGCTGCTCGTCCTCTTGCTTGCGTTTCGTACCGTCGTGGCTGCGGCGCTTCCGGTGGGTGTTGGAGCGCTCGCCGTCGTCGGTGGCATTGCCGTCGTGATTGGGCTCTCGCACGTGCTCGACATGGCCGAGTACACCATCAACGTCTGCTCGCTCATTGGGCTCGGCGTTGCGATCGATTATTCGCTTTTCACGGTGAGCCGCTATCGAGAGGAGCTCGCAAAAGGTCTCGATTACCCGGAGGCGCTCACGCGCGCGCTCGAGGGCGCGGGGCGCGTCGTGTGCTTCTCGGGGCTCGCCGTGGGGACGGGTCTTGTCGGGCTTTTGTTCTTTGGCGGATCGTTTCTGTGGGCGCTTGGAGTTGGCGGAGCCGTCGTCGTCACGCTCGCCGTCATCTTCGCGCTCACGTTTCTTCCAGCGCTGCTCGCCGTGCTCGGCCCGAAAATTCACGCAGGGCGTGTACCGATTGCGCGCCTTGGCCCGAGCGACGGTTTTTGGCATCGCGCGGCGAGCTGGGTGATGCGGCGGCCCGTCGCGATCCTCGTGCCGACGCTTGCCGTGCTCGCGGTGATGGCATCGCCGTTTCTCAAGCTCGAGCTCATGGCCGCGGACGTGCGCGTGCTTGGCCCCGATGTCGAAGCGCGCAAAGGCTACGAAATCCTCAAACGCGATTTTCCGGAAGCCGGCGGCAACCGCGTCGTGATGGGCGTTGTGTTTCCGACGTCTCCCGCGCTCACGCCCGATCGCATCGGCGCGCTTTACGATCTATCGAAGCGCATCGCGGCCATGCCGCACGTGATCAAGGTCGAGAGCGTCGTCAGCGCGGAAGGGCTCGGCAAAGAAGACCTCCAGACCGTCCTGATCGACCCGCCCGAGCTCTACAAAGTCCAGGTCGACGCCGGCAAGAAGATGACAGTGGGCGACCACGTAGTCATCCTCTACGCACTCATCGACGGCGAACCCGAGTCTCGAATCTCCGAAGACGTGATCCGAAACATTCGCCGCGAGCGCAGGGTCTTGGATGGGTCGCTCTTCGTCGGTGGCCAAACGGCAGCCAACATGGACGGCACGGCGTTCATCCAAGAACGGACGCCACGCGCGATAGGGTTCGTCATGGCGATGACGTTCGTGATCCTCTTTCTGATGTTCGGCTCGGTCGTCATACCGATCAAGGCGATGGTCATGAACTTCGTGTCGGTGGCGAGCTCGTTTGGCGCGCTCGTGTGGATCTTCCAAGAAGGCCACCTCGGCATCGCGCAGCCGCGCCCGATCGATCACGGGTTGCCCGTGCTCCTCTTCTGCATCTTGTTCGGTCTATCGATGGACTACGAAGTGCTCATGCTCTCGCGCATCAAAGAGAGCTACGACAAGACACACGACAACACCCACGCCGTCGCCGAAGGGCTCGAGAAGACCGCGGGGCTCATCACGAGCGCGGCCGCGATCATGGTCGTCGTGTTCGCGGCGTTCGCGTTCGCGAAGATCGTCCTCATTCAGGCCGTCGGCTTCGGCATGGCGCTCGCGGTCACGATCGACGCGACGCTCGTGCGCCTCCTGCTCGCGCCGGCAACCATGCGCCTCTTCGGCGACCGCAACTGGTGGGCCCCTGCCCCGCTCTTGAAGTTGCGGAGTAAGCTCGGCCTGTCATGACGACGAGCTCGCTCCTTGCTCCCGAAGTGGTGCGCACGCTCGACCGCCTTCACCGAAGCGCGCGGATCGATATGTTGCGCATCTTGCTCGTCGCGCCGTGGGTCGTGCCGGATTTTCTCGGGTTTCGCAAAGTCGTGGACGCGCGCCTCAGCAAGCACATGCGCTCGGTGTTCGTGCCGGTGTCGCGGTCGCAAGGGCAGATGCTCTACCTCATCGCGCGCAGCATCGAAGCGAAGCGTATCGTCGAGTTCGGCACGTCGTTCGGCATCTCGACGCTCTACTTGGCGGCCGCCGCAAAGGAAACCGGTGGCGTCGTGGTGGGCAGCGAGATCGAGCCCACGAAGCACGCCAAGGCCGAAGAGCATTTGCGCGAAGCCGGCCTCGACGCATTTGCCGACGTCCGACTCGGAGACGCGCTCGAGACGCTCGCGACCGTGGAAGCGCCCATCGACCTGGTGCTTCTCGATGGCTGGAAGGATTTGTATTTGCCGATCCTGAAGATGTTGAAGCCAAAGCTTCGGCCCCGTGCCGTCGTGCTTGCGGACAACATCTACACGTTCAAGAAGGCGCTTCGGCCGTACGTCGAATACGTGCAAGATGCACAGAACGGATTCGTGTCGAGCACACTCGAGATTTCGGACGGCTTCGAGATGTCCGTGTTTTTGGGGTGAAAATCACATCACATACACATGCCGAGACACGCCCGTGAAGGTGTCCGTGAAGCTCCCAGCAGCGGCGGTGAGCGTGCGCGTCTCGAATTGCACGGTCACCGTCTGACCCGCCGTGAGAGGAGCGAACGAGAACGCGCCCGTGATGTTCGTTGCGGTGGGGTTCACGGCGATGATCGTCGACTTGCCGCCCGCGCTTCGTGCGATGAAGCTGATGCCGCTCGGTGCCGTCACGGTAGTGACCGGTGCTCCGGTGATCACGCTGCTCAGTGTCGAGAGCTCCGTGAGCGCCTGCGTTGCTTGGGTGAGCGTGCCTGCCGTCGAAAAGCCGTCCCATGTGAAGAAGAAGAGGCCCGTCGCGCCGAGCGTGAAGCCGTAATACGCCTTGGGCACGATGAGCGCGCTGCCTGCGTCGTCCATCGCGAGCCAGATGGGTCGTGGCGTCATCGTCGCGAGCACGGTGCTCGTTTGCGTGACGCCCGAGAACGACGGGCCATACGGCTCGGACATGTAGACATCCATCGCCGGCGCATACGGTTGATCGATCGCCGGCGGACTGTAGTGCGCTTGCTGGAGCATGACCGCGACCGGCAGCGCCGACGCCGCGTGCACTTTGGCGTATTCGCTCGTGAGCATCGCCGGCGTGATGGGCTCGTACACGACCGCCGAAGCCGGGAGATCGGGCTCGTCGTCGAGGTACCACGCGATCTCCGAGAGGTGATGACTGAAATCCGTCATCACTTGGGTGAACACCGCGGGCACGGCGGCGCGCGCCGTCGTCGATGATTCTGCGATGACGTTGATGCCCGCTTCGTATGCGGCATCCGCGTAACGTTCGGCGCCCGTGTTGTAACAACCCGGATCACCCCACGCGGCCGTGTTCGCCCCCGCGGCCTTCGCTTGCGCGAGCGCGCTCTGCGGAATCCCGTAGAAGCCGAGCGGAACGAACGGTGCGCCGTCGAGCTCGTACGTCGACCCCTGCATATGCACGCTTCGGTCGCCGGGATGTTTGATCGTCTGCACCGGTACGGAGCCGTCGCCGAGCGTGATCACCATGTCGTCGAGCAAGAGCGTCTTCGTGCCGGCGTAATAGAGCGAGTAAGTCACTGCGTCACTCGTCGCGTCGGTCGTGAACGTGAACGTATTCTTCGCCCACGCGCCCGTACACGCGAAAGCCGACGTGAAGCTGCCACTCGTAACCGTGGGTGTGTAGAAGAAACCGTTATCGCCCGCTTCGCAGCTCGACCAGATCTCGACGTTGTAGGTTTGGTTTGGCGAAGTGAGAAGCCCGTTCGCTTCGACAGCCGCCTTCGCCGGAAAGCCGCACTGCGCGACATCGGTGCACGCCATTTGGAGCGCGTACGACCCCGAGTGCGCGCTCGTCGAAAGCGAGAACAGGTAGCCCGTGCCGACGTTCGATGGGTTCGGCGCCCACTCGTATTGCCCGTAACACATGAGGCCGTCTTCGAAGCCGCCGTTGTTGAGGATGTTGGTCGGATGCAGCACGATCGGTGGTAGCGGTCCGCTCTCGACGTCTGCATTCGATGCTTGGTCGGTGACGTTTGCGTCCGTCGATGCATCCGGTGACGACGGCGTCGAAGAGCCACACGCTAGGGCGAGCGCGCACAACCCAATCGTCCTTCGCATGCCGCTATGGTTTCACACTGGCCCCGCAGCACGGTAAGAAAACCTCGCGATGAGCGATTCGAGCACTTGGCGAGAAGCGGTCGGGTTTGCTTACAAGCCCGCTTTGACTAGAGCTCATTTCACACCGGTTGCGCTCGCACGGCGGGTGGGTGGATGGGCGTTGCTTGATTTCCGGAAAACGATCGCAGGGAAAAAAACCGGGAAACGATCGCAGGGAAAAACAGCCCGATCGTTTTTCGGATTCTGAATGAATGGCGAGGGCGCCGCGCCGGGCAAGATGCGCTCTACGGAAAAAATACCTGGGCGCGGACGCCGTACTGTTGCACCAAAATCCCCGAGAATAACGCGGCGATCGACTCGCCGGAGCCGTAGAAGATGCGGAGCGCGAACGCGCGGATCGGGGACCAACCGACGTAACCATTCACGAGGATGGGAAGCGAGCTTGGTCCGGGCCAGCACGCTGAAAGGCTCGCTTCGGCATGGGCGCCGATCTGGAGGTTGAGCTGCGTGACTCGAAAGCGTTGGATGTCGGCGAAGAATTCGATGTACGCATTTCCGAGGAAGGTCGGTTGCGGGCCGAGCCACGTCGTGACGTTGACGCTGCCGAGCGAGATCTGACCACCTCCGCTCACGCCGATTGCGAAGAGCGTGCCTCTCGCGTTGGTGGCTGCCATGCGCACTTGCGTCGCGAGGTAGAGCTGGGCGCCCCATGAATCGAGCGGGAGCCAGGCAGCGTCGTCGGCGATGCCGCTCGATGTTGTCGCTTTGAAGGCGAGCGTCTGCATGCCTGGGAGCGCGTTGCTCGGACCGGGATATGGAATGAGGGCGCGCACGCCGAATTCGATCCACTCGCGGTCGGAAGGCGTTCGAAGGCGCACGCCGATCGCGGGAAGTGGGCCGAGCGGATTGTAGATGCTGTTCGTGGTGTCGTCGGCGAGGCCGAAGTTTGCGCGCACGACGATGCCGAACTGCTCGCCGACCGCGGTGTGTTCGGTGGTTTCGTATTGCGACACCGAAAAAAAGTGCGCCAGCTCGACGCGCTCGGTGAGAGCACGGTTCGACGAGAACGCGCTGTCCGTGCGCATCTCCCAGAGCCGACCCGGGCTGCCGAGCGTCGTGAACCAACCGGCCTCGGCGCCGCGTTGCTCGTCTTCTGTCTCCGTGACCTGCGCCGGGTGAGTAAGGCCATGAAGCGGGATTTCTTGCGCAGCGCACCCATGGGCGGCGACCAAGACCGCTAGGCTCAGCGCGACTCTCACGGAACCCCCTTGATCACCGGGCACACGAACGTTCCCGGAGGCGCGGTCGGCAGCGGGTGTTTGTCGTGCATCGCTGCCGCGGCCGGGTCGGCGATCTGCTCCCACGCGCGAAGCGTTGCCTCGGCCGAGAGCATGAGCGAGTCGTAGACGGCGTGTCCGCACACCGGATACGCGCGCACCGCGGCGAGTGTGTCGGCGAGCAAGCCGTACGTCGCGAGGCCGCGCTCTTCGAGCAGCACTTTGCCACCGAGCGTTCCGTCACGATATCGGATGCGCATCGGTGCGAGCGTCGCGGGTGCGTCGGTCTTCGTGATGGAGCACGACGACGGCAACGTTGCGTCGGGTGGTGCGCCGAACTCCGAGATGTCGATGAGGCCGTTGAGGCCGTTGAAGTCCGTTCCGATCGCAACACTGCCATATCGGTTGCCCGCGACCTCGCGCGTGACGTCCGCGTAGCGGCGAATGAAGTGGCCGATGGGATCCTCGATCTCGTCGATGATGACGCTATCGACTTCGACGGCGTTGCCCGTCGTCCAGCCGGGCGTGGCGATGTCGAGCCCGCAGATGGATGTGTCATCGCCAGCGTGACGCGCGTACGCCCAAAGCTCGATGCCCGATGCCCACGCGCCGCGTTGGTTGAAGCTCCACCATGTGCCGTCGTTCGGACACGCGGCGCTCGTGATGGGCGCAGCGACCGACGCGCATTGTCCGTTTTGCTGTTTCTCGCGGAACGCGAAGCACACGTCGACCCCGGTCTCGCTTGGCGATGGGCTTTCGAGCATCGTCGATGGGCTCGATGTCATGGCGACGCGCAGCAAGTTGCCCGTCATGATTTTGGGCGTGACCTCGGGACGATCTTGGCGCTGGTAGATTGCGAGCTGTCCGCGCTTGTTGTCGAGAGTCGCGAGCGGAGATCCACCTCGCGTCATGATGGCGACGCCGCCGTCGCCGGTGAGCGAGGCTTGCTCGATCGTCCACGTGCCCGCGGTTTTGTCGCTCGATGACTGGCATTGCAGATCGCCAGAGCCAGCCAAATACAGCCACTCGAGCGTAACGCTCTCGATGTCATCCACAGCGTACGGAGTCGTCGTGGAGCACGCGCCTGCCTTCTCGCATGACAAACCCGGACACGTGCAGTTTGCACCGTCACCGCACGAGAGATTGCGCGATGGGTCCGTGGGATCGAGCGGCGGATCTGCGATCGCGGTATCGCGCGCGCCGAGCCCGATCGTCGCGCTGCACGCTTGCGACGAACAACCGAGCGGCGCGAGATACTCGCGGCGCTGGAAGCGATACGCCGCGTTCGAAACGTTCGCGCGCATCTCGACGCGCACGAATGGCTGCGCGTTGCCCGCTCCGGCGATGCCGCCGTTCGTCGTGACGGTGAGCGTCGAAATACTTTCGCTCGGCTTGGCCGCGAGCACCGCGCCGTCCTGAATCGATGCTGCGGGCGACGACGGCGACAAGCTGAACAGCGGACCACCACGCGCCGCGAAGAGCGTGCGCCGCGCGAACGTCGCCATGGGCGTTCCGATGCCGAGCTGCCCCTTTTGATTGATGATCGTACGCGCTTGATCCGACTCGATGGATCGCTCGCTGCTCGGCATGAACGTCATCGCATCGGTGCATGAGGGACCGCCGCCTTCGCAAAGATGCGCGATGTCACTGTGCGACGTGATGAACGGATACGTCGCGCTGAGAGCGAGTGTCTCGCGCGTCGATCGGCGCGACATGTGCGAGAGATCGATGAGGAGCTTCTTGTCCATCAAGCGCTCGATGCGCGCGGCGCCGGGCAATGCGGCGTTGCACTCGCCGAGCTCGCTGCACAGGCCGCGTGCGTTCTCCTGCCCGAGCTCTACGTACGTGCTCTGCGCGGTGGGCGCGGACGAGCATGCGTCCGTGGCATCGTAACAAAGCGTCCGATAGAGATCGAAAGGCACGTTCTCGGGCTTTGCGTAGATCGGCGGGTTCAACGTGCCGAGCTGGAGCGGCCAGCCGATGGTGCGCGAATAGAGCGGCGTCCATGCGAGATCCATGTATCGCCGCCGCATCTTGTCGTTGCGGTAGATGGCGCTGACTTCGGCGGAGGCCGTATTGAAGATGTCGCCGTTGGCTGCGGTGCCGCCGATGTCGTTGTCGATCAAGTGGATTGGAATGATGTGCGCGACGCCGTAGTCGGCGATGAGCTGGAAGACGTCCGCCTCGCGAAGCCCCTGCATCTCGAGCGACAAAACGAGCGCGAGCTTGCCACTCGCGATGATCGAGCGAGCATCTTTGGGCGTCCGGGCGATGGCCATCCAGCTCGCGTTCGACCCGACGATTTGCAGGATGAGATCGAGCTGCGCGCGCGCCGAGCGATAGTCTGCGGCGGCGTCGGGAACGAATGCATCGTAGACGTTGGGACCTTCGAGCAGCGCGGTGACGATTTGATCGTCGGTCGTCGATGCGAACATCAATCGCAGGCCGCCTTCGTATGCACGACGAATGGAGCTGACGTTCATTCCTTGATGGATGAGATCGCGGCCGTTCGGCCAGCCGCTTCCCGAGATGCCGACGGGCCCGTGCGCAAAACCGCTCGCAGCGCCGAGCTCCGGAAACACCAAGCCTCCAACGGCGCGATCGACCGGGCTCGATACGCTCGAATCGTGCGTCTCGACGGGGCACGAATCGATGATGGGAAGCTCGCTCGCATTCACGGGCGCGTCATCGACGGCCGATCCCCAAATGAGGCGCCCGCCAAATGCGCGCTCGATCGCCGGGTGCGCGTGCAGATCTGCGAAGCCCCACACGACATCGGCGTCGACGGTGACGTTCGTGGGATCCACATTGTCGATCGCGGCGCACGCTGGCGGCGGCGGAGCCGGCGATTGCGAGCAGCGCGTCGCGATAGCGAGAGCGCCGAAGAGCGCGAGAACGCGAGCGCGCGTCATGGCTCACCCCACGCGAACGCGTAACCGAACTGAGCAATCCAGCGAAATGTGGAATCGAGCGCGACCGACGAATCGACTGCAGCGCGAAAGAGCAGCGAGTGCTGGCGACGCGAGCCGAACGGGATTTCGAGGTCGAGTGCCGTCTGCGCTTCGACGCGAAGCAAAACGTATGACGGGGACACGCCGAACGACTCAGTGCCCGCAACACCGAGGCGCTCGCCGAGCGTGAAGTGAAACGGAAAACATTGATCGAAGTCGACCGTCGACCAGAGCCCGCTCAAAAACACGTACGTTAGATCGACGGCAAAGCGCAGCCCAAGGCTGGCATAAAAAAGCTTGCCGCTTGGATCCTCGCCCACGGAAACGGACCCGCCGCCGCTGAATGCGCCGAACGTGATCGCTTTCGGTGAATTTTCCTCGCGCGCTCTGAACGGGTGCCGCCCGATTTCGAACGTGGTGACGAGGAAGGCCGTCGTGATTTTCGGTGAGCCGCCGCCACCCATGAAAGTGTGGATGTAGTTGTTCCGGATGAATGGCGTGTCCACGTGCTGAGCGTGCGCCGTCGAAGCCACGAGCAACGCTCCGGTCGCGACGAGCTTCTTCATTTGAACGCTCTCACGAAGACGAGCACGCCTTGTGCAAAGGCAATACCGTGACCGCTTTCGTCGCGGCCAGAAGTGAACGTCTGCGAGCGCACGCCCTCGAAACCGAGCTTCGCTCGCAGGCCGACTTCGAGGTGGCCGAAAATACGCGTGCCCATCTCGGCGAGCCACATCTCTGCGAGCTCGGTCTCCGCGGTCGCGTGAAGCTCCCAGCCGAGGCGCATGAAGAAGAGTCGTGTCCAGTCGTAGCCGATGAAGAATCGCGTCGCGAAATACGTCCCGCCGCTCACGTGCGACGTGCCGTTGAACGGCAGCACCGGTCCCGTCTGCGCGCGCACGGTTTGAACGACTCCGCCCTCGAGCGTGAGCCGGAAGCGCCCCGGAATGGGGGCGTCGATGCCGATGAAAAAGTCGCCGCACGTGCCCGACCCCGGTACCAGCGGGTCTTGTCGCCAGCACGCGCCAACGCCCACCGAAGCGATCGCGGTCATTCCCGGATGCGGCCAGATTGAACGATCGGTCCGTTCGGTGGGGGCGCGCGACTCACACTCGTGGCAAGCACGCGCGGGCGGCGCGAACGCAAGAGTAGACAGCACAACAATCCCACCGAACCAGTGTCTCGCGCGCATCGCCCCCTCAGCGAGACCTGGATAGCGCATTTCGCGAAATCGAACACGTCTCGATGAAGGCGCGACGCAATGCTCTTGATCGGCTAGAGCTACGCCATGGACGAAACCAAAACCTATGAAGGTAGCTGCCACTGCGGCGCGGTTCGCTTCGAAGTCGACATGGCCGAGCCTACGAAGGCGTTTGGCGGCAACTGTTCGATCTGCTCGCGCATGGGTTGGCTGCTCGCGTTCGTGCCCGCGGAATCATTTCGCCTGGTGAAGGGCGAGGACGCCCTGCGCGACTATCAATTCGGTAAAATGAACGTGCACCACCTCTTCTGCACGACATGCGGCATCCGCTCCTTCACGCGCGGCAAGAACAAAACCGGCGAGCCCGTCGTCGTCGTGAACCTGCGATGCGTCACGGGCGTAGACGCAACGAAGCTCCCGCTACAGTCGTTCGACTGCGCTGCGATTGTGTAAAACTATTTAGGCAGCGTGCTTCGCGGAGGCGCAGACGAATTCGGCGGGGACTTCGAAGCCGGCCGTGGTTCGGTATGCCGCTAGCGATTCGACGTATTCGCTCGCGACTTTCGAGCGAAGCTCCGGCGGAAACATCGAGTACGGATACGCGGCGGGGCCGCCGTCGAACATGGCGGCGCATGCTTCTTCGTCCGTCTTCCAGCGCAGCACGAGCTCGATGCGTTCCTCGCGTGCTTCATGAAGCCCAGCATGTTCGAGGTCTGCGGCGAACGCGCCGGGCGTGCCGAGCGCGAAAAAGTTCGGACAGATGTCCATCTGGAGCGGCCCACTCAGAATGGAGAAGACGTCGCGGAATCCGTTTTTCTCGCGCCGTCCCCAAACGCATCCAGCGAACCGCCCACCTGGAGCAAGCACGCGCTTTGCTTCACCGAGCGCGGCTTCGGCCGGCGCGGCGTACATGAGACCGAGTATGCACAGCGCAACATCGAATGACCCATCGGCAACGCCGCTGAGGTCTTCCATCGCGTGACGCTCGAAGCGAACGTTCCTCGCATCGGCGGCGGCAGCAGCGCGCGTCGCCGTCTCGATGTAGGCGTCGCTGATGTCGGTACCGAGCACGCTCCCCGATGGACCGACGCGCTGCGCGGCGAGGAGCGCGGCCGTCCCCGGACCCGTCGCAATATCGATGACGCGCTCCCCCGCCTGCGGCGCGGCGAAATCCAAACAGACTTCGGAGTATCGCCGAAGCACGTCGACCCATGAGCGCGCGTACTCATCGACGGTGAGGTTCCACCCCTTGCGCATCACTTTGCGATATTGCTCGTCAGTAAGGCCCATCGCGCGAGCCTATCGCAGCACGCGTTAGGGCAAAATCTGCGAGTTGACGATGTTCGCGGGCTGCTTCGCGATCACGTAGAACCCCGGCAAACCCGGCGTTTCGAAGGTGCCGCGCGGATTGTTGCGCGTGATGGAATCCTTGACGGTGATGGAACCGGATTTGTCGTTGCTCACGAAGAAGACCGCGCTGCCGCCTTCGTTCGCTTTGTTGTTTTCGATCAGACTGCTCGTGATGTTCATTACGATCTCGTTGCCGTCGTTGTAGATCGCGCCGCCGTTGCCGCCTTGGCCGCTGTTGGCGCCGTGGCCGACCGCGGTGTTGTCGGAGAGGAGCGAGTTGATGATGTTCCACGAGACGCCGATGCTGCTCAGCGCGCCGCCGTTCGCGCACGAGTTTCCTAGTGTGGCGCCGCCGCCGAACGTGCTGTTCACGATCCACACGGGGCGCGCTGGGCCCGCGCCGGAAGCAACGAGGTAGTCGAGCTTGCGGATCGCGCCGCCGCCGAGGTCGGAGCCGAGGTCGTCGCAGATGTTGTTGAAGAAGCGCGCGTTCACCACTTTCAAGCTGCCGCCTTGCGCGTGGATCGCGCCGCCGCCGGCTCCGTTGGTGGAGCCTTCGGGGATGCCGGTCGCGTTGCCGTCGATGAAGGTGATGTTTTGCACGACGAGCTGCACGCCTGGGTTCGTGTTGCAGTCGCCCGGGCCCGGCGGGTAGACCTGCGCTTTGTCGCAAGTGCTCATGTAGAGGATGCGGACCTTGCCGCCGCCGCTGAGCGTGACTTTGTTGCCGCCGTCGATGACGAGCTTCGTACCTTTGTCGTTGAAGACTTTCGCCGTCTCCGTGAGAACGATCGTGGCGGGGTCGGAGCCGCAGTTGAACGTGATGATGCCGCCCGCCGCGACCGCAGCGACGAACGCTTCACTCGTGCAGCTCGCGGCCGCGCCCGTTCCGACGATCGTCGTCGGTGTGGAGACGTCTTCGGCTTGGCCTTCACTCGGCACCGATGCGTGGCCATCGGGGTAGCCGGCGGGTGGGCCGTCTTGTGGGTTTGTGGTTTGTGTCGGCGTCGATGAGCACGCTGCAATCGACGAGACGACGAGCAAAATCAAACCAGTGGAAGACGTAGTGCCCATCGTCGAATGATAGAAGAAGACATGACATCCGGAAACCTCGCTCACCTCGAGACCATCGCTCGGGCGATTCGCCCCTGGGAGCCGCACCCCGCGCTCACGGTGAATCACGCGACGCTTCGGGTGGTGAAGTTCGATGCGCGCT
This sequence comes from Polyangiales bacterium, assembly GCA_038239005.1. Classification (GTDB taxonomy): domain Bacteria; phylum Myxococcota_A; class Polyangia; order Polyangiales; family Polyangiaceae; genus DASXHD01. Next base: position 31,012 of record JBBSFE010000017.1, read on the forward strand.
CACCCGACGTTCACTCACACGAGATCGACGAGTGTTACGTCGTGCTCGATGGCGAGCTCGTCATCGAAATCGAAGGCGAACCCTCGACACACCTGAAAAAGGGCGACGCTTACGTGGTGCGCGCAGGCACACGACACCGGCCGTTTGCGATGCCGGCCGCGTCGATTTTATTGATTACGTGAAGGGATCGCAGCGAGAACGGCGGCGACGTCGAGGGGAACGCCCACGGCAAGCAGGCCCGGGATGAACACATCGGGGACGAAGGTGCGATAGAGGTCTTGCTCTTCGCGCATCGAGCAGACGCCGTGATTCGCGAGACGCTCGTCGTCGTTGGTCACGTCGACTGCGGCGGGTGCTTCATCGGTGCCGAAGAGATTCGCGGCGATGCCGGCGACGTATGACGGGATCGCGCTGGCTACTGATGCGCGCGTGGCGGCGTCTGCAGTTTTGAATGCGTGCGCGAGGTAGGCCCAGCCGACACGCGCGTGGACGATTTCGTCGGCCAAGAAAATCGTGAGGACGCCATGCACGACCGGATCGACCGCGCGATTGCGGAGCATGGCGAGCTCGGTGCACGCGAACGTTTCGCCGAGGCACGAGAGGACGATGGCCGAGCGACACGCTTGCGCGACGACGGTGAGCGTTTCATCCGTGGGTAGCGACGAGATTTCGCGCGGGAGGTCCGGCAAGTGACCGCCGTAGATCTCGACCATCTTCACGGCGAGCTCGGTGTGACGAAGCTCGTCGATGCAGACGCGATGGCAGACCGCAACGAGATCGACAGGCGCGCCGGCCGCGATGAAGTCGAAGCTCAGCGTGGAGAAGCCGGTGATCGATCGGTATTCGGTGGGGATGCGCTCGCCCCAAATGCGCGCGAGCTCGGCGCGCACTTCGGGCGCAAGCTGCGGCGCGTGCGTTTTCTCCCACGGGATCGGCCGGTGAAAGCCGCGCATGAGCCGCGCATACTCGGTGCGCATCGGAGTGTCGGAAATCCAGGCCGCGGCGTCGGCTGGAAATAAATCGATTGCGCCATCAGCGCTAGAGCGCTGGAGCAGGGGATCAGCTTCGAGCTGCACGCACGGCTCCGGCGAATCCGCGCGTCGGCATTCTGCCGCCGTTTCCGTCGGGGCGCGGGCGAACCGACGGATGCACGAGCACGTCCGGCGGCGTCACGCTCGCCGATCCGCTCGCGACCGCGGTTGCGGTTGCGGTTGCCGTTGCCGTTGCTGTGGGCGTGATCGTTACCGTCGCCGTGACGGTTGGCATTGCGGTTGGGTCCAGGTTGGCCGTGGTGTCGTCTGGTTTCGGATCGGGCGTCGTTATTTTTTGCGTTCCGCACGCAGCGAGAGCGAGGGGCGAAATCATCGCGGCGCTCATCACCGAACGGACGACGTCATTGATCGGGGAGCGACCCTGGTAGGACATGCTGGAAGAGTAACAAATATTCGTCAGCCAACGACATGCAAACGACGCTTGGGCGGGTCGGCTTCGGCGCTATCCCACTCCACGAAAGGGTCGACGCCATGATCGCCTTTCACCCACAAAGCCGCCGCCCCGCAACCGCCAGCGCACGTTTCGGCATGCTCGCAACCTCTGCAGTATGTCGGCAAGACTGCGCGATAACGGTGCGGATCACCCGACGCGAAAAGCGCGGCGACATCGAGGGCTGGGTCGAGCACGTCGCGTGCGCCAGCGATGGCGTCACGATGGAGCGCGCACTGGCGAATCTCGCCGTGAGGGCCGAGCGCGAACTCTTGGCGCGGCGTACCGATTGGGCAATCGTGAAAATCGATTTCCGGAAAACGCGAGAGCTCCACGGCGCACGGCGGAATGGGCATCGTCGAGAAGAGCGTCACGTTTTTCTCTTCGCGCGCGATCGCCGCGGCCTGCTCGAAGGCGAGCGACACGTCTTGCCGTGAAGGCAAGAGCTCGCGCGCGAATGCGAGCGCGTAACCCGCGGGGCTGAACCGGCTGAGCGCGACCTTGCGCACGCCGAGTGAAAGAAAAAGCCGCAGTGTTTCGCCGACGCGATCGGCGTTGCGACGTGTGATGACGATCGACCCTTCGACCGTGACGCGCGCCGCGCGAAGAAGGCCGATGCCTCGCACCGTGGATGCGAAGTGCTCGCCACCGACTTGCGCATCATGCAGCGCTGCATCGGGCCCATTGAGCGTCACCAATATGGAGAGGAGACGATGCCGCGAGAGCTTCGCTGCGATTTCCTTTGTGACGAGCCCGCCGTTCGAAATCATCTGCGCGCGAACGTGCCGCGCTCGCAAATGATCGAGCACCGGAAAAAGCTCTTTACTGGCGAGCGGCTCGCCGCCCGTGATCGTGACGTGCTCGAGCGACACCGAATCGATCACGCGATCGATGCGCGCGAGGAGCGTCGCCAGCTCGGGCGACCCGACCGACGCGCCGCCGTCTTCGCGCCATGCGTTGTAGCAATAGTCGCAGTGCTGATTGCAAAACGCCGTCAGCTCGATGGCAAGCGAGTGCACGCGTGTGAGTGCCGCTTTCCACTCGCTATGGGCGCTCACGGTTCGCGGGTCATTGTAGAGCAAGGGCCGCCAGGAGCAATCGAGCGGCGACTTCCACACCCGATTCCTCGGCGTTCATCTTCGCCCCAAGCTGCGCAGCACGCGCCGACATTTCGCTCGATTGAACGAGGCGCTTCACGATCTCGCTCAAGCGTGCCGGTGTCGTCTTCCAAAACGATTCGAAGGGCGGAGCTGCACCCAGCTCCGCGAGGCGCCGGGCCCAAAGCTGCTGCTCCATGATGAACGGCACCACAATCGAGGGCTTTCCCGCACGAAGCGCCGCATGCGTCGTCCCCGCGCCGCCGTGATGAACCATCGCGCGGCACAGCGGCAAGAGCCTGCGATGCGGCGCCCACGGAAGGAAGTACACGTCGCCGTCGCGGCCTTCCGCCATGGTCGGGTGCTTGCTTTGCACGATGGAGCGGACGCCGGATGCCGTCGCCGCTTCATCGACGAGACGGCGCGCGCGTTCGGGCGCCATGTGCTCCATCGAGCCGAGAGAAAATAAAACGGGCGGCTCACCTTCGTCGAGGAAGGTTTGAAGCGGCTGCGAAGGCCTCCACACCTCGAGGCGATCGCCGACGATGAATTCACCGCACACGTGGTGCGTCGAGCTCCAATCGGGCGCCTGCGGACAAAGCGTCGGGCTTGCCGCGTGGAGGTTGAGCACATCGGAGTGCACGACGTCGGGGACGGCATGACGAATCGGCGGGAGCCCGTGCTTGGCAAAAAACTCCGCGGGCGCTTTGCGAAACGCCATGTCGAGCATGACGTTCAGCGCGGCCCATCGCATCGAGTTCAGCCAACCCCAATTCGCCAGACCCGGCGGCGGCACCGTGCGAGACGGCACGACTGGATAATAGTCGACGACGACGAACGGTTTCTTCGTCTTCAGTGCCGCGGCCTTCGCGTACCACGACGAGGAGCCGCCGATGACGACGTCCGACTCCGCAGCCGATGCAAGTGCGGCTTCGTACATTTCGTCGACGTAAGGCGTGAAGAGCTCGTCTAGCACGGCTTGCAACACCTTCGACGGATTCGCACTCGACGCATCGCGCGCAATCTCAGCGAGCGATGTGCTCATCGATTCAGGCACGACGCGAAGCGCGACATCCGCTGCGCCGCACGCATCGGCGTAACTTTTCCCATCGACGGGACTAAGGACCATGCGTGGCTCGTGACCATCCGCGCGAAGCCGCGCCGCGAGCGCAACGAGCGGGCGCAAGTCTCCTTCGGAGCCCCAACCGTGAATGCTCACACGCAACGCCACGTGCGGAGATTACACGCCCGGTTGCACGAATGTTTTCTTCGGCGGCTTGCCGTGCTCGAGCTTGATGCACTTTGGAGCGTCGAGTGCGCTCGGCGGGTAGAAGTCGAGTGTCACGTCGAACGCGCGCAGACCGACTTCGGCGTCTTCTTTTGCGGCGCGCTTCGGAAAGAAGCACGCGAGCACGTTGTAGCGGCCGTTCGGAATGAGGACCTCGTCGTCTTCATCGTCATCGCCGCCCGTCACGCTTCGCACGAACAGCGGACCCGACACGACGAATGGAAACGCGACGGCTTGAACCGCTGCTTCAATCTTGGCCTTGGGCTCCCCGCGCGCGACCGCGAGCGTGACGACGCACTCGGCCGTGTCGGTGGGCGTCGCAATCCCGACCTTCGTCGCAAAAAGAGAGAAGCCTTGTGGCGACTCGCGCTTGTGTTGAAAGAACACTTCATCCGGGTCCGACTCCGCATGCCCCACGTGAAATTGGCTGTATTCTGCAGATACCGTCCGGCGAGCGGGTTTCCCGGCCTTTGCCGGCGCAGCGCTCGCTTTCGGTACGGCCGCTGCGATCGCCCGACACAAAGTCTTCGCTTGGTCTTTCGGTAGCGCAACGAGCGGCGCAAGGAGCCCTTCGGCGATGGCTTTTGCAAGAACCGGCAAGCACAGCGCTTCGTGGATTTCCCAATCGAGAAGGTGCGAGCCAAGCACGGGGAGCCACCCCGCGATGCGATCACGGGCGCCATGGCGGAGCGCGAGGTCGAACACGAGCGCGATCTCCTGACCGTATCCTGCGCCTCGATCCTCGGGATCGTTGCACCATGCATCCATGTATTTCGTGAACGCGGCGAGCGCCTCCGGCTCGGTCGAAGTCGAAGACGCGAGCAGCTGCGCTTTTCGATAGAGCTCGCGACCTTCGAGCGCAGTCCACTTTGCTTTCGGTTTACGGAACTGCGTGTAGGCGTCGTCGGTGAGACGCTCGCGCACGACCTCTTCGCTGACGCGCAAACGCTCCGCGAACGTCTTTGCCGACGCGAGAAATTCGGTCGCCGGCTCGCCCTTCGTGAGATCGCCGAGTCCCGCGGCCGCGCAGAACCCGTCCATCGGTCCGGTGCCGAGTGCGTGAACGACCTCGGTGGGTCGCGGCAGCTTGCCGCCGTAGATCAGCCGAACGATCGCGGTCGCCTCCGCGACATGGCCCGCGGCGACGAACACGAGAAATGCCTCGTGCAAGATGCCATACACCTTGGCCGGTTTCGCTTTTGCGAGCCTCTTCGCGCTTGCAGCGAGCGTCGACGCATACGGACTCTTCTTGGTCATCGCCTCCCGTAATATGAGCGCGTGCTCGAATCTGCAAACCCCCTTCGTGGCGCCGCGCTTCTCGAGCGACTGCTCGCGATTCCTCCGCGCGAACGCGACGCATGGGTCGATGCGCTTCTCGGATTCGAGGACGTGCCCGCGGATGTCGAGCTTCCGCGCGGATCGGTTCCGTATCTCCCGTGCGGCGTCGACGCGATCATCGCGATGGTGCGTGAGGTTCCTCTCGAACGCGACGATGTGCTCGTCGATCTCGGATCGGGTCTCGGGCGTGTGGTGATGCTCGCGCATTTGCTTTCCGGCGCAGGTGCTCGCGGCGTCGAGATCCAAGCGCAACTCGTGGAGCGTGCCCGCGCGCGATGCGTCGCGCTCGGCCTCACCGATGTGTCGTTCATTCACGCGAACGTCGTCGACGTCGAGCTCGATGGGTCGGTATTTTTTCTCTACGCACCATTCAATGGCCCGATGCTCGGAGCGGTGCTTTCTCGTCTCGAGGACGTGGCTCGACGAAGACGCATCGCCGTGTGCGCAGTCGACCTCGAGCTCGATGTGCCGTGGCTTTCGCCAAGAAAGACTTCGTGCGCCTCGCTCGTCGTGTACGAGCTAAGTTTCCTCACCACGTGATGCTGACGGTGCCGTCGCCGGTTTGCGTGCCCGACGAGGTCGAGCTCGCCGTGACGCCACCGACGTACGACGAGCCACCTGCTCCGCCGCCACCGCCAACACCACTGCCGGTCGCTGCGCCACCACCACCGCCGCCGCCGTAGTAACCGCCACCGCCGCCGCCACCAGCTACGTCCCAGGCTCCCGCAGCGCCAGCACCGCCCGTTCCTTGTGCGCCGACCGTGCCTGCGGTTCCCGCGCCGTCACCGGATCCGCCGGCGCCACCCGCGCTTTGTGTTCCGCCGCTGCCGCCATTGATGCCTGAGCCCGGATATCCGTAGCCGCAATTCGATGCGGCGCCGCCGTTCGTGCCGGTGGTTCCGCCGCCGCCGCCATTGCCTCCGCCGCAGCCGCACGGGCGACATGTTCCGTAGCAGTAGTCGCGACCTGATCCTCCACCGCCCGCTGCCGCAATCACGATGTTCGAAACCGCGGAGCCGCCTTGACGCACGTCGGACATTCCTCCTCCGCCGCCCGCGTAACCGCCTGTGCATCCGCTGCCCGCGGTGCTGTTACCGCCGGACGCGCCGCCGTTGAATCCGCCGCCGCCGCTCGCGCTGCCTTGCCCGCCAACGTTCACATACAAAGTTTGACCGGCCGTGACCGCAAGCGTGCCGGTCGCGGAGCCGCCCTTGCCGAACGTGTGAACGCTCGAGAGCACGTCGGTTGCGTTTGCGCCTTGCGCGCCCGCCATCGTGATCGTCACGGACGTGATGCCGCACGGCACCGTGAACGTTTGCTGCGAGCCGCTGTACGAGAACACTTGCGTCGAGTGACCGCAGTCGCACTTGCCGAGCGCGCAGCCTGCGTCGTTCGGGCACACGACGCCGCACACGCCGCAGTTGAGCTGATCATTTTGCAAGTCAGCGCAGTGAGGCGCGCCGGCATCGGGAATGCAGAGCGACTTGGGCGCGCACGCGGACGTGCACACCCCGGCTTCGCAAAGCTCGACTTGGGCGAGGCACACGTTGGTGCAACTGCCGCAATGATTGTCGTCGGTCTTGGTGTCGGCGCAAACCGCTTTGCCACCTTCGACGTTGCACGCGATCTCGCCCGATGGGCAACCGCCATCGGCGGTGGGAACTGTGACGTCGGCGTTGCTCGCGCCGTCACCGCTGCTCGTGCTTCCGTCGCTGCTCGTGCTCCCATCGGGAAGCTCCGTCACAACCGCGGTTGCACACGCCGCCGCGACCGCGGCAACGGCCAACAAAATGTAAAGCCTTGCCCGCATGTCACAATCTTATGCGAAAAAGCGCCATGACCAAGACCGACATCACGACGCGCGACGGGAAATGCCCGAGTTACGCCTGGCGCCCGGAGGGCAATGGCCCTTGGCCCGCGGTGCTCGTGTTCATGGATGGCATCGGCATTCGTCCCGCAATGTTCGAAATCGCCGAGAAAATCGCGGCGCACGGGTACTTCACGCTGTTGCCGGATCTCTTCTATCGCGCCGGCCCGTACGAGCCGATGGACGCGAAGACCGTGTTCAGCGATCCGGAAAAACGAAAGGTGCTGATGGAGAAATTTTTCGCCGTGACGTCGGTCGCGAACGTCATGTCCGACGCAGGCGCGTTCCTCGATTGGCTCGCCGCGCAACCCGACGTGAAACCGGGCGGCGTCGGAACGACCGGCTACTGCATGGGCGGAATGATGTCGCTCACGGCGGCAGGCACGTATCCCGATCGCATCGTCGCGACGGCCACGTATCACGGTGCCCGGCTCGCAACCGACGCACCCGAGAGCCCGCATCTGCTCGCGCCGAAAATGAAATCGCGTGTCTACGTCGCCGGCGCGATCGAAGACGCATCGTTCACGGACGAAATGAAAGCTCGCCTCGAAGATGCACTCACGAAGGCCGGCGTCGATCACAAAATCGAAACGTACCCAGCGAAGCACGGCTGGGTGCCGACCGACACTCTGGCACACGACGTTTCCGCCGCCGAGCGCCACTGGAAAACGCTGTTCGAGCTCCTCGACGCGAAGCTGAAATAGCGGCCCAATGAGGGGTTGTGACCAAACGCTGACGCAATGCGCGTCAAGACGTGACGGTGGGGTTCGGTGCAGCCGGTAGGGTCCAGCGATGCACGCTCAGGCGTTTCGTGACCTCGGTCGGGATTTTTTCGATCACGCGGAGGAGAAGCGCCGGTGGAACGTCACGCAGGACATCCCTTGGGCGGACATCAAGATTCGCGCGATCGATGACGATCTCGTCGACATCCTCGAGGCGTTTTACTGCACCGAGATGTACCTGCCGGATTACACGGCGCGGCTTCTTCATCTCAATCGACAGAACCAAGGGCTCGCGTGGTTTCTCGCGAACTGGGGCTACGAAGAGTCGAAGCACTCGCGCGTGATCGAGGAGTGGCTGATTCGTTCGGGTCGTCGCAGCGAAAAGCAGATGGAGCAGCTCAACGAGGACATCCTCGCGGGCCAGTGGTTGCTTCCGTTCGAGACGAGCCGGCAGATGCTCGTGTACGCGCTGCTTCAAGAGCTCGCCACGCAGCTCAGTTACATCAATCTGTCGAAGCTGACGGCGCCCGCGGGCGACACGGCGCTTCAGCGCTTGCTCCTCTTGATCGCAGGCGACGAAGGCAGCCATCACAAGATGTTTGCAAACTGCATCAAAGTGCATCTCGAGAGCGACCGCGCCGAAACGCTGAAAGACATCGCGCACGTCATCCAAAACTTCGAGATGCCCGCGCACGACGTGATTCCCGATTGGCCGCGCCGCGGCGCGATGATCGAGCGCTACAACGTGTTCGGCCCGCGTCCGTTCGTGCGGCGCGTGCTCTTGCCCGCGCTCGATCACATCGGCGTCGACCGCCGCGAGCTGCCGCGGACTTCGCTCACTCAAGCATGAGCTGACGACACGCAAACCCCGTCGCGCGATCCCCTTGACGCGGGAATCGAGGTGATTACGGGTGTGGGCATCAAGAAGTCGCCGCTCACGGTGGGCGGCGCGAACGCTGAAAAGAGGTGCGCCATGTTGACTGCTTGGAACGCCGTTTCGACGCTCGATCGCATGTTCGACGACATGATGGGATCCGCGCTCGGAGCGGCAACGAATCCGCGAACTTTCAACCCCGACATCGACGTCCGCACGAACGACGAGCAAATCGTGCTCGTATGTGACGTGCCCGGCGTCAAGCGCGACGACATCGACATTACGCTTCATCAGCACGTGCTCACCATCAAAGGCGCGCGGCTGTTCGATGCGAAAGAGTCCGAACAGGTCGTGCTCGGTCGCAGCTACGGATCGTTCAGTCGGTCGTTCACGCTGCCCGAGTCACTCGACGAATCGAAGCTGACCGCCGACCTCACCGACGGCGTGCTCACGATCCGCATTCCCAAACCGCCGAGAGCCAAGCCGCTCAAGGTACCCATCGGCGACGGCGCCAAACAAATCGCCAAGTGACAAACTCGCGACGACGAAGCGCGCGGTTGCGCGTGTAAAGCGTGCAACTGCGCGCTCGTGCGCTGAGATATCCTCCGAGCATGCGGAGATGGGGAGCCCTCCTGGCGCTCTTCGTGTGCGCGGCGTGCGGACTTTTTCCGGACCTCGCCGGCCTCGTCGATGGTGGGTCAATCGACGCGCCCGATCACGGCTTCACCCTCGACGCGGCTCCCACGTTCGTCGCGATGGACCCAGGAGACGCGCCCGTCGCCGTGAACATCACGGCAACACGTGCGGCCGGTTTCGCGGATGCAATCGCGCTCGCGGTATCGGGCGGCGTCGGAACGATCTCGACGCCAGCGCCAATCGGGCAAGGCAATGTCTCGAGCTCGCTGACGATCTCCATTGACCCGAGCACCACAGCGCGCGGCGATTTCACATTTGCGATCACTGGGTCGAGCGGTGCTTTCACCGGGCAGACGACGTTCATCCTTCACATCGGAAGCTTGCTCGCTCCGGACGATGCGGGCGTCGTCGTCGTGCCGCAAGGCGCGCACGCCATCGTCGTGAAAGCGTGGGGCGCCGGTGGGGGTTGCGGCTCTTACGGCGCGACCGGCAGCTGCGCGAGCGGCGCGTCGTTCGGAGGAGGAGGCGGATACGCATCCGCGATCTTCGACCTTGTCGGCGGCACCAGCTTCGTCGTCGTTCCTGCCACAGGCGGCGCGAGCTCGAACGTCTCGTTCGCGGGCGGCGCAGGCGGTGGATTTTCCGGCGTGCGCGCTGGCGCCGATTGGATCTTGATCGCCGGTGGCGGAGGAGGTGGCGGCGGCGCGTTCGCCACCGGAAATGGCGGAAGCGGCGGCGGCAACATCGGCCACGCGGGCTCGGGAAAATGTGCGGGCAGCGGCGGCACCGAAACATCCGGCGGCGCAGGCGAATGCAGCGACGCTAGTGTCCTCGGCACGGCCCTTCGAGGCGGAGATGGCCAAGACGAAAAAACGACTCCCGCGTCGATCGGCGGCCTGCCCGGCGGCGGAGCAGGCGGGACCGGCGGCTTCGGATCAGGAGCAGGAGGAGGTGGTGGTGGGTGGTTCGGCGGTGGAGGCGGCACGATCTACGATTGCGAGGACAACAGTGGCGGCGGGGGCAGCGGCCACGTGAGCGACGCCGGTCGCGACGCGACATTCGTAACCACGGACGCCGCTACGCCCATCGCGGCCAACGACACGGACACCGACTACGCGAGCGGCAGCGCGATCGGTTGCAACGTATTTTCGAAAAAAGGAACGGGTGGCTCGCCCGGCCGCGTCGTCGTGCGGCTCGTCAAACCCTGAGCCTCGCAGAGCTCAGTGCGGGGTCGGAGGCACAACGACGCTGTTGATCGGCTTCACGCTCGCGCCGGCGGGGTACGCGTAGCTCGATGCGCTGTCGTAGCCCCACACCGTGATGCCGAATTTCTCGCTGCTGCTGATGTTGTGAAGCCCGTTGTCGCACGAGCCGACCGCCGTGCCCGCGTGGCGCAAGTCGACGTGCGTGTATTGGTACGTGGCCGACGTGCCGATGGGGAGCCAACCGGTGACGGGTCCGGACATGCAGTCGAGCTTCACGTCTTTGAAGGTGTTGTCGCTCGCCTTCTCGCGGATGAGCGCGATCTCCGTGTAGCCGTAGGTCGGGTCCGTGAAAAAGATGTACGACTGTAGGAACTGCGCTTGCGGAACGACGTTGACCGTTTCGGGGCCGCCTACGGTGTAGTCGGTCGCTTCGTTGGTGGCGACGACGTAGTCGTTGCCGAGCGCTTTGATCGGCGGGATCTGCTGGTGTGCGGCGTCGCAGTCGCCGCCGGGTCGGTGCGAAGCGAGATAGAACGGGTGTGCGGCGTCTTGTGACTTCACGTGGAACGCAGGAGTGCCTGCGCCGAATTCGACCAGCTGACCCAACTTGATCGTCGCGGGCGCGCCCGCGATTCCCGAGGGCTCGTACGTGAGCGTCGTGCCGTCGACCATGCCGACGATGCGGTACGGTGGCGGATCGTTTTGCGTCATGCAGAAGTGCTCGCCCCACACGCCGAACGGCACGGTCGATTGCGCGACGCTGCCGGTGAGATCGTTACCCGAGCTGTCTGCGAGCTCCATGATGTGGATCGTCTCGCCCTTGTTGATCGTGTACGTGACCGCAACGTTCTTCGTTGCTCCGGCGATGCCGCCGGCGGCGGTGATGTTCGTCGTTGGCAGGAGCGTGATCGACGTGCCGTCTTGCTGCGCGATGAGGTCGATGCCGGCCGGGAAGCCGAAGTTGTTCGAGCTGCCCATCGTCGTCGCGACGTAGTTGTTGTCCCACGCGGTCGTTGGGAGAAGGAGCGTCGCGCTCGAGATGTACGAGATTGCGCCGCCGTACGGATAGATGTCGTAGACGACTGCGGGAACGTCGGTCTTGATCTCGATGGCGTGGCCTTTGCCGGTGAGGTGCGGGTTCACCATGTCTTCGTTCGACACCGCAGCCTGCACGCTCGACGGGCAATTGCATTTCAGCGTGCCCGCGCCCGGCACGTAGTCGTTCAAGAAAACGATCGCCATGCTGTTCGGCGGAATGCCGGTCGACGGAATTTTTTGATACGTGAGCGACGACCCCGAGCCCTTCGGGAGGTACGCGAAGTTGTTGCCGTTGATCGTGTTGCCCTTCCACACGAGCGTCACGTTCATGTCCGTGGACCAGTTGTTGTTCACGAACGCAGCGAAGCAGTTACCTGCAGCGCCGCCGCTGTTGTACGGCGTGCTCCATGCGTCGGCTGGGATGGCGTAGTAGTCGCAACCGATCGAGCTCTTGTTCGCGGCGGCTGCGTCGCACGCGGGGATGCATCCCGATGGCCCGCATCCTGTGTTGCCCGTGCATGTCTGGACGACTGTCGGGTTGTCTCCGCATGTGAGCAGCTCGTGAAGATCAGCGGAGCACTGCGTGCACCCTCCTGCGTCGTTTCCGCCTTCGATGTTGAAGACGGGTCCCCCATCGGAGTTGGTTCCTCCGGTGTCGCCGCCCGCGCCCGAGTCGTCATCGCCGAAACCATTTCCGTGACCGCTACACGCGGCGAATGAACCAACCACGAGCCCGACCGCCACGAAGGATTGAAAGACGATGCGCATGCGCCGAAATCTCGCACGGTTGCCGTCGTCGCGTTAGGTGAAAATTGTACAGTTGCTGCACAATGTGTGGGGAAACGCCCTACGCCGCACTGCGTCGCAACCCGGAGTGACAACATGGACCTAGCAACCTTGAGCGGCTTTGTGGGTGGCGCTTTCATCTTCGGCGCGCTCGCCATCCCGATTGTGCATTGTGTTTTTGCGCACCGGCGCGCCGTGGTGACCTCGCGGGTGACGCGAACGCATGTCGTGTTTGGTTTCAGCGCGGCGGCGATGGCCATCGTGCACACGATTGCGGCGATCCCCGAGCTCGGATCGTCCGCGGTGATACGCGCCGGAATGATCGCGCTCGTGCCCGCGTGCATCGCGTTCTTCCTTCTCTTCGCGCACGTCGGTGTCGGCCTACGCCTGCGACATCCAACGCTCAAGAAACGCCCGAAGGTCCGTCGCCTGCACGTCATCCTCGCGCTCTCGATCGTCACGACCGTCACCGTGCACGTGGTGGCGCTCCTCGTCTCATCGTGAGCGCCGCTGCATCGCCAAGAGCGCGCGTTAGAGCTCGCTCGCGGCGTGGCGGAGCGCGGCGGATGCCTTTTCGGTGACGGGGAGGCCGTGGGCTACGTCGATGCGCGTGACCTTGTCCGTCGCGAGGCGTTCGAGGTGCGTGCGGAATGCTTTCTTGTCGTCGACGACGGCGATGCGCGCCGGGAATGTGACTTTGAGCGCGTCGCTCTTGAAGCCGCCGAGGCCCATCATGAAGCCAACGAACCCGGGCAGCGAGCGGTTGTTCATCAAGCCGTCGCAGAAGACGAGCGTTGTCTCGGCACCGCTGTCGACGAGCAAAACGCCCTCGCGACCTTTCGTGCCCTCGAGCACTTCGTATCGGACGCCGTCGCCGAGCGTCGGCAATGTGTCGTCGACCTTGACGATCTGCTCGACCTTCTCTTTCGATCCCGCCGGCGCGACGACGCGCATCGCGGGATAGCGTTCTTTGTAGATGCGCGAGTCCATGCGGTGACCGCCGTTCGGGACGATCAGGAACGCGGGCGTGCCCCACGCTTCGAGCTCTTTCATCTGTTCGTCGTCGAGCGCGATCGCGTTGTGGACGACGAGACGTCCGTCGGCGAGGCGTGCGACGTGCATCGCGCGCGAGAAGGGCGCGCCGGGAAATTTCGCTTCGACGCGCCAAAGGTTGTCGCGAATTTTCTCGATCGCTCCGTGCGGAAACACGGTCCACTTTTCGAACGGCTTTGCCATGGCGCGTACCTTAGTCGCGATAACATCGCCGGTGACGAGGATGTTAATGGGTTCCCAAACCGAATGGTTACGTGGAAACGTCAAGACGGGCATCGTGCGGAAGTCGATCGCTATCGGGTTCATCGCGTTCATGACGTTTGCGGTCGCGTGCGGGGCGCGGTCGGAGCTCGACGGCGAGCCGATCGGCGTTGCGTTCGATGGCGGCTCGGATGCGCGGCCTCACGTGTGTCGGAACGGGAGCGTCGGCGATGGCGTAACGTGCGTCAGTCGCGCCGCGCTCGGTGATCTCGTGTCGAAGGCGTGCTCTTCGTTCGAGAGTCGCGAGATCTACGACGCCGGCGGCGAGTGCAGCGCTGATGAATTCAGCTCGGAGCTCTATCACTGCTGTCCATCATCGTGCTGGAGCAGCATCGGCCTCGTGAATCAAGGGTGCGAGGCCGTTCAAGTCGCCGAAGGCCGCGCTCCCGCGCTGTGTCAGACGAAGGGCATGAACGTCGACTACGCTCACTCGTATCTCGGAACGGATCCGAAGTGCGGCGCCGGCGAGACGACGACAACGTACGTATCGTGCTGCCCCTGACCAAGAAACCTGTGTGCCACGCGCTGCACACAGCGTGCAGCATGGTGCAAACGCGGCGCGGGTGATGAGCGCGAAACGCGGGGCATTTGCGCGGCACGCGAGGTGCATTGTGGCTGAGCATGAAACCCGACGCAGCGCCCACGACGTGGCGACCGCCGCCTCCTTTGAAGTCGTCATCCTCGCAAACGCGACGCGTTCGGTTGCCGTCGGCCTGCGTGGAGATCGTCATCACGAGTCCGACCGACTCGCGCTGCGAAGCGCGGAGTTAGTCGCACCAGCGAACGGCAGGGATGCGCTCGAGCGGTTCGCGGTTGAGGAGGACTCGGTGCCAGCCGCGCAGAGAGAGCGGCTTGTGGTCCGGATGCCAGACTTGGCCGCGCGCGTAGATGCGCAAGCCCGGTTCGCGCACGTAGACTTCCGTTGCGACGTGTTGGCGGCCATGGCGGCGGATGCGCGCGACTTCGGCGATTCCGCCCGCGCGGGTGTCGCGAGGCGACACGAGGTTTAGCTCGGCGCGTTCGGTCGCGGTGACCGGGACGAAGAACCACTCGCCTTGGCGGCGAACGATGCCGCGGCGATATTCGTCTGGGATTTCCGGCGCGAGTGCTTCGTGCGCGTCGACGATGTTCGCGATGGGACGCGGGAGCTGCGCGATGAAGAGATGCGCTTCGTCGCGCCCGCACAAGAAATGACGCGTGCGAACGGGCTCGTCGACCACGAGCACGAGCTGGCGCTGCGCGCGATCGGTCGCGGTGACGTCGACGCGATTGCGCGCGTTACCCAAGAAGAGGCGGAAGCGCTCATGACGGTCGGCCTGACCGATGTCGAGCTGCACGACTTCAGCGGAGTGCCGCAAAATGAGAGGTTGTTTTTCGACGACGAGCGAAAGCCCCGCCGTGGAGAACGTACGCAAGAGAGCCAATGACATGATCCACTAGCGACGTAGAGCGCGCGCTGACCTGACTTGGCTTCGAGGTTGACGAAATACGGGCTCGAGTCAGTTCGGTTTCTCGGGCGGCTTGCGCGGTGCGATGAACATCGGGATGCGGTCCATCTCGAACGGGTCTTCGGCGTCTTCGGCGTCGAGATCTTCCGCGAGTGACGACGCAATGCTGAACGCGATCGGCCACGCTTCGCGGTTGTGCTCGTCGTTCGAGTGGACGCGGAGCACGGGGCCTTCGTCGTCGACGATGTCGAGTTGGACCGTGTATGCGTCCGCGTTGCGCGGCGGATCCATTTCGTGACGCCACTCCCAATCGAGCTGGCCTTCGCGCGCCGAAAGCTTCGCTGCGATCGCATCGACGTCGGCGGGACGAAACACGACGCGAAGTGCGCGCGCGTCATTCGCACCGACGAGCGCGACCGAAATGCCCGCTGGAAGGAGCGCACGCACGCGCGCGACGAGATCGGCGTCCGAATACGTTTCCACCGGTTGTGGGAGAACCCACTCTTCGCCGAAGCTCATGACCGCAACCTAGCAAGTTCGAGCGCGACGTGACGGTTGAGCGTAGACTTCCGACACCAGAGGTTGGCAGCCATGCATGTCCGTACGCTCGGCGCTCTCGCCGTGATCATTTCGGTTCCGGTCCTGTTTGCTTGGGGCTGCGGCGGGCCAACCAAATTCGGTGAGGATGGCGGCGTCGATGCCGATGTCGACGCAGTCGACGACGTCACGAATCCCATTTTTCCGGAGGGCGCCATCGCCGACGCGCCAGGGTGCGTGAACCTCCAATGCGACATCAACCTGTGCGGCGGCAACACGGCCGCCACGACGTTGTCGGGAACGGTGTACGCGCCCAACGGCGTCTTGCCGCTCTACAACGTCATCGTCTACGTGCCGAACGCGCCGGTGGATCCGTTCACGCCGGGCGTCACGTGCGATCAGTGCGGCGCCGCAGCGTCGGGCAGTCCGATCGCCGTCGCGCTCACCGATTCGAAAGGTCACTTTTCGGTTCAAGGTGTGCCGTCGGGCTCGAAGATCCCTGTCGTCATCCAAGTCGGCAAATGGCGCCGGCAGATCGTCGTCGACACCGTGAACCCGTGCGTCGACAACCCCATTGGCCAACAAGTGAGCGGCGTCGAGCAGCTCACGCGGTTGCCGAAGAATCAGCAAGAAGGCGACATGCCAAAGATCGCCATCACGACGGGCGGCTGCGATCAGCTCGGTTGCATCATGCCGAAGATCGGCATCGACCCGAAAGAATACGCGGCCGGTCCGACTTCGTCGGCGGTGAAACCCAAGACCGCCATCAGCTTCTATTCCGGCGGCGGCGCAGGTGCACCGACTGGCTCGCCACCCGCGCAACCGTTTTGGACCGACGTCAATCAACTCAAGAATTTCGATTTGGCCATTCTCTCGTGCGAATGCCACGAGCCCAACGACGCGAACCAAAGCTCCTATGACGCAATACAGAAGTATCTCGAAGCCGGCGGCCGCATCTTCACGACCGACTTCATGTACGTCTGGTACAAATTCAGCAAAGACACCGATCTCAACGCGACACCGTGGGCGTGGCCGGGCGGCGCGCCGGGTGGTGTGAGCCCGTTCCTCATCGACACTTCGTTTCCGAAGGGCAAGTCGCTCGCCGACTGGCTCTACTACGTGTCGTCGATCGTTCCCTATAAGGCGCAAACGACGCAGCCGCCGGTCAACGGGCAGTTCCCCGTGCAGGTCGCCTACGACAACATCAAAGGCATCAACACGAAGTACGGCCTCGAGTGGGCGCACTCGGGTGGCGATCCGAAATTCGTCACGATGAACATGCCGTCGAAGAACCCGCCCGCGCAGCAGTGCGGCAAAGCCGTCCACCTCGACGCGCACATCAGCGTCGGCGACTCGGTCGACACCAACTACCCCGCCGACTGCAACGCGAACGCCAAAGAAACCGAGCTCGCCACGGTGTTCTTCTTGTTCGACCTCTCCTCGTGTATCCAAGACGACACGGTGGCCCCCATCGTCCCGAAGTGAACGGGTGAACGACATGCAAGCGTATCCGAACTATCCGATGCAACCGGACCCCGCGGTGACGCGGGCGAAGGACGAGAGTGACCTCAACACCCTTTCCATCCTTCACTACATCTGGACGGGGCTACTCGGGTGTTCGGCGTTCGGCATCGTTGGGTACTTCATCGCGATCGCGGCGTTCGTCGCGAACGCGCCCTCGCATTCGCACGCCGCCGATAACGAGATGGCAGCGGGCGTGATGGTCATCATGGGCGTCGTGATGGGCGTGCTCATGATTCCGCTCTTCATCCTCCACTTGCTCGCCGCGGCCGGCCTGAAGAAACGCACGCGCTACACACTCGCGCTCGTGATGTCGGGCTTCGCGTGCCTCAGCGTTCCCTTCGGAACCGGCCTCGGCATCTGGACAATCATGGTGCTCCAACGCCCGACCGTGAAGTCTCTCTTTGCGCGCTGAGCTCGCGCGACCCTAGCCGATGACGGTTTGCCACGTGGGGCGCGTGCTGATGCGCGTCCACCAGCTCGATACGTGCGGGTTCGCGGTCAGGAATGTCTTGGCGGGGCCGCCCATCAGGTATTCCGCGTACGGCATGTAGCCGATGTCGGCGAGCGTGAAGGTTGGGCCGGCGATGAAGTCGGTTTTCGCGAGTTGTTTGTCCATCACCGAGCACGTTAGCGTCAGGGCTTTGCCCGCGGCTTCGAGGACGGCCGGGTCTTGGGCGCGCTTGAACGTGTGCTCGTAGATGAACTTCATCGCGTTGACAGAGAACTCCGAAGTCTCCACGCTGATCCACTGTTCCATTTTTGCGCGCCCTTGTGCGTCGCCCGGGACGAGGTGCCCGTTCGCGCGCTCGTTCAAGTAACGGCAGATCGCGCGGGACTCGAACATCTCGAAGCCGTCGTCGTCGATGGTCGGGATGCGGCCGAAAGGTTGGCGGCTGATGTGCGGCTCTTGTTTGTGCTCGCCTTTCGTGAAGTCGACCACGTTCATCTCGAACGGCGTCTTCAGCTCCGCGAGCGTCATGAGGACTTTGCGCGTGCAGGTGCTCCGGGGATTTCCGTAGAGTTTGATCATGGTCAGCGAGACCGTATCACCGGATCGCGTTCATCACCGCTGTGCGTAGGTCGTCGACCTCGAACGGCTTTTGGAACAGCGCGTAGACACCCGGCGGCGCTTTCGTCTTGTACGCCGTCATGAGCACGACCGGCGTGGTCGACCCCTGAGCCCGGAGGCGCTCGACGAGGTCGAGGCCGTCGACGCGCGGCATGCGCACGTCGCTCACGAACAAATCCGGAGGATGCGTTTGCGCGAGCTCGAGCGCCTCGGCGCCGTCGTGGGCTTCGTGGACGTCGTAGCCGTCGCATCGGAGAATCGTCGCCACGACCTCACGGACGTCATCGTCGTCGTCGGCGACGATGACGCACACAGGGCGCGCCAACTCATCCGCCTCGCTCTTCGTCCGCGGAACGACCCCAGCCTTGGGATCGGTGAGCGCCTCGTCGTTGAAGTCAGACATGCTATCTCTATGAGCACACATCGTGCCGTCTGGTTTTCCGCAGGTTTTCGCCTATTCGCCTACACGGGCGCCACATTGTCCGGATTTTTCCACAGTGAGCTAGGCTGTTTGGGTGCGTTCAATGATTGCCTCAGCCTGCGTGGCGTTCCTCGTCGCGGCCTGTACGGCTGACTCGTTTTCCGGCGCTGACGGCGCCACGTGTCCCGCGCTCGCGGGCAAGTACGATCCGAGCGGCTCAGGCGCTGCTTGCCCGAGCGGAGGCGGCCCGGCGATATGCATCACGCAAACCGGCTGCACGATCACCTTCGGCGCCGGCAACATCAGCGGCAACATCGCCATCGGCACCGACGGCTCTTTCACCAACCAGGCGGTGATGGAGGGCTCGCTTTCTCGCAGCGGATGCGACGGGACGTGGGACCAAGGGTCAGCCACGCTGTCGATTACGTGCGGCGGCGCAACAGACAGCTCGCAAAGCTGCGTCGAGACCCTCACGCGCAAGTCAACCAGCTGCAACTGACGCACACCCGAATAGCTTGATTCATACTTGACTACTCAAGCATTCGGTCGCATGTTGTGGCGCATGTCAGCTCTCGAGGAATTTTTGGGGATTCGGCGCGTCATTGCTCTCTGGGAGTCGCGCGCAGACGCGGAGCTCGGCGGAGTCCACGGGCTCGGCCTCTCCGATTTCGCGGCGCTTCACGCCATCGCGGAGGCGCCTGGCGAGAAATTGCGCCGCGTCGATCTCGCGCGCCGGCTCGCGCTCACCCCGTCGGGCGTCACGCGATTGCTCGCGCCACTCGAGCGTCGTGGCATCGTCGCCCGTGAAGACGGCGGGCACGACGCACGCGCAACGTTCGCAGTGCTCACGCGCAGCGGGCGCACGCTCGTGAAGAACGCATCGGCCACGATGTCGGCCCTCGCCGATTCGATTCTCGGCTCGCTTGGCGATCGTGATCGCGCGGCCTTCGCGAAGCTCACTGCGCCGTGATTTCGCGCGTGATGATCACGAGCGCCGCGCTCGTTGCGCTCTCCGCGAGCTTCGCGTGCGGCGGCGACTCCACGGGCGCCTCCGACGCAAGCGCCGACGCACCGCTCGCCGACGCGGGCAACGCAGGCGACTCGGCAGACGCGCTCGCCGAGTCGTCGGCCGACGCAACGCAGGGCGGGCCCGACATCGATTCGATCGAGTGGTCCACGGGCGCGAGCATCGGCTTCGGTGTTGCGTTCAAAGATACGTTGAACCCACTCGGCGATTCGGCGTTCATCGCTTACGGCGGCTACGGCGTCGACCTCATCCCCGCCGAGCTCTGGGCGACCGCGCTCTATCGCGCAACGCTCGCGAGCCGCGGCGTTCGCTATGTGTGGGCCGTGCAAGGCCCGGCTCAAGCAGATTATTCGGGCAAGGAAATCGGCAACTCGAAAATCGCCGCAGCGCTCATACCGCTCGTCTCGCCTTCGATGCATTTCGTGGCCATCGCGGCGCACTCGAGCGGCGCGTTTGTCGGCGAAGAGCTCTTGAACCAACTTGCGAGCGGCGCCGACCCAACGAACGCCACGAACAAGCTCATCGTTTACTTCGGTCTCGACGGCGGCGGCGACGCAACCAAGGCCGCGATCGATCGCCTTCGCAGCGCCACCTTCGTCACGTCGCACGACGGCGCGACGCACTCCGCCAACTACGACGCCATGGTCACGCTCGCCGCCGACTTCTCCGAGAACGCCACGTTCTTCGACAACGACGCCACGAGCTCGGGCTGCGATCCCGGCGCCGACTGGTGCGTCCACATGACGCTCATCAACACGCGCCCCCACGACCCCACCACGCTCGACGTTCTCGCGGACTACTCCGACTTCGCCGGGCGGCCTGTGTGCACCACGTACTTCCCTTCCTCACTCCACTGAGAAAGAGGAGTCAGCCGGGGCCAGCGTCGAGCGCGTAGCAGGAGCTGCCGATGCAGACCGGTTTTGTGTACGGGCAGACGTTGAAGCATGCGCCGCAGTTGGCGTTGTCGGTCACGGTGGTCGTGCAGTAGGACGCGGCGGGGCCGCCGTCAGAAGAGAGTTGGCCGCCGTCGGTGAAGCATGCGGTTTGGCCCGAGACGCAAGCCGATTTGCATGCGCTCGAGATGCACGTCTGGAGATCGCCGCACGTCTTTCCGCACGAGCCGCAGTTGCCGTTGTCGGTGTCGGTCTTGGCGCAGTAGCCGGGGCCGCCATCTGCGCCGGCGCAACCCGTTTGCCCGGTGGCGCACGCGGAGACGCACGCGCCGGAGCTACACACTTCGAGCGGCTTGCACACGTTGCCGCAACCGCCGCAGTTGGTTCCGTCGGCTTGGATGTTGGCGCAATACGGAGCGCCGCCTTCAGGCGTGCAACCCGTTTGCCCGCCCGTGCAGCCGGGGCCGCATGCGCCGCCGAGACATTTCTCCGTCGCCTTGCATGGCGTGCCGCATGCGCCGCAGTTGGCGTTGTCGCTTTGGATGTCGGTGCAGAAGCCCCCCGTCGAAATCTGGCAGCCTTGCTCCCCGGTGCCGCACACCGAAACGCATGCGCCGTGCGAGCAGAGCTCCGTCGCCGAGCATGTCTTGCCGCACGCGCCGCAGTTGACCGGATCTTTGGTCAGCGAAGTGCACACGTCGTTGCATGACGTTTGCGATGACGGACACCCGCCTGACGTTTGCCCGTTGCAGGCGGCCGCGACGATCACCGCCGCGGGCGCGAGCATGACGGACACGATCGCGATGAGCCGATGGGACGTCTTCACAGGCAGGCCACGTAGTAAGTGGAGCAGCCGGAGCGGGCGGGCGGCGCGGTCGCGTTCGCCTGGCAGCCGAACGTGGTGCCCGACGTATTGGTGAGGCCCGAGTTGTATCCGCTGTCGGTCGTGTACACGTAACCGAACTGCGTGCCGAGCGTCGAGGGGACGGTGACGATGTTGCCGTGCCACAAGCCCACCGCACAGCAGGTGCCGGTCCACTGCGCGTTGGAGACGCCGATAAGACATTGCCCCGCGACCGACGCGTCGTTGTTCGTGAAGTAGGAGATGTCCCATTCACAAGACACCGTCGCGCCAAGCGAGACGACGGCGGATGTTCCGTTGGACGCATGGCTCACGAGCTTGCGACCAATGCCCGTGCATGACGTCTCGGCGACCGTCTCGGTGCAGTTGGTGTTCGTTCCGTTGCCGCACTTCGCGTAAACGATGTTGGCGATGGTGCCGTTCGTGTAGCGCACGGTGCCGCCGCCACCGATGGTCGTGCACGTGCCGCCCGAGCAAATCGGTTTTGCCGAGGGGCACACGTTGCCACAGGTTCCGCAGTTGGCGTTGTCGGTGAGGTTGTCGACGCAGTAGCTGCCGGCATCACCGGCGCACGTGATTTGGCCGGTGGTGCAGAGGCTCGTGCATGTGCCGGCAACGCATGACTTCAGCGAGCCGCTGCAAGGCGCGCCGCACGCGCCGCAGTTGGCGTTGTCGGTTTGCAGATCGGCACAGTAAGCCGAGCCGCCGTCACCGCCGCATTGCGTTTGTGTGGTGTCGCATGCGCCTTTGCAAATGCCGCTCACGCAGAGCTCGCCTGCTTGGCAGACGTGACCGCAGGTGCCGCAGTTGGTGTTGTCGGCTTGGACGTTTGCGCAATACGGCACGCCGCCATCGCCGCCGCACACGATCTCACCGCTCTTCGAGTCGCCGCAGGTGCCGTTGCATCCGCCGTTGTGACAAATCTCGTTGGCCTTGCACGCGTGACCGCACGAGCCGCAGTTGGTGTTGTCGGTCTGTGCGTTGATGCACACGCCCGCGCCGCCATCTCTGGGGCACATCTTGTTGTTGGTCGGGCACGTCGTGGTGCATGTGCCGGCGACGCAGGCTTGCCCCGATGGGCAAAGGGCGCCGCACGCGCCGCAGTTTTCTGGATCGTCGGCCACGGAGCTGCATACGTCACCGCACAGGACTTTGCCGGGGTCGCATGTCGTCGGCGTGACGCCGTTGGCGCAGCTCGCCGCGACGACCACCAAACACACGAGAAAAGCTATGAGGCCGTGTTTCCGCAAGGGTCCACCATGCCAGCACTTTACCTCGAAAAGAGCTAAAGTGCGCATCCCATGAACTACGCTTCGCGAGGCTTTCTCTTCCTCTGTGTTTACACGGCTGCGTGCGGCGGCCGAACCACGCTCGACGACGCCGTGGATGGCGCCGTCATCACTGGCGACAGCGGCGTCATCACGAAAGACGGCGGAGTCATCATCCAAGATGGCGGCGTCGTCCTTCCCGATTCGGGCCCGCAGCCTCCCGACGGCGGAATCACGATCGACGCCGGCAGCCCGGGCACGCCGATCACGTGCGGCACTTCGACGTGCAACTCGAGCACCGAAGTGTGTTGCGTCACCTTCGCGGGTCAGACCGTCAGCGAATCGTGCACCTCACCGACGTCATGCGCAGGAGCCGCGCTCGAATGCTCGAGCGCGAACAACTGCGACCCCGGCGAAGTCTGCTGCGGATCGTTCGGCAAAGGCGGCGGCGGCGCAACTTGCGAGTCGGCATGCGGCACGGGCTTCGGCTCGTTCCAGCTTTGCGCGTCGAGCAGCGAGTGCCCGTCGACGCAGACATGCAAGTCGACGGGCTTCGGTTACAAGATTTGTCAGTAACGTTTCCAAGCTAGAAAACAGCCAAAGCGCGAACCTCGTCGAGCGTCTGTTTGCGGATGACGCGACCATTCTCGAACACGATCGCGAGCGCGTCGTTTGCGTGGGGCCCGCGCACCGTCGTGAAGCTTGCGCCGTCGCGGAGGAGCGCGAGGTGGCCTTTCTTGCTGCGCTTGCCCACGTCGGTGATGGGGTCTTTCGAGACGTCGATCCACGAGCCTCCGCGAAGCGCCGCCGCGCACTTGAATGCGAACTTCTGCGTGTCGCGATTGAGCTGCTGGAGGAGGCCGCCGCCCATTCCGAAACCAATGTTGGATGCGGAGAATTTCTTTGCGCGCACGGCGGCGAGAATGACGCCGATGGATTCATCGTCGATGCCGTCTCCCTGAATGAGACCGAGATATGGCGGGAGGATTTTGTAACCCTTCTTGTTCGTCGCCATGCCGAGCTTGCGATCCATGATCTCGAGACACTTCACGACCACTTCGGGTGGGTCGCCCGAGTCAGGGCGCGCGACGAGCTTGCCGCCCGAATTTTTGATCGTCTCGAGGAGCTCGCCGCACCACACGTTTTCGATCACACCGTAGAGGTCGTAGCTGTCCGATACGCATGCGGCGATCTTCGGGATCCCCGCGGGGACCTTCCGATCCACGAGATAGGCGCGGACGAAGTTGCGATACGCATCAAGCTCACGCTCGCGACCCCACATCGTGATCGTCGAGTGCTCGGCGGCGGGAATCGAGAAGCCCGCCATGCCGTCTTTGGTGCCGTAATAGTGATTCGCCGCGCGCGCGCCTTCGATGGTGTCGGAGCCGAGAAAATTCACGAGGTGCGCAGCCCCGCCGATGCGTGCGGACTCGCGACTCGAGACGCCGCGCGAGCCGAAGTCGTGAAGCTTGAAACCGATCTCGCCTGCGGGGTCGTCGCTCGTCGCTTCGAGCGCCGCGAAGATGGTTCGCTTGCAATGGTAGGAGCGTGACGCAACGGTGGTCGGGTACCAAACGCGAACAAGAAGCGTCTCGAGCCACGACACGACCCAGAAGACGCGCGGGTCGGGCGTCGTCAGCTCGATGTCGAAGAGGACGTTGCCCGTCGGCACGACCGACCCTTCAGGCACGGCGCGAATGCGCACCGGGAAATGGCCGTCATACGTGTCGACGAGGTGCTCCCAGCCTTCGCGATTGAACGGCTCGCCGTGCGCCGCGAAGAACGTCGCTGCTTCGTCGATGTGTGCGCGCGTGATCGGGCGCCCGAGATATTCGAGCAAGTAATACTGAAGCCCGAAAAATACGGTGTACGGATAGCGGCCACCGCGCGACTCGAAGTACGAGTACATCGACGTCACGTCGGGTGGGTACTGGAGCCAGTGGCTCGCCTTGTACGAATCGGTGTCGGTGATGGGGTTATCGGAGAGCGGCGTCACGCCCCAATGGTAGTACCCTTCGAAGCGTGAGCGATCCGTTTCGCGACGACGAAGGCGCAGCGCTGATTCGCGCGGCCAAGCTCGAAGAAGAGAACGCCGAGCTTCGACGCGAGCTCGCAGAGGCGAAGAAGCCGAAGCCGCCCGAGCCGAAACCGGAGCCATCGGACGACGGCAAGCTCGCACGGGCGCGCACGACCATCGCCCTGAGCATGCTCATCCTCATCACGGGCGGCGGCGTATTCGCGCTCACGCGGCACGAGCGTGCACACATCGTGGAAGCGACACGCAAAAGCGTCGAGTCGACACCCACGTTCGGAAAAGTCACGCCGATCGTGACGCCACCCGATTGGGCATCGCAAGCGGCGCCGACGACCGTGAATCTTCGCGCGTTCACGCAAGGCCAGGTGCCCGCCGCGGGTTACGCGGTCGGCGCCGGCGGAACGATTCTTCGGCACTACGAAAACGCACAAGCGTGGACCGTCGAAGCGAGCGGCACGACGAGCGATCTCGCCGGTGTTGCCGAGCAGCTCGGCAACGTGTGCGCAGTCGGCGTGGGCGGCGTCGCGACGTGCACTGATTCCGACCAGCGCGAATGGCACGTCGAAAAAACGGGGACGAAATCCGATTTGCTCGGCGTGAACGCATCGCACGGTTTTTTGGCCGTGGGTCGCGGCGGAACCATCGTGCGACGCGCAAGTGGCGGCTGGCGTGCGGAGGCGAGCGGCATCACGACCGATCTCTACGCTGTCGAAGAACCGTACGCGATTGGCGCGGGCGGCGTGATCTTGCAACACGGCAAAGGCGCGTGGGCGCCCATGGCGAGCGGCACCACGGAAGCTCTCTTCGCGCTCGACGTCGAGCAACACGGCGTCGTTGTCGTGGGCGCACATGGCACGGTGCTGCGCCTCACCGATCCGCGCGATGGCTTTCACGTGGAATCGAGCGGCGTCGCCGTCGACCTCTTTGGCGTCTCGCGCGGCGATGCCGGCTACGACTTCATCGCCGCCGGCGCATCGGGAACGATCATCCGCTCGATGAACACAGGCGGCATCTGGCGCAGGGAGACGAGCGGTACGAGCCACGATCTCCACGCCGTTCGCGGCTCCATCCCAACGATGTTCATCGTCGGCGACGAAGCGACCATCCTCTCGCATCGCTACTGAGGCAACGTCTCCTCGAACGTTGCGATCGGTTGCGCGCCGACGATGCGACGACCCTCGATGAACGACGTGGGCGTTCCCTTCACGTCGAGCTTGGTCGCCAGCGCCTCGTCGGCGAGAACGGCGGCTTCCGTCGTCGGGCTATCGAGATCGCGCGTGAATCGACCGACGTCGAGACCCACCTTGTTCGCGTACGCAGCGAGTGACGCGCGGTCGAGCGCATCTTGATGTTCGAACAGCATCGCCGAGTACGCATCGAGCTTGCCCTGCGCCGACGCTGCAACCGCGGCTTTCGCGGCAAGACGCGCATGCGGATGCATCGCGAGCGGACGATTGCGCAAGACGACGCGAACGTCGGGATGCTTCGTCGCGATCTCGCGAAGCCTCGCATCGAGCTTCTTGCAATACGGGCATTCGAAATCGGTGAAGAGCGCAATCGTGGTCTTCGCGTTCGCTCGGCCCAAAAACTCAGCGCCGCCGATGTCCTTCGGAACGAGCGCCTCGGGCGCATCTTCCTCGAACGTCGCTGGGTGCGCGCGCGCATCGTCGAGGAGCGCACCATAGACATGATCGCGTCGCACGCCGGCCGCCACGAGAGCGCGCGCGCGTGAGAGCTCTTCGCCAATCACGGCGTCGAACGTCGCAAGTGGTTGCGCGCCGCCGACCTTGCGTCCGTTGATGAAGAACGTTGGCGTCCCTCGAACGTGAAGCGCCGAAGCGAGCGACTCTGCTTGTGCGAGCGCGACAGCAGGCGCATCCGAATCGCGCGCGCGCTCGAACGCGTTGCGATCGATGCCCACATCTACAGCGAGCTGCGCGAGGTCGCCCGGCGAACGCGAATCTGGATTTTCGAAGAGCTTCGGATGAAGCGCCTCGAAGCCCGCAACTTGCGCGGCCGCGAGCGCGGCGAGGGCCGCGTCCCGCGCGTGTGGATGCATCGGCAGCGGATGCTCGGCTACGGCGATGCTCACGTCGTCCCCGTATTTCCGCCGGATCGCGACGATGGTGTGCTCGGCCTTCCCGCAGAAGGGGCAATCGTAGTCCGTGAATTCCACGATGGTGACGAGCGCATTCCGCGCGCCCATCGACGGAAGCCCATCGATCGGAACCGCGTAGCGCTGCGCGTCGGGATTCGGAACCGCCTCGGACGGCGCAGGATCGAGGAGAGATTTGTCGCGGCTACCACAAGAGAACGTGAGCGCGCCCGCGAGCGCGACGAAGACGAAATTTCGCATACCGGTTCATGGCGTCGCGAGCGAAATGGTTACATCGCGATCGCATACGAGATGGCTCGGCTCCATCGCGCACATCGCGCCGTCCCCGGGAGAGAGCGAGGCCATCGGCTCCATCGCGCTCGCTGGACACGAGAGTCCATCGGAATACGCCGCTCGAGCGTCATCGAGCACGCCGGTCGGATGCGAAGGCGCAAGCAGGATGCACGCGGCCGCGGCGATCCACGCGGCGATCATCCCGCGCTCCCGACGCACGGGCGTCATGCGCGCGGCGCGTGCGAGCACGTCGTCGATGTCGAGCGTCATCGTCGGTAGCGCGCGTGCACGAACGCCGAAGAGCTCGCGCTCGAGGGACTCATCGGATGCGTCGTCGATCATGGCGAGCCTCCACGTTTGTACGCATCGAGGGTTTCGCGAAGGACTTCGCGTGCGCGATGGATCTCGACCTTCACTTTGGCGAGCGAGAAACCCATGAGCGTCGCGATGTCGTCGTAGGAGAGCTCGTGATCGAGTCGCAAGAGGAGCATCGCGCGCCGATCGTCCGAGAGCTTCCCTAGCGCGAGGTCGACGACGCGCACCACCTCACGACCAAGCAAATCGCCTTCGGGCGAGCTGGCCGGCGATGCGCCATCTGCGTCGCTCGCTACGAAAACGCGAGCGGACCGCGTGCGCGCCTTCCGCATTTCGAGCGACACGTTGCGCGCTATGCCGAAAATCCACGGCACGGCCCTTTCGCGATCGCACAGAATCTCGCGATGCCGATGAAACGCGCGCGCGAACGTCTCTTGTGTGGCGTCGGCCGCCAGCGCTGAATCGCCCAGCAAATCCCTCAAGAACCGATGCACGCGCGGAGCGTGGCGCTCGTAGAGGAACGTGAACCGTTCGCGCTCGACATCGCTCGCATCAGCGGCAATTCCGAGCGCCGGCGTTAGCGCCGACAAGGAAGCAAGAGTCGTCACGTAAGTCCCTGGCTCGAGCAACCCGGAAGTTACGACAATTCTTCCTGTGGGCGCTATTTCGCGAGAATCGAGTCCGCCCACACGTCGAGCAACCCGCCGGGCGATTCGTAGATGGCCACGGCGCCCGCGAGCGAAGCGGCGTCCCAGCCGCCGCAACGAAAGCCGATGCATCGCACGTTCGCGCGCGATGCCGCTCGCACGTCGTAGGGCGTATCGCCGAGCATCACCGCTTGGCGAGGCTCGGCATTCGCACGTTTCAATGCGGCGACCACGATGTCTGGAGCGGGCTTCGATTCGTCAGCGTCGTCGCTCGAGGTCATGCTCTCGAACATGTCGGCGATGCCCGCATGGGCAACGATCGCATGCACCTCTTTGTCGTCCGCGGACGTTGCGGCAATGATTTTGCGACCCGACTCACGAATGCGCTCGAGTAACTCACGCGCGCGTGGAAATGCGTGGACGTCGGCGAGATATTTTTCGAGGAACGTGCGTTGCGCTCTCGCGCCGGCCTCGCGCCCTTTCGGTGACTCCGGATCGACACCGAGCGCGGGCATCAGTTTGTCGCCGCCCATACCGATGAGCGGACGAATTTGATCGAACGTGGCGACGTGGCCGATTCCTTCGAGCGCCTCGATCCATGCGAGCGTATGCGCGTCGTTACTGTCGACCAGCGTTCCGTCGATGTCGGAGAGTACGACTGTGATCACCACGGCCTCACGCGGCAAGGCGGCGCCAGAGCATGTCGTAGGTCCAGCCGTAGACCCAATGCGCCGCAATCATCGACGTCGGTCGCAACGGACGATCGTTTTTCGGGCGCGGCATGATGCCGAGCGCGGGAACGGCGCCCTGATACGCCGCTGCCCAAACCAACGTCGCGAGCTTCATCGCCGATGCCTTTCCGGGATCGACAACGCGCGCTTCGCGCAGCACGCCGATGGCAGCGCCGAGGAAGGCGCCAAATCCAAGGTGCGCCGCAGCCGTTGCGATCGTGATGGCGTTCTTCGACCGCGGCAACCCGAGCGCCTTGAACATCGCCTTGACGATCTTTTGCGGCGGCAGCTCGCCCATCGCTCCCGCCGATTGCGTGAGCTTCATCACCGCGGTCATCGCGACCGTAGCGCCGATGCCTGCGACAGCACCCATAGCGAGCGAACGTGGATATCGCTTCATGGCCGCCGCTTTTGCAAACCGCATTCCGCGCGCGCATCCCGACCGAGCAACATCCCCGCTCGCGAGCGGGCGCGCTTTTTCGCCACACGCAGGCAGCAGTGCCTCGCATGACACACACAACGCGGCGGTTTTGTGTAGGCGCGGTCGTTGCACAGGGAGGATCCGTGGCATCACACGTCCTGCGCATCGAGCTGAACGCGCGCACGTTCGTGATCGCGCTCGCGATGGCTGCCGCTGCGTGGCTGCTCATCAAGCTCTCGGCGGTCGTTCTCGTCATCGTCGTCGCTTTGATGCTCGTCGGCATGTTGAATCCGGTGGTCGACAAGCTCGAGGCACGCGGCATGCGCCGCCACTTGGCGATTGGGACCGTATTCGCCGCCGTGCTCGTCGCGATCGTTGGCGCGTGCGCCTTTGCGATTCCGCGCATCGTCTCGCAGGCAGGTGAAGTCCTGCATCGCTTTC
Organism: Polyangiales bacterium; assembly: GCA_038239005.1. Classification (GTDB taxonomy): domain Bacteria; phylum Myxococcota_A; class Polyangia; order Polyangiales; family Polyangiaceae; genus DASXHD01. The sequence goes on from JBBSFE010000017.1 coordinate 60,687, forward strand.
CACAGGTGCAAGCCGACCTCGCTGGCAGGCTGGATGCGGTGCCAGCGTTGGCTCCGCTCAGCAAAAGCGTTCGCGAGCTGAAGCCCGAAGCGCTCTCGACACACCTCGCAAAGTGGGGTTGGGCGTATTCAGGAACGGCGCTCAACGCAGTCGCTTACGGCGCGAGCACGCTGTTTCTGTCGCTTTATCTCCTTTTGGATCGCGATCGCATGCGCGGCGGGCTCTTTGCGATCGTGCCACGCGCATACCACGTGAGGCTGTCGCGCCTTCTCTTGAGCTTCGAAGGAATCGTGAGCGGGTATCTTCGTGGTCAGCTCATTACGTCGGCGCTGATGGCCGTTTTCACGTTTGCGGTTCTCACTATCGCGCATGTTCCAAACGCGCTCGTGCTCGCCCTGATTGCGGGCGTGGCGGACGTACTCCCCTACGTGGGCGCGATCCTCGCATGCGGCCCGGCATGCTTGGGAGCACTCGGAAACGGAATGACCACCGCCGTCGTCGTGCTGGTGCTCCTCGCCGCCTACCAGGAGCTCGAAAGCCGCTTCATCATTCCCCGCGTCTACGGTGGCGCTCTGCGATTGCCAGCATCCATCGTTATGGTGTCGCTACTCATCGGCGGCACATTGCTGGGCATCATGGGGGCGCTGCTCGCGCTGCCGATTGCGGCTGGCATCCGTGCCGTCGTCGAAGAGCTACGCGTCGACCTGCCTGGGGAGGTCACCGACGACGCCGTCGTGCGTGCGCGCGATGCCCGTGAAGAACGAGACTTTGCGCGACGCGCGGCCGGCACACCTGCTGTGGAAGCCGCAGCGATCGCAACCGAAATAGTCGAAACACGTTTGGCAGAAGAAGCGGAGAGATCATGAGTACAAATAAGTTGAAGTTCGTCGTCGCTGCGATGATCGCATCGGCGGGTTTCGCCGCCCTCGCATGTGGCGGTGCGTCGGAAGAAGGCAGCGAGAGCAACGTCCCGGTCGCCAGCGACAGCGCATCATCGACCGCACCAAAGACGACCGCGCACGTGGTCGCGCCGAAGCCTACTGCCACGGCAGCGGCAACGGTAGTCGTGGCGCCGCCGCCCGAGTCGACGCTGCCTGCGTCCTTCAATTCGGCGAACGATGCGCGCAAGGCAGCCGATGCTGCGCTCGCAACGCTCCTGGCAACGAAGGAAACCAACTGCGATGTCATCGCCGCCGCCCTCGCGAAATTCACGGCCGACAACTCGGCGGCCTACTCGGTGTGGAACGCCGAATACGCGAAGCTCACGCCCGACCAAATGAAGCTCGCGACATCGCGGGCGATGGGCGGCCCGGACCTCGCCGCATCCCTCGGCGTCGGCGGCTTCAAAGCGTGTCTCGACAAGAAGGATCCCAAGCTGGGTACGGCGATGCGTGCTTTCCTCGCTGTCGCGACCTCTGGTCCGCCGCACAAGTAACCCCACAATAGACCCACACACATGATCAAAGCGAAGACGAGCACGGGCAGCGGCGGCGAGCTTCACCAACAAGTGACCGGAAACGGCGAGACGCTGACCACGAATCAAGGTCTGCCCGTTTCCGACGATCAGAACTCGCTTCGCGCATTCGCGCGCGGGCCGACGCTTCTCGAGGACATGGTTCTTCGCGAGAAGATCACCCACTTCGACCACGAGCGGATTCCGGAGCGCGTCGTACACGCGCGCGGCAGCGGAGCTCACGGTTTTTTCGAGCTCACCAAATCCCTCAAGGCGTACACGACCGCGAAGATTCTCACGGAGGTCGGCAAGAAGACGCCGGTCTTCGCGCGATTTTCGACCGTCGCTGGCGGCGCCGGATCGATCGATACGCCTCGCGACGTGCGCGGCTTCGCCGTGAAGCTCTACACGAGCGAGGGCAACTGGGATTTGGTTGGCAACAACATCCCCGTCTTCTTCATCCAAGACGCCATCAAATTTCCCGATCTCATTCACGCCGTGAAGATGGAGCCCGATCGCGGATTCCCCCAGAATGCGAGCGCGCACGACACGTTTTGGGATTTCATCTCACTGACGCCCGAAGCGATGCACATGGTCATGTGGGTCATGTCGGACAGAACCCTTCCACGTTCGCTCGCGATGATGGAGGGCTTCGGCATCCACACGTTCAAGCTCATCGACAAGAACAGCGCACCCACGTTCGTGAAGTTTCACTGGCGCCCGAAGGCCGGCCTTCAATCGACACTTTGGGACGAAGCGGTGAAGATCGCCGGGGCGGATCAAGATTTTCATCGTCGCGATCTCTTCGAAGCGATCAAGGCCAAGCGTTTTCCAGAGTGGGAGCTCTCGGTTCAGCTCTTCACGGAGAAAGAAGCCGATGCGTTCCCGTTCGATCACCTCGACCCGACGAAGCTCATTCCTGAAGAGCTCGTGCCGCTCCAAGTGATCGGTCGCATGGTGCTCGACCGCTGGCCCGACAACTTCTTCGCCGAGACCGAGCAAGTCGCGTTTTGTCCGTCGCACGTCGTTCCCGGCATCGATTTCTCGGACGATCCGCTCCTTCAAGGCCGTCTCTTTTCGTACCTCGATACGCAGCTCTCGCGCCTCGGATCGGCCAATTTTCACGAGCTTCCGATCAACGCGCCGAAGTGTCCGTTCGCGAATCATCAACGCGACGGGCACATGCAGATGCAGGTTCCGAAAGGCCGCGTCGCCTACGAGCCCAATTCGCTCTCGGCCACCGCGCCGCGCGAAACGCCGAATGGGTTCCGCAGCGATGGCGCGAAGATGAAGGGCGACAAGACACGCATTCGTGCGAAGGCGTTCGCTGATCACTACACGCAGGCGCGCCTCTTTTATCGCAGCCAAACGACGCTCGAGCAGAGCCACATCGCGTCGGCGCTCGTCTTCGAGCTATCGAAGGTCGAAGCCGTGCATGTTCGCGCTGCCATGGTGGCTCAGCTGCGCAACGTCGAAGACGATCTCGCGCGACGTGTCGCCGATGGCCTCGGGATGGATCTGCCAGCGCGCGCACCGGCGGCGCAACCGACGAAGAACATGCCGCCCTCGCCTGCCCTGCAGATCATCGGGAAGATGAAGCCCACGCTCGAAGGTCGCTCGGTCGGCATTTTGATCACCGACGGTTCCAATCGCAAAGCGGTCGATGCGCTCGTGAAAGCCATCACCAAGGCCGGCGCAACGCCCAACATCATCGCTCCCAAAGTGGGCGGAGCGAAGATGTCGGACAAGTCGCATGTCGCGGCGGATCACAAGCTCGGCGGAGCGCCTTCGGTTCTGTTCGATGCCGTCGCCATCATCGTCTCCGAAGATGGCGCCTCCGATCTCGCCAACGAGAGCGCCGCCGTGGATTTCGTGCGCGACGCGTTCGGGCATCTCAAAGCCATCGCCGTCGACGAAGGCGGCAGCGCATTGCTCGAGCTCGCCGGAATCGAAGCCGACGACGGCGTCGTCGATTCGAAGGACGTTCAAACGTTCATCAAACGCGCGATGACTCGACAGTGGGACCGAGAGCCGGGCGTCCGAACGCTCTCCTGAGTCACGCGGCGCGGCGGCCCATCACGAGCGATACGATCGCGAGGACGATGAAGACGATGAACGCGATCTTGGCCATCCAGGCGGAGGTGTCGGCGAGACCGCCAAATCCGAGGACAGCTGCGATGATTGCGATGACGAAGAAGACGATGGCTGCTTTCAACATGGCGTCTTCCCTTTCACGCGGCGTACCAACCGGATTCGTCGTGAATTCGCGCCCCTCCCCGTTTGTAGCGTGGCTGATAATTCGCCACACCGTTTCCGATTTGCCTCGCGGCTCCGAGCTCGCGTCGAGCTTCTCGCTCGCGCGCTCACGTTTTTTTCGCATCGGCACGACGTTCGCAATGTGCCGCCGGCATGAATGCCATCACCTTGCTCGAAAAACACCACAAGAAGGCGAAAGCCGCACTCAAGAAACTTTCCCACGGCCACGACGCTGCCGTTCTCGACCAAGTCGCGAGTGAGCTTGCCGCACACATGGTCATCGAGGAGACGATCTTTTATCCCGCGGTCCGTAACGTCAAACCGGATCTCGTGCTCGAGAGCTACGAGGAGCACGCGCTCGCGCAGACGGCACTGAAGCGCCTCCTCGCAACGACGCCCAAAGACGCTCGCTTCAAGGCGCGTGCGAAGGCGCTGCTCGATCTCATCGAGCATCACGTCGAGGAAGAAGAGGAAGACCTCTTTCCGAAAGTGAAGAAGAGCCTCGAAGCCGAAGAGCTCGACAAGCTCGGCGCGAAAATGAGCGAACGCTTCGACGCGCTCGTCGCCGAAGGCCACGACGCCGTGCTCCCGCAGGGCGCAGGCAAAGTCACCGCCGATCGGGAATCGCAAAAAGTCTCCGCCGGCGCAAACCACCAAGGAGCCCGCACATGAAAATCGTGATGATCGCAATTGCATGCGCCGCTCTCGCGGCGTGCGACAAGAACCCAACCGACACGACAACCACGACCGCGGCGACCGGGACGGCAGTCGACAACACGAAGGTCAACGATCGAGACAAGGACGCGCTCACGCTCACGCCGCTCGATCAGAAAAACAACGCTGCTGATACGCAAATCACGGCGCAGGTTCGAAAAATGCTGATGGCCGACGACACGCTGTCGACCGACGCGAAGAACGTGAAAGTGATCACCCAGGACGCCAACGTGGTCCTGCGCGGACCCGTGAAGACCGACGCCGAAAAGGCTGCCGTTGGCACGCGCGCCGGTTTGGTCACGGGCGTCAAACATGTCGAGAACGATCTCGACGTCATTAAATAGAAAGCAGAAGGCAAATCATGAAAAAGGCAGTCATCGGTATCGCGCGCACGCAGGCTCAGGCTGAGCTGATCGCGAACCGCCTCCACGAAGCTGGCTTCACGACGAACGACATCTCGGTCCTTTTTCCGGACAAGCGCAACACGCAGGACTTCGCGCACGAGCAAAATACGAAAGCGCCCGAAGGCGCGATCGCGGGCGTGGGTGCAGGTGGTCTTCTCGGCGGCACGCTCGGTTTGCTCGCTGGCATCGGTGCCCTCGCGATTCCGGGTGTAGGCCCGCTGATTGCGGCCGGTCCGATCATGGCGGCGCTGAGCGGTGCAGCCGCAGGCGCGAGCGTCGGCGGCCTCGCGGGCGCGCTCGTCGGTATGGGCATCCCCGAGATCGAAGCGAAAGCTTACGAAGGCAAGCTTCGCGACGGGAACATTCTCATCTCGGTTCACACCGATGATGCGGCCCAGCGCAACGTCGCTCTCGACATCTTCAAGGAGATGCACGTGAAAGACGCAACGACGAAGTCCGAAGCAACCGTCCCGCGTAACGAGCGCTAGAGACGCGTCATGCCGTCGCTTCGTTTGTTTCGTGCGGGCGAGCTTCCTCGAATCACCCAAGAGATCGGTGCAGTGCTCGGACAGAAGAGCTACCCGTGCATCGCCGCGTTGCGGTCGTTTCATCGAAACGACTACGTGATGGGCGTGTACGGCGGATTCGGTACCGGTCGCGACTGGTCGGATCTCCGCACCGATCTCGTGTGGTTCTTGGAAGAACAGCGACGTTCAGGCTCGCCCTACTCGACAATGTGGGCGATCTATCCGAATGCGCCCGTCGAAGACGAAGACGACTTCGAAGACAGCATGTGGTCCGAGCTCTCGCACCTCACATCAGCGGAGGCGCGAGACTCGGACTGGCGTGGGGCCACGAGCGACCCGACCTCGCGCGACTTTTCGTTTCGCATCGAAGGCTCGGCGCTCTTCGTCGTTGGGTTGCACCCGCGTGCCTCGCGCATCGCGCGGCGCTTTCCGTGGACGGCGATGATCTTCAACGCGTTCGACCAATTCGAGCGCATCGAGGCCGAGGGAGCGTACGAGCGAATGGTCGCGACCAACCGCAAGCGCGACCACGCATTGCAGGGTGACGCGAACCCCATGTGCGTCGCGCACGGCGATGCGTGGGAGACGATCCAGTTCTCGGGCCGCGCGAACTCGCCCGATTGGCAGTGCCCGTTTCGTTTCATGGCTGAGTCGGAGAAGCATTGACGCGCGTGAGCGTGCCGGCGCAGCACGGCACCGCGTTCGTCCTGCGAAAGGGCGACGTCCTCACGGTCATCGACATAGAAGGCGGCCAGGTCGCAGATCTATTTTGTTTCGATCGGAAAGATCTCGATCCGCTCTCGTCGGGTCGCTCGATCGACTACTGCGAGACCATCGCATTCACGACGGAGCACACGCTCTATTCGAACGCCGGAAATCCGCTGCTTCGCATCGTCGAAGATACGTGCAAAGTGCACGATTTCTTGGTGACGCCTTGTAGCTTGCAGATGTTTCAGATGATGAGCGAGTCGGATGCCTACCATCCGAGTTGCCTCGAGAACCTCGTCGCGAGCTTCGCGCCGTTTGGCATCGGCGCCGACCGTGTCACCACGACGTTCAACGCGTTCATGAACGTGCCGGTCGATGCTCACGGAAAGATTCGCGTCGACACGCCATGGTCGAAGGCAGGCGACCATATCGCGTTCGAAGCCATGCGCGACGTCATCGTCGGCTTGACCGCGTGCGCCGACGAAGGCTCGAACGGCGGACGCTGCAAGCCGATCGCGTACGAGATCGCGCGCACGCCTGCCTCCGCCGAAGCCGAGCTCGAAGACGCCAATCGCGCGTTCCACGACGGCTACCAAGCCACACGTCGCGACGAGACGCTCGCGCCCCTCTTCGTGCTCATCGGAGACGAGCTCACCGTGGTGCGCGGCGGGCGCCGATCCGTGTACGCGGTCATCCCGCAAGCGTTTCACACGATCAAGGCGGTCGCGCACGTCGCGATTGCAGCGACGCTCGGTCGTGAGGCCTCCGATGCAACGCGCCTTCGCATGCTTCGGACACGTATCGCGATGGCAACGGCAGATGTGAGCAAGGAGGCCATGAACGACATGGTTCGGGTCCTCGCGGATGCGGAACGTCCAGGTGCGATGCGCGACGTCGGTGATGGCATGCTGCGGCTCACAAGGCACGCGACGCGCATTCAGCTCGCCGCGCTCGACGCGAAAGTGTCCGACGTCCTCCAAGACTTCGATGCGGAAGAACGACGCAGGCTCGAGGTCGTCGTTGCCGGCGATCACCAAGCGCGCCGTCGCAACCTCGGCATGCAGTACTTCGCACGCCGCCTTGGTGAGGAGGAAGGCGCCGACGAACGCGTCGTCGGCGTCAACTCGACGGGAGACGCTTCGTGTTTCCTCACTGCGGACGCGGCGCGGCTCACGTCGGGGCTCGCCGATTTCGTGCAGCCCGTCATGGACGCGAAGATCCCCGACGATTGCCTGAGGTGCCGACTCACGCACTACTCGGGGCGCGGAGAGTGCGTGGACGAGCTCGCGCGCTGCGCCGGCGATGCGGACTGCGTCGCCGTCCGAGCCTGTCTCAACGGTTGCAACACGGACGATTGCAGGGGGACGTGCGTGGACGAGGCGGGGCCAGGGGTGGCTCTCTATTTTGCGCGGCAGCGCTGCTGGTGCGACGCGTGCGCCGTCCAGTGCGCGAGCGAGTCCGTCTGTCAGACGCTGTCCGCCCTTCAAGCACACCGGGCGACTGCCGTCGGTATGGGGGATGCCGGGACGCCAGGACCCGATGCGTCCAGCCGCTCCGCTCCTAATTCCGGCTGCGCGGTGACACGCGAAGCCTCGGGCGAATCCGTGCGGTTCGTCTCCTTCGGTCTCGCGGCCCTCGCCCGCGTCGTTCGCATCCGCCGTCGCAGAATTCGCCGCTAGGCCGGATCCTTCGCGCGGACCGCGGGCTGCTCCTCTGTTCAGAGCAGTGCGCCCGAGTTGTGTTGTCCGCTGGGGATGCGCTACGCGCCCCCCCATGGCGAAAGACAAGCGAGCTGGCCGCGACATCAAGACCCTGCGTCCGGTCGAGGTCGTCACCGGCTTTCACCGGCTCTCGGAGGGCAGCGCGCTCTATCGCGTGGGAGGCACGGTGGTCCTCGTGACGGCCTCTGTCGAAGAATCCGTGCCGGATTTCATGAAGGGTAAGGGCAAGGGCTGGGTCACCGCGGAGTACCAGATGCATCCGCGTGCCAATCCGAAGCGCCGCGAGAACCGCGATGGACGCGACAAGCCGCTCTCGGGCCGCTCGCGCGAGATCCAGAGGCTCATCGGTCGGTCGCTCCGCGCGGCCATCGATCTCGACAAGCTCGGCGAACGGAGCGTGCACATCGATTGTGACGTCCTCGAAGCCGAC
>JBBSFE010000018.1:0-68627 GCA_038239005.1 Polyangiales bacterium
AGCCGGAGCCGGAGCCGGAGCCGGAAGCGGAGCCGGACACGGAGCCGGAGCCGGAGCCGGAGCCGGAAGCGGAGCCGGACACGGAGCCGGAGCCGGAGCCGGAGCCGGAGCCGGACACGGAGCCGGAGCCGGAGCCGGAGCCGGACACGGAGCCGGAGCCGGAGCCGGAGCCGGGGAGCTAGGTCTCGGACTTCTTCGTCGACGGCGGAAACGCAGCCGACGGCGTGGCGGTCGATTCCGGAGGCGGCCTGTAGCCCGGGGGATGCGTCCCCTTCGCGGGCAGCGGAAGGCCAAGCTCCTTCATTACTTTTTGCAAATCTTCCCACGCCTCCTGCTTCGATAGCTTCTGGATCGGGCTCTCGCGCAGCAAGTACGACGGATGGTACGTCGGCATGAGGAGCGTCTTGCCGCGATAGAGCTTCCACTCACCGCGGAGGCGCGTGATGCCGAGCTTCGTGTCGAGCAGCGCTTGCGCCGAGGTGTTGCCCATCGCGACGATCACTTTCGGCGCGACGTTCGCGAGCTGCTCGTGCAAGTACGGAATGCACGTCTTGATTTCGTCTGGCGTCGGGCGGCGGTTGCCGGGTGGGCGACACTTGATGATGTTGCAGACGTAGACGTCTTTGTCCGCGGCGAGACCCATCGCGGAAATCATCTTGTCGAGAAGCTGGCCCGCCTTTCCGACGAACGGAACACCCGAGGCGTCCTCGTCGGCGCCGGGCGCCTCACCGACAAAACAAAGCGACGCCTTCGGATTGCCGCGAAAGAAGACCGTCTTGATGCGCGTCTTCGAGAGCTCACATCGCGTGCATGACGCAACGGCGGCCTCGAGCACGGGAAGCGATCGCACAGTCGCGGGTGCGGACTCGGAAACCGGAATCGGAATCGTCGCTGGCGCGATGCTCACCGGCGGAATCGTCGCCGGAGGCGGAGTCGGTGGTGCGGCTTCGACGACGGGAGCCGGTGCGCTCACCGACGCTGGTGCACGCTTCGCACCGCGCGGGATGCCCGTCGCGCCGGTGTCCGTTTGAAGCTCGAGATAGGCGCGCAGCGACGACGCGATGCTCGCCAGCTCTTCGCGTTCGTTCATTTCCTCGGAATCATACCTTACTTGCCGACGAGAAATCGCATCGCGAGATCGATCGTCTTGCCGTACGGCGGCCGCAAGAGCCCCGTGCCGTTCACGCGCGCCTGGTAGAACACCGGCCGCTTCTTGGAGAACGTGTCGAAGCCTTCGCGCGCGTGATAGTGCCCGACGCCGCTCGGCCCGACGCCGCCGAAGGGCAAGTCGTTTTGGACGAAGTGCATGAGTGTCTCGTTGATCGACACGCCGCCCGACATCGTGTGGTTCACGACCGCCGCGGTGGCGTCATCGTCGTAGCCGAAGAAGTAGAGCGCGAGTGGGCGAGGGTGGTCGTTCACGTACGCGATGGCGTCGTCGAGCTTGTCGTACGGAAGAATCGGCAGGATCGGGCCAAAGATTTCTTCGTTCATGAGGACGAGGTCCTTCGGCGGGTCGACGACGAGCGTCGGCGCAAGCTTGTGGTCAACGTCCGCGAGCTCTTCTTTGGCCGGGTTGATCTCGATGATCTTCGCTTCTTTTGCTTTCGCATCTTCGAGGTAGCCCTTCAGGCGCTTGAAGTGATGCGGGTTCACGATGCTCGTGTAGTCGGGGTTCGATTTGAGCGTGGGCAGCATCTTGGCGACGGCGGCTTTGCACTCGTCGACGAAGCGGTCCATTTGCGCGCGCGGGACGAGCACGTAGTCGGGTGCGATGCAGGTCTGCCCGGCGTTGAACAGTTTGCCGTACATGACGCGCGTCGCGGCGACGTCGAGCGGGAAATCTTCGTGGATGATCGTTGGAGATTTTCCGCCGAGCTCCAGTGTGACGGGGACGAGATTCTCCGCCGCCGCGCGCATCACGATCTTGCCGACGCGCGTCGAGCCGGTGAAGAGCAAGTGATCGAACGCGAGCCCCGAGAACGCCGCGCCGAGATCTGCGCCGCCCGTGACGACGACGACTTCGTCATCTGCGAATGCTTCGCGCACGAGCTTGGCCATCGTTTCGCCCGTCTTCGGGGTGAGCTCGCTTGGTTTGATCATGACGCGGTTGCCCGCGGCGAGCGCGGCCGCGAGGGGCGCGAGCGCGAGCTGCATTGGGTAGTTCCACGGAGCGATGATGCCAATGACACCGAGCGGCTGCGGAATCACCTCTGCGCGCGCGGGCGCGAAGAGCCAGCTCACCGGACGCGGCTCGACCTCCATCCACTCGTGGAGGTGCGCGCGGCAGTGTTTGATCTCCTGGATCGTCGTGAACACTTCGGCGACGAGCGTCTCGTGCTTGCTGCGGTTGCCGAAGTCTTCGCTGATGGCGCGCGCAAACTCGTCTTTGTGCGCGAGGAGACCCTTCAAGAGCTTGTCGAGGCGCTCGACGCGTTTCTCGTAGCTCGGGATGCCCGCCTTGCGATGCGCATCGCGCATGCGATCGAGGATCGCGCCGAGCTCGCTCGCTTCGGTGTCGTGGTGCCCCGCGGTCTTTGCGCCTTCCGTTTCTTCGATCGGATTCGCGTTCGCCATGCCGCGCAGCATAGTCGCGCGTCAGTTGCGGGGCCCGATGTATTTTCCGTGCGAGGGGCCTGCGATCCCGCCTTCGAGGCGTGCCGAGTCGAAGTGCTCGAAATACGTACGAGTCTGCGCGCGCCACATGAGCTCGCGCAACGAGAGGATCATCGCGAATGGGTCGTCGCCTTTGTCGTACGCGAAGCGCTGGCCTGGCATGGAGTGCGTGCTCGGATCGTATGCGTCATAGAGCCGCTCGGTCACGGGGTCGAGCAACCGCCATGCGCCGCGCACGAACACTTCCAAAAATACGTGCCCGCGAAATGGATGAGCGAGCCCCGCATTCAAGTCGGCGATCCACGCGACGTCCATCGATTTGACCCAAATCGTGGGAACGCCGAGCGCGCGAAGAAGCGTTCCAATCGCGACGGCGCGGTCCGCGCACCACATCCAATACCCGTCGGTGACGACGCGTTCGAACGGCCGCCACACATACGGATGCTCGATGTCGTTCTTCGTATGCGCATCGAACCACGCGAGCGCCGACGCAATCGGCTCATCACCGAGCGCTCGCGCCTCGATTGCAACGCGTTCGATTACCGCGCGATCACCAAGCGACGGCGAAAGCGCGACATGCCATTCGGGGTGCGCATGATCGATCTCGAACCGCGGCGTGGGCGTGACGAGCTCGGGCGCTTTCGACGGAAGGTTCGACTCGCCGCACGCGACGAACGCCATCGCGATGACCAAGCGTGTCATTCGCCGATGATGGTGACGATCACTTTCCGGTCGTGCCCGGCGGTGCGGTGCTCCCACAAATAAATCGCCTGCCACGTTCCGAGGGCGAGCTTGCCGCGTGCGATGGGCACGGTCTCGCTCGTCTTCGTGATCGATGCGCGAATGTGCGAGGGCATGTCGTCGGGGCCTTCGGCATCGTGCTCGTACTCGTCGCTCTCGGGCGCAACGCGCGCGATCCATTTTTCGAGATCGCGAAGCACGGCGGGGTCCGCGTTTTCTTGGGTGACGAGCGACGCGCTCGTGTGCGCCAAAAACACGCTGCAGATCCCCGCGGAAACGCCGCTCGCCGCGATCGCTTCGGCGACCTCGGGCGTGACGTCGTAGAGGCCGCGGCCTTTCGTGCGAACGTGGAGAGTCTTCGACGAGACCGTCACGCGTCAGCCCCTAGCGCGCCGCCGAGAAACGTACCGAGCGCGTCGAGCACGGGCATGGGGATCTCGTGCCCGCCGCGAAACGAAGCGAATGTCACGGCGGCGCCGGCGCCTGCGAGCTCGTCGCGAAGACGCTCGGCGAGCGCGTAAGGCAAAATGGGATCGCGCACGCCGTGGCTTTGGAAAATCGGCAACCCAGCGAGCACCTTCATGCGCGGCACCCACACTTCTTCGGCGACGAGCGTCCCGGAGAGAACGACGAGCGCATCCACCTTTTGCTCCGTGCGAAGCGCGACATCGACCGCGAGCATGGAGCCTTGCGAAAACCCGCCGAGGACGAGCTTCGTCGGCGAGAGCTTCGTTCGAAGCTCGCTGAGAACGGCGTCCATCGCCGCGCGCGCTTCGGTGAGCCCGTCGGGTTCGCCGCGCGTGAGATCGCGGAGCTCGCCGCGTTCCATCGCGAGCTGGAGACGCATCATGTCGATGTTCCACCACGCCCGCGAATCCATCCCCGGCATCATGGAGAGCGAAATGGGCGCCGCCGGAAACGCAAATCGCGTCCCCTTGGGCGCTCGAATCGCGCGCGCGAGCGAAACGAGATCGTCTCCGGGCGCTCCAAACCCATGCAAAAGCACGATGAGGGGACCGGGCCCCTCACCCACGACGACGACGTCGAGCTGAGATCGCATCGGGACCGTCTGGGAGCTCGAGGCGGGACCGCCTCGAACGGGTCAGTGCGGGATGATCGGGGGCTGCGTGTCGTTCTGGACGCACGAAGCGAGATCGAAGAAGAGAAACTCGAGCGCGAGCTCGTTCGGAGCGTGGTCGCTCGTGTTCGGGTCAGCGGCGCAGTACGACGGGAACGCGCCGATCGGGGCCTCTGCGAGGTGCACGTCGCTGAAGATCGCGCGACCGCATTGCGTCGCGGGGTTCGTGCCGACGGGCGTGTTGAAGCTGAAGTAGTACGCGTCGTAGGCGCTCGTGAGGTTGCCCGCGTAGAGCCAGGGCGAGGCCGTGCCCGCCGTGATGAGCGCGGGGTCGAGCTTGCCCATGTCGTTGCGGATGTCGGTGAGGCCAACGTAGCCGTACGTCTCGTTGCCCCAGGCCGGAGCAATCTTCGTGTTGTTGTTCTTGTACCAATCGGCAAAGTCTTTGCCCTTGGGGATGCTCGTGTCGATCGTCAAACACGAGTTGAAGCCGTTGGGGCATTTGCCGGTTGCGTACGCTTGGCCCGTGTTGCCTTCCCACGCGCCGACGGTGGGTAGCGGTGCCGCGCCCTGGCATGTCGGGTCGAAGCCGCCGCATTGCGCGAGGCTCGCGAAGAAGTTGTAATAGTAGTGCGTCGTGAACGCGCGACCGCCTGCGTTGAGATACGCGAGGAAGTTCTTGTAGCCGTTGGTGCCGCGCGTGAACGTGGAGCACTCGCATGCGTCGAAGACGATGTCGTACTTGAGCATCTCGCCAGCGGTGTTCCAGAGGTTGTCGGCGACGCCCGCGCCGCCGGGGAACGTTTGCCCGTCGTCGAACGTGCTCTTGTAGATGCGGACGCGCCCTTTGCCCGTCGGGCCGGTGAACTCGGTCGGGTCGATGCCGACGCGGCTGAGGAAGAAGCACTCGGCGCCGTCGCAGCCCGTGGTCATGGCCATGAGCGGGATGTTGTCGTCGGGTGAGGTCTCGTGTTGTTTCTTGGGGAGGCGAAGCGACTTGTCTGCCTGCTTGTTGTCGACGCACGCCGTGACGTTCGACACGGTGAGGTGGCGGCGCCACTTGCCGAGCTGAAGCACGAGCGGGATGTTCGTGCCGACGGGAGCGTTCGGAATCGAGAATGTTCCGTCCGCTGCGGTCGTGGCGCTCGCGATGGGGTTGCCAGAAGCGGGAGCCTGGCAGGCTGTGCACACGGGGCCGTCGGTAATTGGATCGAGCGGCGCGTTGTTGACGTACACGAACACGTTGTAGAGACCGTTGACGCCTGCGGGGTCGTAGACCTTGCCGCTGATAGCCGTCGTTGGGCATGTCTGCTGGCATTGGAGCCCGACGCAGCCAGCTTCGCCGACGCCCGTATCAAAACCAAAACCGGGACCGCCCGTGTCGGTTGTGGCGTCACCACCGCCGTCGACGCTGTTGTCGTCGAAGCCGTTGTGATTGTTTCCGCCGCAAGCCATGAGCGTCGCAAAACAGATCGCCATGGCGATCGAAAGAAGAAGGCGCATTTGATCGGCTCCTCGAAAAAAAACGTGTCCCAAGTACGGCAGTACTTCCCTGGCGGAATTGTACAGGAAGAAGTTTGTTGCGCAACGAACGTTGTCTGATTTGACGTGGGCGGCCACAGCACGTTACCCCCATCACCCATGCGCACGGGCATTCGATGGGCGGCGGCGTTGTGCCTCGTGGGCGCGGTGCTCGGAGCGGTTTTCGCCGCGTATTCGACGAGCGATTACGCTGCGCACCTCGATCGCCAGGTCCACGCGGTGCATTGCTCCTTCATTCCGGGTGCCAGCGTCGACTCGGACGAGGCAAACCCGTGCAAGGCCGCGCTATTCAGCCCGTATTCGGCGATTTTGCGGCAAACCTATTGGGGCGGTATCCCGATTTCCCTCGCCGCGCTCGGATGCTTTGCGTTTTTCGCGGCGCTTGGCCTCTATTTGCTCCTCGCTCCTGTCCGCGCCCCGCGGCGCGCGGTGCAATTGCTCGGCGTGAGCGGGTTTTTGCCGCTGTGCGCGTCGATCGTGATGTTCGGGATTTCGCTCACGCAATTGCATGCATTCTGCAAGGTGTGTGTCGGCATCTATGCGTCGTCGATCATCGTTGCGATCGCCGCGGTGCTCGCGTGGCTTGCGCTAGCGCGTGAAAAGAAGGAGAGCTCGATGCGGCCAGCTGGCAAATGGCTCGTGCTCGTCGGTGGCGTTGCGGCGCTTGGTGTTGCGTCGCTCGTGCCGGCGGTAGTCTATGCGGCGTCGATGCCGGACTACACGCCGTACCTCACGAGCTGCGGCGTGCTTGCGCAGTCGACCGAGGGCCACAACGCGCTCTTGAAAATTCCGACGACGCAACCGAAGCGGCAAGTCATCCTCTTCGAAGACCCGCTCTGTCCGACGTGCAAAGCGTTTCACGAGCGGCTCGTGTCGGAAGGCATTTTCGAAAAGCTCGACGTCACGCTCGCGCTCTTCCCGCTCGACAGCGAGTGCAACTGGATGCTCGACCGCAGCCTCCACGCCGGCGCATGCGTGCTCAGCAAAGCCGTACTTTGCGGCGGCAACCGAGCGCGCGCTGTTCTCGAGTGGGCCTACGACAACCAAGAAGATTTGCGCGCCGTCGGCAAACAAGGGCAAACGGGCTTGAAGGAGCGCGTCGGCAAGCAATTCGGCGCGGAGGTCTCGACTTGCATCGATGACAAGGCAACGAGCGTTCGCCTGAATCAACAGCTGCAATTCGCCGCAACGAACCGCATCCCCGTCTCGACACCGCAGATGTACATGGTGAGCGGCGGCGACAAGACGAAGCTCATGCGCGTGTGTGATGAAGACACCGATTTGGGTCTCAAGTTTGCGATGGGCAAGCTCGCGCCGGAGGTGTTGCCGTGAGCGAAGAGCCCAAGACAATCGGCCACGATCCGACGCTTCCCGTGAGCTCCGAGCCCGATGCGCCCGAGGACAAGGACGACAAGAAGCGAGGCCCGATGATCGTTGGCCTCGCGGTGTTCATCGCGCTGCTCGCGGTGTTTGCGATTTGGATTCGCACGAGCGTTCACGGTGCGGCCGAGCGCATCGCGCATCCCGATGCGCCGGAGATTTCGAAGGTCGCCGTCGCCGACAACAGCGAAGTGGCTTACTGCACGCCCGCGTTCAAAGGCGTGCTCCAGCGCGTGCTCAACTCCTGCGGGCTCGTTGGCACCGAGAGCCGCCGCGGGTGCCAGCCCGCCGACGTGAAAACGTTCGCCTCGATCAGCGACGAAGACTTCAACGCGCTCTTCACGCCGCTGAAAGATCGCGGCGCAGTGATTTTGTTCGACGAAGGCAAAGACGATCTCGACGAAGCCGCGAAGAAGCTCGTCGAAGAAAAGTGGCAAGAGCGCAAGGGCGCGCGCTATTTCTTCGTGGTCGCGCGCGCGAGCAAGACCGGCACGGCCGACGCGAACCGCGCGCTCTCGCATCGCCGCGCGAACAGCGTCATGCTCGACCTACAAAATATTTTGCCCCGCGACCCCGACCTCGACAAACAAGTGGGCCTCTTGTGGCTCGGCAACGAGTTCGCGCAGCTCGGGAAAAATTATTGCGACTGGCCGTCGTCACGCGACGAGAAAAAAGTGAAATGCAGCGAGGAGACAATCAACCGGAGCGCGTTCGTGTCATGGGTCGACTGCCGGCTCTAACCACGCTGCTGGTCGTTGTATCATGCAACGATCCTCCGAAAGCCACGGGCAGTGGGCGGAGCGAGCGGGTCGTCGCGAGCGCCAGCGCCACGCCCAGCGCGACAGCCGCCCCGAGCGATCACGCAGCGGTTGCCCCGCGCGGGCCTCTTTGTGATCGCAGCGGCGAGTTGCGCACGCTTCCGAAATCGGGGGCGGCCTTCGTCGATTCCACGGGCGGCGTGACCGATCGCGCGATGCCCGCGTGGGACGGCAAGCGCGTTCGATGGGTCAGCTTTTTTGCGTCGTGGTGCGGGCCCTGCAAAGAAGAATTTCCGCGCATCAAATCATTCGCCCAAAAACTCGAGCAGAGCGGTGTCCCAGTCGATGTCATGTATCTCTCGATCGACGACGACTTGCGGCAGCTCACCGCGTTCTTGCAGCAGCAGCCCGACGCAGGCGTGAAGTCGGCGTACTGGCTCAAAGACGGCCCCCCACGCACGTCGTGGCTCGCGTCTCTGAAGATGAAGAGCGATCCGGCGCTTCCCGAGCACGCCATCTTCGACGGCAAGGGCAAGCTTCGCTGCTTCATATCGGGTGCCATCGAAGACCGCGACTACGACGCGCTCCTCGCGTCTCTGCGATGAAGCGTGCGGCGTGTGTGAGCGCGCTCGCGCTCCTCCTACTCTCCGCCAGCCTCACGACCGCCGCTCGCGCCGACGACGTCATCATCGATGTGCGCGCACCCGTGCGTTACGGCTTTGCCTACACGACGCTCACGCGTGGCCCCGCGATGTCGTTTTCGTGGGGCGTCGCCGCTGACCTCGTTCGCATCACGCGCGATCTCACGTTTCAGCTCGTGTTCGACTTCGAGTCGTGGACGCGTCTCGACCTCGACGAAAAAGATCCGCGCTCGTCGTTCTCGAGCATCGGACTCGGCGGGGGACTCTTCTACGTCGGCGAAGCGCAAGTCGCCCTCGGCATCGAGACCGTCCTTGGCATGACGCTCGACGTGAACACCGTGGTCGGCGGCGGCGTGTCGACGCGGCTCTACGTGTACCCGTTCTACATGCGCTTCGGAGACGCCATGAAACACAAGACGGGCCGCTTCACCGCGTGGGTGAAGAGCTCGTTTTCGTTCTGGGCGATGGGCCGCATCGACTGGACCGACGACGGCAACGGCCTGACCCTCGCATTCGGCGGCGCGGTCGACATCGCCCGCATCATCTTCGCCCCGTACATCGAGCTACTGGGTAAGAAGATTCGATGAAAGACTAAAGAGAGCCAGACGGTGACAAGTCGATCGCGAGGCGCGTGCGGCCGACGATGATTTGATCGCCGTGGTCGAGACGCTCTTCGCTCTTCACGCGAACGAACACGCCGGTGCGCGATTGGAGATCGGTGAGGACGATCGAGCCGGCTTGCTCTTCGATGTAGCAGTGCTGCTCGCTCACGAGCGCGTCGTTGGGGAAGACGAGATCGCCGACGGCGGAGCCGACTTGAAGCGTAGTCCCGCGCGCCACGACGCTCGCGCCTTGCGCGCCGCCCTCGAAGATTTGCACGACGCGGAACGCCGACGGCCACTTCGGTGACGAATAAAAATACGTGGGAGCGTCGTCGGGCTCGTCGTCCGCGACGGGGTTCTTCATGATGCGCAGAAGCTGATCGCCGACGATGAACTCATCGCCGGGCTCGACCTCGACGGGTCGACGCACGCGCAAGAAGATGCCGTTGCCGCCGTCGAAGTCTTCGACCATGAGCGTGCCGTTCTTCCAGCGGATGATCGCTTCGCTTGGGTGGCAGAAGCGCTCGTTCGGGAGCGAGATGCCGCCCGTGGCACCGATGATGACTTCGTCGCCGAGGGGCTCGTACACATCGGGCCCGCCCGCCATGCTGCGAAGGACGTGCATGCGGAAGCGAACTTTGGCGGCGCGCACGAGCGGCACGGCCTCGGCCTCGGCCGGGCGCACGAGCGGCATCGGCTGATTCGGCAGCGGCGGCGGAGCCGTGAGCGGAGCCGGAATGACGGGCATCGAAGGCGATTGCGCACGACGCGCTTCGTGATCCCCGACGGGGGGAACCTCGGGCTGCGACGGACGCGCCGGCACGGGTGGAGGTGGAGGCGTGCCCTGGACTTTGACGGAGAGCTCTTTCGGCGGCGGCGCTTCTGCGGCTGCCTTCTTCTTGATCTGTTTGATGTCGACGTTGGGCGCGCCCGTGAGCTGCTCCATCCCGCCTTGGGCTTTGCCCTCGATGATCAAATCGAATTTGCCGTCGCGCAGCGAGATGATCATCTCCATCTGCTGGCCCTTCATCAGCGCGCGGACGTAGAGAGCGACATCGGGGCGCTCGACTTGATCGGCATAGAGGCGCTTGTGACTCTTGATGATGCGGCCGCCGTCGGCGAAGAGGTGCGTGATGATGTGCGGCTTGTTGAGCCCGGAGTCTTCCGTCTGGATGTGGTAGACGTGCTCCTTGTATTTGACGTTGTTGTTGAAGCCGACCTGCGCGCGATTGAAGCTCGGCTGAGCCATCTCGCGTTCGAGCTTCGCGAGCTCCGCGGAGGTCCACTTACCGATGGCGCCTTCGAGCTCGGCGTAGTCGCCGTCGAGACCTTCCATGCGCGCGAACGCCGCCTTCGCGAGAGGCGACGCGGCGTTGATGCGAAGCGCGCCGGCCAAAAGTTTTTGCCCGTCGGCGTCGTTCGGGCCACCCGCGGCCCACGCACACAACAGCGCGACCGCATCGTCGGCACGACCACGGTCGACGAGCCACTTGGCCACCTTCGAAGCGGACGCTCGGGGCGAAGAAGGGATCGCTGAGGAACTCACGGAGCCCTGCGACATAGAGAGGGGATGATCAGCCGGGAAGGGTACGAAAGCAAGCCCGTCTCAGTAGGTAAGTACGGTCTCGACGCGGACCGGTAGGAGCTTTTCGCGGCCGTTCAAGAAGGAGAGCTCGATCACGAAGGCAAACGCCATGACGTGTCCGCCCTGCATCCGAACGAGATCGGCCGCGGCTTTTGCGGTGCCGCCGGTAGCCAGGAGATCGTCCACCACGATGCAGCGGGATTCCTCGGCGATGGAGTCCTTGTGCATTTGGAGCTCGGCCGTCGAGTATTCGGTGTCATAGGTGACGCGGTCGACGGCGGCGGGGAGCTTGCCGGGCTTTCGCGCCGGAACGAAGCTCGCGTTCAGCCTGGCCGCGAGGGCGCCGCCGAACACGAACCCGCGTGCTTCGACGCCGACCACGACGTCGATGTGCTCGCCAATGAAACGCTCGGCGAGCGCGTCGAGCACGATGTGGAACGCGCGCGGCGAGGCGAGGAGCGGCGTGATGTCTTTGAAGAGAATGCCGGGCTTCGGAAAATCGGGAACGTCGCGGACGGCGCTGCGTGCGAAGTCGAGCGCGCTCGTGATGAGCGCGAGCGGGGGCGACTCGACATGCTCGGTTTGCTTGGCCTGTTTCGAAGCTTTCGCTGCCTTTGATGCCTTCGACGGATGACGCATCGGCAAGCGCTTGGTGCGCCTTGCGAGGAGCGGCGGGCGGTTCTTCGGCTTTTGCGGCATGGGTGGCGATCTATATCAGCGACTCGCAGAACTTCATCTCGGCCTTTGCGGTGAGATCGAGCGTGAGCGGCGTGATCGACGCGACGGCTGCATCGTGTGCGTCCGTGTCGCTGCCCGGGTCGGGCTCGTGGTGGACGCCGGCGCCGCCGATCCACAAGTAATCGCGGCCGCGTGGGTCTTTTCGGAGATCGACGAGCTCTTCGTACGTTCGTGAGCCGACGTGCGCGACTTGAAGCTTGCCGGCCCACTTGGGCGGGAAGTTCACGCTGAGGAGGATTTTCCGTTCGAGAATCTTTCCGGCGATCGACGCGATGACGCGGCACGCGCGGTCGAGATCGACATCCCGTGCGGCGCTCGCGGCAATCGCCGGGAGCCCTCGAAGCGCACCCTCTCGCGCGGCGGCGACGGTGCCCGAATAGAATGCGACTTGCCCGAGATTGAGCCCGTGGTTCATGCCGCTCACCACGAGATCCGGTTTGCGCGAGAGCACCTTCGGGTGATGAAGGGCGACGTAAACGCAATCGGCCGGTGTGCCATCGACCGCCCAAATCCCATCTTCCACCCGGCGGAGGCGGAGCGGCTTGTGCAAGCTCAGCGCATGACTCGACGCGCTCTGCTCGAGCTCGGGCGCGACGATGACGACGTCCGCGATCTCGGAGAGCACGGCGTGCATCGCGCGAATCCCGCGGCGCGCGTAGCCGTCGTCGTTGGCGAGCAGGATGAGAGGACGCATCTCGGGCTCGCGTGTAGCTTGGATGGGTGGGAAAGGGTAGTCGCGAGCAGCGTTTCGGCGTCACCGTCGACGACCCTTATCGGTGGCTCGAAGGCGACACCGAAGAGATGCGCGCATGGCAAGCGGAGCAAAACCGCGCGACCGATGCGTACTTCGCCGCGTCGCCTGGTTTCGACGCGCTTCGCGCACGCGTCGCCGAGCTGCTCGAGGTCGGCTTCTGCGAAACGCCATTCGTTTCCGGCGGTTCGCACAAACGTGCATTCTACATGCGTCGCGAAGGGAAGGCGCAGCAGCCGCGCCTGGTCGTGCGCGAACGCGGCATGCGTGGCCAGAGCGAACGCGTGCTCCTCGACGCCGAATCGCTCTCCGCGGATGCAACGGATGCCGTCGATTGGTTCTACCCATCGCCGCACGGCACACGCCTCGCGTGGGGCCGCAGCAGTGCGGGCAGCGAAGAGAGCGTTCTCTACGTGAGAGACGTCGCGACGGGCGACGATCTCGCTGACCGCATCGAGCACACGCAGCACTGCACGGTCGCGTGGGCCTCCGAATCGAGCTTCTTCTACAGCCGGCACGCGCCGGGCGATCCGTACAACGCGCGCGTCTACTTCCACGAGCTTGGCAAAGATCCGAAAGACGACGTGCTCGTCTTCGGTGAAGGTCGCGACAAAACCGATTTGCCGCAACCCATCGTGTCGCCGTGCGGCCGATGGCTCGTGATGCTCGTGCAGCAAGGTTGGTCGAAGACCGAGCTTTACGTTCGCGATCTGCGCGGCTCCGCCGACTTCGTTCCGATCGCCACGGGTGAAGAAGCATCGTTTCAGCCCATCGTGCGACGCGACGCGCTCTACATCGTCACAAACAGCGGCGCGCCCAGAAACAAGCTCGTTCGTGCATCATGGGACGACCCCCGTCGCGAAAAGTGGACCGAGGTTTTGGCCGAGCAGGCCGACGTCCTCTCGAGCGTCGCCGTTACGTCGCATGGCGTCGTCGCTTCGTATCTGCGAGATGCGTCGTCCGTGCTCGTCGCGGACGGAAATGAAATCGAGCTCCCGACGATTGGCACCGCATCGGTTTCCGCATCACCCGATGACGATGACGTCTACGTGGGCTTCACGTCGTTCGTCGTCCCGCTTGGCGTGTGGCGCGTTGCGGGCAAGTCGCTCGAGCCGTGGGCACAAGTTTCGGCGGAGCCTCACGCTCTCCGCGAGCCTCCGCGCGCGTCGGTCGAGCGCCGTTTCGCAACGAGCAAAGACGGAACGCGCATCCCGCTCTTCGTGGTGAGCTCCCTTGCCGCCAGAGAGTCGAAGCGCACGGTGCTCTACGGCTACGGCGGCTTCAACGTCAATCAATCGCCCGCGTTCAGCGTGCGCGCTCTCGCGTTCGTCGAGCGCGGCGGCGTGTGGGCGAGCGCGATTTTGCGCGGCGGCGCCGAATACGGCGAGGCCTGGCACAAGGCCGGCATGCTCGACAAAAAACAAAACGTCTTCGACGACTACTACGCGTGCGCCGAGAATCTCGTCGCGACCGGCGTGACGACGTCGCGCAATCTCGCGGCGGTGGGCGGCTCGAACGGCGGGTTGCTCGTCTCGGCGGCCGTCACGCAAAGGCCGGAGCTCTTCGGCGCGGGGGTTGCGCTCGTGCCGCTCGCCGACATGTTGCGCTACCACCTCTTCCGCCTCGGAGCGTTTTGGATCGCCGAGTACGGCTCGCCCGACGCCGCCGATTCGTTTCATGCACTCTACAAGTATTCGCCGCTGCACCACGTCGCGCCGACCGCGTATCCGGCGATGCTCTTTTGGGCAGCCGAGAGCGACTCGCGCGTCGACCCGATGCACGCGCGCAAGATGTCGGCCGCTATGCAAGCTGCGACGACATCCAGCCGCCCCGTGCTTCTCCGTGTCGAAACGAAGGCCGGCCACGGAATGGGCAAACCCACTGCCAAGGTCGCCGACCAGCTGGCCGCGGAAATCACCTTCATCGAGCGGGAAACAACCTGACCGAGAGCGCGTACCACTTCATCGGCGACGCTTCTTGACACTCAGTGAGGAACGCCCTCACATACGCGCCGCCTCGTACGAAAGGGATTCAAATGAACGGTTTCGGTCGCAAACGCTGGGTGGAGACTGCACAGGTTCTCGGAGCGATGCTGGTTTTGCTCGGCGCGCTTCTGGCGTGCAAGGGTAGCTCTAGCTCGGGCGGGAGCTCGGCTGCAGCCGCGAAAATGGGTGAGGCCATCACCTTCCCGGACGACTCCGAGTGGGTCGTGATCGAAGCGAAGGACGCGGGCAAAGTGCTGAAGAGCAACTCCGAGTTCAACGACGAGACCAAGAAGACCGAGGGCCGCTTCATTCAGGTCCACTACAAGGTCACGAACAAGGACAAGAAAGAGCAGATGCTCATCGCGGATCACCCGAAGATCATCGACAGCCAGAACCGCGAGTTCAGCGCCATCGAAGGCGAGACCTATTACGTGCCGGCCAAGGCGAAGACGATCATGGTCGCGACGCTGCAGCCGAGCATGCCGCAAGAGTTCTGGACGGTTATCGAAGTGCCCGCCGACGCCAAGACCCTCAAGCTCCAAATCCACGCCTTTAGCCTCCTCGGCGACAAGAAACAGGTCGACCTAGGCCTTTAGCCTTGCGACTTTCCACCCTCGAAGCGCCTCCCGTTCGGATCCGAACGCGAGGCGTTTTCTTTTGTCGAAAACTGGGAATGCGTTCAGGTACTGAACTAATGTGCGGGTCATGACTCCGGAACGCATTTCCCTCGATGTTCTCCGCGCAGTGCTCCGCTGCGCGCGCCACCGCCGCGTCGCTGACCGCGCCGCGCTCACCCTTCGCATCGACTGCTCGGCTGACGAGCTAGACGACGCGATTCGCCTCCTCGAACGTTGCGGCTTCGTGCTCACCGACGCTCGCACTGGAGGTACTCGGCTCACGATGCACGGGTTCGCCGTCGCCATCGCGAGCATCCCGCGCCGTGTTGCGCACGCGCCTCCACGCGCGCGCTCGGCCGCCTGACGAGGCTCTTGACCGAAACGACGCGCTTCGTGATCCCCGACGGGGGGCTTCCTGCTCGAGATTGGCACGCCCGTGAGCGTGACATCATGCGCGCCGAGCACGCTCGGCTCGAGCGTCGCTCGAGCTTGATCGGTCGCGTGCGAATCGCGTGTGTGCTCGTCGTCGTCGGCGTTCTCGCGACGCTGCCGTTCGACGTGCTCCCGCGCGGCGTCGCCTGGGCGGGCGCCGTCGCGGCGATTGCGTTCATCTTGCTCGTCGTCGTGCACGGGCGCGTCGATCGCGAACGTGATCGCCGTGAAGCAGCGATGCTGTTTCACGAACAAGCGCTCAATCGCGCGCCGCCACTGCCACGCGTCGACGATCCCGAGCTCGCCAATCATCCCTACGCGAGTGATCTCGACATGACGGGGCCGCACTCGGTGTACGCGTTCATCTCGTTTTGTCGGAGCCAGCCGGGGCGTCGCACGCTTCGCGAGTGGCTCCTTGCCGCACACGATCCGCCCGCGCTCGGCGTGATTCGCGCGCGCCAAGACGCAGCGCGCACGCTCTCGAAAAAGCCGGAGCTCGTGCGTTCACTTTGGGTTGCCGGCATTGATGGCGGTCCCGAGAAAGCCGTCGCGTTCGAACGCTGGGCGCTGGCGAAAGAAGCGGGCGTCGTCGGCTCGGGTTTGCGTGCGTTCGCTTGGGTGTGGCCGCCGGTCACCATTGCGTCGCTCGTGATGGGGCAGCTCCTAGGTTGGTCGTCGCTCGCAACCTGGGGCGCGTTTGGTGTGGCCATCGTCGTGTCGCTCTTGATGCGCGGGCGGCTCGGGCCTGTCGTCGCGGCGGTCGTTGCGAACGAAGGCGGCGCGCTCGTGCTCGCAGAGGCGTTCGATGCGGCACTCGCCGAGCGTGAAGAGGGCGAGCTTCTCGCGAAGGTGCAATTCGATCTCGCGTCGGGTCGCACCGCGCTTCGAGCACTCCGCGCACCGACGCTCGCTCTCGAGTCGCTTCAGAACGAAGTGTTTCGTTTGCTCATCGCGCCACTCTTCATGGTGGAGCTCCACGCTGTCGCCGCACTCGAGCGGTGGCGCAAAGAGCATGGCGCACGCGCTGCCGATTGGTTCGCCGCGTATGGCACGATGGAGTCAGT
The DNA here is from genome assembly GCA_038239005.1 of Polyangiales bacterium. GTDB lineage: Bacteria > Myxococcota_A > Polyangia > Polyangiales > Polyangiaceae > DASXHD01. The sequence continues at coordinate 16,531 of JBBSFE010000018.1, forward strand.
CGCGAGCTTGGGGCTCCTCGCGCACGATTTCCCCGCGTTCGCGTGGCCCGAGCTCGCCGCGGAGCCTTGCTTCGACGCGCGTGCGCTCGGCCATCCGCTCGTCGCCGACGCCAAACGCGTGTGCAACGACGTCGGGCCGCTCGATGCAGGCAGCGCTCTCGTCATCACCGGGTCGAACATGTCTGGCAAGTCGACGCTGCTGCGATCGATCGGCGTCGCAACGGCGATGGCAGCGGCAGGCGGACCCGTGTGTGCCGAAAAGCTCGTGATCGGTCCGGTTCGTCTAGGCACGAGCATGCGGGTCGCGGATTCGCTCGCCGAAGGGGCGTCGCGTTTTTATGCGGAGCTTCGCCGCCTCAAGCTCGTCGTCGACATGGCGTCGCGCGGTCCCGGTGTGCTGTTTTTGCTCGACGAAGTTCTCTACGGTACGAATGCGCGCGAACGCCTCATCGGCTCGCGCGCGACGCTCGCGTGGCTGCTCGAGCATGCGGCGCTCGGCGCGGTGTCGACGCACGATTTGGATCTCGCGGATTTGTCCGGCCCGCTCGCAGCACGCGCACGCAACGTCCACTTCGAAGAGCAAGTCGTCGGCGACATCATGACCTTCGACTACAAGCTCCGTGATGGCGTCGTGCAGAGCTCGAATGCACTTCGGCTCATGAAGGAGCTCGGGTTGCCTGTCGCCGAAGAGGGCTGAGTGCTACGTTCGTCGCGATGGCAGCCATTCGCGTCGTTCTCGTGACGGTGAGCGACACACGCAACGCATCTGACGACGAATCGGGCGCGGTTCTCGCGCGGAAGCTCGCCGACGCGGGTTTCCAGGTGAAGCGGCACGCGCCCATCCGCGACGAGCTCCTCGTGATTCGCGAGCTCGTGCGCTCAGGGGCGACGATGAACGAAGCCGACGCCATCGTGCTCACCGGCGGAACGGGTCTCGCCGCGCGCGACGTCACACCCGAGGCGATCGAGCCGCTCTTCGAGAAACGCATCGACGGATTCGGCGAAGAGTTTCGACGCCGATCATGGAACGCAACGTCGGCCGTTGCGCCATCGGGGTCTTCGCCATGGCGAACGAACGTTCCCGGCGATCTCGCTCTCGGCGCGCGCGCTCTGCTCACGCGTGCAACTGCGGGCGTCGTGTCGGGCACGGTCATCGTTGCCCTTCCGGGAAGCCCGGGCGGCGCGGAGCTCGGCGCGGCGCTCCTCATCGAGATGTTGCCGCACGCAGTCGAGGTCTTGAGCGGGCACGTGCGGCACGATCACCACAAGGCGAAGTAGTGCGCGTGCGCGTGCTCTATTTCGCGGGCGCGCGCGACGCTGCGGGATGCGCGGAAGAGCGGCTCGATCTCCCGCCCGCGGTTGCGACCATCGCCGATTTCGCGCGCCACGTCGCTTCGCTTCATACGAGTCTCGAAGCGCACATGGAGCAAATTCGCGTTGCGCGGAACGAGCTCTTCGCCGAACCGAGCGAGCGCATCGAAGATGGCGACACGCTCGCGCTCATCCCGCCCGTCGCGGGCGGCTGATATCGCTCGTGATCTCACAGCGTGTCACGCGCTTCGGTGCGACCCGCCGCGAACGTCACGAACCGCGTGCCGAGGCGTCGCGCCTCCTCGCGATCGTGCGTGACGAACAGCACGGTCGCGCCGCGCTCGGCGTGTGATCGAACGACGTCGCCCATCCTGACGCGTGCGTCGTCGTCGAGAGCGCTGAAGGGCTCGTCGAGCAGCAAGAGCTTCGAGTCGCGCGCCAGGGAGCGAGCGAAGGCGAGGCGCTGGCGTTCGCCTCCCGAGAGGGCGAACGGTTTTCGGTCGGCGCAGTCCGCGAGATCGACGAGCGCGAGAAGCTCGGTCGTGCGCGCGGCATTTGCGAAGGGCTCGAGGTGCTCGCGCGCGGTTCGGTGCGGCCAGAGCGCGCCGTGTTGAGGCGCGTATCCGATTCCACGTGCGCTCGGTCGAACGAACGTGCCGTGCTCGTCGAACGTCACGTCGCCTGCGCGTACGAATCCGGACGACGGACGCACGAGGCCCGCAATGAGTCGAAGCGCGAGTGTTTTCCCGCTCGCCGTGGGTCCGAACAGAACAGTGACGCCGGCGCTCGCTTCGATGCGCACGTCGAGATCAAACGAGCCAGCGCGTACGCGCGCGTCGACGGAGAGCGTCATGCGCGCCTGCTCCATCGCCTGAGAACGAGCGCCGCGACGACGGAAATCGCAACGAGCGCAAGCGAGAGCGCGAGCGCGCGCGAATCGTCGCCTTGTTGCATCGCGAAGTAGACTTCGAGCGGCGCAGTCGCCGTGTGCGAGGAGTAACCAGCGAAGGTGAGCGTCGCGCCGAATTCGCCGAGCGCGCGCAATCCGGCAAGTGTGGTCGCCACGCCGAGGCCCGGAAGTGCGAGCGGCAGTGTCACGAGCCTGAGCGTCGCCGCACGACCAAGCCCGTTCACTTCCGCGACTTCTTCGAGCTCGCGATCGACGCGCGCGAACGCGGCCTCTGCACCTTTGGCCATGAGCGGAAGCGCGACGGCAGCGACGGCAATCGACGCGCCCGCGCTCGTGAAGACGAGTCGCGCACCAAACCATCGCTCGATCAACGCGCCGATCGTGCCTTCACGACCGAGCACCAGCAAGAGCCCATACCCGAGGACCGAAGGCGGAAGGACGAGCGGCACGAGCACGAGCCCATCGACGATCGATCGCGCCATGCCGCGGCCGCGCGCGAGATACAATCCAAGCGCCGCACCGAGCGGGACGACGAAGAGGAGCGCGGGAAGGACGATCCGAAGCGAGACCCAGAATGCCGTCACGGTTTGGCACCGAGAAACCCGTGCGCCACGAGCACGCGGCGAGTTTCGTCGGAGCAAAGCAAGCCTGCGACCTTGCTCGCGCGCTCGGACGCTCCGTGCTTCACGTAGAGCGGGTAGCGCACGTCGGGCCGCGCGAACGCAGGCACCTCTCCGACGACGTCCATGTCGGTGCGCACCTTCGCGTCGGTCGCGTAGACGATGCCGGCGTCGGCCTCGCCGCGCGCCACGAGATCGAGCACCGCGCGGACGTTCACGCCGCGCACGATCTTCGGTGCGATGGCGTCCCACATCTCGAGCTTGCGAAGCGCCTCTTCAGCGTAGACGCCCGCGGGCACCTGTGGCGCGAGACCGATCGCCAATCGAAACGATCGCCGTGTCTTGTCGAGCGTGGCCCACGTGATCTCCGAGAGCGCGGGATCACGATGACGCACGAGCACGAGCGTGTTCCATGCGAGCGTGCATCGCTCGTCGGCGAGACCCGCGAGCTGCGGCTCCACGCCGGCGGTCGCGAGGACGTCGAAGGGCGCGCCGTGGAGCATTTGCGTCGCGAGCTCGCCGCTCGAGCCGTACGTGAAGAGGAGCTTGTCCTCGGCCTTGGACGACGCGACCTCGTCCATCGACTCCTTCAAGCTGATCGCCGCGCCGACCGTGATTTCAGCCGGATCATGCTTGCATGATGCAAGCATCGCGAGGGCGATCAGGCGCTTCATGTGTGGCAGCGGGCATCTTGCCAGCCGACCCAATAGGCGCCGTCTGGGCCGTGCTCGCGCTTCCAGATGGGCACGCGGTGTTTGATCTCGTCGATCATCGAGCGGCACGCGGCAAACGCTTCCGCGCGATGCGGCGCGCTCGCAGCACACACGACGGCGACATCGCCCACGCGCAGCGAGCCCACACGATGCGACGCAGCGACGCGCACACCCTCATGTGCACGCTCGACCTCTTCCGCGATGCGCTGCATCTCCGCGATCGCCATCGGGGCGTACGCTTCGTACTCGAGCAGTGTCACCGTGCGGCCGTCGTTCATGTCGCGCACGGACCCGACGAAAACATCGAGCGCGCCAGCACCGGCGTGCATCACGCGTGCGACGACGTCGTCGATCGAAAGTGCGCCATCGCGGATGTCGACTCGCTCACCCACGCTGACTTTCTAGCGCATCTTCGATGGGCGGTGGCGCAATCAAGCTCTCGGCGATGAGGCGCAGCGCGGCAAAATCGATGTCGCCGTCGAGTTGCGGCGTCGCGGCTGCCTCGCAATCGGGACGACCCTTCTTTTGACGAAGGTGCGCGAGCAATCGGCGATCACGCTCGGCAAGGGCAAGCTCTTCGGCGGCGAGTTGCTCGAGCTTCGCGAGCGCGGCGTGATCGATCGGCGAAGCTCCGGAAGGCACGACGATGTCGGAAGGCGCTGCGAGCCCGCGCGTGTAGGCCCAGCTGCGATTCAAGATGAAGCCCGAAAACGGCAGAATGAGCTCGTTCGTGAGAGTGCGCTCGAGGTGAGCGGCCTCCGCGAGCGCAGCAGGTTCGGGGCTCGTGACGACGACGAAGCTCGAAGCGTCGCTCTTGAGAAGTGTTCGCACCGACTCGGCGTGCGCGCGCATCGAGGAGAACATCCCCGAGAAAGCCGCGAGAAACTGCTGCACTTCGTCGAAGAATCCCTCACCGAAGATGCGCGCGAAGACGCCGTGCGCGATCTGCCGCGCGCGATTGCGGAACATGCCGCCTCCGCCGCTGCCGGGCAAGAAGACGCCGATGATGCGCTCGTCGAGAAAGAGAGAGAGCTTGCGTGGCGCCTCGAGAAAATCGAGCGCGTTGCGCGAAGGTGGCGTGTCGAGAATGACGATGTCGTACTCGCCGCTCTCGACGAATCCGTAGAGCGCTTCGGCTGCGGTGTATTCCTGCATGCCAGCGACGAGCTGCGCGAGCGCGAGATAAATTCGATTTTGCAAAATCGCCGTGGCTTGAGCCTGGTCGGTCGTGAGGCGGCGGACCATTCCTTCGAAGACCACGCCCGGATCGACCATCCACGTTGCGAGCGAGCCGGAGATGTTTGCGGCCTTGAGGCGCGTGTCGGACGCGGGCACGGGCGAGCGCGCGTTTTCGGGGCTGCCGATGGCCTCGGCGAGGCGGCGTGCCGGATCGATCGTGAGCACGAGCGCTTTCTTGCCGAGCATCGCGGCGCCAAGACCGAGCGCGGCTGCGGTTGTAGTTTTGCCAACGCCGCCGGCGCCGCAGCACACGACGACGCGTTTTCGCTCGAGGAGGCGCGCGACGTACGGGCGCCAGTCGTTCGGATCGCGGCGCTCCATCATGTGACGACTCCGAGCTCGTTCATCACGGCGGCGCTGACGTCGACGTCGGCCTCGTGAACCACACGAACGGGAAGCGAGAGCTCACGCGCGAGGCGATCATGGGCGGCGTTGGCGCGATCGATCCGCGGTAGTCGTCGTGCGCCGAGCATGCGCATGCGATCGGGAACGAGACGCTCCACGGCGGCGCGCTCTTCGGGCGTGAACGGATTGCGCGGGACGCGGTTCAGCACGACGAGCCCGCAATCGATCTGCAGGCGATGAAGCCCATCGTGAAGCTCGACCGCTTCGCTCACCGGAAGTGGCTCGGGGAGCGTCACGAGGACGGTCGTCGTGCGCTTTGCGTCACGCAGTAGATCGAGCCCTTCTTGTGCGGCATGATGAATCGGCCCTGCGCGCAAGATGTCGACGAGCGTCTGCGGAACTTGTGCGAGTGCAAGCGCGTGGCCCGTCGCGGGGAGATCGCACACGACGAGCTCCCACTCCGCGCCGGCCGCGCGCTCCTGCTTCAAGAGGTGGAGCAAGCGATACACGATGCCGAGCTCGGCGAGCGTCGGTGCGGCGACGAAAAAGCGACGCACCGCGGCCGACTTCATCGCCGCATCCCCGAGGAGTTGGATCGGAAGCGTGTCGCGCAAAAACTGGAGATGCCCCGCGAGCGGCGACAGACGCGCGGCCCACAGGCTCGTTCCGTCGATTCGGCGTGGTGCGTCCACGAGGGGCGTCGTGCCGAGGGCGGTCGCGAGTGGTGACGTCGTCGATGCGCCGCCTTCTTCGGCGTCGCGCGGGGACTCGTAGCTGATCTCGGCTGCGAGCACGCGTTTACCGGACGCCGCCGCACCGCGTGCGATCGCGGCGGCAACGGTCGTCTTGCCGACGCCGCCTTTGCCCGTGACGAGAATGAGCCGGTGCTCGGTCATCGCGCGAGCCTCGCGGAGCGCGTGAGCAGCGTGTAGTCGGACTTGCCGCCGCGCTTCTCGAGCAGGCGCACGGTGAATTTCATGGCGCGGTCGACCGACTTCATCATGTCGTAGATCGTGAGCGCCGCTGCGCTCGCCGCGACGAGCGCTTCCCTCTCGACGCCGGTGCGATCGGTGGCGCGCGCGATCGCTTCGATGCGGAGACCTTGCGCGTTCTCGTCGATGTCGATCTCGACCGATGAAAGCGCGATGTGATGACAAAGCGGAATCCACTCGGGCGTGCGTTTTGCGGCCTGAATCCCGGCGATTCGCGCAACCGCCAAGACGTCGCCCTTTTTCGCTTTGCCGCGCGTGATCATCGCGACGGTGGCCGGCTTCATCTTCACGATGGCCTCCGCGCGTGCGACGCGTGCCGTCGGCGTTTTGTCGGCGACGTCGACCATCTTTGCGCGGCCTTTGCGATCGAGGTGCGTCGTCATAGGCCGAGCTCCTCGAGCGCGTACACGTCGACTTCCGCGCCGGCCGGCAAGCTCGCGACGTCGCGCGGGATGCATGCAAGCACGTCCGCGCGACACAAGCCGACGATCGCGCCGCTCGCTTGCTGCGGAAGCATCGCGACGTTTCCGCGTTCGTCGAATCGTGCGCGCGCAAGCTCGAGGCGACCTTCGACGTGCTTCACGTCTGCTGCGAGCCGTGCGCGCGTCGTGCGTGGCGCAGGTTGCATGTCGCCCTGCATGGCGCGAAGGAGCGGCACACCGAAGAGCGCGAATGTGACCATCGCCGACACGGGGTTGCCCGGCAGACCGACGACCACGGCGTTCCCGCGCTTGCCGAGCGCGAGCGGTTTGCCAGGTTTGATGGCGACGCGCCAAAAATCGAGCTTCACGCCGCATTCGTCGAGCGCGGCGCGAACGACGTCGTGGTCGCCGACACTAACGCCGCCGATCGTGACGAGCACGTCGCACGATCGAAGCGCGTCCTCGAATGCCGAACGTACGACGTCGACGTCGTCGCCGACGGGCGCGCGCACATCGACGACCGCGCCGGCACGCTTCGCCATCGCTGCGAGCGCGGGCGAGTTCGACTCTGCAATCGATGCGGCGCCACCTGAAGCTCCCGGCGCGCGCAGCTCGTCACCCGTTGGGACGATAGCGACGCGCGGCGCCCGCGTGACCGACGCCATCGGCATGTCGAGGCTCGCGAGCATGGCGATCTCGGCGGCGCCGATGCGCGTGCCGCGCGAAAGTGCGACGTCGCCGGCGCGCAGATCGTCTCCGCGTCGTCGCAAAAACGATCCCGGTGCGGGTCGCACGCGAAACGTCACGCGGTCGCCGTCTCGATCGGCGTCTTCTTGCATCACGACGGCGTCCGCACCCTCGGGAAGCGGCGCACCCGTAAAAATTCGACATGCGGAATTCGCCGAAAGGGGAGGTGCACCCGAGCCCGCGCGCGACTCTCCAGACACGATGATGGCGCCATCGCCGACCTCGGCTGCGCGCACGGCGTAACCGTCCATGGTGCTCGAATCGAACGCGGGCCAATCAGCACGTGCGAGCACGTCCGTGGCGAGCACGCGACCGAACGAATCCGCTGCGGCAAGCGACTCGGGTTCGAGCACCGCCGCGAGCGCCAGCACGCGTTTCTGCGCTTCTTCGAAGGCGAGCAATCGAGAGCGAACTTAGCGAACTTCCTCTCAAACGTCGTCCACAGAAAAGGCGAGCACACGGCGGATGTCGGTCGTGCCGCACGCGAGCGCGACGAGTCTGTCGACACCGAGCGCGTTCCCCGCGCATGGCGGGAGCCCACTTTCGAGCGCGGCGATGAACTTTTCGTCGATTGGATAGACCGGAAGGCCTTTGGTTTTTCGTGCGGCCTGATCGCGTTCGAATCGCGAACGTTGCTCTCGAGCGTCGGTGAGCTCGCCAAAGCCGTTGCAGAGCTCGATGCCTGCGACGTACAGCTCGAACCGCTCGCAGAAACGAGGGTCGCTGGGTTTGTTGCGCGCGAGCGACGCCATCGACGCGGGGTAGTCGACGACGAACACGGCGTGATCCAATTCGGCGATGCGCGGCTCGACCGACTCGACCCATGTCCGAAAATATCGGTCCTCGTCGCTGCTGGCCCACGCGAGCACGTCGCTCTCGGAGACATTCGCAAATCGCGCGAAGGCCTCGCACACGGTGAGGCGCTTGAAAGGCGGACGCGCGGCGATCGTGCGCGCGCCAATTTGGAACGCACCGCCCGACACCGCAGCGGCGAGTGACTCGGTGTCGGCGACCACGTCCTCGACGTCGGCGTTACCTCGGTACCACTCCACCATGGTAAATTCGGGGTTGTGCTGTTCGCCGCGCTCGCCGCGCCGGAAGCAGCGGCAAATCTGGAAGATGCGCTCGTGCCCCTCCGATAGGAGCCGCTTCATTTGATACTCGGGCGACGTGATCAAGTAGCCGCCATCGACCGCAAACGCATCGAGGTGCAAATCCATCCCGGGCGAAGGAACGATCGCGGGTGTCTCGACTTCCAAGAAACCGCGCGCTTCGAAGAACGCGCGCACCGCGCGAACGACGCGCGCGCGCTCGGAAAGGAGCCTCTTCAATGGACCATCGAGAACGCGCGCTCTGCGAAGCCCGCGATCTGATGACCCATCCACGGCCCGAGCGCGACGAGCGCGGCGACGACCGCGAGCATGCGCGGCAAGTGCGAGAGCGTCGGATCCTGAACTTGCGCGGCCGCTTGAACCGCCGCGACGATCAACCCGACGAGCGCCGCGACGCCCACAATCGGCAACGACACGAGCGCCGCGAGGATCAGCGCTTGCTGCGCAACATCGACGAGCGACGCAAGCGACACGTCACTGCCCGGTGGCGTCGGTGGGCGAGTCGGTCAGGGCGACGTCGGTCGGTGCGTCGACGGGCGAATCGGTGGTGACGTCGGTCGTGACGTCGGTCGTGGTGTCGGTCGAGACGTCGGAGGTGCTGGTGTCGAAGCCGCCATCTGGAATCGAAGCGTCGCTGCCGGGGGAGATCGGGCTAAGCGCGCAGATGTCGCCGACGGGAAGCGAGCCGCGATCGCTCGGGCAGCAAATGTCGACCGAGCTGTTGCCGCCTTCGGCGAAGTGGATGTCACTGCCCGAGACGCAGGTGAGCCCGTCGTCGCAGTCGAGGTAGCCGCCGGTTGCCGAGACGTTCGTGTGATCGCAGCGGCCGCCTTCACCGTGCGTGGTGCACGCACTACCAAGGGCGACGGCGCTACCGACCAAGAGGAGCACGGTCGGGAGCGATGCTAAGCGCTTCATTGAGGGCGGGAACACCACCACATCGTCGCCCCGAACGGAAGGGATTTTGTTAGCGTTGCCCGCCATGAAGCTCTCGGACCTACAGATCATCGTCACCGGCGGCGCCAGCGGAATGGGTCGTCACTTCGCCGTTCGTCTTGTCGAGGCCGGCGCACAAGTCGCGATCGGCGACGTCAACGAGGCGGGTCTCGCCGAGTCAGCAGCGCTCTGCAAAGGTCCCGGCAAAGTCCACACGCGCAAGCTCGACGTCAGCGACGAAGCCGACGTCGCCGCGTACGTCACGTGGGCGCACGGCGCGATGGGCGGGCTCAATGGTCTCATCAACAACGCCGGCATCCTTCGCGACGGTCTCCTCGTGAAGAAAGATCGCGAGACCGGTCAGGTCAAAGTCCTTAGCAAAGCCCAATGGGATGCCGTCATCGGCGTCAACCTCACCGGCGCCACGCTCATGACGCGCGACGTCGTCGCGAAGATGGTCGAGATGAATCAGAGGCCTGGCGTCATCGTCAACATGTCGAGCGTCGCGCGTCACGGCAACCGCGGTCAGTCGAACTACACCGCCGCGAAGGCCGCGCTCGCCGCGAACACGGTCACGTGGTCGAAAGAGTTCGCGCCGTTTGGTGTTCGCGTTGGCGCCGTCGCACCCGGCATGGTCGAAACGCCGATGACGCAAGGCATGAACCAAAAAGCCCGCGACGCCCTCGTCGCCGCGATCCCCGTCGGCCGCATCGGCTTGCCGGAAGATCTTTGGCTCGCCGTGAAGTTCGTGCTCGAGTGCGACTACTTCGACGGCCGCACCATCGACGTCGATGGCGGCCTCACGATGTAGAGATCACGATCTCGATCACGGAGGCTTCGGCATCTTCCACACGCCGGTATGGGGCGTGTCGCCGTTGCCGATCGCGCAGAAAAATATTTCGCTGTCGACGAAGAGATCGTTCGGGATGTCGATATTGCTCGCGAGCGTGGTCGTCGTCGAGCTGCACTGGCTCGCCGCGCACCGCACGATGGCGCCGCTTCCGTTGTCGAGCGCGACGCCCGCGGTCGCCCAGTAGACGTAGGTCGAGTCCGACGCCATCGCGATGGGGTAGGGCTGCGTCACCGCGATGGCGTTGCTGCTGGCGTCGTCGACGATGGGCATTTGGTAGATGGTGCCCTGCTCGAGAAACTGCGAGTAGAAGACACTGCTCGCGCCAACGGAGAGGGTGTCTGCGTTGAGCGGCGGCGCTGGGCTCTTCGCCGTGAGAACGTCGACGGTGCCATCGGAGATGGTGACGCGACCTACCGGGCCCTCATCGCATGTATAATACAAGTATGCGCCCGACATCACCATGCGGTTCACGGTGGCGCACAGCTTGGCAACGGGCACGAGCGTGGTCACCGTGCCATTCGCGGCGCCCTTCGGCACTTTCAGAATCGAGTTGGTGCTGTTGTTCGAGTCGTAGTTGACGAAATACACGTTGGCGGCATCGACGGCGATCGACCCCGGCCCGTAGCTGCTCGAGTCGTCGATGATGTGCGTCGGCGTGCCGGCGCAGCCCGCCTTCTTGCAGCTGTGGATCCCGTTGATCGAAGCCCAGTAGACGTCGGTGTCGTCGGCGGTGATGGTATTCGGAAAGTAGCCCGCGACCGCGGAGCCGTTTGCGAGCGCGACGTTGCCCGTGCCGTCGCGGCCGACGCGGCCGACGATGTAGTCGAACTGCTGCGTGTAGTAGACGCTGGCGTCGTCGACGGCGATGCGCCGCACTCGCGCGTTGAGAAGCTGAATCGGGCCCGCGCCTCCGTCGCCGATGGGGCTATCGGTGTTCGTGGGCGAATCGCTGCCGGTGCCGGTGTCGGAGCCCGTACCCGTGTCGAGCGAGTCGTCGATGGTGGGCTCTTGCAAGCCGAGGATCGCGCCGCACGCGACGAGCGGCAGGCCGAGAGGCAAAAACATGAGAAACAACCGGCGCTTCATTTCGCGAGTCTCCAAATCTTGCCGTCACCGGTTCCCGTTTCGAACGATGCCCAATAAATCGCGCGGTCGTCCACGGCGATGCCGCGGCCGTCGTTGATGCCGCTCGCGAGCTCTACTGGCGTGCCGCCGCATCCCGTTTTCGCGCAGCGGAACACGCCGCCCGGCGCGGTGAGCTTGCTGTTCATGTCGAAGTCGCCTTCGGTCGTCCAGTAGACGTCCGTCGAGTCGATCGCGAGTGCGTACGGGTAGTGCTGCGCGGCCGCTAGCGTTTGCACGCCGCCTGTTCCGTCGGTATTGCCGTAGGCGATGCTGCCCGCGCCGTTGGCGCCGCCGAGCGTCGCGAAATAAAGCGTGGTGCCGTCGATCAAGAGTGGGCTCGGCGCTGCGTTGGTTGGGAGTGAATAGATGGTCTGCGCGGCACCGCCCGAAAGCTTCTTCCGCACGATCTTGTCGTTATACGTTTCGGACCAATAAATGTAAGTGCCGTCGGTTGCGATGCGCGCGAGGAGAGCGAAGTTGTTCGCTGTGTCGGGCATCGCGACAGGCACCATGGGGCCGCCGCCCACGGGAACGCGATCGATCTCGTTGAAGTCGGCTTCGAGGTAGTAGACGGACCCGCCGTTCAGATGGAGATCGCTGTTGCCGAACCCGGCATCGTAGAGAACCTGCGGCGAAGGGCAGCCGTCGAGATCGCAACGAATCACTGTGCCGCTCGAGCCGTTGTTCGCGAAGTAGACGCCGCTGTCGTCGACGTCGAGGCCGATGGGCGAGTCGACACCGCTGCCCGTTGCGGCGAGGAGCGTCGTGCTGGCGTCGACTTTGTCGGCGCTCATCACGGTGCTTCCGATGACGTTGGTCCAGTAGATGCGCGAGCCGAACGCGGTGAGCATGAACGGGCCGCCTTGATTCAGCGCGATCGCGACAGGCTGGCAGACGCCCGCTTTGCACTCGCCGCCGAGGCAGTCTTTGGCGCAGTTGCTGCCGCCGTCGCCACCGGTACCACCTTCGATGGCGTTGTCGATCGTGGGCTCTTGCAGACCGAGGATGGCGCTGCACCCGAGACTCCCAACGACGAGTGCCGCGCTACCAGTCAGCGCGCTCGCTAATCTCAAAACACACCGCCGATGGCGACACCGTTCGGCGTGAGGAACGCAGCAACGCGCTCCTTGGAGGACGGCGCGACGATGAAGAGCGTGATGCCCACGGCTGCGAGCACGCCGCCTGCGATGAAACCGATCGTGGAAATCGTGCCGAACGTCATGGCGTCGTCGACGGAGGCTTTGCCTTGCGTCGTGCACTTCGAAAAATCCGGAAGGCAATTCGGAGCGGCTTCGCCCTTCTTGCCGAGCGCGAGCCCGCCGAAGATCGCGCCGACGATCACGCCTGCGACGCCAATGCCACCAATCGTCAGACCCGCAGCGCGCATGCCGTTGCCGCGACCGGTGTCGCGTTCGATCGGGCCCGTCGTGGGGCCGATGGGCGTGATCACTTGGTGCTCGGCGACCGGAGCGTTCTCGAACTTGATCGTCACTTTCGCGTCGGCGGCTTTCGAGGCGACATCGACCTCTTCATGCACGGGCAGCTTGCCTGGTGCGGTGGCGTCGACCACGTGGTGTCCCGGGTCGACGGGCATCGCCATGCCGTAGCTCGAGCTGTCGAGCGCTTTGCCGTCGCGTTTGATCTCGGCGCCGGTCGGTGCGTTGGGCACTTCGATCGAGAGGTGCGAAAGCCCTGGAAACAAGGCCTTTGCGCGTTCATTGGCGCGCGCGGCCCAATCGGCGTGTCGCTCTTGCGACGCCGTGGCGGCATCCGTGTACGTGACCCACGCGCTCGCGGTCTGTCCGTTTTTTTCGTAACACGCAGCGAGGTTGAGCAGCGTGCCCGCGCCCGGGTCGAGCCGCTGACTGCTCTCGAGCTTCGGGCACGCTTCGGCGTACTTGCCCTTGTCCATCAGCTTGCGCCCTTCGTCGAAGAGCACCTGTGCCGCGGCCTTGTCGTCAGCGCCGGCGGCGTGTGCGAGCGCGGGACAAAGCATGGCCACGCCCAAGCCCAAAAGCAGAATCGGTCTTTTCATTTAGTTTCGTGTGGTCGGAAGATCGTTGCCGCCGGGTGGCGTCGTGGTCGTGTGGCCTGCATCGCGGTGCTGATGAATCGGCGTTGCAGTTGTGGCCGTCGTCGTTGCAACGGTAGGCGTCGCTGTGAGCGCCGGAATGAGCGAAGGCGGCGGGCGCTCGACACCGGAGATGACGGGCGGCGAAATCGGATCGCGCACGGTAGGAAGCGGTGCCTCGGTGGTGGCGGTCGTCTTCGGGCCGTCGTGCGGGCGAAACTTCACGAACAAGATCGCGCCGACGATCGCCGATGCAAGCGCGACACCGATCACGATCGGCGCAATCAGGCGACGACGCGACTCGCCCGAAGCGAGCTGCGTTTGATCCCACGCGACATCCGTGCTGCTGCCCGGCGCGCGAATCGATGGCCGCTCTTGCGGAACATTCGAGAGCCGCGATGCCGACGACGAGCCGAGCACACCCGACATGCGCTGCGTGGCGAGAGCCATCGCGCTTGCCGATGCGAACGGTGCGAGCGCAGCCGCGAGATCGGCGACGCTCTGATAGCGATCGGCGACCTTCTTTTCGAGGCACTTCATGATGATCGCCGTGAGCTCGGGCGGAACGTCCTGACGAACGAGCTCCATCGGATGCGGCGGCTCCGAAATGACCATCGCGGTGAGCTGCGTGAGCGTATTGGCGGGGAAAGGAACGACGCCTGCGATGAGCTCGTACAGAATGGCGCCGAGCGCCCAGATGTCGGTGCGCTGATCGACATCGCGCGACGCGCGCAGTTGCTCGGGCGACATGTAGCTCGGCGAGCCAAGAACCTGCGTGGTTGCCGTGAGAGACAAGTCGTCGCCGCCGACGGTCTTCGAAACGCCGAAGTCGAGCACCTTCACGAGCGGCTCGCCGTTGAGGCGCTGCGTGAGAAAGAGGTTCTTCGGTTTCAGATCGCGGTGAACGATGCCGAGCGAGTGCGCTTCGGCGATGGCCTCGCAGGCTTGGAGCACGAAGTCCACAGCGGTGCGGATTTCGAGCGTGCCGTGCCGACGGAGGTGACGATCGAGATCGTCCCCCTCGAGAAACTCCATCACCATGTAAGGCGCGCCGTCGTCGAGGCGGCCGACGTCGGTGACCTTCGCGACGTGATCGCTGCGGAGTCGAACGGCGGCGCGCGCCTCGCGCTCGAAACGCGAGACGTTGTCAGGGAAGGCGAGCGCGGCGCGCAGCATGAACTTCAGCGCGACGAGCTGGCCGAGCTGAAGGTGCGTCGCTGCGACCACGACGCCCATGCCGCCCACACCGAGCACGCGCTCGACGCGGAACTTGTCGCTGAGGATGTCACCCGGCCGAACGACATCGTCGGCGGACGGCTTGGGTGTGTCGGGCTGCGAATTGGGCGGGCCGTTCATGGGTACGCGCGGCCTGAGGATAGCACCTTCTACTTGGAGCGCGTCGTCAGTGCGAGGGCGTGGATGGAGCCCCTCATGGCCTCGCCGAGAGCCCGATAAACCATCTGATGCTGCTCGATTCGGCTCTTGCCCGCGAACTGCGGAGCTACGACGGTGGCCTCGTAGTGATCTTCGGTTCCCGTCGTGTCGGTGACGACGATCTCGGCGCCGGGGAAAGCCGTTTCGAGGAGCGCACGCACGCGATCGGGCGCGATCAAGATTTCATTCCGAGCAAGAACGCCATCAGCGCTTTTTGCACGTGAAGGCGGTTTTCGGCTTGGTCCCAGACGCGCGACCGCGGGCCTTCGATGACGTCATCCGTGATTTCTTCGCCACGATGCGCCGGCAAACAATGCATCACGATGGCGTCGGGCTTCGCGTGGGCGAGCATTGTGCTGTCGAGCGTCCAGCCGGCGAAGTCGCGACGGCGCTGATCGTTTTCGCCTTCCTGGCCCATGCTCGTCCAGACGTCCGTGCAGACGACATCCGCGCCAAGCACCGCTTCGCGTGCGTCCGTCGTGAAATGCGCCGAGCCACGATCGGGGGTGACGTAGGCCGCGGGGCCGCCGACGAAAAGCTCGAACCCGAAGAGAGACGCCGCTTCGACGAACGAGCGCGCCATGTTGCTCGAGCCATCACCGACCCACGCGATACGCATGCCCTCGATCGATTTCTTGAAGTGCTCCTCGATCGTGAAGACGTCGCACAACACCTGAACCGGGTGCCCATCATCGGAGAGCGCGTTGATCACCGGGACCGTCGCGTTCTTCGCCATGCCTTCGAGGCGTTCGCTCGAGCTCGTGCGGAACACGATGAGGTCGGCGTAGCGCGAGAGGACGCGTGCGGTATCTCCGATGGGCTCGCCGCGCGCCAGCTGCGAGCCTTGCGTCGTCAGCACGACCGGATGCATGCCGAGCTGCGCGGCGCCGATCTCGAACGACACGCGCGTACGCGTGCTCGCCTTTTCCATGACGATGGCAGCCGCGCGACCGCGAAAGCTTCCGAGCTGCGCCGTGCGGTCGCGTTTCATTGCGCGTGCAAGCTCGAGCACGCTGCGCGACTCACTCGGCGAAAGAGATGTCAGCGATAGGTAGTCACGTTTGGTCATAGGGGCTCTCGCGAGATGAGCTCGGCGAGTCGCTCGAGCGAAGGTGTGCGATCGGCGATGGCTTGGACGCGCGCTGCGTGCTCTCGAAGAGCGACACGCTGCGCCGCGACCGATTGCGGGCCGGTGCCGCCGGCGCTTTCTTTGGCATTTGCCGCGCGCGCGGGATCCAGCACCAAAAGCGCGGCGGCATCGATTGCAGAATGCACGGATGTGGCGACGTCGGCGGAGATGTCTTTCAGCGCGACGCCCGCATCGACGGCGCGGTGCACGAGCGCGCCGACCGCGCCGTAGGCTTCGCGAAACGGAACCCCGTTGCGAACGAGCGCTTCGGCGAGATCGGTCGCTTGCGTGAAGCCGGGTTCGAGCATCGCGCGACCGCGTGCGCCGTCGAAGTGAACGTGTGGCAGCGAGAGCGAGAGGAGCTCGACGGCGTCGCTCGCGCGGCGAGGCGCGGCGAGGAGCGGGCCGCGATCTTCTTGTTGGTCGCGGTTGTATCCGCTCGGAAGCCCACGAACGAGGGCGAGCATCGCGGCGACGTCGCCTGCGGCGCCCGCGGCCTTGCCACGCGTGAGCTCGAACACATCCGGGTTTTTCTTTTGCGGCATCATGCTCGAGCCCGCGGCGATTTCTCCATCGAGCGTGACGAGCGCGAACTCGGCGGTCGAAAAATCGACGACGTCGGCGGCGATTTGCGCGCACGCGAAGTTGACGCGCGCGCACGCCCATACGAAGTCGAGTGCGAAATCGCGATCGTGCACGGCGTCGAGGGCGTTCGTGGTGACGCGCGAGAAACCAAGAAGGCGAGCGACGAGCGCGCGATCGATCGGGAGCGACGTGCCCGAGCACGCGCCCGAGCCGAGCGGCGATGCATCGGCCGACTCGAGCGCAAACGCGAGCACGTCTGCCGAGCGAAGGAGGGCGCTCGCCCAAGCGCACATGAGAAACATCGCCGTGACGGGTTGAGCACGCTGCCGATGCGTGTACGCAGGAAGGAGCGCGTCATCGGTGCGCGCGAGGATGGCGTCCGTGAGCGTCGCGACCGATGCGAGGAGCGCGGCCGCGCGCTGGCGCACGAAGAGCCGAAGATCGAGCGCGACCTGATCGTTACGCGAGCGCGCCGTGTGGAGATGCGCCGCCGGCTCACCCACGATTTTGCCGAGCGCAGCCTCGACGGCCATGTGCACGTCCTCTTCCGCGGGAAGCGCCGAGGCCTCGAGCGCGAGAAGGGCGTCGCGCAGAACGCGTGCATTATGCACGGAAATGATGCCCGTTTTCCCGAGCATCACGGCGTGGGCTGCGCTGCCGAGCACGTCCTCGCGGAAGAACGAAAGATCGCTCTCGAGCGAGCTCGTGAGGCGCACGAGGTCGGGCAGCATCGCGCCGCCCGTTGCCGAAGTCCGCGCGATTCCCTGGGCCACGCGGCGTTCATACACTGCGCGCCAAGCCCGTGCTAGACCGCCGCGCATGTCGCGCATTCACCGCACGCTTCCGCCGAAAGGGACTCGCATTGGCCTCGCCTATTCGGGCGGCCTCGATACGCGTACGGCCGTCGCGTACATGGCTCGCGAAGGTCTCGACGTCTACGGGTACACCGCGGACCTAGGCCAACCGGACGAAAAAGATCCCGCGACGATCCCGCCCACGGCGCTCGCCCACGGCGCGAAGAAGGCGCGCCTCCTCGATGTGCGCGAACCGCTCGCCAAAGAAGGCATCATCGCCATTCAGTGCGGCGCGTTTCACTTGATGACGGCAGGCCGCCGCTACTTCAACACGACGCCGCTCGGCCGCGCCGTCACGGCGACCGCCATCGCGCGTGCCATGAAGGAGGACGACGTTCACGTCTTCTCCGACGGCTCTACACACAAGGGAAACGACATCCAGCGTTTCTTCCGATACGGCGTGATGGTCGACCCCGAGCTCGCCATTTACAAACCGTGGCTCGACGCCGCGTTCGTGAAGAAGCTCGGCGGCCGCAAAGAGATGAGCGAGTACCTCGCGTCGCTCGGCATGCCCTACGGCACGAGCGTCGAGAAGGCGTACAGCACCGATTGCAACATGCTCGGCGCAACGCACGAAGCGAAAGACCTCGAGCGTCTCGATGTCGGCATGCACGCAGTCGATCCGATCATGGGCGTGCCCCACTGGCGCGCGGATACGAAGATCGAGCCCGAGTCGGTAGAGGTCGTCTTCGAAAACGGCGTACCGAAATCGATCGCCGAGCACTCCTTCACGACCACGTGGCAATGCATGCAGTTTGCAAACACCATCGGCGGCAAGCACGGGCTCGGCACGAGCGACCAAATCGAAAACCGCGTCGTCGACGCGAAATCGCGCGGGATTTACGAGGCACCAGGCATGGCGCTCCTGTCGATCGCCTACGAGCGCATCGTCTCCGCGGTGCACAACGAAAACACGATGGAGCTTTTCGCGACGCTCGGGCGCCGGCTCGGGCGGCTCCTCTATGAAGGGCGCTGGTACGATCCAGAGGCGCAGCTCTTGAAGGAAGCGCTCGTGCGCTGGGTGGCGACGCCCATCTCTGGCGCGGTCACGATCGAGCTTCGCCGCGGCGACGACTACAGCATCCTCCGCACACGAGCAGACAACGCCGCCTACGATCCCGAGAAGCTCTCGATGGAGCGCTCGGCGACGGCGTTCTCACCGGAAGATCGGATCGGCGCGCTCGAGGTGCAGAGCCTCGGCGTTCTCGACAATCGCGCGCTCCTTCTTGCACTCGATCGCTCGGGCGTGCGCTTCTGAGCTTCCGTGAAACGGTCGCAGGGAATTTGGGAAATGCGTCCTAAGGCGCGAGAACGGCGGCGAGCGCTTCTGGGTCGGCGACGCCTTGCGTCTTCATCCATTCGCGCGCGTACGCGACGGTGGCGCGGCCCTCGTCGCCGCCCTTGATCTTGCCGAGCCTGAATCGCGCGACGGCCGCGTGGAGTGACATGTCGCATTGATCGTAGTCGTGCGCGGCTTGCTCGAACGACGTCGCGGCGCGACCCGCGTCACCGAGGGCGTGACCGAGGCAACCGCGGAGCATCGCTGCATCGGCGAGGGCCCATGGCGCGCCGCATCGTGCGAGGTCGTTCGTGAAGTGCGCGGCTTCGTCCAAGAGAGTGCGGTTTTGCCCGCTCGCACGTGCGCCGGCGAGAGCCGCACGCGCGCGCAG
Source organism: Polyangiales bacterium (assembly GCA_038239005.1). Classification (GTDB taxonomy): domain Bacteria; phylum Myxococcota_A; class Polyangia; order Polyangiales; family Polyangiaceae; genus DASXHD01. Next base: position 35,599 of record JBBSFE010000018.1, read on the forward strand.
GCCGACCATCGTGATGCGTTGAAGTTGAATGCGAAGAAGCTGGCCGCGCTCGATGTCACTCCATCGCTCGGTGATGCGCTCGTGAGCTCGGGCGACGTCGCCCGTATAGAGATCGATCCGCACGCGTGCCGTGAGTCGATGAATGTGCGGCAGCGGGCGATCGCTCTCTTGCTCGAGGCTGTCGAGTTCACGGCGTGCGCCGTCGACGTCGCCCAGCGCGAGCCACACGAGGTTCAAATCGCCGGTGCGGAGCCCGTTTTGAAGGAAGCGGTCACTGCGCGATTCTGCGTCGGCGAGACATTCGGGGAGCTCTGCGCGAAGCGCGCCGATTTGTCCGAGCTGCACGAGCGCGCGCAGCGAGTAGACCGTTGCCGCGTCGATTTCCCACGTCGACGATGGCGAATGCTCGCGTAAAAGCCGGAGTGCATCCTCGCAGCGCGCGCGCGAGGCGAGCCAGTAGCCGCACAAGTTGAGCGCGACGCCTTCACCCGCGATCACGTGACCAATGACGCGCGGATCGCCGACTTCGATCGCGAGAGCCCGCGCCGCCTCGAAGAGCGCATTCCAGCGCTCGCGCGATGACTCGCCGGTTGTTGCGAGGAATGCGCCTTCGTTCGTGAGAGCGCGCGCGACGCGACCCGGATCGCCTGCGGCGAGCGCGAGCAAGAGGCCACGCGCTTGAAGCTCGGCGCCGCGCAGGGTGTCGACGAACGCGAGGCCCGCAGACGCCGTGAAGCATGCATCGACGCGCGCGAGATCGCGCGGCGGCGCCGCGTGACGCTTGAAGCGCAACCCGCGCAACCGAAGACGCGCATGATGCAGCGCGAGCGATAGGACCGCGCGTCGGGGGGAAGCGGCGATCTTCAGATCCAGCTCGCGCATGACGTCGTCCATCACGACCATGCCTTCGCGCGTGTGCCCCGTCGTGAGCAAGTGGTGCGCCGCGCGACGGCGGAAATCGAGCGCTTCGGCGGCATCGGCCGAGACCGCAGCGGTGCGCATGTACGCGTCGGCCGCAGCGGGTCCGCGGCCCGTGCTCGCGAGCGCGATCGCGAGCTTGAGGAGGGCATCCTTGGTGGCGGCCTCGGGTTGCATCGCGAGTGCCCACTCGTAAAGACGCGATGCGCGATCGAACGCGAGCTGCGCGCTCGCGGCATCTGCGGCGCGCATTGCGTAGGCCGCTGCTTTCGAGAGATCGCCTGCGCCGCGATGATGCTCGGCAAGCGCTTCGAGATCCGAATCTTTGCTTTGCTCGAGCGCCGCGGCGATGCGCGCGTGAATCTCCGCCTCCGAGCCCGGCAAGTGGGCGAGCACCGCTTGCCTCACGCGATCGTGGTACGCCTCGACCGCTACGCGATCGCGCATTCGTGTGGTTCGCACGAGCCGTTCGAATCGGAGCTTCGATACGAGCTCGTCGAGCGCGCTTGGCGAGTCGAGCCCGCATGCGGCCGCGGCCGCTTCGTAGGCGAGCGGCCCGCGCGCGACCGAGAGAACCTCGAGCAGCCTGCGTTCGGGATCTTCCGTCGCTTGTATGCGACTCCAGAGCGCGTCTTCGAGGCGAATCGCTTTGCGCGCGCGACCCGTCCACGCGTGGCGCACGAGCTCGTCGATGAAGAGAGGGTGCCCCGCGGCTTCGCGCACGATGGCATCGGCCGTGCTCTCGGGGACGTTCCCGCTCGCGTGCGCGCGCTCCATCAGAGCGTCGGCGAGCGCGCGACTCTCCGTTTCATCGAGCGGCTCGAGATGAACGATGCGCACGTCGCCGGGCATCGTGCTCGACCCGACGTTGAGCCGACTCTGCGGCAGCGACGCGGGTGGCCCATCACGCTTGGCGCGCGCCGCTTCGCGTTCGGTGCGCACGGTAGCAAGAAGCAACATCGAGGCAGAGGGTGGCCGCATCACTTCGCGGAGAAGAAGCAGGCTGTCGGCGTCGGCCCACTGCAAATCGTCGATCAACATTACGACGAAGTGCTCCTCCGCGAGCGAGTGCAACAAATCGCGCATCGCGAAAAACACACGCGCGCGACGCTCGAGCGGATCGAGCATCGACGACGCCGCGCTCGCCGGCTCTTCGGTCGTCGTCGGGACAGACTGAAGGCGCTCGAGAACCGGGAAGGCGCGGCCGAGTCGCGATGCGGTCGGTGGCATCAACGAGGCGAGCTGCGAGCGCGGCATGCGAAGCAAGTAACGCCCGAGCGCGTCGATGACGCCATCGACCGCCTTGTACGGAACCGACTCGCGCTCGTAACAGCGCCCCTTCAGCACGATCACGTTCGGATCACTGCGCGACATGTGCTCGACGAACGTTCGCGCGAGCGCGGTTTTGCCGAGCCCCGATTCGCCGTGGATGTACACCGTGACGCCCGCGCCACGGCGCGCTTGCTCGTACGCGGCTTGAAGCTGCTCGAGCTCGAGCTTGCGCCCTACAAACACGGCTCCTTCGCCCGATGGCGGCATGAGCGAAACACGCGCAGCCGGCGCGAGACCGAGCCGCTTGATGATGTCCTCGCCGGTCGGCCGCGCAGCGGGATCGGGCGCGAGCAAATCGATGCAGAGTGCATCCAAATCTTCTGGCGCATCACGCGCGACATCGCGCGGGCGTGGAGGCGCCGCGGTTCGCTTCGTCGTGAGGACTTCGTACGCGCTTCCGAAGAAGGGAATTTCGCCGGTGAGCGCTTCGTAAAGCATCACGCCGACGGCGTACCAATCCGCGGCGGGTCCCACGGTTCCGCCCGAGGCTTGTTCGGGCGCCATGTACGCGATCGTTCCTGCGATGCCGTCACCCGTGCCTTGCGTCGCGACGTCCATGACCAAACCGAAATCCACGATGACGACGCGAGCCTCTTGCCCCTCGCGCGCTTCGACGATCACGTTGGTTGGTTTGACGTCGCGATGTACTTTGCCGGCGGCATGAAGTGCCGCAAGCCCGCGCACGAGCTGAGCGAGCGCTGCACGAAGGCGCGCTTCATCGAGCTTGCCCGGCTTGGTTTGCGCGACCGCCGATCCGCGAAGCGACGTCGCGGCGACGGTGTCGGCTGCGTGCAGGCTCTCGGTGGAGTTTTGGGCGATCGATTCCGTCGCGATGCCCGGGCGCACGTACGACAAGAAGTCGACGCCATCGAGTAGCTCCATCGTGAAAAAATAGTGGCCGCCCTCGGTGAGCAGCTCACCGAAACGCACGAGGTTCTCGTGATGAATGTCGGCGAGCGCGCGAAACTCCGCCTTGAACCGGATGATGGACGACGCATCGAGATTTCGGAGCGTCTTCAACGCGACGCGCGCGCCGCGTTCGACGTCGGTCGCCTCGTAGACCACGCCCATCCCGCCGCTGCCAATCGGCCGCTCGACACGAAAGCGAGCCGTGCCGGGAAAGTCCATTAATTCAAAGCCCAGTTGAGCTGACGGTGTGGCGACTTGCTCGCTTCAAGTGACATCTGCCCCCTAGTTAGGACACGAAGATGCGCACTGCGACCACAAACATTGTGCGAGGCCGCCTTCGGCTTGGGAAATGCCGCTGCAATCGGCCGTGACGCACGTGCTCGACCCAACGGGCGTCGCGCAGGCCGAGAGATCGCTGGCGATATCGTTACAGTAGTAGTCGCTGCCCGCCATGATGTCTTGGCATGGCGAGTTCGCGATGCTCATCGCCTTGTAGAGGCACGCGCCGCACCCGCCAGCGTCTTCGAGAGGTGTCTTGTCGGTGTCGCAGACTTTGACGCTCGTCGAGCAGGTGCGGCAGTCACCTTTGCAATAGTCGCGGACGCAAAGCGTGACGTTGTTCTCGGCGGCGGCTTGCGTCGTGACGGAGCTCGCGTACGTGCCGCCGTCGACGAAGAACTGCGAGCAGTTGTCGGAGTAGTTGTAGCCGACGCTCGGGTCGGTGGCGCACGCGCGCACCTCGGAGGGGAGCGTGCTTTGCGTGCTGAAGCCGCACACCGCAGAGAGCGAACGAATCGGTGAGCACTCGGACGTCGTGCACTCGCATTGCGTTGCAATGCAGTTGCCGCACGCGTTCGAAGGAAGGTTGAAGCAACCACCTTGTGCCGGCCCAGCGCCTTCTTTTCCGTTGAGGGTGACGACGACGAACGCCGTGCACCCACCGGCGACGATCGCAAAACCGGCAAGCATGACTGCGTGGCGCAACATCAGAAGCGCCCCACGGCTGAAAAGACGCCACCGCCGCCATGCGTTGGCGAAAAGCCAACGGTGACGGGCGAGTTTTCGGAGTAGCTCGGGATTGCGATGGCCGCGATGAAGCAGATGATCGCCGTGCCCCACAAAACGTCGGTGGCGATTGCAAATCCGATGGCGAGGTTCTTGTTGTTGTTGAAGGTGGAGTCGCACCCGGAATCGGTGCAGGCGTCTTGTGCGCTCTTCATGAAGTCGAGGGCGATGAATCCGGGAATGAGCCCGAGCCCGCCGAGCACCGCAGCCGTGTAATAGAGGCCGGCCTTCGTCGGGAGGTTCGAGTGGCGCATCGCGGTGTACTGGTACCCGTTGTTGTCGAGGAAGCCTTGTTGTTGTTGTTGCTGTTGCTGTTGTTGTTGTTGCTGTTGTTGAACGACAACTTGCTGCTGCTGCGTGTTGATCGTGACGTGTGCTTCGACGCCGGGTGACATCGTCACCTCTTTGCGATCGCCCTCGCGCAGCGGAATCGTTTGCTCGGCTTTTACGTCGCCGTCGATCTGAAGTTGGACGACGTGGTTGCCCGGGTTGAGTCGCCGCGGAACCATGAGCGCATCGTGACGAACGGCTTCACCATCGACGTGGATTTGGCCGCTTCCGGTGAGGTGAATCATGAGCTGCGGGATGCGCGTCTCGAGATCGGCGGCTTGTGCGTCGGCGTCGCTGCGTGCCTTTCGCGCTTCGGCCGATTCGTTTGGGCGCGCGGGGAGCTGCACCGCGGCAACGAACGCAGCACGCGCGCCCACGAGATCGCCCAACGTGCGAAGCGTGCGACCGAGCTCGAATCCGATGCGCGGCGTGGGCACGAGCGCATACGCCGCTTTGAAGCGACCCACGGCCGCGCCCATGTCGCGCTGCCGATCGCGAAGATCGAGCCCTTGAAGAAACGCAGCGCGCGCGGTTTCTACGTCGACGGTGGATGCATCTTGCGCGAGCGCATGCGTTGTCACGCTGAGGCTCGCGGAGAGCGTGACGATGACGGCAGGCGCGAGAAAAGCAATGGAACGCACGCCTCTTGGATAGCGCAAAGCGGGGTGTCTCAAAAGATGTCCGGTTTCTGCATGGGCGGTGGCTCAGGCGGTTTTTCGCGCGTGATCGGCGGTGTGGTGCTCGCGGGAGGCGGTGGCTGCGCATGGATGTTCGTGCGAACCGGCGGCGGCGGGTTTGCTGCCGCCTCCGTGTGGACGACGAGCGGCGCGAGCTCGGTGGGTCGCGCTTCGAGCGTCGTCTGTGGCGCGGCGAGCGCGGGTCGGTCGGGTGCAGTCGACGCCGAAGGAGCACGTGCGCGCATTGCGAGCGCGAAAATGGCGATCGCCACGCACGTGACGACACCCGCAAGAGCGAGCGCGAGCCCGATCCAAACCATGGAGCTCGAGCTCGAGCCTTTGCGCGTTGCCGACCACGAAGGATTCGTCGCTGCGTACGGCGTGACGTTGTCGATCACGGGCGAGTGGATGTCGAGCGGTGGCACGACGTGTGCGCGCTCCGTGCGAGGAATGAGTCGCCTTGCGCGCTCGGCCGACATCGTCGCGCCTTGCCCACCAAAGGGCGCGAGCGCCTCTGCGAGATCGGCAACGGAAGCAAACCGCTTCACGCGATCTTTCTCGAGGCACCGCGACACGACGAGCTCGAGCCCGCGCGGAACATCGGCACGCGTTTGAGCCATCGGCGCGTGCGGCTCTTGAAGGATGCGTGCGCAGAGCTCGGCCATCGTCGTGCCGAGAAACGGCCCGTGCCCAGTTAAAAGTTGGTACAGCGCGACGCCCAGCGCCCACACATCGGTCCGCCCATCGACCTCGCGCGAGCTCACCATCTGCTCGGGCGCCATGTACATCGGCGAGCCGAGCACGGTGCTCGTCGTGGTCATGCCTGCGTCGGTCATGTTGGGACCGATGGCTTTCGAGATGCCGAAGTCGAGCACCTTCACGAGCGCTGTGCCGTCGGGTCGCCGCGTGAGAAACAAATTCGCAGGCTGGAGATCGCGGTGAATGATGCCGAGCGTGTGCGCTTCCGCGATCGCCTCGATGGCTTGCGCGATGTAACCCGTTGCATCGGCGACCGGAAGCGGACCCGACGCGCGAAGCACGGCCGCGAGATCGCGACCTTCGAGATATTCCATCACCATGAACGGCGCGCCCGCGACGAGCGGAACGCCAAGCATGCTCTGGAGCGGAACCGCCGCCGCATCGACGACGCCAACATCGCTCACGCGCGCAACGTGCTCGCTCTTGATGCGCACGGCCGAGCGCGCTTCCCGCTGAAACCGCGTCACGGTCTCTGCGCTCGCGAGCGCTTCAGGCAAAAGCAACTTGATCGCGACGCGTTCGTCGAGTGCGACGTGCGTCGCGAGCACGACGACGCCCATGCCGCCTTGCCCGACAACGCGATCGAGTCGGTACTTTCCGGCGAGGAGTGTCATTGAGTGAGGTCGGGTCGAATGGTGACGTTCTCGCCATCCGGGACGTCGACGGTCACGGTTTTCTGTGCCTGCGACTTGTCTACGCGAAGCGTCAGCACATGCTTCCCAGCGGATAGCTCTTGCCTATAAAGCGGGGAGTTTCCGAGATCGCGCCCGGCGTCGATGATGTGGTCACACGACACCGCTTTGCACATGACCGTGAGAAATCCGGTCTTGCCGCTCGCGGGCGTGACGACCGGTTGCGTCGTCAGGACAGGTTGCGACCGCGAGCCGGTTGCATTGCGGCGCGGTCGCGTGATCGTGGTGGTCGTGGTGGTCGTGGTGGTCGGTTGCAAATCGAACGTGGGGATCGGCGCGACCGTGACGCTCGGCGCAGCGCTCGGGGGCGGAGGTGGAGTCGAGCGAGCGACGGGTGTCCGCGCAGTCGATGCGGTCGTTGGCGATTGCGTCACGGTGGAATGATCGACCATGCGCCACACCAAGAAGAACACGAGAAACAAAACGGCGCCGCCGATCGACCCGAGGATCGACACGACCGCGATCCGCTTCGTGCGATCTTGCGGGAAGAGCACCGCGCGAAGCGACGTCGTGGACATCGCGTTGTGCGGACCCCGCGACGTCATCTGCTTTACACCACCGAACGCATTCGGCGGCGTGAACGGCGGCGGGACCGGCGGCGCAGGCGGCCACGGTGCAACGCCCGTCGGCGGGGTCGATGGCAAGAGCGGTCGCTCGGGAAAGCTCGGCATCATCGGACGCGGTGGCGGTGTTGGCGTGCGACCATCGGGCGGCGTCGGTGCGAAACCCCCGAGCGGGAGGGTGCGCGGCGCGACGAAGATGGCGCTCTCGGTGTCGTCGTGCTCGCTGCGCATCGAGGTCGGCATGACGAGACGCGACGTGCTTCGATCCGTTGGCACGAGCGGCGTCGGCTGCGGCCCCGTGAGCGTGACTTCTTCGCCGCGGCTCTTGAGCGTCGGATGTGGAGCGGTCACCGTCGGGATCTCGTCGGTGTCGTGCAGCGGGCGCTCGCGCGGATTCGTGGGTCCGCTGTCGGCGGTGATCTCGTCCGTGTAGCCGAGAGACAAAGGAGGCTTTGCGACACGCCGCTCGGCCGTCGTGTGATCGTCATCGCTCGGAGCGGGGGCCAGCAGCGGCCGCTGCATCAGCTCGGTCTCTTCGGCTTCGTCGTCCTTCACGGACAAATCGGGAATCGCCGCGACCGATCGCACGCCAGCCGGCTGCTTCGATCGACGAAACACTTCGGTGACGTCGGAGACGGCTTGCAGCCTCGATTCTTGCTCCTTGAAGCGATCAGCGAAAAGCGTTCGCATGTAGCGGCCGACGTCGTCGTCGCGCGCGACGACACCTTTCGACACGAGCAAGCTCTCGAGCTCACGTGAAAGCTCGCGTGCGCTTGCGAATCGCTGCGCGGGGCTCCGCGTGAGCGAGCGCCGCACGAGCTCGTCGACTTCGACGGGGACCTCCGCGACGAATTGCGCGAGCGGCGGGATCACGCCTGCCTCGATCATCGCGCGCGTCTCCGCGTCGGTTGCGCGGCCGAAGAGTCGCCGCCCGGCGAGGAGCTCCCAAAGAAGCACGCCAAGCGCGAAGACGTCCGCGCGCGCGTCGACGATGCCATCGAAGAGTTGCTCGGGCGCGGCATACGGAACTTTGCGCGGGTCGAGCACGCCGTGAGCGCGCGGCTCGAATGCGCCTTTGATCTTCGTCTTGCCCTCGTAGGTGACGACGAGACTGTGCGGTGCGAGATCGCCGTGCAAGAGCCCGAGCGGCTTTCCTTCTTTGTCGCGCAAGTTGTGGAGCGCGTGGAGCCCTTCAGCCGCGTCCGAAATGATGCGCGCTGCAATTTCCCAAGACGCCGGTGTGTCGGCGAACTCGAGTCGCTCGATCATCTCCTCCAGACGTTCACCGTGGAGATATTCCATGGCGACCCACGGTGAGCCGTCGTCTTCGTCGGCGTCGAACAGGGCGGCGACGTTTGGATGGAGAAGCTTTGCTCCCTCGCGCACGCGCTCGTAGAAGCGCTGCACGTATCCGGCTTCGGTGAGGTGGCGTTTGTCGACGATGCGAATCGCGGCCCAACGTTGAAAACCCTTCGGCCCTTCGAGACGCGCGATGTAAAGCGGACCGACCGCGTTCCGCCCGAGCTCGTCGAGGACGTGATAACGCCCGAGGAGGCGCGGTCGTCGCGCCGCCCCAACCCAGGCCACTGGTTTTTTCGATGTGGGGCTCACGACACCGCTCGACCGAGCGAAGTTTAGCAGGTGCCCGAAAAGTCAGGCGAGAAGCGTGCCTACACCGGTATCGGTGAAGAGCTCGGCAATCACCGAGTGGGGGAGCCGCCCATCGATGACATGCACGGATTTTACGCCACCTTCGAGCGCGCGAAGGCCTGCGGATAGCTGACTTCGCACCGTTTCGGCGACCGTTCCGGCGTCGAGTCGAGCGCGCAAATCTCGGGGTGTAACCTCGGAAACGAGCTCGCCTTGCTCGAGCAGGCCCGGGGCGTTCGTCAGGTAGATGAGCTTGTCGGCTTTGAGCGCCACGGCAACGTCGGCCGCGACCAAATCCGCGTCGAGGAGCACACTATCGCCGTCTTCGCCGAGCGCGACCGGTGACAAAACCGGAACGTACTTCGGGAGCATCATCTCGAGGACGTCGGTGTTGATCGCAGTCGGCGCGGACGTGTTCGGTTTTGCACGAAAGAGGCCCGCGTCTTTCCCGCTGAGGCCGATGGCATGCGCGCTCGCTTGATTGAGAAGAGAGACGAGCTCGGTGTTCACGCGGCCGGTGAGGATCATCTCGATGGTGCGCGAGCTCGGGCGCTCGATGGGTGAGCCGCTCTCGACGCGCGCCTCTTCGAGATCGCTGTCGCCGCCGTGGACGACGATCGGCAAGAGCCCCGCCGAGCGCAGCAAGTTGATGTCGCGGGCGAAGCTCGCCAGGAGCGAATCCTTCGCCATGGCGCCATCGCCGTAAGCGAGCACAGCGCGACGACCCGAGAAGCGCGAGATGTACGAGAGCGCTTCGACGAGGAGCGCGCGCTTGAACGCGGGCGTGTAGTTGGTGAGGCGATCGTCTTTCTTGATGGTGCCGTCGGGTGTTTGCGTGATGAGCGATGTGTAGTCGGCGTTGATCTTGACGTAGTCGTACGAAAGATCGCAGCCCCACGCGATGGAGTCGCATGAGCCTTCGGCGAGCCGCACTTCGATGTTCACGCGTGGCTCGCGCATGCGTTTGCGAAGCGAAGCCGCGTCGTGCTTGGCGGGCGCGCCATCTTCGAACACGAGCGCGCCTTGAATGGAGACGCGTGCGCTCGTCGGATCGACAGGCCACTTCTGCGAGCCAGCGCGCGCCCCGACCGTGCTGAGCACACGCCCCCAGTTCGGATCAGCCCCAAAAATGGCTGCTTTCACGAGGCTAGAACCCGCGATCGATGTAGCGAGATCGCGCGCGATCTCGTCGCTCGGCGCACCGGTGACGCGAACTTCGACGAGCTTGGTCGCGCCTTCACCATCTTCAGCGATGGCGCGCGCGAGCTCGACGCACAAATCGGTGAGGGCTTCGCGAAAGGTTGCAAAGTGCACGGAGTTTTCGTCGATGCGCGAGTTCTTGGCGAGCCCGTTGGCGAGGAGGAACACCGAGTCGTTGGTGCTCATGTCGCCGTCGACGACGAGTCGGTTGAAGCTCTTGTCGACCGCGAAGGTGAGCGCGCTCTGGAGCGCTACGGGGTCGGCGTCGGCGTCGGTCGTGATGAAGGCGAGCATCGTCGCCATTTGCGGCGCGATCATGCCCGAGCCTTTGGCGAACGCAGCGACGCGCACCTCGGCATCGCCCAAGCGGAGAACACGCCGCGCGATCTTGGGGCGTGTGTCCGTGGTCATCACGGCCTCGGCGGCGCTCTCGAGCGCGGGCGCGAGCTCGGCGACGAGCTTCGGAACCGCTTCGACGATCTTGTGCAAGGGAAGGGGAACGCCGATGACGCCCGTCGAGGCGGACATCACAGCGTTTGGATCGATCGAGAGCGCACGCGCGACCGCCGCGTGCACGTCGCGCACGTCATCGGCGCCACGCTCGCCCGTCAGTGCGTTGGCGTTGCCGCTGTTGGCGACGATCGCCGAGATGCCTTCGCACGGAACACGAATGACGGCGTCGACGACTGGAGCCGCGCGGGCTTTGTTGACGGTGAAACACCCAGCAGCGGCACATGGCACTTCGCTCGCGACGAGCGCAAGATCGCGTCGCGCAGCTTTGATGCCCGCGTTGATGCCGGAATAGCGAAATCCTCGCGGTACGGTGGGCACCCTTAAAACCGTGCCCATCCCTCGAGGCCGGCCGTTTCGGGGAGCCCGAGCATCGCGTTGATGTTTTGAATGGCCTGCGAGGCTGCGCCCTTCATCAAGTTGTCGATCGTACACACGGAAACGATGGCGCCGTCGGTCACAGTTGCGCCGACGAACGCGAGCGCCGTTCCCGAAGCGGCATGCGCCGTCGCTTGCTCGACGGAGACGACGCGAACGAGCGGCGATTTTCCGTATGCGTCATCGAGCGTCGCGCGCGCGGCTTCGCTCGTGACGCCGTCGCGCGCCGACATCACCGCAGTGACGAGGAGCCCACGGCGCAGCGGCACGAGATGTGGCGTGAATGTCACACGCGGGCGTGGACCCTTTGCGTGGAGATGGAGGTGACGCGTGATCTCCGGCGTGTGCGGGTGCGCGCCGACTTTGTAGGCGCGCAAATCTTCGGCGAGCTCGACGAACGAGTACGCTTCGTCGGCGCGACGCCCCGCGCCCGAGATGCCGGATTTGCCGTCGATGACGACGCGATCGCCGGTGGCGAGCTTCGCGCGAAAGAACGGAGCCGTCGCGAGGAGCGCCGCCGTTGCGTAGCAACCCGGATTCGCGACGATGCGCGCCGTCTTCGGAACCGCGCCGAAGAGCTCGGGCAAACCGTAGAATGCGGCGTCAGCGTCGAGGCGAAATGCGCCCGAAAGATCGACGACGCGCGATGCCTTGGCGAGCTCGGGCGCGAGCCTCGTAGCGTGCTCGGCCGACGACGCGAGAACGACGATATCGACGACGCGTGCAAGACCGATCGCGGCTTCGTGCGCGACGAACTTCACGTCGCGCGCGGTGCGCGGCAAACCAAGCCGATCGGTGACCGACTCGCCCACCGCTTTGTCGGACGTCGCGAACGCGAGCTCGAGATCGGGATGCCCGAGGACGAGGGACGTGAGTACGCCGCCCGAATATCCCGATGCGCCGACGACTCCGACGGATGCCACGCATCGCATATAAAAAACGCGCGCCTCCGCGGCTATAGCTAATCGCTCACGGACGCAAAAAACGTCTCACGCCCCGCGGCAGAACGTGACGCTGGCTTGGCGCGGCGCGCTCTTCTTCGTCGTCGGGGAGCTCGCTGGCGTCGGCGTCTTCGGTGTCGGCATCGTCGGCGTCGTCGCCTGCGTCGAGCGAGCGCATGGGCGGCGCATCGGGATCGGCCTCGCATTTGCCGACGCGGCAGCGCTCGCGATCGGCGCAATCGGCGCCGGTTCGGCAGTAAACGCATTTCCCGCCGACGCAGTAGTCGTGCTTTCCGCTGACGGCGCACTGATCGTCGCGCTCACACGCCGGGTAGCGCGCGCCCGAAGATGACGAGCAGCCGCTTTCGGCGCCGATCGCCATGGCGAGCGCCAGCGATGCGCCCGCTGCAAGGACCGCGAACGGCCTCATGCCTTTTCGGTCAAGGGCGGCTCGTCGGAGGGTGCCGCGACGACGCGATTGCGCCCGCCGCGCTTGGCGGCGTAAAGGCGTTGGTCGGCGATGGCGAGGAGCGAGCGCACGTCTTTGCGATCGCCGCAGCACGTCATCGAGGAGACGCCCATGCTCGCGGACACCTCGATGTTCTTCGCCTCGAACACGACGGGCGCTCCGTCGATGGTCTTCCGAAGACGCTCGGCAAGCTGCGCCGCTTGCACGAGTGGCACGTCGCGCGCGACGACGACGAACTCTTCGCCGCCATAACGCCCGACGACGTCTTCGGTGCGAATCGCGTGTGCGAGGCGCGCGGCAACTTCGCGAATGACCGCATCGCCGGCGAGGTGGCCGTATTGGTCGTTGATGGCTTTGAAGTTGTCGACGTCGAGCAGCACGATCGAAAGCGCTGCAACGTGACGCGTCGCGAAAGCGCACTCGGCTTGGAGGCGTTCTTCGAGCGCCTTGCGATTCAAGACGCCGGTGAGCCCATCGTGCATGGCGGCGTCGTACACACGCGCGAGCGCGTTTTCTTCCTCCTCGGTTACGAACGCGAATCGCATGCTGACCGTACCGCCCAAAAGAATGCGGGTTCCTTCGTCCATCACGGAATATTTTTCCAAGCGCACGCCGTTCACGAAGGTGCCATTGGTGGAGCCTTCATCGCTGATCGTCCATTGTCCGTTCGCAAAGGCGATTCTCGCGTGCACCCGCGATAAGCGGGCGTCTCCCAGCGATATGGTGCAGTCATCGGCGCGCCCGATGGTGTTGGGCAGGGTCGACGACAGCGCGACGACTCGACCGGCCTCCGACCCCGATTGGATGGTCAGCACGGCACGCGTCGCTTTCACCGGGGGCGGATTACTCGAGCCCCCGCCGAACGTTTTCATCGTGCGGAGCGCACGCCGGCGATCATCCTCTTCTGCCATGCACGCCGCGTCTAAGAGTATCACGCCTTCGGTGTCCATCCCCTGTACTATCGAGGCGCTCTTCTCATGTTGAATCGGGGCGACAAGCTCGCGCATTACACGATCGAGTCGCTCCTGGGTTCCGGCGGGATGGGAGCGGTGTACCTCGCGGTCGACTCGCGTCTACATCGTCGCGTCGCGCTCAAAGTCATTTTGGACTCGGACAAACCCGAGGAGCTCACCGAGCAAGCGGCGCGACTCTTGCGTGAAGCGCGGTCGGCCGCGTCGCTCACGCACCCGAACGTGGTCGCCGTGTTCGACGTCGGCGAGATCGACGGGCGCGTGTACCTCGCGATGGAGTACGTCGTCGGCAAAACCGTCCGCGACTTGATGCGCGATCAGGACATCTCGTGGCAGCGTCGTCTTCGCTGGCTCGTCGAGTGTGCACGCGCGCTTGCTGCTGCACATCGTGATGGCCTCGTTCACCGAGACATCAAACCCGAGAACGTGATGGTCCGCGACGACGGGCTCGTGAAGGTTCTCGACTTCGGCATCGCACGCCGCACGACCGCTCCCGTCGACCCAACCGGAAAAACGGAGCACGCACGCATCGCGACGCTCACCGGCAAGGGTCTCATCACGGGCACGCCGATGTACATGGCGCCCGAGCAGCTCAAAGGCGGCGACCCAGACACGCGCACCGATCAGTTTTCGTGGGGGGTGATGAGCTACGAAGTGCTCGCAGGCGAGCGGCCGTGGCCCGAGAAGAGCGATTTGCTCGCGTCGGTCGCTACGATCCTCACGGAAGATCCGAAATCGCTGCGCAAGCATGCGCCGGAAATTCCGCCAGCCGTCGAAGCTGCGATCGCACGAACGCTCGCGCGCAATCCGGACGATCGCTTCGAGTCGATGGATGAAATCGCCGAGATGCTCGAGCCGCTCGCGGTGCGAAGTGGGCCCGCGCTCGAGTCATCGGGCCGCTCGACGGCGCGCGCCGGTCGCGCATCGGGCCGCGAGCTCCCGCGCGACGACGGGAAAAAAGAAATCGAGACGGGCGCCAAGTCGACGAAGCAGGTGATGGTGACGGCGAAGTCGCCCGAACATCCGCTCGCGCCACCACCTCAAGTCAAACGCGAGCGCCGCCGCTGGCCGTTCCTCGCGGGCGCCGCCGTTGCGCTCGTCGCATCAGGTGTATATTACAAGTATTATCGGAAGCCGCCGACGATTGGGGTTCCGATCAACGGGACGTCGAGCGTGCCGAGCACGGTGACCTCGGTGGGCACGCCGCCCATCACGGAAAATGCCGAGGCACTCGCTGCCTTTCAAGAAGGTGTGCAGCAATGGCGCGATGGCTCTGCGCGTCGCAGTCGAGCGAGCCTCGAACGCGCCGCCGCCCTCGACCCGGGGTTCGCCGCAGCGCATCTCGAGATCGCGGTGCAAATGCTCATCGCTCACGATCCGCCGTCGAGCGCGCAAGAGCGGTATCAGAAGGCGTATTCGCATCGTGACCGCCTCTCGCCGCGTGATCGCGCCGTGCTCACCGCGATCGACCCGCTCGTGCGCCCCTCGGCGGATCTCGCGGCCGCGGAGGCGAAGCTCGAGGTAGGTGCTTCGCAATTCAAGAAGGAGCCCGTGTTCGAGCTCTTGCTCGGGTATGCGCGCGAGTCGCGGCAGGACTACGAGCAAGCGCGCACCGACTACGAGCGCGCGGTGCTCCGCGACGGCGCATTCATGCCAGCGCTTCTCGCGAAGGGTCACGCGCTCTTCATGCTCGGCAACACGGAGATGGCGCTCGACTCGTACGGCAAATGCGTGAAGGCGTCGTCGGCGGCGGCCATTTGTCTCGAGCAGCGGATCTTGCTGCAGCGTGATCGCGGCGATTGCGACGCGATGGAGCAAGACGCACGCTCGTGGCAAAGCGTCGAGCCCGACGCGCCCGAGCCGAGCTACTACGTTGCCGCGGCGCTCATGGCGCGCGGCGCGCCGATTCAAAGCGTCGAGATCGCGCTTCGTCACCAGTGGGATGCCATGCCCAAAGACGAACGCGGCGCAGGTGAAGCCGAAGACCGCGCCAACCTCGCGCTCGCTCAAGGCGATTTCCCCGGCGCCGAACGCGCGACGCTCGATTGGGACGTCGCACGCGTGAAACAAGAAGTGCTCCTCCATTCGGGCCCGCAGCAGCAGCTCGCGTTCATCGCGTACGAAACGGGCGACGTGCAAAAAGCCGCCCGCATCGCCGACGCATTTTTGAAAATCATCCCAGCGCTCACGCCAAGCCCGATGCGCAGCGACCCAACGACGTGGACGCTCGAGTACATGTTCCGCACCGGCCGCATCTCGAAGGGCGACCTCGAAGAGAAGCGCAAGTCATGGCTCAAGGAACGCGAAGCGAATCGCACGCAGCAAGAGAACCAACGCCTCGCGCCGTTCCGCTGGGCGCAGCTCTATGCAGGCTTCGCCGAAAACATCGATGAGGCGCGTGAAGCGCTCACCGCACTCCCCGACTTCTTGCCGCTCCCGCCCGACTCGCGTCGCCCGGCCGCATTCGACGCCGAGCTCGGCAAGACGTACGCGCTCGCCGGCAAGTTCGACGAAGCGTTGCCACCGCTCCGCAAAGTCACGAGCGAATGCATCACGCTCGGCTCGCCGATCCCGCAAACGCGCAGCTTCTATTTCCTAGGCATGGCGCTCGAAGGCAAAGGCGACGTCGAAGGCGCACGCAAGGCGTACCAAACCGTGGTCGACCGCTGGGGCAGCGCCAAACCGAAGAGCCGCACCGCCGAAGAGGCGAGGAAGCGCCTCAAAGTTCTGGAGTGATCAGCGGTGGTGGCGATGCACGTCGACTTCGACGACGGTGTGCCGCGTCCTTCCGCTAAAGGAGCAGCCGGTGACGGCGACGAGGAGGAGCGCAAACACGAGCTTCGCTTTCGTACTCATGACGTTCCCCAAAGCAGCGCGCGTGCCAATGATGTGACCGTGCGTATTTCTCGGGTTTGCTCGTCGGCACGACTCACATGCCACGTGACACTTTGGGCGCGCGCGTCCCGATGGCTCAGCCGACGCATCCGAACGGTCCCGTTTGGTGGCAAGATACGTCGGAGGGCCGTGATGCGATGGATCTAGCGCGCGCGTTTCCGGGGTTTGATCCCGACCGCATCGTGTTTCGAGAAGATGGGCTGCTCGTCGTCGACAAACCGGCGGGGGTGTCGTCGCAATCGGCGGACCCGGAGGTGTCCGATGATTTGCCCGCGCGGCTACGCGGGCTCACCGAATATCTCGGAACCCATCAGCGCCTCGACGCCGAGACGTCTGGGCTCGTCGTGTTCACGACGGAGCGTGAAGCGAATGCCGTCATTGCCGAGCAGCTCGAGAAGCGGCTCGCGAAGAAGACGTACATCGCGTGCGTGACGGGGTGGCGTCATCGCGGCGAGCTCGTCATGCGCGACGCGATCGACGGGAAAAATGCCGTGACGCGCGCGCGTGCGATCGAGCGGCGTGAAGATCGCGCGCTGCTCGAGATCGATCTCGAGACGGGTCGAACGCACCAAGCGCGCATTCACCTGTCTCGTGCGGGCTCGCCGGTCGCGGGCGATGCGCTCTATGGAGGAGCGCCGGCCCCGCGACTCATGCTCCACGCCGCGGGTCTCGAAATTCGCTCCCCACGCGGGAGGACCCTGCGGTTGCGCGCGCCGCTCCCGCCCGAGATGCGCGCGTGGATCGAAGCGCCCGATCGAAATGTCTTCACGGATGATGCCGCGCTCCACGGTGCGCTCGCGCGCGCGTTCGAGCGACGCTGGGGTTTGCTCCGCGCGATGCCCGAAGCGCGCACGACGACGGTGATGCGGCTCGCGCACGAAGACGGCGATGCGCTGCCCGGCCTCGCGATCGACTATTACGCCGGGCACGCCGTCGCGATTTTCTCGGGTGATGCGGCGCTTGCCGAGCGCGATCGCATCGTCAGCGCGATCGCATCGTTCGGCTTCGACTCGGTAATCCCCAAGCTGCGACCGAAGCACTCCGGCGGCCCGCGCGAATCGGCACCGCATGCGTCCGCGCCGCCCCTTGTCGTGCACGAAGAGGGGGCGCCCTTTTTCGTGCGCCTCGACGAAGGCCTCGCCACCGGTCTCTACGCCGACCAACGAAAGAACCGCCGTCGCGTGCGCGCTGCGTCATCGGGCAAGCGCGTGCTCAACTTGTTTTCGTACACGTGCGCGTTCAGCGTCGTCGCGGCGCTCGGCGGCGCAACGCGAACCGTGAGCGTCGATGCATCGGCCGTATCGCTCGAACGCGGTCGCGAGAACATGATCGGCGCGGGCATCGATCCGAACGCGCACGACTTCGTCGTGATGGACGCCGCCGCGTACCTCGAGCGCACCGCACGAAAAGGGGAGACGTTCGATCTCGTCATTCTCGACCCTCCGAGCTTTGGAACGTCGGGCAAAAAAACGTTTTCGATCGCATCCGATCTCACCAAGCTCTGCGCGCTCGCCATGAGCGTTCTCTCGCCCCGCGGCGAAATGCTCGCGTCTATCAACCACCGAAAAACGTCGCAATCGCAGTTTCGTCACGCTGTCGCCCGGGCGGCCGAGTCGGCGAAACGCAGCCTAAAACCGCGGGATATCGCGCCGCCGCTCGATTTCCCCGCTGCGATCGGCGGCGAGCCCCACCTCAAAGCCGTGTGGGTTTCGCAAGTGTAAGGTCGCGCCAGCCCGCGCGTTCTCCATTCACTCAGGAGGACGCACATGGGCATTCGAATTGAGCGTGCCGACGGCACGCGAACTGACTCTTGCTGGGAAGTGCGGCGTCGCCGCATGTTCCCAATTGTCATCGGCGCTGTTTTCACGACCTTGGTCATCTCCGGATGCGGAGGCTCCGCCGAATACGCAGCCAAGTCGACCTACGCCGGTTCCGGCGGTAGCGGCGCCAGCTACGTGACGGCCGATGCTCCCGCGGCGATGGAGTCGCAGTCCTACACACGCGGCGGCGGCACGAGCGCCAACGACACGCGCCACGAAGCGGTCAACCCGACGACGCCGACCGAGCGCCCCGGCCTCGGCACTGGATGGGGCGAGTCACGCACGTCGCACGTGCACGAAGTCGCGTTCGAGCGCGATGGCAGCTCACCGTTCGCGAGCGGCACCCTTCACTACAACGACGTTCACGGCGTCGAAGCGCTCGCCTCGTATCACCAAGCCGTCGCCGGTGGTTTCTTCCACGACGTCGCCGAAGCGGGTGGCGCGATCACGGTTTCGATCGTCGGCCAGAACGGCTCCGCGCTCGACGCGCTCAAGATGGGCGATCGCACGTACGTCATCGGCCACGAAGGCGAGCGCTACTCGATCGTTCTCACGAACCACACCAACCATCGCTTCGAATCGATCGCAACGGTCGATGGCCTCGACGTCGTCAACGGCCGTCCGGCCTCGATCGACAATCGCGGTTACATCCTCGCACCGTTCGCGCGCCTCGAGATCGACGGCTTCCGCCAGACGAGCGATGCCGTCGCAGCCTTCCGCTTCTCGCGCGTGTCCGAATCGTACGCCGCCCAAACCAGCGGTGACCGCAACGTCGGCGTCATCGGCGTCGCATTCTTTGCCGAGCGGGGCGACTCGTTCAGCCCCTGGTCGTTCGACGAGCTCCGCGCGCGCGACACGGCGAATCCGTTCCCCGTCGACGCTCGTTTCGCCCGCCCGCCGCACTGAGCTGATATGCTCTCGAGGTGCGCTACGCCGCCCTCCTCGTGATCCCCGCAGCGTTCGCATGGGCGTGTGGCGGGGACGATTCGACCGTGCCCGACGCATCCCCCGATGTCACCGTCGACAACGAGGTGCCCGACGTCGTGGATGCGGCGGTCGATGTGTATGTCGATGCGCCGCCCGAACGCGCGATCTGGGTTTCCACGACGACGACGCTCTTCAAGTTCGATCCCGTGACGCGCGTGCTCACGCGCGTCGCTGATTTCGATTGCTCCGATGAGCCCATGATCGATCTCGCGATGAACGCGAAAGAAGAGCTCTTCGGCATCACGAGCGAATCGGTGATGCGCATCGACAAGACCACCGGCGTCTGCACGCCCATCGCTCGCGGCGCGCTCAACTTGCCGTACGCCACGGGTTTCGTTCCCGCCGAAAATCTCGAGGCCGGCGTCGAGACTTGGTTCGGTTACAAATACGCGACCTACAGCAGCATCGATCCCGATTCGGGCGCGCTCACGTTCGCGGGTGCGCTCGGCGGAAAAGCCGGAAACTTCCAAGCCTCCGGCGACATGGTCTCGCTTTCCGGCGGCAAGACGTACCTCACCGGTTTCGATTTCGATCCGCAAGCCGGCGACGGCATCCTCGAGCTCGATCCAGCGACGGGCGCGTCCACCGTTCTCGACGGCGTCACCGGCATCACGTCGCTTGCCGGACTCGCGCAGTGGCAGGGCATTCTCTACGCCTTCTCGGAGACCGGCAGCATCTTCCGCGTGAAGATCATCGCGGAAGCCGGCGTCACGGTTCAACCGCTCGGCATCATCTACGACTTCGGCGACGCCGGCTCAGACGCCGACGCAGACCCATCCGACGCCGCTTCCGACGCACCCATCGAAGCCGCGCCGCCGCTCAAGCTCTCGTTCCGGGGCGCCGCCGTCACGACGCGCGCGCCCACGCAGTAGAGCTCCTCTACTTACTCCTTCAGATAAACCGACGCGCCCCATTGGTGCTCGTGGCCGGCGCCGTCTTTGCTGTCGAGGGCGTAGGGCACCCACGTGCTGTTCGGTTTTTTGGCGAGCGTGATGGTGAGATCTGCGGTTTGCAAATTGTTCATCGTGGTCTTGTCGAGCGAGAGCGTGAGGTTATTGCTGCCCGCGCCGTAGTGGCTGCCCATGTCGACGACGCTGAGGGTCCAGTCGGCCATGGTGCCGTCGGCGAAACCTTGGACTTGGATCGTGGTGCTCTCGCCAACGGCGAGATAAATCGATTGCTTGCCAGTCTCGACGGCGGCGTTGAAATAAGGATGATCGCTCGGCGCGATGACGCACGGATCATGACCGGCAAGTGCGCTCACGTTCGACCAGCCGCGCTGCACCGTGTACGGCGCGCCGCCGTCGTACGAGACGGTCGTCATGATGTCGAAAACGCCGCCCCACGGGTGGTCGCAGAGATCGCCGACTTCGTCGCCGTAGTAGTTCCACGAGATGTCCTGCATCACGAACCCGCGGAGCTTGCCCGGTTGCGCGTCGGTGGCGGCTTCGATGAGCTCGTGGCTCGCGGCCTGCGTGAGGAACGTCTCGCCGTAGTTGCATCGCGGCTCGACGGCGTATGACGTTTCTTGTGTGCCGGCGTCGCCGGGCATCGTGAGCGTTGCCGAGTAGTGGTACGCGCCGAACGAGTTACAGCTCTTGTCGCTGTCGAAGGTGATGTTGGTGCCGCTCGGGAAGAACAGCATGTAGATGGTTTGGTCGTCGGGCGCGGGGAGCGCGCCGCTCGTGACGTGCGATTGAATGAATGACACGACCGTCGAGCCTTTGCCGTCGTCGGTGTCGACGAGGTTCGCGGGCGCGGTTTCGCTCAGCACGACGTGACCGCCATTCGACCCAGGGCCGATGCACGGACCTTTCGGGAGCTCGCAGTATTCGGCGGTGGATGCCTTCCACCACGCCGTCGAGGTGATGGTGTCGTCGAAATCTTGAAGACGCGTGATGAGGTTCGAGTCGTCGCCCGCGAACGAGACGGTGACGATCTTTGCGGACGTGAGCAAGTGCCCGCCGAGGTAATCGACGGTCGGATTGCGTGCGTACGGAGGCTCGGGCGCAACCCAGTTGTCGACGGGAACGTCGAGCCCGACATCGACGACGCTGGCATCGCTCGCGTCCGCTGACGCTTCGATCGCGGCGTGATCGACGCTTGCGTCCTCACCGCCATCGCTCTGATCGCCACCGCCACCGCACGCGATTGCCGCACAGGGGAAGAGCACGAACCAATTCAGCGCGCGCATGAGCTGATTCTACGCCAATCCGTGATAGGAAAGCGCGCCTTGATACGCCTCGACTCAGTCTCCAAGCAGCACGGTAAGCAGATCCTCTTCATGGACGCATCGTGTGCGCTTTTGCGTGGCGAAAAGGTCGGGCTCGTCGGCCCGAACGGCGCGGGGAAATCCACGATTTTCCGCATGATCATGCGCGAAGAAACACCCGACGGCGGCAGCGTCGCGATCGACCGCGGTACGACCATCGGCTACTTCAGCCAGGACGTCGGAGAGATGAGCGGAAAGAGCGTCGTCGGCGCAACGCTCGATGGCGCCGGTGCCGTGAGCGAAGCCGGAGCCAAGCTTCACGAGCTCGAGCATGCGCTCGCCGATCCCGCCAACGCCGACCGCATGGAAGCGATGATCGAACAATTCGGCGAAGCGCAGGCGCGTTTCGAAGAGCTCGGCGGCTACGCGCTCGAGGCGCGCGCACGAGAAATTCTCGCGGGCCTCGGCTTCGAACAAGACGTCATGGATGGCGACGTCGGCGCGCTCTCCGGCGGCTGGAAGATGCGCGTCGCGCTCGCGCGCATTCTCTTGATGAAGCCCGACGCCATGCTGCTCGACGAGCCCACCAACCACCTCGACATCGAATCGATCCTTTGGCTCGAGAATTTTCTCAAGGGCTACGAAGGCGCGCTCATGATGACGTCGCACGATCGCGAGCTCATGAATCGCATCGTGAACAAAATCGTCGAGATCGACGGCGGCGAGCTCACGGTGTTTTCGGGCAACTACGAATTTTACGTGAAGCAGCGCGCCATCATGGATGCGCAGCAAGAGAGCGCCGTCGCACGACAACAAGCGATGCTCGCGAAAGAAGAGGCGTTCATCGCGCGATTCAAAGCGCGCGCGAGCCACGCGGCGCAAGTGCAGTCGCGCGTCAAGAAGCTCGAGAAGATCGAGCGCGTCGAGCCGCCGCGTCGCCGGCGCAAGCTCCGCTTCGATTTCCCCGACTCACCGCGCTCGGGTGAAGACGTCGCCAAGCTCGAGGGCGTCGCGAAGGCTTACGGCAAGCGCGTCGTGCACGAGGGCTTGGATTTTCACGTGCGGCGTGGCGAGCGCTGGTGCGTGATGGGTATCAACGGCGCGGGTAAATCGACGTTGCTCAAGCTCGTCACCGGCGTCACCGCGGCAGACACGGGTCGCGTGTCGATCGGCGCGAGCGTGAAGATGGAATACTTCGCGCAGCACGCCATGGAGCTGCTCGACGAAACGCAAACCGTGTGGGAGGCGCTCGTCACGAAGTTTCCGCGCGGATCGATTGGGTCCTTGCGCACGCTTGCAGGTGCGTTTGGTTTTTCCGGCGACGACGTCGAGAAGAAGTGCCGCGTGCTCTCCGGTGGTGAGAAGGCGCGGCTCGTGCTCGCTCAGATGCTCTACGATCCCCCGAACTTCTTGGTGCTCGACGAGCCCACCAATCACCTGGACATCGATACGAAAGAGATGCTCATCGAGGCGCTCGCCAACTACGAGGGAACCATGCTCTTCGTCTCCCACGACCGTCGGTTTTTGCGCGCCCTCTCCAATCGCGTGATCGAGATCAGTCCGAAGGGCGTGCACAAATACGGCGGCGGGTACGCAGAGTACGTCGACGAAACCGGCGCAGAGGCGCCTGCGCGAACGTAAACGCCGCTCCTAAGCCGTGCTCAATCCGCTCCCGCGTCGGTCACGCAGGGTCCATAGCTCGAAGCTTTTGCGAGCGCGTATCCACCGGGGCCGCACTGCGCGACGGGCTTGTTGGTTCCGTCGCATTGACACACGTTCTCCGTGGACGCACCGGCGCATGCCGAGTCGTCGGAGCAAATGCCCGTCGTTGCGGCGCAGTCGCCCACCGCGAAGAAGCACGACCCACCACCTGGGCACGTTGCGCCGGGCGTCGTGCACGTCACTGGGGCTGCCTCCGCTGCCGCGTCGGTCGACGCATCGTTCTGCCCGACGGGCGCGGTTGAACATGCGACGAGCGCCGCGAGTGTCAGGGTCGATGAAATCCTCAACGCTGCCGTCATGCTTCGAGAGTGTACGGCCGTGTGTGGCGCCGGGCAACGCGGCGTGCTTCATTGCGGCCCATGAAACTCTACAGCGTTCAGGCCTCCAACAACTGCCGCCGCGTGAATGCGACGATTCAGCACCTCGGCCTCGACGTCGAGATCATCGACCAACCGATGGATGGTTTGAAGAAGCCGGAGTACTTGGCGCTCAACCCCAACGGCAAAGTGCCGACGTTCATCGACGGCGACTTCGTGCTCTGGGAGAGTCGCTCGATCATGCAATACCTCGCGACGAAGAAGTCATCGAGCACGCTCTGGTCGAGTGATCCGAAGCAGCAGGCGCTCATCTCGCATTGGCAGTTTTGGGAGGCGGCGCATCTCTCGCGAGGAACGGGCGCCTATGCGTTCGAAAACCTCTTCAAGAAAATCTTCATGAAGAAGGAGCCCGATCCCGTCGCGCTCGCAGTCGGCGAAAAGGAGTGGCACACGTTTGCTCCCGTGCTCAATGCGCAGCTCGAGTCGCGTCCGTGGATCGTCGGCGCGGATCTCACGCTCGCGGATTTCAGCGTGGGCGCGTGCTTTAGCGTTGCCGAGCCGTCGGGGCTTCCGTGGGACCGCTACCCGCACATCAAGGCGTGGTACGGGCGACTTGGAGAAATCCCCGCGTGGAAGAACACCGCGCCCAAGCTCGGGTGATGCTCACTGGCCATATTCGGGAAGTGAGAAATCCGTCGCGGCGTCCTTGACGAGGCGCTCGAAGAAACCGAGAAGCGGGCGCGTCGTCATGGCCCAGTACATGAAGTTGCGCAGCGCGAGACCGATGCGCGTGCGCGGCGCGAAGAACATGCCCGCGTTCTTCGCACCCTTCTAACAGCGTGTCGCGTACGGGCGCATGTGGGCCTCGTATTGCGCGAACGCTTGGGTGTGGTCCGGCGTTTTCGCGAGCTCACCCGCGAGCACGTACGCACCGACGATCGCAAGCGAGCTGCCTTGCCCTCCAAGCGTCCCGCCGTATGCGGCGTCTCCGAGAAGGACGACGCGCCCTTTCGCATATCGCTGCGTGCGAACGCTCGCGATCGCATCGACGTAGAGATCGCTCGCGCCATCGAGAGCGTCGAGAACGCGCGAGACCTTCCAGCGCATGCCTTCGAACGTCGTTCGGAGCATGGCGCGCTGTAGCTCCATGTCGGGGCGCTCGGGGCCGAAGGCTCCGCCTGCGTATACGAGCAGCGCGCGCGCGTGGCCGACCATCGTCACGCCAATGAACACGCCACGACCGGGCGTCGTATAGAGAACGGCACCGCGATCGACGCCGAACGAATCCGGAAGCGCGAAGGTCGCGACGCGGTAGCCGTGGTGCTCGAGGGTTGCCGTTCCATCATCGAATGCGAGTGCGCGCACTCCCGAGTGAAGCCCGTCCGCGCCGACGACGATGTCGAATGTGCGCGACTCGCCAGACGCGAACGTGACGAGGACGCCATCGGAGCGCTCGTCGAGGCCGACGATGTGATCGCCGAGTCGATAGTCCGTGTCACGCGTGCGTTCGTAGAGAAGGCGGCAGAGATCACCTCGCAGGATCTCCACGTCGCCTGCGGTCATCACGGCCGGAAGGACCGCCGCGCAAACGCCGTTTGGCTTGAGCATCACGAGATCACCCGGCGTCGTTCGGTGGGCGCAAATGGGTTCCCACATGTCCATGCGATCGAGCACCGCGCGGTGCACGGGTCCGCGAAAGTCGACGGCTTGTCCTCCGACTCGAAGCTCCGATGCGCGTTCGACAATCGTGCAGTGGTCCCCGCGTCGACCGAGCCAATAGGCGAGCGCGGGTCCTGCGATGCCTGCTCCCGAAATGAGCACTCTCCTCGTCATGTGGGGTCCTCCTTGGTGCGTATGCTGTACTGCAATATCGGTACATTGTACGCATCGGGCGCAAGTAGGCGCTAACTGAGGCTATAAATGACGCAGTTGTTCCATGTGTACTAATCGTCGATGAGCACTAAGCTAGTACAGATGGTGCGTTCGACTCCGAAGCCCTATGAACAGATTGCCGCCGATCTTCGCCGCCAAATCGAACGCGGAGATCTCGCCGTGGGTGATCGAGTCCCTTCGACGCGCGCGATCGCGCGAAAGTGGAAGGTCGCGACGGCGACGGCTGCTCACGCGCTTCGTGAGCTCGTGGCGGCGGGTGATGTGCGTGCCGTTCCGCGCGTCGGCACGCTCGTCGCGAGTCCACGCGCTCGTGCGGTGGCTCAACGCGAGCGCACAGCGCGTGAGGGCGATCTCACGCGCGCGCGAATCGTCGACGCAGCGATCGCGCTCGCAGACGAAGAGGGCCTCGCAGCGCTGTCACTGCGCGGCGTTGCCTCGCGCGTTGGAGCGCCGGTCATGTCGCTCTATCGACACGTCGATGGCAAGGCTGCACTGCTGCGCGCAATGACCGACGCCGCGTTTGCCGAGGAGACGCTGCCGAAAGTCGCACCGACCGGCTGGCGAGCGCGAATCGAATTGGCGGTGCGCGCCGAGTGGCGTGTGTTTCGGAAACATCCGTGGCTCGCACGTGTCGTGAACCTGACGCGTCCGGAGCCGCTACCCAACGCGCTCGCGTTCGCCGACTGGATCTTCGGCGCTCTCGCCATGACCGGTGCAGACGCCCTCACGCAAATGCGCGTGCACGTGATCCTCCACGGGTTCGTGCAGGGCCTCGCGGTGAACATCGAGTCGGAGGCCGACGCCGCGGGCGAAAGCGGCATGACGGACGACGAGTGGATGAACCAGCGCATGAGCGCCTTCGCCACGGCTGCTGCATCGGGCCGCTATCCGGCGTTCGCAACCGTGCTTCGCGATCTCGATGGAGGCTTCGACATCGACTTCGACGATTTGTTCGAGCGCGGCCTCACGGCCCTTCTCGATGGCTTCACCCGGCTGCTGTAGGCTGCACCCGTGCGTTCCAAACGCGCCGCAATGTTGGTGTTGCTTCTGGCGTGCGAGCCGGTTGCGGTCGCGCCCGTTCAGCCCACGCCGGTTTCATCAGAGACGCAGCCCGAGCGCGGCGATGCGTGTCAACGAGACATCCCCGATTGTGAGGCAGCGTGCGCGCTTCGGGAGGTTCACCGCACCGCGCATCTCGATTGGTTCGACCGTCGTTGCGCTGCAGTCGTCCTCGGAAAAAATCCCGATCGCATCGACGCTGCATCGACGGCACGACCCACGCCGCCCGCGAGCTGTGACCCGCCTTACATGATCGACGCTGAAGGCCACAAGAAGTGGAAACCGGAGTGCTTCGACTAAAAGCTCACGGCTACGCGACGTCGAGGGACGCGCAGAGCGCGCGGACTTTCTCGCCGAGCCCGGTGTCTTTCGCGGATGGGGGCAAACGCGTTTCGTTGCGCCACCCACTGCCGAGCGCGTTTCCGAAGCACGAGCCGCTCTTCGATTCGAGGCCGGGCTCGGTCGCGACCCAGAGTGGTGTGCGCGCGCCTTGCTCGGGTGTGCGGAAAAAGAGCACGCCAATGCGCGAAAAGAAGAAGTTGTCGAGGCCGCGCATCCCTTCGGTGTTCACGAGTCCTGGCACGACCGCGAATGTGGAGACACCGCTGCCCTCGAGCTCCTTCGACATCTGCGCGGCGAGGAGCGCGCAAGCGTTCTTCGACTCGGAGTACACCGTGAAGCCGTCGTAGCTCGATTTCCGCGATGGCATGTCGGCGACGTCGAGCTTGTCGTGGTTGCCGCCCCAAAAGAAGATGACACGCGACGGCGCGGCAGCGCGCAGCTGTGGCTCGAGGTGCCGCGTGAGGATGTACGGCGCGAGCACGTTCGTTGCGAAGCACACATCGAGCCCATCGACAGTCTCGACGCGCGCTTTCGGAACCACGGCCGCATTGTGGATGAGGAGATCGAGCTTCGGCGCGCGCGCCGCGACTTCTCCGGCCATGCGAATGACGTCCTGACGCGAGTCGAGGTTGGCAACGACGGTCGACACGCGATCACTCGCCCATGCGGCCTTTTCCTTTGCGAGCTTGTCGACGCTGCGGCCGTGCGCGATGACCTCGTACCCCGCAGAGAGGAGGCCTTTGACGATCTCGCGGCCGATGCCCGATGTGGTTCCCGTGACGAGCGCTGTCTTCATCGCTCCAACATAGCGATCAGACGCTGGTTGACCATAGAGGCAAAGTAAACATATCGTTGAGCAATAGTTGACGATGCGCGCGCTCGCTCCAAAGGTCCGATCCGACTTGTTTGCCGGCGTATTGCCGTTCGTGTGCACCGCCGAGCAGCGCAGCTTCGGGGGTGCAGCCGCGAGCCTCGGCGTGACGACGGCCGCAATCAGCAAAGCCGTGCGAAAGCTCGAAGACGGGCTCGGCGTGCGCCTGCTCGATCGCAGCTCGCGTGTCGTCGCCCTTACGCGCGAAGGCGAGGTGTTCCTCGCGCGGTGCCAGCCTGCGGTCGCGAGCGTGCGGGGTGCGCGTGAAGCGATGCAGAGCATCCAGCGCGAGCCTCACGGCGAAATCTCGGTGACGTTTCCGTTCATCCTCGCGCCGTTCGTGGTGTCGAATCTTCCGCGTCTCGCAACGCAGTATCCACGTCTCGCGTTTCGTTTCGATGTGAGCGATCGCGTCGCGCACCTCGCCGCCGAAAGCTACGACGTCGCCATTCGCATGGGCGAGCTACCCGATTCGTCGCTCGTGTCGCGCCTCTTGCGGCGCACGAAGTGGGTGACGGTCGCTGCGCCGAGCTACGTCGCGCGTCGCGGCGAGCCGAAGAGCGTCGCCGATCTCGCGCAGCACGATTGCCTTCGCTTCGTCGGGCCAAACGGCAAGCCAACGGACTGGACCTTCTCGGACGGCAAACGCACGCGCACTTGGCCCATGAAAGGCAGCTTGCTCATCGATCACGGCACCTCCTTGCTCGACGCAGCACGCGCCGGCTTGGGCATCTGTCAGGTGCTCGATTTCATGGTTGGCGATGCCATTCGCACCGGTGATTTCGTCGAGCTCCTCTCCAGCGCGTCGGCGAAGGGACCCGACGTGCGTGCGCTCACGACCGCGGCGCGCTCGAGCTCCGCAAACGTCCGCGCCTTCATCGCATTCGTCGTCGACGCACTCGAGTGAGCCTAGTGCACCGCCGTCGACTTGGGATCCACCAGCACCACGCTCGAGATCAGCATGCGACGCTCCATCGGGTCCGCAGCGTTGCGTGATCTTCCATGAACGGTCGCAGGGAAAACGGCTGCGGAACGATCGCGCACCAGCAAACTTCGAGATGTGGTGCGATCCTTGCGCCGCTTAAGACGTGACTCCGCCCGCGGTTGGTCTCATGCTGCATGTCGATGCGTGGGTTTGCGCTCGTCACGTTCGCCCTTTTGGGGTGTAGCTCCCCGCCGCCAGCGTCCACGGACGACGGTGGAAAGAAAGACGCGTCCATCGTCGATAGTTCCTACACCGCACCCGACACCTACAAGGCGCCGTGCAGCCAGCCGCCCGATCAGCGGCCAGACGGCGGTACGTGTATATTGCAAGTAAGTGGCAGCGTGAACGACCTCGCGGACGCGGGGCTCTCGGATCTCGTCGTCACGGTGTGTGGCGCTATTTGCTACGGCACGCGCACGGACAACGGCGGCGGCTTCGTGATTCCGATTGGGCAGTTTCTCCCAACCGAAAATTACGCCATGCACGCCGACGGTCGCCCCGATCACGCCGTCGACTATTTCCGTTTCACGCACGCCGAGCCCGAGAACGTCAGCATCGCGATGCGCTTGCCTGCGCTCCCGCCAAGTAGCGTCCTCTTGCCACCCGACGGCGCATCGGGTTCGAGCATCACGCAGGGCGATCTCACGCTCGTCATCCCGAGCGGCACGACCTTCAACCTCGACATCGAAGATTTCGGCACGGGCGATGTGGGTCGCACGTTTCGCGTCGCATCGGTCGCGCTCGCCGACGCACCGGCGTATGCAACGGCCGCGAACGTCGATGCGATCTACGCCATCGCTCCGTCGAGTGCGAAGTCGTCGAACAAGATGGGCGTGACGCTCGTCAACTCGGCGAGCCTCGCTGCGAATGCGGCGGTCGAGCTCCTCGTGCTCGGCGACGACTATTTTTCGACGCCGCCCAACGTCGGCATCTTGAGCGTCGTCGCGGCGGCCCACGTCTCCGCCGATGGTCTCACGATTCAAACCGACGTCGGCGAAGGTGTCAGCGAGCTCACATGGCTCGCGGTTCGCTTGAAGGGAAAATGATCATGCGCGGCATTTGGCTGATTGGCTTTTCGGCCATCATGGCTTGCTCGAGCGGTGGCTCGACGCCAACCGATGGCGGAACGAACGACAGCGCCGCGAGCTCCGACACCGCGTCATCGCAAGACAGCGGAGCGAGCGGCGACGCCTCGACACCGAGCGACGCCTCGACGACCTACCCGAGCGGGCCCTACGGCACGACGGTCGGCTCGGTCATCGCGAACATGACGTGGACGGGTACGTCGACGACGCCGCAGACGCGATCGCAACGACGAAGTCGTACATCACGTACTCGCTCGACGACGCACGCAAGAGCGGCATGCACTACGCGATGCTCAATCTCGCAGAGACCGACTGCCCAGGTTGCCAAAAGAGCGCCGGCGAGCTCGCCACGGGCGGTCCGTCCGTCGTGACCGCGGGCGGCATCGTGATCGAAGTGCTCGAGACGACCGGCTTCACGACGCAAGCGTCGAAGAGCGATCTCACGGCGTGGGTCAACAAGTACAGCCTCCCCGTGACCAGCGTAAAAGACCCAGACGGCACGGGAACGCCAACCCACATGGCCCTCGGTCAGCGCGAGCAGGCCTACATCATTGATCTCACCACGATGAAGATCGTGCAGATCATCGCGGGCGACATCACGGGCGCAGGCGCAACGAGCGGCGGCAAAGCCATGATCGCCATGCACACGCTCCTCGGGAAGTAGCGCTCAATGCTGCGATTGGCACACGAATGCGGCAGGACCGTCGATGTGCTCGACTTCGACACACGAGCCGAGCTTGCCAGGAGCGAACGTGCACGGCGCGCCGAGCTTGGTGCAGGCCGTTGGCGGATCGCCCGCAGCGGCGTCTGCGTGGTTTTGCGCCGGCGCTTGGCACGCAAGAACCGCGATCGCGAGAAAACCGAAAAAAGATTTCATGTGACCTTCTCGAGTACAGCAGGCAAGCCGACGCTGAGCATTTTTCTTCGGACCGACGCGAGCAGCTTCGACATCATGAAGCCGCCGACTCCAGTGAAGCCCGTGTGCTCCCACGTAAAGCGTGTGCCACTGCCCCGTGGCTCGACGCGGCACGTGACGATCGTCTTTGCGTCGTCGTCGCCGTTGCGCCACGTGTAACGGAGGAGTGAGGGCGCGCGAACTTCGAGCACCTCGCATTCGACGATTCCATTCCAGCCGGGCAGAGGCGTCGCGACGAATTTGAAATGCGTCCCGACGATGGGCTCGAACCCAACCGGCTTTCCGCCTTGGCCGGTCGTCGTCCAAAGCGCGACGAGCTCGGGATCGGTCAGCGCGCGCCAGACTTTTTCGGGCGAAGCCGAGTAGTCGTTGGTGATCGAGAACTCACTCATGGTCGACTGGAAGACCCGCTTCGAGATTTCCGACGACACGCTTCAGTAGGTCTTTGAGGAGCGTCTTCTCCTCGCTGCTCAAGCCGGCCAGCGCTTCACGCTCGCCATCGGCCAGTGCGACCCGTGCTTTCGGAAAGCGCGCGCGCGCGAGCCGCGTGATGGAGACGAGCGCCGCGCGTTTGTCAGCCGGGTTGGGCTCGCGCCGCACCAAGCCATCGCGCACCATGCGGGGAAGCGTCTCTGCCATCGTGGGCTGCTCGACGCCAACGCGTTGCGCGAGCTCGCTTTGCGAGAGCGGCCGCCCAGCCATCGCGAGCGCTCTCAAAACGGGCAGGTAGGTCAGCGCAAAGCCCAACGGCCGGAGGCTCGCGTCCGCGCGGCGCACCATCAGCCGCGACGCTCGATTGACCCAAAAGCCGGGGCTCGATTCGGGATCCCATTGCATCGGTACCTAATGAATAATACTTCGGTACCGATGAATCAAGCCGCGCAGCGTTGATTTTGTGGGCGTGCTACGTCAGGATTCGAGCGCTGGAGAGTCTCATCACACGTGTCGTTCAAGTACGCAGTCGAGAAGGTGACGCCGAATCACTACGTGCTTCCGAAAATCGGAAGCATGAAGGTGGAGGTGCACGCGTTTCTCTCCGAGTCGCTCTACGAAACGACGGACGAACAGGTTTGGCAACAAATCGTGAGCGGCGCGAGCTACGAAGGCGTCGTCGGCGCGTATCTGTTGCCCGACACGCACGTGGGTTACGGCGTCCCGGTCGGCAGCGTCATCGTCACGGACGACACCATCATCCAGGGCGGCTCGGGCTACGACATCTCGTGTGGCGTCCTCACCATGAAGGCCGCGCTGACCGCATCGTCGGTTCGCAGCAAACACGAACGCCAACGCTGGGTGACCGAGGTCGAGCGCCGCATCGCAACGGGCAAAGGGCACCGGCGACCCGAGCTCATGCCGAAGTTCTCGAAGCGCAAAGCCGACGACATCCTCCGCTACGGCGCCCAAGCGCTCGGCGTGCGCGCAGACCTTTGCGAGCGGCAATTCATTCCCGTTCCCGACGACATCGATCTCGCGAAGATCGATCGCGCGTATTCGAGCGCCGCCGGCCAGCTCGGGAGCGTCGGCGGCGGCAACCACTTCGTCGAGATGCAATGCGATCGCGATTCCGGCGACGTCTACGTGATGGTCCATTGCGGAAGCCGCGGCTACGGCTGGCAAACGGCGAATCACTTTTTCTACGAAGGCGCGAAAGTGCGCGGGCTGCCGAAAAACCGCCGCGAGGAATCGTGGCTTCGCGCGACCGAGCCGCTCGGAAAAGAGTATTGGGCGCACCACAACTCCGCGGCAAACTTCGCGATCGCGAATCGCCACATCATCGTCGATGGAATTCGCGAAGCCACGCGCGAGGTCTTCGACGCCGACGTCGAGGTCTATTACGAGATCAGCCACAACCTCGTGCAAGAGGAGACGCTCGTCCTGCCCGACGGCACGACGAAGCGCGGCTTCGTTCACCGCAAGGGCGCGACGCGCGCGTTCCCCGCGGGTCATCCGGATCTCGTTGGCACCCGCTGGGAAACGACCGGGCACCCGTGTCTCATCCCCGGCTCGATGTTCGAGGGCGCAGCGATGTTGTTTCCGCGCGCCGGCGCATACAAAAGCGCGTGCAGCGTGAACCACGGCTCGGGTCGCGTGCTCTCGCGCGGTGAAGCGAAGCGCAAGCTCGAGCACAAGCAAGACCGCATCGACGAGGAAATGGCGACGGTGCAGCGCATGATCGGCGGTGTGAAGGTCGAGGGCATCATGTCGAACCACGTCCACGTTCCGCTCGACGAGTGCGCGCTCGTCTACAAAGACCTCGACGAGGTGCTCGCGGTGCTCGAAGCCGAAGAAATCGCGCTCGTCACTAACCGCCTCTACCCCGTCGCCAACATCAAAGGCGCCGACTGACTCGACCCAGACGAAGAAAGCCGCCAAGGCGCCAAGGCGCCAGAAGACGAGAAGAGATTTGGGTTCGAACCGCACGTTAGACCTCCCTCGGATTCGCTGACACGCCGCCGAAAGAAATCGGATGCGTACCCTGCCTCGTTACACCGCTGAATTCAAAGCTGACGCTGTCGCCAGCCTCGCAAAGACAGGTCGATCGTTGCCCGAGGTCGCCCGCG